>NZ_KI914890.1:93316-144290 GCF_000520555.1 Arthrobacter sp. Br18 | reverse complement strand
AGGTCGGGAAGAAAGCCGGCCCGAGAAGCGACAGGAAGGCCGACAAAAAGGCTGCTCCGGACGCCGGGATCAGGCTGGACAAAAGTTTGGATCCTCCCGAGGATGCGCGGACCTCGGGGATCCCTGACGAACCAACCGGCCGTACGGCAATGTGACTTCAGCGGACCTGCTGCGTGACGTCGCGGCACACGGCATGGTAGTCCAGCGATTAGGCTTAATGGGTGACCGATTCAATTGCCCCTGTCCTTATCCCGACTGTCGAACCCACTGCCGCAGCCCCGACCGCAGGTCTTGATCACTGGCGGTCCCTGGCTATCTCGCAGCAGCCCTCCTGGCAGGACAGCTCGGTGTACGCGGATTCGATCAGGGAGTTGTCCTCCCTGCCGCCGCTCGTGTTCGCGGGAGAGGTGGATGTACTTCGCGAGAGGCTCGCATCCGCCGCCCAGGGGAAGGCTTTCCTCCTGCAGGGCGGAGACTGCGCGGAGACCTTCGAGGGCGCGACTGCCGATCGGATCAGCGCCCGCGTGAAGACCATCCTTCAGATGGCGGTCGTCCTGACCTACGGCGCGTCGCTGCCCGTCATCAAGATGGGACGGATGGCCGGGCAGTTCGCCAAGCCGAGGTCCTCCAATGACGAGACCCGTGGGGGCGTAACGCTTCCCGCCTACCGGGGGGACATGGTGAACGGCTACCCGTTCACGCCGGAGACCCGCGGCCACGACGCCTCGAGGATGGTCAAGGCGTACCACACGTCGGCGTCGACCCTCAACCTGATCCGCGCCTTCACGCAGGGAGGCTTCGCCGATCTCCGCCTCGTGCACCACTGGAACAAGGGCTTCACCGCGAATCCCGCCCACTCGCGCTACGAGTCGACCGCCCGTGAGATCGACCGCGCCGTCCGCTTCATGGAAGCGTGCGGAGCGGATTTCGAGGCACTGAAGCGTGTCGAGTTCTTTGCGAGCCATGAGGCGCTCCTGCTCGACTACGAGCGTGCCCTCACCCGGATCGATTCCCGCACGTCCCTTCCGTACGACACGTCCGCCCACTTCCTCTGGATCGGCGAGCGGACGAGGGATATCGACAGTGCGCACATCGACTTCCTGTCGAGGGTGCGCAACCCGATCGGGGTCAAGCTCGGTCCCTCGACGTCGGGGGCGGACGCCCTCGCGCTCATCGACAAGCTTGACCCGAACCGTGAACCGGGGCGTCTCACGTTCATCACGCGGATGGGCGCGGGCAACATCCGCGAAAAACTGCCCCCGCTGATCGAGAAGGTGACGGCGTCGGGCGCCCAGGTCCTGTGGGTGACGGATCCCATGCACGGCAATACGGTGACCTCGCCCAACGGGTACAAGACCCGCAACTTCGACGACGTCATGGACGAGGTTCGGGGGTTCTTCGAGGTTCACCAGTCGCTGGGTACATTCCCTGGAGGGATCCACGTGGAGATGACCGGCGACGACGTCGCCGAGTGCCTCGGCGGTGCCGATCCCGTGGACCAGGAGTCATTCCTCGAGCGCTACGAGTCGGTGTGCGATCCCCGCCTCAACCACATGCAGTCGCTCGAGATGGCTTTCCTGGTGGCGGGCGAACTCTCCAAGCGGTGATCGCTGGTCAGGTGACGGTGATCGTCACCACTGATCCCTCGGGCTGGTTGCCGGTGAGGTCCTGGCCGGCGACCAGGCCGAGGACCGAGCTTCCGAAGGTGTAATCGACCACCACCCGGAAACCCGAGGCCTCCAGTGCGGCTACTGCCTCCTGCTCGGAGTTCGAGAACACGTTGGGGACCCGCAGAATTCGGGGTCCGGCGGACAGCGTCAGCTCGATCGGGGTTCCACGCCGTGCATCTCCCGTGGCGGGGGACTGCAGTGCGACGGCGCCTTCAGGCACCGAGACGCTGTTCACGGCATCATCGAGCACCTCGGCCGTGAGCCCTGCGTCCTCGATCGCCCGGACGGCGGCATCTCGCGGCAGCCCGGTCACCTCCGGAATCGGGATGGGCCGCGGACCCTGGGACACCACGACGGCGACGGCGAAGCCCTTCCGCACCTCCGTGCCTGCAGCCGGATCCTGGCTCACCACGCGGCCCTCCTCGACGTCTTCGGCGAACTCCTCGCTGACCGTGCCGACGCTGAGGTTCTCCTCAACGAGAGTCGCGGCCGCGCCCACCTGGTTCTCGCCCGTCACATCGGGCACCGCGAACAACTCGGGCCCTTTCGACACCAGCAGTCCGACGCGCTCGAACCGGCGCACCTCGACGGCCGCCGGCGGTTGGGTTCCCACCACCAGGCCGGCCGTCACGGCGTCGTCGAAGACCTCGTTCGTGCTGATCGAGGTGAACCCCTGCTCGTCGAGGAGGGCCCGCGCTTCCGCGAGGGGGCGGTTGGCGACGTCGGGTACGGCGACGATCCCCCCGGGACCGGCGCCGAAGAACCAGCCCGAGACGGCGGCGAGGACGGCAAGCAGCACCAGCAGAGCGACCAGGACCGTTGTCCGCCGGCGTGCTGCCGGCCCCCGCAGCGACTTCTGCGGGCGCTGGGCATCCCTCAGCTGTTGCTTCTGCCGGCTCCGGGGGCTCTGGGAGCTGCCGGCTGACCGGGCAGGATCCGGCTGACGGGTGGTGCCTGGGGGAGGCCCCGGGCGGCCGCGCGGTACCGCGCCGATGACGCGTGTCTCGTGCACGTCGCGGCGGAGAACGGTGGTGGGGTGGGCAGCCATGGGCTGGGACTGCAGGGGGTCCGACGCCGGCGGTACCTTTCCCGACGGCCCGGCAGTGGGGATGACTCCTGTGGCACCCTCGGCCCCCGGGTCGGGCGGGACGGCGCCGACGTCGGACGTGAAGTCCAGCTCCTCGTCCGTCAGGGTGGTCCGGATATGGCGGAGCTCTCCCAGCAGCGCAAGACCGTCGACCGGGCGGTCCTCGGGGTCCGGGGAGGTGCACCACTGCACGAGTTCGTCGATGTCGGGCGGGAGCCCGGGGAGAAGCGTCGACGGCGCGGGGACGCTCGAGTGTGCGTGCTGGAATGCGATCTGGATGGGGGTGTCCCCGGTGAACGGCTGCCGGCCGGTCAACAGCTCGAACAGGACGATGCCGACGGAGTAGATGTCGCTCTGGGCATCTGCCGAGCCGCCGGTGACAAGCTCGGGGGACAGGTAGGCCACCGTGCCGACGAGGGTTCCCGTCCCGGTGCTGGTGGACACAGCCCGTGCCAGCCCGAAGTCGGCGATCTTGATCTGCCCGTTGCTCGCGAGCAGCACGTTCTCGGGTTTCACGTCGCGGTGGACAAGTCCTTCAGCGTGGGCTGCGCCGAGTCCCTCGACCACCGGGTCCAGCAGGGCAAGGGCTTGGCGCGGAGTGAGCCGGCCGCGCTCCCTCAGCAGGTCACGGAGCGTCCGTCCCGGCACATACTCCATCACCAGGTAGGCGATCCGGATTCCGTCGCCGTCCTCCATGCCCTGATCCAGCACCCCCACCACGTGCGGGTGGGAAAGGCGGGCTGCGGATTTTGCCTCCTGCTCGAACCGGTGAAGGAAGCTGGAGTCCTCCGCCAGATGCGGGTACAGCACCTTGAGGGCGACACTGCGGTCGAGCCGCTGGTCGGTGGCGAGGTAGACCGTGGACATCCCGCCGCGCGCCAGCCGCGAAAGCACCAGGTAACGCCCCTCGATGAGGGCGCCTGTCAGAGGGTCTTTCCGCGGTTCCTGCACCTACCGATAGTAAGCGCGCGCAGCGAAGGGGGGCGGGACCAACACCCGCCCCAACCCACCCCCCGCTGATTAAGCACGTGTGGTGGTCATTCCGGAGGGTCAGCAACCGAGGTGCTTAATCAGCGGACGGGGGACCCCGCCGTGCCGATCGGCCTCTACTTGAAGTTGACCTGGTGGGCCTTGATGGCCGCGACATAGGTCTTGGTGTCCTCGAACATGCCCCTGCTCTGCACTGAATACTGGCCCTGGTAGTAGGAAGCGATCGCAATGTCCAGCGACGGACTGGAGCGGATGAGGGAGCGGATGATCGCCACCCCCGCCGTCGCGTTGTCGTACGGGTCGAGGAGGTTCAGCTTCCGCCCGACGAGGTCACTTGCCCATCCTCCGGAGGACGGAATTACCTGCATGGCGCCGATGGCATTCGCCGGAGAGACCGCGCGCTGGTTGAACCCTGACTCCTGGAAGGAGAAGGCGAGCGCGAGGCTCGGATCCACGCCCATGGCTGTCGCGGTGTCGAAAACGATCTTGCGCATCTCGGCCTGGCTCGGGGCGGGGAGGGAATTGAGCAGCTGCTTGTTCGCGTTCGCATCAGCCACCACGGGCGCCGGGTAGGTGACGCCGAGGAAGGACGACGGCACCAGATCCACCGGGGCCGGACCCGGTGTCGGACCGGGAGTCGCGCCGGGCAGCCGCAGCGTCTTCCCGGGATGAATGACAGTGGCGGCGGTGATGTTGTTCGCCTTGAGCAGCTCGGAAAGGCTGACGTTGCTGCGTGCGGCGATCGCACTCAGGGTGTCTCCGGCCTTGATGGTGTAGCTGTCCGCGGGAGCAGGAGCAGGAGCCGGTGCGGGAGCCGTGCCGGGGACGGACTGGACGGGGAGGGACTGGACGGACACTGGTGACGAGCCGAGGATCAGCTTCTGGCCCGGGTGGATGATCGACGTTCTGGAAAGGTTGTTGGCTGAGAGGATGCTGCTGAGGCTGATCCCGTGCCGTGCGGCAATGGCACCGAGGGTGTCGCCGGATCGGACGGTGTAGGCCGCAGCGGGAGCGGGAGCGGAAGCGGGTGTCGGGTTTGCGTCCGCCTCAGGGGCGGCGGCCTCACCCACGACAAGCTTCTGGCCGGGGTGGATGACGGAGCTCAAAACGAGTTTATTGGCCGAGAGGACGCTCGTCAGGCTGACGCCGTGGCGGGCGGCGATGGCGCCCAGGGTGTCACCGGAGCGCACGGTATAGGAGCCCTGCGGTGCCGTCGGTGCGGGCTTCTCGCCGTCGGCCGCAGGAGTGTCCGGGGCTGCGCTGCCGGTGAGCTTGATCTTCTGGCCCGGGTAGATGATGGTGCGCACGTCCATGGCGTTGAGGTCCAGGACGTCGCTCGTCGACAGATCGTGCCTGGCCGCTATTGCGCTGATGGTGTCGCCTGCCCGGACGGTGTAGCTCTCGGGAACGACAACGGTCGGGATGTTGAGCACCGGCACCTGGACCGCGACGAGCGCTGCCGGGACGATGGTGTGCGCTGGGATTGCTGTTGCGGGGCTGAAGGCCCGCACGACGGAGGAAGGCACCGACGGTGCGGCCGTCGCCGGTTGTGCAAGAGCGACCGAGGACAGGATCACGGCGGGGATCGCAGCAGTGGACACGGCGAGGCTGAGGCGTCGGGGCGTGGTGCGCGCAGTGGCGTGCCGCGAAGATCCGGATGGCGATGCAGGTGGTCGCTGGACAGTCATGTTCTGTTCCTCATCTGTGGGCGGTTCGGTGACCGCGCGTTGTGCGGGCATCCTGGGCGATTCATCTCGCCGGCCAGGACGCACCACGAGTGCGAAGGTGATACAAAAGGGTCACAAGGTTTTTGTGTTGCCACTGTGACTTATGTGAATTTACACGACTCCCCGCATAGCACAAGGGAATCGGCCGCCGGGGGATCTTGGCCAGCGGCGTGTTCCGGCGCGGTCGAATGCCGGAAGTGGTGGCTCGTGCGGACCTCATGGCACCCTTGGAGGGTGATGGAACTTGAAGAACTTGTCCCTGGCTGGTTGAACCTGCCTGACGCCGCGGCCCTGCTGGGCGTGTCGATTACGAAAGTCCACGGACTGCTGGATGACCGGGCCCTCGTGTCCGTGAGGATCACCGGCCGGAACATCCGCAGCATCCCGGCTGATTTCTTCCTGGAGGACGGTGTCCTCGAGAGCCTTCGAGGCACAGTGGTGGTGCTCGCCGATTCCGGTTTCAAGGACGACGAGATCATCCGCTGGCTCTTCACCGAGGACGAATCCCTACCAGGGCGTCCCATCGACGCGCTGCGCGAGGGACGGAAGACCGAAATCCGACGCCGGGCGCAGGCCGCCGCCTGGTAGGCGCCGGCCCTGCGCTGCTTTCCGCGCGGAAGAAGCCGCGGGCTCGGAACGCTGCGGGGCGCAGCGCTGTTGCTAGAAGGACCGGGTGACGGCCGCCTCCGCGAGGGCGCGGAGCGCGGCAGCGGAGAGCTCATCGATGGTAAGGCCCTCCAGTGCGAGGAACGCATCCGCCGACCGCCGGGCGATCAACTGTTCGGTATGGGCGAGAGCGCCGCTGTCCTCGATCCTGCTGCGCAGCTCCGCCACGTCGGCGTCCCTCAGATCGGGCCTGCCCAGGAGGCGGTTCACGGTGTCCCGGCCGCCGGCGTCACTCGCGCCGAGGGTCCGGGCAATGAGATAGGTGCGTTTCCCTTCGCGCAGGTCGTCACCCGCGGGTTTGCCGGTGATAGCTGGATCCCCGAAGACTCCCAGAACGTCGTCGCGAAGCTGGAACGCCTCACCGAGTGGCAGGGCGAAGGAGGAAAAGGCCTCGAGCAGCCCGGGCTCCGCTCCCGCCAGCGCTCCGCCCAGCATCAGCGGACGCTCCATCGAGTACTTGGCGGATTTGAACCGCAGGATGTTGAGCGCCCGCTCGGCGGCGACATCGGGCGTCTGGTCAGGTCCCACCGCCTCCTCGAGGAGATCCAGATACTGGCCCGCCATCACCTCCGTCCTCATCCGGTTGAAGATGGGCCTCGCGCCGGCGCAGTCCAGACCGTCGCACGCCGCGGTGAACAACTCCTCGCTGAAGGTCAGGCAAAGGTCTCCTGCAAGGATCGCCGACGACGCACCGAAGCGATCCGGATCAAGGTGCCAGTGTGCGGCCCGGTGCCGGATGCTGAACTGCCGGTGCACGCTTGGCGCGCCCCTTCGGGTGTCCGACCTGTCGATCAGGTCATCGTGGATGAGCGCGGCCGCCTGAAAGAATTCGAGGGCAATTCCGGCCGTGACGACGGACCGCGCGGCGGGGGAACCGCCGGCGGCCCGCCAGCCCCAGTAGCAGAGAAGGGCGCGCATGCGCTTCCCGCCGTCGGTCAGGAGCCGTATTGCGTCGAGCAGGGCGAGTGACTCCACCGATATTCCGGCAAGGATCGTCGACTGCTCGTCAAGGAACCGGGAGGATTCGCGGGTCATCGAGGCGCGGAAGGCGTGCTGGTCGCGGTCGATGATTCCGGCGAGTGAACCGCTTCGGTTCGGACTCGGCATGGCGGACGGCATGGCTCTCCCGGTGCGGCTTGGGCGTGTTGCTCCTACTGTAACCGTCCGCGCGGAGCGCCCGTGCCGGTTCACCTGCAGGGACGATGCCCGATGCTCGGTACGATGGGGCAGTGACGCTCACGGATGGGCTGGAGAACCCGGAGTGCTCGATCCTCCACATCGATATGGACGCCTTCTATGTGTCCGTCGAGCTGTTGCAGCGTCCCGAGCTGAAGGGTGTGCCGGTGATCGTGGGTTCGCCGTCCGGCCGGTCCGTGGTGCTCTCCGCGTCCTACGAGGCCCGCCGGTATGGTGTGAGGTCCGCCATGCCCATGGCCATCGCCGTCCGCCGGTGTCCCACCGCGGTGATCCTCCCACCGCACCATGACCGTTATGCCGAACTGTCCCTGGCCGTCATGCGTATTTTCCGCTCCGTGACGCCGGTCGTGGAACAGCTGAGCGTGGACGAGGCATTTCTTGACGTGGCCGGCGCCCTCCGCCGGCTGGGAAGCCCGAGATCGATCGGCGAGCAGATCCGTGCCGAGATCAGCGGCACTCTCGGCATGACCGCGAGCGTGGGAGCGGCAACCACCAAGTTCGTCGCGAAAATCGCCTCGACGAGGGCTAAGCCGGACGGCCTGTTGTTGATTCCCGGCGCCGAGACGGTCGCCTATCTGCATACCCTCCCGGTTTCCGCACTGTGGGGCGTCGGGGCCAAGACCCAGGAGACCCTGGCGCGACTCGGCATCCGCACGGTCCAGGACGTAGCCCATACGCCGGTTCCCGCGCTGCGGCGATTGCTGGGGACATCCGGAGAGCATGTGCACCACCTCGCATGGGGGCGGGATCCGAGGAGTGTGGTGGTTTCCCGCAAGGAAAAAAGTATCGGTGCGGAGGAAACGTTCGAGCAGGATGTCTCATCGGATACCGTCCTGCGGACCGAACTGCTCAGGCTCGCACACCGGACGGCGGCACGCCTGCGGGCATCCGGGCATTCCGCCGGAGGCATCTCCCTCAAGCTGCGCTACGCGGACTTCTCGACGCTGACACGATCGAAGAAGCTGGTTGAACCGGTGGACAGCGCCCATGCCCTCCTTTCCGCCGCGACCGCACTGCTCTCAGGGCTCGGCGACCGTCCGCAGCCGGTGAGGCTCATCGGCCTCCGCGCTGAGCACCTGAGCTCCGGTGGGTCCGGTGCCCAGCCGGCCCTTGACGGCAACGATGACAACTGGCGCAGTGCAGAGGCTGCGCTGGACGAAGTCAACCGGAAGTTCGGAACTTCGGGAATCCTGCCGGCCAGCTTGCTGAAGCTGCCGGCCGGGTCCTCCCACGCGCGCCGCAGAACCGGCCGGGACAACGGCTCGTAGCACCGGAGTTCCGGGACCAGCAAGCCACATTGTGACTTTCCACCGAAACCGTAGCAAACTACTCTTTATACATAGGCAAAGCGCGAAAGCAGCAGTAGCTGGCGCCTGGTCCGCGGTTCCATGTTCAGGGGAACCAGACAGGCGGCACACTCGTTCTTTGGATCAATGAACGTTGGCACTGACAGCAAGGAGGCGATCATGGCACTCTCGGAACACGAGCAGAGGCTGCTTGATCAGCTCGAACAACAACTACACGCCGACGATCCCAAATTCGCGCATTCCATGGCGTCCAATACACGCGGGTCGATGTCGACGCGGCGGGTGGTCATCGGATCGCTCATCACCATCGCCGGAATCCTGGTGCTGCTCGCGGGGATCTCCCAGCAGTTCATCCTTCTGGGGGTGGCCGGCTTCCTGGTGATGGGCGCCGGCGTCTACTTCGCAACCACGAAGCCGAAATCGATCGAGGGTGGCCCGACCGCCGGGCGCCCCGTGAAGCCGGCCTCCGCTGGAAAGAGCGGCTTCATGACGACTCTTGAAGACAAGTGGGACGAGCGCAAACGGGACCAGCCGTAAGGCGTCGGCGAAAGCTCCTGCGCCGGACACCGCAGTATCAATTCGGCACAACAGAACGCAAAAGACCCGCTTCGGCGGGTCTTTTGCCTTTAAGCACCTGAACCGGAATCTCCCTCCACTTCACTCCCCACTGCCGTGCCCCGGAATGGCGGGGAAGGGACCCTGAAACGACGCGCCGGGGAGGCCTGGCCGCGTTGACGGTGGGGGTTTGTGGAGTAAAGTGGGGAATATAAGAGCAAAGTGATGGCGCACACGGATTCGGACAGGCGGTAGGGATGTTCCTGGGGACACATTCACCTCGCCTCGATGAGAAGGGCAGGCTGATCCTGCCGGCAAAATTCCGCGACGAGCTGGCCCCCGGACTTGTCCTCACGCGAGGGCAGGAGCGCTGCATCTATGTTTTTAGCGCAAGCGAATTCGAGAAGGTCCACGAGGAAATGCGCGCGGCTCCGATCTCATCCCGCCAGGCCAGGGATTACGTCCGCGTCTTCCTGTCGGGCGCTTCGGATGAACTCCCGGACAAGCAGGGGCGAATCACCATTCCGCCCGTGCTGCGCGCCTATGCGGGGCTGGACCGGGAACTTGCGGTCATCGGGGCGGGAAACCGCGCGGAGATCTGGGACGCGGGAGCCTGGGATCGCTACCTCGAAGAGAAAGAAACAGCATTCTCCGAGACGGATGAGGATGCTTTGCCCGGGATCATCTAGGCACCACGCGGCCCGGATGTTCTTGGATGAGATCTCCACCCGTCGGCTAGACCGCACCACCTGGCTCCACTTCCCCGGAGCCAGGCGGCGGTTCATCCGGCCGGATGGGGATCTGATCCAAGAAGCCGGGCCCGGGGCCGCCCGGATGCCCGTCCAACAGCCCGGCACGTCAATTCAACTGATGCAGGAAGGAGAAGGTGCGTGAGCGAAGACCGCCCCACCGGTGAACGGCACGTGCCGGTACTGCGCGATCGCTGCGTATCCCTCCTGGCACCTGCGGTTGCATCGGCACGGGAAGCAGGCCGCCGCCCTGTCCTCGTCGACGCGACCCTGGGAATGGGCGGCCATGCCGAGGCGATGCTCTCCGAGTTTCCGACCGCGCACCTGGTGGGTATCGACCGGGACACCGAGGCATTGCGGCTCGCGGGGGAGAGGCTCGAGGCCTTCGCCGACCGGACCGACCTGGTTCATGCGATCTATGACGAGATCGACGACATCCTGGCCGACCTCGGAATTCCCGCTGCAGACGGGTTCCTTTTCGATCTGGGCGTGTCCTCGCTGCAACTCGACGAGCGCGAGAGGGGATTCGCCTACTCCTATGACGCACCCCTGGACATGCGCATGGATACCACCAGGGGTGTCACTGCCGCCGAGATCGTCAATACCTACTCCCAGGAGGAACTCCTCCGCATCATCCGTTCCTGGGGCGAGGAGAAGTTCGCCGGCCGGATCGCCTCGGCGATCGTCGCGGCACGGAGTGAGGCCGCCCTGGAGACCACCGGACAGCTCGTCACGGCCATTCGGAGCGTTGTCCCCGCGGCTGCCGCCCGCACCGGAGGGCATCCCGCCAAACGAACCTTCCAGGCCCTACGGATCGAGGTCAACGAGGAACTCGCCGTGCTGTCGCGGGCCGTCCCCGAGGCGATCGACGCGGTGCGGCCTGGAGGGCGCATCGTCGTTCTGTCCTACCACTCGCTCGAGGACCGCATCGTGAAGTCCGCTTTCGCCGCCGGTTCGAGATCCTCGGCTCCGCCGGGTTTCCCCGTGGAGCTTGAGCGGCACAAGGCGTATCTCCGGTCGTTGACGCGTGGCACGGAGGCGCCGACAAAGCTCGAAGTCGAAGAGAATCCGAGGGCTGCGTCAGCGAAGCTCCGGGCAGTTGAACGAATTCGGGAACGCCCCGTGGACAGGAAGAAAAATTGAGCCAGGCATTGATCGCGGAGAAGACCCACTCCTACCATGCACCGGCCGGTAGCCGGGCGCTCTCCGGAAGTCGGGTACTGTCGACACCACATCCCGCCGGGCCGCGTCCGGCGGGTGCACCGGCTCCCCGCACGCGCACCCCGCTGTCGGTCGTGCCGGCGCGGCCGGCGAAGCGCCGGATTCCCTTCGTGGTGTTCAGCTTCGTGGCACTGGTGGCCGCGCTGGTCACGGTTCTCATGCTCAACATCTCAGTGTCCG
The DNA here is from genome assembly GCF_000520555.1 of Arthrobacter sp. Br18. Classification (GTDB taxonomy): domain Bacteria; phylum Actinomycetota; class Actinomycetes; order Actinomycetales; family Micrococcaceae; genus Arthrobacter_D. Next base: position 132,941 of record NZ_KI914890.1, on the reverse strand, counting down.
GCACCCAGTACGAGCTGGTTCAGCTCCGGGGGCAGCAGATTGCCCTAAGCCAGGAGAACCAGGCCCTCGAACAGAAGATCGAGAACCGGGAGGCCCCGCAGAACCTCGCCGCCGCGGCAACGGAACTCGGCATGGTCGCATCCCCGACCTTCGGCTCGATCGAGATAGATTCCCTGAAGGTGACAGGCACTCCGGAGGCCGCCACGAAAACCGATGGGCCGCGTGCCCTCATCCCGGCTCCACACTCCGATCTCCAGTTGGACGCGAAGCCGGACACTGCGGCCCAGACTGGAACTGAAGCACCCGGCGGCACCATCCCCGGTCCGGAGCAGGCCGCAACAGACGGGTAGCCCGCCACCTCGCCCCTACTGTTCGTGCCGACTGACAAGGAATCTTCTGTGGCCCACCCAACAACCGGAGGCCAGGATGCAATGCGCGTGGCCCTCGGATCGAAACGGCTGCGACTCGGCCTGGCTTTCGTCCTTGTCCTGCTCATGGTGCTCGGTGTTCGACTGTTCCAGCTGCAGGCACTTGACCTGAACGGCATGGCACAGGCCGGACTGTCCAAGCGCCTGACCACCACTGCCGTGCAACCGGTCCGGGGGTCGATCCTCGATACCAACGGCAAGCATTTTGCACGCAGCGTCGAACGGTTCGACATCGTCGTGGACCAGACACTGAGCACCGGCGATACCTTCACGCGACCTCTTGCCGACGGGAGCGGACGTGAAACCATCCCCCTCGAGCAGGGCTTCCGGGAACTTTCGGAGGTCCTCGGAATCGATGCCGGAACTCTCGAGGACTCCATCGTGGGGGACAAGATCTTCAACTACGTGGTGCAGTCGGTCACACCCGAAGTGAAGAACAAGGCCCTCGAGGTCGGCATACCCGGTGTCTATGCAGACCAGACGAGTGTGCGGACCTATCCCGCCGGCCAGGTGGCCGGGTCGATCGTCGGTTATGTCGGGTCCGATGGAGAGGCCCGCGAGGGCCTGGAGCTCGCCCTGTCCGATCAGCTGGACGGGGATCCCGGCAGCAAGACCTTCGAGATCGGCGGTGACGGAATCCGGATTCCGTATGCGACGAACGAGGACGTCCCCGCCGTCGACGGCCAGTCGGTGAGGCTGACCATCGACCAGGACCTCCAGTGGTTCGCCCAGCAGACCATCGCGTCCCAGGTCGAGGAGTACGACGCCGAGTGGGGAAACATCGTGGTGGTCGAGGCCAAGACCGGGGCCATCCGCGCCATGGCCGAGTCCACCACGCCCGATCCGAACTTCCCCGGTGCCACCTCGCCCGAGGACCGCCAGCCGCGCTCGGTCAGTGCCGCCGTCGAGCCCGGCTCGACCACCAAGCTCATCACGATGGCGGCGGCGCTCGAGGAGGGCATCATCGAGCCCACCTCGGAATTCGAGCTGGACAACACCTACACGGTGGACAACCAGACCTTCAAGGATGCCTTCGAGCACGGAACGGAACGGCGCACAGCAGCGGGAATCTTCGCCAAGTCGATGAACACCGGCACTGTCAAGATCGGCGAGCAGCTCACGAAGCAGGAGCGTTACGACTGGCTGAAGAAGTTCGGGATCGGCCAGAAGCTCAACACCGGCCTCAGCCAGGAGTCCAGCGGCATCCTCGCCCAGCCGGGGGACTGGGACGACCGCCAGCAGTACACGGTGCTTTTCGGCCAGGGGCTCGCCCAGACGGCACTCCACACGGCCATGGTCTATCAGGCAGTCGCCAACGACGGCGTGAAGCTGGAGCCGCGGCTGGTGGACGCCTACATCGACCCGGACGGGACCGAGCACGTCGTTCCGCAGGATGAGGGCACCGAAGTAGTCTCCGAGAAGACGTCCTCCGAACTGCAGAAGATGCTCGAAACCGTGACGGTGGATGGCTCAGGCCAGACCGGTGCGCTCGAGCAGTACCGGGTGGGCTCCAAGACCGGCACGGCAGAGGCCCCCGGGCCCAACGGCGGGTACGACGGCTACACTCTTTCCTATGCCGGAATGGCACCCATCGAAGATCCCGAGTACGTAGTGGTGGTCACGCTCCAGCGGCCGAAGGGTGATCTTTACTACCTGGTTCCGGGCTATTCCTTCCAGAAAGTCATGAAACAGGTCCTGAACTCGAACAATGTGGCGCCCTCCACACGCAAGCCGGACACCTATCCGGTCGAATACTGACCCGGGAGAGCCAGAATAGTGCCTATCACCACGACGCCCGGGAGTTCCGACGTCATGAGACCCCGCAGCGTGGAACCCGTCCCGTTCCTGCGCGTCCTGCGGGAACTGCCCGCGGGGCTGCCCGAGGTCCGCTACGATGCGGAACCGGTTTTCGCGTCAGGCCGGGCGGACGTGGCCCTGACGGGCGTTGCGCTCGACTCGCGCTCCGTCCTGGCGGGTGACCTCTACGCCGCGTTGCCGGGCGCCCGCCGCCACGGCGCCGAATTCGCCGGCCGCGCCGTGGCGCGGGGAGCCGCCGCCGTCCTCACTGACGCGGTCGGCGCCGCGCTCATCGGAACCGCAGACCTCGACGGTGTGCCGGTGTTCAGCACGGCCGATCCACGGGCGCTGGTGGGACCGCTGTCCCGGCTGGTCTTCCGGAGCCAGCCCGAGGGTGTCGGGCGTCCAGTGCTGTTCGGAGTGACCGGGACCAACGGCAAGACCACGACGACCTACTTCCTCAACTCCCTGCTCCGAGCGCTGGGCCGCACCACGGGCCTGATCGGAACCATCGAGATCCTAGCGGGGGGCGACCCCATCCCCAGCTTGCTCACCACCCCCGAGTCGCCCCAGGTGCACTCCCTCCTGGCCCTCATGAGGGAGCGGAAGCTGGAAGCGGCGGCCATGGAGGTGTCCTCCCACGCCCTCGAATTCGGCCGCGTGGACGGGGTGGGCTTCGACGTCGCAGGTTTCACCAACCTCACCCAGGACCATCTCGACCTGCACGGCGACATGGAGGGGTATTTCTCGGTGAAGGCCCAACTGTTCGATCCCGCGCGGGCAGGGGCCAGGGTCGTGACGGTCGATGACGAGTGGGGGCAGCGGCTGGCCCGGGAAGCAGCACCTCCGGTCACCACCCTCTGGACCGGCGGCGGGAACACCGGAGACGGCGCGGGTGCCGACTGGCGGGTGGGCGGTATCGTTCCGGCCGGACTCGGCCATGCCTTCACCGTCACCGGGCCCGACGGCGTTCCGCTGTCCCTGCGGTGCGGCCTGCCGGGAACCTTCAACGTCTCCAACGCAGCCCTGGCGGCGGTCATGGTGATGGCGTCGGGCGTGCCCGCCGGCGAGGTGCAGCGTGCCGCCGACCACTCCGACCCCTTCACTGTTCCAGTCCCGGGGCGCATGCAGGTGATCAGCGACCACCCCGCAGGCATCGTCGACTTCGCCCATAACCCGGACGCACTGGAGCGCACCCTGTCCTCGGTGCGTCGCGAGAACGCACGCCTGATCGTGGTCTTCGGGGCCACGGGCCAGCGGGACGAGACGAAGCGCCCTGTCATGGGCGCGGTGGCAGCACGGCTGGCCGACGTCGTCATCGTCACCGACGACGACCCGCACGACGAGGACGACGCCGTCATCCGCGCGGGCGTCCTGTCCGGGGCCGCCGCAGCCGTCCGCGAGGGCTCCCTGGCGACCGAAGTCCTCGAGGTGTTCCCGCGCGCGGCGGCAATCGAGCGCGCCGCGGCACTGGCAAGCTCCAGGGACACCATCGTCGTCGCGGGCCGGGGCCACGAAGTATGGCAGGAGGTCAAGGGCATCAACCACTCCCTCGACGACCGAGTCGAACTGGCAGCCGCGTTGACAAGGCACGGATTCTCTGTGCTCGTGCAGCCGGGGATAGAATCCTGAACCGTCATGATTGAATTCAGCGCAGCCGAGATCGCGGCAATCACCGGAGGCTACCTTTCCAGCTCCGCACAGGAAAATCCCTCCCTCACCGTCACCTCCGCAGCCACGGATTCCCGCGAGTGCACGGCGGGCAGCCTGTTCATCGCCAAGCCCGGCGAAAGCTCGGACGGCCACCTCTTCGTTCCGCAGGCCCATGGTCGCGGTGCCGTCCTCGTACTGGCGGAACGCCCCGTCTCGGCCACGGAGGACGGCACCGACTTTCCCGCCGTTCTCGTTCCCGACGCGGTGCTGGCCATGGGTGCCCTCGCCGCGGAAGCGGTGCGCCGGATCCGGGCCGCCGGCCCGCTGACCGTCATCGGGATCACCGGCTCGGCCGGCAAGACCACCACGAAGGACCTGCTGGCCGGCATGCTGGGAGCGGAAGCGCCCACCGTCGCTCCGAACGGATCCTTCAACGGAGAGGTCGGGGTGCCGCTGACGGTCTTCCGGGCAGGACTGGATACGAGGTACCTCATCATCGAGATGGGAGCCACCAAGCCCGGACACATCCGCTACCTGGCGGAGCTCGTCCAGCCCGATATCGGCGTCGTCCTCGGCGTCGGATCAGCCCACGCGGGCGAATTCGGCGGTGTGGAGAACATCGCCGCGGCGAAGGGCGAGCTCTTCGAAGCGCTACCCGCCGGAGCCACCGCCGTCTTCAACGCCGACGACGAGCGTGTCGCGGCCATGCGGACCCGCACCTCCGCAGGAAAGCTGTACTTCACGTCGTCCACCGACTTCCGGGCCGACGACGGCGGGATCCTCACCGCCCGGGACAGCACCACGACCGCCGCGGGACATCCCGACTTCACAGTCATCCTGCCCAACGGTGAAGCCCATGCGGTCACCTCACCGCTGCTCGGTCTTCACCAGGTCACGAACCTGCTCGCCGCCGCGGCGGTCGGCTGGGCGGTCGGAGTGCCGGGCGGGCGCATCGCCGAGGCCCTGCGCACACAGCAGCCGGCGAGCCGGTGGCGGATGGAGCGCACCGAGCGCGCCGACGGCGTCACCGTCATCAACGACGCCTACAACGCCAACCCTGAATCCATGAGGGCTGCGCTGCGGACCCTGGCCGAGCTCGGCGGAGGCCGGCGACGCACGTGGGCCGTCCTGGGCGAGATGCTGGAACTGGGTGAGCGGTCGATCGAGGAACACGACCTGCTGGGGCGTGTGGTGGTCAGGTTGAACATCTCCAAGCTGATCGTGGTGGGCGACAACGCCCGCGCGCTCTTCAACGGCGCGGTGCTCGAGGGCTCCTGGGGTGACGAAGCCCTCCACGTGCCGGACGCTGCAGCGGCGGAGGACATCCTCCGCGCGGAGGTGAGGCCCGGGGACCTCGTGCTCTTCAAATCCTCGAACGGCGCCGGGCTGCGTTTCCTCGGTGACAGCTTCGCCTCCAGCGGAGTGGCCGCGTCCACTCCGGTGCAGCCCGGAAGCGGGACGCACCCGTGATCGCCATACTGATCGGAGCGGCGACCGCCCTCGTCATCGGGTTCCTCGGAACCCCCCTGTACATCAAGCTCCTCGTCAGCAGGGGCTACGGACAGTTCATCCGGGATGACGGGCCCACCGCCCACCACACGAAGCGCGGCACGCCCACCATGGGCGGAGCGGTGATCGTCGGCGCCGTGCTGCTCGCCTATTTCCTCACGCACCTCGCCATGGGGATGATGGGCGCCTCGAACGGGCCCACCGCCTCCGGACTGCTCCTCCTGCTGCTCATGGCGGGCATGGGCCTGGTGGGATTCTTCGACGACTACATCAAGATCTCGAAGCAGCGGAGCCTCGGGCTGAGCGCCCCGGCGAAGATCGCGGGCCAGACCACCGTCGGAATCCTTTTCGGCGTCCTGGCACTCCAGTTCCCCAACGACGAGGGCCGGACGCCCGGCTCCACCGCGGTCTCCTTCATCCGGGACACCTCCTTCGATTTCGCCTTCGCCGGCACGGTGGGCGGAGCAATACTGTTCGTCCTGTGGGCGAACCTGATCATCACGGGAACCTCCAACGGCGTCAACCTCACCGACGGCCTCGACGGCCTGGCAGCCGGAGCGTCGATCCTGGTATTCGGCGCCTACATGCTGATGGGAATCTGGCAGTCCAACCAGAGCTGCGGTTCCTCCCGCGTGGTCGGCGACGTCTGCTACGAGGTGCGCGATCCGCTGGATCTTGCCCTACTGGCGGGCGCACTCTGCGGTGCACTGGTGGGCTTCCTGTGGTGGAACACCTCGCCGGCGAAGATCTTCATGGGTGACACCGGGTCCCTCGCGCTCGGCGGGGCGATCGCCGGTTTCGCGATTCTCTCGCGGACCGAACTGCTGCTGGTCATCCTGGCCGGTCTCTTCGTGATCATCACCCTCTCGGTGATCATCCAGGTGGGTTATTTCAAGCTCACCGGAGGCAAGCGGGTGTTCCTCATGGCACCGCTCCAGCACCACTTCGAGCTCAAGGGGTGGCTCGAAGTCACGGTCGTGGTGCGCTTCTGGATCCTCGCCGGGCTCTTCGTCGCCGCGGGACTCGGCATTTTCTACGCGGAATGGGTCGTGGGGTGACTGATACACCGACCCCGCGCCCCACGCAACAGGCCGGCAGACTTGCCGGCCTCACCACCTGGGACGCGCCCTGGCGCGGTCTCCGGGCAGTGGTGGCCGGCATCGGAGCCTCCGGGTTCTCGGCCGCCGACACCCTGCTCGAGCTCGGCGCCGACGTCGTGGTGGTCGACGGACTTGATTCTCCCGAGAACCGGGCAAAAGCGGACACGCTGCGGATCGTCGGCGCCGGGAGCGTCCTGCTGGGCAGCGGGCACACCCTGGCGGTGCCGCTGGTTCACGGTGAGGCGCCCGACGTCGTTGTCACCTCGCCCGGCTGGAGCCCGGCCCAGCCCCTGCTCGCCGACGCTGCGGCGCGTGGCATCCCCATCTGGGGCGACGTGGAGCTCGCGTGGCGCGTGCGGATCCGGGAAGGACGCCCGACGGCGGAGTGGCTGACCATCACCGGAACCAACGGCAAGACGACGACGGTGGGACTCACCGAGTCGATGCTGCTCGCCGCGGGCAAGCGCGCCGTGGCGGCAGGCAATGTGGGGACGCCGATCCTTGACGTCATCCGGGATCCGCAGGGCTTCGACTTCCTTGCTGTCGAACTCTCGAGTTTCCAGCTGCACTGGTCGGATTCGCTGGAGCCGCTTGCGAGCGTCTGCCTGAATATCGCCGAGGACCATGTGGACTGGCACGGCGGCTACGATGCGTACGCGGCGGCGAAGGCCAAAGTGTACGAGCGCACGAAAGTTGCGTGCATCTACAACGTCGACCAGCGCGACACCGAGGTGATGGTGGAGAACGCCGACGTGCTCCAGGGATGCCGGGCCGTCGGTTTCACCACCGGGACCCCTGCGGTGAGCATGCTCGGCGTGGTGGAGGACCTGATGGTGGACCGGGCGTTCATCGAGCAGCGGAAGGACTCTGCTGCGGAGCTCGCCTCGGTGCGCGAACTCGGCGACGTCGTCCCACGCCACCTGGTGGCCAACGCCCTTGCCGCCGCCGCACTCGTGCGGGCGGCAGGAGTGTCGCCCGCGGCCGTCCGCGAGGGTATCCGGGCCTACCGGCCGGGGGAGCACCGCATCCAGGTCGTCGCCAACGAGGCCGGCGTGCTGTGGATCAATGATTCCAAAGCGACGAACCCGCACGCCGCTGCCGCTTCGCTCGCCGCCTTCTCCTCCGTCATCTGGGTGGCCGGGGGCCTTTCCAAAGGGGTCCGGTACGACGACCTGGTGGCTGCCCATGCCCGGCGGCTGAAGGCCGTCATTCTGATCGGTGAGGACGTCACCGACCTTCGGGAAGCCCTCCACCGACACGCTCCCGATGTTCCGGTGATCACTTCCGGCACCGGGCACACTGGGAAGGGACAGTCCCCGGGCACCCCAGCGGGTTCGGACTACGGCCGCAGCGTCATGGATCAGGCAGTTGCCGAAGCCGCACGGCTCGCGGGGGACGGCGACACCGTCCTGATGGCACCGGCTGCCGCATCAATGGACCAGTTCTCCTCCTACGCCCACAGGGGCACCGCCTTTGTGGAGGCAGTGCGTGCGGTCCTGGAGGGGCAGGCGAATACCTCGGAGGAATTGTAGATGGTCACCACGCCCACCAGGCCGGGCGGACACCGGTCGCCGGCGTCCGGAGCATCACCGGCAGAGCGACCCGCACGGACCCAATCGGCAGGAACCAACCCCGCGAGCGGTCTTCAGAAAGTCTGGACCCTCCTGGAGGGCACAGGCCGTGCGCCGAGCGGATCCAGCTACTACCTCATCCTCGGGACCGCGCTTGCCCTGACGGCGATCGGTCTCCTGATGGTCCTCTCCGCCTCATCGGTCGAAGCGATCTCGGACGGCGAGGACGAATTCGGCCTCTTTCTCAAGCAGGCGGTGTGGGCGACCGCCGGGGTCGTGCTGATGCTCATCCTGTCCCGGCTCGGGCCGAAAGCCTACCGCGTGCTCGCGTGGCCGGGGCTCGGGGCGGCTCTCGTCCTGCTCGTCCTGGTCCTGGCGATCGGCGAGAACATCAACGGCAACCAGAACTGGATCCGGATCGGGAACCAGAGTTTCCAGCCCTCCGAGCCCACGAAGCTGGCGCTTGCGCTGTGGTTCGCGACGGTGCTCGAGCGCAAGAAGGCACTGATCCGGAACTGGAAGCATGCGGTGGTCCCCGCGCTGCCGATCGGAGGCCTCCCGATCGTGCTCGTGCTGCTCGGCGGGGATCTCGGCACCGGCATGATCCTCATGATGATCCTGGCCGCGGCGCTGTTCTTCGCAGGAGCGCCGTTGAAGATGTTCACGATGGCCGGCATCGCCGGCAGCGTCGGGGTGCTGCTCCTGGTGGTGACGAGCGACAACCGCGGCGGACGCATCAACGCTTGGTTGCGGCTCAACTGCGACAACGGCGCGGATCTGTGCCTGCAGGCGGACAACGGGTTGTTCGCGATGGCGTCCGGCGGGTGGTTCGGGGTGGGTATCGGCCAGAGCCGGCAGAAATGGAACTGGATTCCTGAAGCCCACAACGACTTCATCTTCGCGATCATCGGTGAGGAGTTCGGTCTGATCGGCGCAATGCTCGTGGTCACCCTGTTCGGCATCCTGGCGGTCGCCACCATCCGGGTGGCCATGCGCTACACGGACCCTTTCGTCCGCATCCTGATGGGATCGATCCTCGTGTGGCTGATCGGGCAGGCGTTCGTGAACATCGGCATGGTCACCGGACTGCTGCCCGTGATCGGAGTGCCGCTGCCCTTTATCTCCTACGGCGGGTCGGCGTTGACGTTCACTCTCGCCGCCGTCGGGGTGCTCTTGTCCTTCGCCCGCAAGAGCCCCAAAGTCCCCGGGGCCGTACCTGACCGGTCCGCCTCCACCGCCCTCGCCGAAAGAGAACCCGACACACGATGACACGCAGCAGACCGCTCTCCGCCGTCCTCGCGGGCGGTGGCACAGCGGGCCACATCAGCCCCCTGCTCGCCATCGCCCACTCCATTGCCGAGCAGGAGCCCGGCGCGCGGATCCTCGTGGTGGGCACCGAGTCGGGGATGGAAACCCGACTGGTCCCGGCGTCAGGTTTCGAACTGGAAACCATCGACCGCGTGCCGATGCCGAGGCGCCCGTCCTCCGATCTCCTCAAACTTCCGTTCCGCCTGCTGCGGGCCGTGCGCCAGGCACTGCGCATTCTCGACTCGGCAGGCGCCGATGTCGTCGTCGGGGTCGGCGGATATGTGTCCGCTCCCGTCTACCTGGCGGCCTGGCGTCGCCGCGTTCCCATCGTCATCCACGAGGCGAATGCGCGCCCCGGGATGGCCAACCGGCTCGGAGCGCGTATCGCCACCACGGTGGCCGTGGCGTTCAAGGACGCAGGACTTCCGAAGGCCCGATGGGTCGGCATGCCCATGCGCCCGGAGATCTCGGGGCTCGACCGGGCCAGGGACCGCGAGGACGCGCGCCGGGGCCTGGGACTCGACCCCGCCCGGCCCACCCTGATCGTCACGGGCGGATCCTCCGGCGCCGCCAGCATCAACCGTGCAGTGGCCGCCGCTGCACCCGCACTCGTGGGGACCGGGCTGCAGGTGCTTCACATCACCGGGCGCGGAAAGCAGGTCCTCGCCGCCGACGGCAGCGCCCTGGCGCTCCCCGGCTACCACCAGCTCGACTACGTGGACGGCATGGAACGTGTCTACGCCGCAGCGGACCTCCTGCTCGCACGGGCCGGCGCGGCAACGGTGTGCGAACTGAGCGCTGTCGGGCTTCCCTCGATCCTGGTGCCGCTGTCCCACGGCAACGGTGAACAGCGCCTCAACGCCGCATCCCTGGTGTCTGCCGGCGGGGCGCTGCTGATCGACGACGCCGAGCTGACCGCTCAATGGCTGGCCGCCACCGTGACGTCCCTGCTCACGGATTCCGCTGCACTCGCCGCGATGGGCGCAGCGGCCGCGGCCCAGGGCGTGCGCGACGCCGACCGGCGCGTCGCAGCGCTCGTGATCGAAGCGGCCGGGCGGAACGCATGAGCGCTGAACGCATGAATCCGGTCCAGGATCACGGCGGACATCGGGGCCGCCTCGCCGAACCGGTCCACTTCATCGGGCTCGGCGGAGCCGGGATGTCGGCTGTCGCGCGGGTGCTGCTGGGACAGGGACTTCGCGTCACGGGATCGGACGCCGCGGACTCCAGGGTGCTGGCTTCCCTCGCCTCACTGGGTGCCGATGTGTTCGTGGGACACGACGCCGCCCACCTCGGCGACGCGGGGACCGTCGTGGTTTCCTCGGCGATCCGGGCGGACAACCCCGAGCTGGTGGACGCGCAGCGGCGCGGTGTTCCGGTCATCCACCGGTCGGAGGCACTGGCCGCGGCGATGGCGGGCCGGCAGGTGGTTGCCGTCGCCGGCACGCATGGAAAAACGACGACGACCGCGATGATCACCGTGATGCTCCAGGGCGCCGGGCGCGCGCCCTCGTTCGCCATCGGCGGCGACGTCGCGGCGCTCGGCGTCAATGCGCAGTGGACCGGAGGGGACATCTTCGTGGCCGAGGCGGACGAGTCCGATGGCTCCTTCCTCAACTACGTGCCGACCATCGCCGTCGTCACCAACGTCGAGGCCGATCACCTCGACCATTACGGCACGGCCGAGGCGGTGACGGCAGTCTTCCGCCAATTCGCCGAGCTGGTCCCTGACGGCGGGCTGCTCGTGGCGTGCGCGGATGATCCCGGTGCGGCTCAGGTCATCGCAGGAACCGGGCAGGGCCGACGGGTCCGCACCTACGGGTACGCGGCCGAAGCGGACATCCGGATCGAGGCGACGCGCGCCCTCGGCAGCACCACCAACAGCATCCTGTCCTTCGTCGTCGACGGCCTCGACGCGCAGCAGGAGCTCCAGCTCGGTGTCCCCGGGCGGCACAACATCCTCAACGCTGCTGCCGCCTTCGCCGTCGCCCTCGAACTCGGCGTGGATCCCGCGGTGGCTGCCGCCCACCTTGCGCTCTTCTCAGGCGCGGCGCGCCGCTTCGAGGCCCGTGGCGGCGGCCGGGGCGTCCGAGTTTTCGACGACTACGCCCACCATCCCACCGAAGTCGCAGCCGCCCTCACCGCCGCGCGCACCGTGGCAGGGGAGTACGCGGTCCACGTCCTGTTCCAGCCTCACCTCTATTCGAGAACCAGTGAATTCGCCGCAGGCTTCGCTGACGCCCTCGGCCTGGCGGATTCCACCGTGATCCTTCCGGTCTACGCTGCGCGGGAAGATCCGGTGCCGGGCGTGGGCGGCTGGCTCATCGCCGACCGGATGGGACCCGCCGGCAGCTACGAGGAAAGCCCGGGTGCTGCCCTGCAGGCGCTGACCTCGCGCGCCCGGACGGGCGACATCATCCTGACAGTCGGGGCAGGCGACGTCACCGTGTACGGACCGCAGCTCGTCGAACGGCTGTGCGCCGGTGAAGCCACCGGAGCCGGAGCTACCCATGGGGCCTAGGAAACCGGGTACTCCGGCCGGCAGCAGCGCAGTGGCCGGAGGAGGGACCCGAACCAACTCCAGCCGCGTGTCGGTGCTCCAGGACCCCTCGGCCACCGTCCTCGACTTTCCCGAGCCGCCACGGAAACGCCGCCGCCGCTACGCGCTGATTCTGGTGTCCCTCGCGATCCTGGCTCTCGCCGGCCTGCTCGCCTTCCTCCTGTTCTCCCCGGCGCTTGCGCTGAAGGAACTCGAGGTGCGGGGGAACTCACTGGTTCCCACCGAGGAGGTGAATGCCGCCCTTGCACCTCTCGTCGGGGTGCCGCTGACGCAGATCTCCGACGACCGGGTCCGGGACCTCCTGAAGGACAAGGCGCCCATCGAGGACATCAGCGTTGCGGCGGAGCCTCCGTCGAAGCTTCTGGTCAGCATCACCGAGCGGACACCCGTCGCCATCGTGCAGGACACCAACGGGTACGTCCTGCTCGACTCGGCGGGCCGGCAGTTGGGCTCGGTAGCGGGTCGGGATGCGGTGCAGCTCCCACTGATCGACGGCGGAACCGCGGCGGTCGATTCCGACGTCTTCCCCGCCCTCGCTGCGGTGCTGGCGGAGCTTCCTGCCGGTGTCCTCGCACGGCTGGACCACGCCTCGGCGTCGAGTCCGGACTCCATCCAGCTCTCCCTGTCGGGGGACCAGAAGATCTTCTGGGGGAGCGCTGAGCGCAATGCGGCGAAGGCACGGGTGCTGACCGCGCTCCTCGCCATGCCGCCGGCGGATCCGCCGGTGAAGGAGTTCGACGTCAGTACGCCGGATCGGCCGGTCACGAGATGACGCAGTGGAATGATTTCCCGTAATCGGGACGACACGCGGCGGATGTCATTGCAACAGCGGCCCGGTGCCCATAGCGTCAAGATAGAAGTTACTTGACATAACGTTAACTTTCATCCTGAAGGTTAACGTTGAGCGAGGTCCGGTTCCGACCGGATGAACCCCATACAGCGTAGAGATTCGAACAAGGGACACAGGACGTGGCAGCACCGCAGAATTACTTGGCCGTCATCAAGGTCGTCGGCATCGGCGGCGGTGGCGTGAATGCCATCAACCGGATGATCGAGGTGGGGCTCCGCGGGGTGGAGTTCATTGCGATCAATACCGACGCGCAGGCGCTGCTGATGAGCGACGCCGATGTCAAGCTCGACGTCGGCCGCGAACTGACCCGCGGCCTGGGTGCAGGAGCCGACCCGGAGGTGGGGCGGCGCGCTGCCGAGGACCATTCGGAGGAGATCGAGGAAGTCCTCCGCGGCGCGGACATGGTCTTCGTCACCGCCGGAGAGGGCGGCGGAACCGGCACGGGAGGTGCGCCCGTCGTGGCCCGCATCGCGCGGTCGCTCGGGGCGCTGACCATCGGCGTCGTCACCCGGCCCTTCACCTTCGAAGGGCGCCGCCGGTCCAACCAGGCGGAATCCGGCATCGATACCCTCCGCGAGGAGGTCGACACCCTCATCGTGATCCCGAACGACCGGCTGCTGTCGATCAGCGACCGCAACGTCTCCATGCTCGACGCCTTCCGGTCCGCGGACCAGGTCCTGTTGTCCGGAGTCCAGGGCATCACCGACCTCATCACCACGCCCGGCCTGATCAACCTCGACTTCGCGGACGTGAAGTCGGTGATGCAGGGTGCGGGCTCAGCGCTCATGGGCATCGGTTCGGCCCGCGGTGAGGACCGTGCGGTCAAGGCTGCGGAACTCGCCATCGCATCGCCGCTGCTCGAGGCATCGATCGACGGGGCGCACGGCGTGCTGCTGTCCATCCAGGGCGGCTCCGATCTCGGCCTGTTCGAGATCAACGAGGCAGCGCGGCTCGTCCAGGAGGTTGCGCACCCCGAGGCGAACATCATCTTCGGTGCAGTCATCGACGATGCGCTCGGAGATGAAGCCCGGGTGACCGTCATTGCCGCCGGATTCGATCAGGTGGACGTCACCTCCCAGCCGACAGCTCCCACCCTCAAGCCTGCGTCGGCGCCCACTGTCGGAGGGGAAAGCCGCCGCGCAGCTGCTCCCGCTTCCGCAGGGCTGGGTGCCTGGTCGCAGCAGCGTTCGAACGGACAGGCTGTTCCGGCGGACGCGGGATTCGACGTCGATCTGCCGGCCGTCGTGGAGCAGGACCTGTCCGCAGGCCGCTCCGATGACCTCGACGTGCCCGACTTCCTCAAATAGGGACGTCCGGCACAGTGTTCTTCTGGCGGGAGGAGGTGCGACCGGGGCTGCACGTGGCATTCACGAGTGCGGCCGCGGGCAACCTTGCCCTCTCCGTGGGGGGTGATCCGGAAGCCGCCCTGCACTCCCGGCGCGCCCTTGAGGCCTCGCTGGGAGTGCTCCCCGGAAGCCTGCGCTTCATGAACCAGACGCATTCCAGCGTGGTCGCCGACGTCGGACCGGCCGCTGCTGCACCGGCTGATGCTGCGCCTGCCACTGTTGCGCCGGCCGCCGACGCCATGGTGTCCGCGGACGGTTCCGTTCCGCTGGCCGTTCTGGTGGCCGACTGCGTGCCGGTCGTGCTGGCGGACCGGCGCGGCCGGGCAACAGCGGTGGTGCATGCCGGTCGGCAGGGGACGCTCGATGGAATCGCCGGCAGGACGGTGCTGCGATTGCGGCAGCAGGGCGTGACGGAGATCGACGCGTGGATCGGACCGTCCGTGTGCGGGGAATGCTACGAGGTCCCGGCGTCGATGAGGGACGAGGTGTCGGCCGTGGTGCCGTCCGCCAGGGCCACCACACGCCATGGCACGCCGTCGCTCGACCTGCGCGCCGCCGTCGCCGGCCAGCTCGACGAGCTCGGTGTCGACGTGCTGTCCAGGGATTGCGCGCTGTCGGAGTCCTCCTGCACGCTGGAGAACCGCCGGCTTTTCTCCCATCGGCGTGAACCGGGGGCGGGCCGGTTCGCCGGGCTCGTGTGGCGGGCGTGACCGGGGTGGAGACCGCGGATCCCGAGCGCCGGCAGGCGGAGCTGCGCACCCGTCTGACCGCGGTGAGGCAGCGGATCACGGCCGCCTCGGCTCAGGCCTCCCGTACGGAGCCTGCCCTGATCGTCGTCACCAAGTATTTCCCGGCGTCCGATGTGCGGATCCTCGCCGGCCTCGGGATCACCGACGTCGGAGAGAACCGGGACCAGGAGGCGGTGGCCAAAGCTGCCGAAACCGCCGGGGCTGGCCTGCGGTGGCACTTCATCGGCCAGTTGCAGACGAACAAGGCCAAATCGGTGGTGCGGTACGCCGACGTCGTTCATTCGGTCGACAGGGTGGTCCTGGTGGACGCGCTTGCGAAAGCGTGGACGGCGGAGAACGAGCACCGCGACCACCGGGGCGAGGCGCCCAGGCAGGCGCTTTCCTGTTTTGTGCAGGTCAATCTCGGGGAAGCCGCAACCGACGCCCGGGGAGGGGCCTTGCCGGGGCAGGTCCGGGAACTCGCCACCCGGATTTCCGAGGCCCGGGGACTGGGCCTCGCAGGAGTCATGGCCGTCGCTCCGCTGGGCACCGACCCACTGGCCGCCTTCCACCGGCTGGAGGACATCGCGGCCGAGGTACGGACGGTGGATGCCCGTGCAACCGGAGTGTCGGCAGGCATGAGCGCCGACCTCGAAGCGGCCATCGCCGCCGGGGCGACACACCTCCGGATTGGTTCTGATGTGCTCGGTCCGAGACCGCCCGTGCGGTAGCGTCTGAGCTACAACGGCGGGGTGACCGGGTCGGTACCGATGATCGTTCCACATTACGAGATGACAGGAGTTACCATGGCTGGCGCACTGCGCAAGACGATGATTTACCTTGGGCTTGCCGATGGTGACGAGCACTATGAGCCGGAATCGCGAAATGCGCAGAGCAGGAACGAGGAGTATGCAGTGGACTACGATCGTGAAGAACGGCACCTTGAGGCGGCCCCCGCGGCACGAAGCGTCTCCAGCGACGAGTACCGTGCTCCGGTGACGCCGATCAAGCGTGCGCACTCCGCAAGGGAGGACGCATCGTCCCTCCGGCAGATCACCACGGTCCATCCCCGTTCCTACAACGACGCGAAGGTCATCGGCGAAAGCTTTCGCGACGGTATCCCGGTGATCATGAACGTGACGGACATGGGGGAATCCGATGCCAAGCGCCTCGTCGATTTCTCTGCCGGCCTGGTTTTCGGGCTCCACGGAAGCATCGAAAGGGTCACCAATAAGGTGTTCCTGCTGTCGCCGTCGTATATTGAGGTCCTAGGCGAAGACCAGAAAGCCAGTGAGGCGCAGACCAGTTTCTTCAACCAGAGCTGATCCCGCGGATTTTCCGGACTTGCCGCACCCCTGTAAGGCCCAAAGGACTGGAACTTCTCTGTGAGTTTGGTATTTGCCCTCGTCTACCTCGTGTTGATGCTGTTTCAACTCGCGCTCATCATCCGGATCGTGTACGACGCCGTCCAGATGTTCGCACGCGGGTGGAGGCCCAGGAAGTGGGCGCTCGTCCTGGCGACAGGCGTCTACACCGTCACCGACCCACCGATCCGGGCGCTTCGGCGACTCATCCCGCCGCTCCGCCTGGGCGGAGTCTCGTTGGATCTGGCATTCCTGGTCCTGTTTATCGCCGTGGTTATCCTCATGAGTGTTTCGGCTAATCTGGCGATCTGAACTCTTTAGTATTCAGGGTTCAAAAGATATACGCTGATTTCCAGCTGATGGAAAGCTGCTGTTTTATGTCCGCAATATCCGGTACCGAAGGCACGCTGCGTTCGCGCAGGCGCGCCTGATAACTCCCACGAGGTGAGCAGATGTCCCTGACGCCAGAAGACGTTGTGAACAAGAGGTTCCAGCCGACGAAGTTTCGTGAAGGCTACGACCAGGACGAGGTGGATGACTTCCTCGACGAGATCGTCGTCGAGCTCCGGCGTCTCACCCAGGAGAACGAGGAACTGCGTCGCCAGACGAACGGGACGCCTCCTGCCGCATCCGTGCCCACCTCGGTGCCCGCACCGGTTGCGGCGGGCGCAGGAACCGGAACAGTTACCGACAGCGCAGAGGCAGCACCTGAACTTGAAGTCAGTGATTCACCGGCCGGCCCGGCTTCCGTGCCGGGACCCGGCGTATCCTCCGCGGAATCCGCTGCCGGCGTCCTGGCAATGGCACAGCGGCTGCATGACGAATACGTCAATGCCGGTGTCGAGCAGCGCGACAGGATCATCGCCGACGCCCAGAGCGAAGCTACCGGGATGGTGAGCGACGCCGAGGAGAAGACCCTTCTGACGCTGGGTGCGCTCGAGGAGCAGAAGGCCGTGCTGGAGCAGAAGGTCGAGGAGCTCCGCGA
This sequence comes from Arthrobacter sp. Br18, assembly GCF_000520555.1. Lineage (GTDB taxonomy): Bacteria > Actinomycetota > Actinomycetes > Actinomycetales > Micrococcaceae > Arthrobacter_D. The sequence goes on along the minus strand of NZ_KI914890.1, from coordinate 115,742 downwards.
ATTCGAGCGTGACTACCGCTCACGCCTCAAGGCCTACATCGAGGGCCAGCTGCAGGATCTCGATTCCCACGGTTCCGTGGCGGTCAACGCCACGGAGGCCTAGGCAGTATCGCATCCCGCGGGACGACACCCGAGCTAGAGAGCGCAATGAGCAATAACGGGGTTCCCGCGGGCGCGCAGTCGGCCGGCGGCGGCAGCGGTCGCAGAGCCGGCCGGCGAAGCAGCCGGACGATGTGCCGCATCCTGGTGGCGCTCTGTGCTGTCGGCGCCTACATCGTCGACCAGCTGACCAAGATCTGGGTGGTCGGCACCATGACCGAGGGCCAGATCACCCCGGTCCTCCCGCCGCTGCTCAATTGGCACTTCATCCGGAACCCCGGTGCGGCATTTTCCATCGGCACCGAGATCACCTGGGTGTTCACCATCGTGATGGTCCTGGTGTCGGTGGCGATTCTGACGCAGGTGCCGAAGATCGCCTCGACCGGCTGGGCTGTCGCCCTCGGCCTCGTCCTGGGCGGAGCCCTGGGCAACCTGACGGACCGCCTCTTCCGGGAACCCTCTTTCGGCCAGGGTCATGTCGTCGACTTCATTGCACTGCCCAATTTCGCGATCTTCAACATCGCGGATTCCTCGGTTGTCAGTGGAGTGGTCCTGATCTGCCTGCTGACACTCCGCGGTATCGACATGGACGGGTCGCGCACCGGTGGTGGGGAGGGAACCGGAGAGCTACCGGGACCGGAGGAGTCCCGTGAACGCTGAGGCCCCCGCGGGCAGGGCCGTCTTCACGGTGCCGGAGGAACTCGGTGGTGCGCGCGCCGATGCCGCACTGTCGCTGATCGCCGACGTCTCCCGTTCCGTCGCCGCCTCCTGGTGCACCGACGGCAGGGTCACCCGACTCGGTGCGAAGCTGTCGAAGGCGGACCGCGTTTTGGCCGGACACGAACTGACCGTGATGATCCCGGCGGCGCCGGATCCGCACACCATCGTTCCCCAGGCGGTCGACGGCCTGGAGATCCTCCTGGATGACGATGACTTCGTGGTGGTCGACAAGCCGGTAGGGGTCGCTGCCCATCCGTCCCCGGGCTGGGTGGGGCCTACGGTCGTCGGCGCACTGGCGGCTGAGGGGTACCGCATCTCGACGTCGGGTGCGCCGGAGCGCGCTGGGATCGTCCACCGGCTCGACGTCGGAACCTCGGGAGCCATGGTGGTCGCCAAGACGGAACCGGCCTACACGGCCCTGAAGCGTGCCTTCAAGGAGCGAGCCGTCGAGAAGATATATCACGCGGTGGTCCAGGGCCTGCCCGATCCCCTCTCAGGAACCATCGACGCCCCGATCGGCAGGCACCCGCACCACGACTGGCGCTTCGCGGTGATGGAGGACGGCCGGCCCTCGATCACCCACTACCGCGTGCTCGAAGCGTTCGGCCGGGCGAGCCTGGTGGAGGTCCACCTCGAGACAGGACGGACCCACCAGATCCGCGTTCATTTTTCGGCGCTGCGGCATCCCTGCGCCGGGGATCTCACGTACGGTGCCGACCCGCGGCTGGCCGCCCACCTCGGTCTGACCCGACAGTGGCTGCACGCGCACCAACTCGGTTTCGCGCACCCGCGGACCGGTGAACCGGTATGGTGCGAAAGCCCCTACCCCCTCGACCTGGCGTACGCGCTCCAGGCGCTCTCCAGCGGGGCTGTCTAGCCGGACGCGCCCCGGCGCGGTGGTCGCCGGGGAACGCTCAGGAGATACCCGGCGCGGCCGCCCTTCTTCGGTGCGTCGGCTGCCGGCGCCACCCGACGGCCTAGAATGGGCAAGTGGTTTCAGCAGCGGCAGCACATGCATCCTTCGTCCATCTTCACAATCACACCGAGTACTCCATGCTCGACGGCGCCGCGCGGCTGACCGATTTGTTCAGCCACACCGAGGAACTCGGGATGAAGGCGCTGGCGACCACCGACCACGGTTTCGTCTTCGGGGCGTTCGACTTCTGGAGCAAGGCGAGGGCCGCGGGCATCAAGCCCATCATCGGTGTCGAGGCCTACCTGACGCCCGGCACGGCACGCGCGGACCGGACGCGCGTCAAATGGGGCGGCGGAGGGCGCGACGACGTCTCCGGCGCCGGCGCGTACACGCACATGACCCTCTGGTCGGAGTCGACCGAGGGAATGCACAACCTGTTCCGCATGTCCTCGCTGGCCTCGCTGGAGGGCTACCTCTACAAGCCGCGCATGGACCGCGACCTCCTGCAGACCTACGGGAAGGGCCTCATCGCCACCACAGGGTGCCCCTCCGGTGAGGTCCAGACCAAGCTGCGCCTCGGCCTCTACACGGAGGCGAAGCAGGCGGCGTCCGACTTCCGGGACATCTTCGGGGCGGAGAACTACTTCTGCGAACTGATGGACCACGGACTGGACATCGAGCGGAGGGTCAAGACCGACCTCATTCGGCTGGCTTCCGAGCTGGGGCTGCCGCTCGTGGCCACGAACGATCTCCACTACACCCACGCCGAGGACTCCAAGGCCCACGCAGCACTCCTGTGCGTGCAGTCAGGATCGACCCTCGCCGATCCCAAGCGCTTCAAGTTCGACGCCGACGAGTTCTACCTCAAGTCCCCAGCCGAGATGCGGGCCATCTTCCGTGACTACCCCGAGGCGTGCGACAACACCCTCGTCATCGCCGAACGGTGCGACGTCGAGTTCAACACCAAGGCCAACTACATGCCGCGCTTCCCGGTGCCGGAGGGGGAGAACGAACAGTCCTGGTTCGTCAAGGAAGTCGAGACGGGCCTGGCATACCGGTACCCCGCCGGAATTCCCGACGCCGTGCGCAAGCAGGCCGAGTTCGAGGTGGGAGTCATCACCCAGATGGGCTTCCCCGGGTACTTCCTGGTGGTGGCCGACTTCATCAACTGGGCCAAGGACAACGGCATCCGGGTGGGCCCGGGCCGCGGGTCCGGAGCCGGGTCGATGGTGGCCTACGCGATGCGCATCACGGACCTTGATCCGCTCAAGCACGGGCTGATCTTCGAGCGCTTCCTGAACCCCGAGCGCGTGTCCATGCCCGACTTCGACGTCGACTTCGATGACCGGCGCCGCTCCGAAGTGATCCGCTACGTCAGCGACAAGTATGGCGACGAGCGGGTCGCCATGATCGTCACCTACGGCACGATCAAGGCCAAGCAGGCCCTGAAGGACTCCTCCCGCGTCATGGGATACCCCTTCTCGACCGGCGAGCGGCTCACCAAGGCCATGCCGCCCGACGTCATGGGCAAGGGTCTCGCGCTGGCCGACGTCCACAACAAGGAGGCCAAGCGCCACTCCGAAGCCGAGGAGCTGCGCGAACTGCTGAAGACCGACCCCGAGTCGGCCAAGGTGTTCGAGACGGCACTGGGCCTGGAGGGCCTGAAGCGTCAGTGGGGTGTGCACGCCGCCGGTGTCATCATGTCCTCGGATCCGCTGATCGACATCATTCCGATCATGCGCCGGGACCAGGACGGCCAGATCATCACGCAGTTCGACTACCCCACCTGCGAGGGGCTCGGCCTGATCAAGATGGACTTCCTGGGGCTCCGCAACCTCACGATCATCACCGACGCCGTCGAGAACATCCAGGCCAACAAGGACACCGACCTCGTGCTGGAGGAGCTGGAACTCGACGACAAGGCGTCCTACGAGCTGTTGGCGCGGGGTGACACCCTCGGTGTGTTCCAGCTGGACGGCGGGCCGATGCGGGCGCTGCTGAAACTCATGCGCCCGGACAACTTCGAGGACATCTCCGCGGTGCTGGCCCTGTACCGCCCGGGGCCGATGGGCGTGAACTCCCACACCAACTATGCACTCCGCAAGAACGGGCTGCAGGAGATCGAGCCCATCCACCCCGAGCTCGAGGGCCCTCTCGAGGAGATCCTCGGCGGGACCTATGGCCTCATCGTGTACCAGGAGCAGGTGATGTCAGCGGCCCAGAAGCTCGCGAACTTCACCCTCGGCCAGGCCGACATGCTCCGCCGGGCCATGGGCAAGAAGAAGAAGTCGGAACTCGACAAGCAGCAGGCCGACTTCTTCTCCGGCATGAAGGAGAACGGCTACTCGCAGGCCGCGATGGACAAGCTCTGGACGGTCCTCGAATCCTTCTCGGACTACGCGTTCAACAAGGCACACACCGCCGCCTACGGTCTCATCTCCTACTGGACCGCCTACCTCAAGGCGCACTACCCGGCCGAATACATGGCAGCCCTGCTCACCAGCGTGGGCGATGACAAGGACAAGCTGGCCATCTACCTCAACGAGTGCCGCCGGATGAGGATCACTGTGCTGCCGCCCGACGTCAACGAATCCAGCGTGAACTTCACCCCGGTCGGCGGGGACATCCGCTTCGGGATGGGCGCCATCCGCAACGTCGGCGCCAACGTGGTGGGCGCGATGGTCGGCGCACGGGAGGAGAAGGGCGCGTTCACCTCCTTCAGCGACTTCCTCCAGAAGGTGCCCGCCGTCGTCTGCAACAAGAGGACCATCGAGTCGCTGATCAAGGCCGGTGCCTTCGACTCGCTCAAGCACCCGCGTCGCGCCCTGGCGATGATCCATGAGGAGGCCGTGGACTCGGTCATCGTCCTCAAACGCAACGAGGCCGCCAACCAGTTCGATCTTTTCAGTGCGTTCGACGATCCGGCCGCGGGAAGCGGACTGACGGTCGAGGTGCCGGACCTGCCCGAATGGGAGAAGAAGGACAAGCTCTCCTTCGAGCGGGACATGCTGGGCCTGTACGTCTCGGACCACCCGCTGCAGGGCCTCGAGGGCATTCTCAGCCAGCACGCCGACTCCTCGATTCCCTCGATCCTCAGCGACGAGGGCCCGGCCGACGGCGCCATCGTCACGATCGCGGGCATGATCACCTCGCTGCAGCGCAGGATCGCCAAGAACAGCGGCAATGCCTATGCCCGGGCGGAGGTGGAGGACCTGGCGGGGTCCATGGAGGTGATGTTCTTCGGGCAGGTCTACGGGCCCATCTCGGCGATCCTCGCCGAGGACCTGATCGTGGTGGTCCGGGGACGGCTGCAGCGCAGGGACGACGGCGCCGTCATGCTCAACGCCCAGGAGCTCAGCGTTCCCGACCTCAGCGAGGGCCACTCGGGGCCGGTGGTGATCTCGATGACCCAGCACAAGGCGACGGAAGCGGCGGTCAGCGCCCTCGGCGAGGTACTGCGGACGCATCCCGGCACCAGCGAGGTGCTCATCCGCCTGAGCAGTTCGCGCAAGGTCGAGGTGATGAAGTTGGGTGTGGACCTTCGGGTCAGCCCGACGCCCGGACTGTTCGGGGATCTCAAGGTGCTGCTCGGCCCTGCCTGCCTCGACGCCTGACCGCGTTCCGGTGTTTCTTGTCAGTCGAAGTGCCGGAACGCGACCCAGAGGACGCTCCAGGGTTCCAGTGGTCCGCGGCACACGATGACCGGTTGCCCCTGCTCCTCGTCGACGTTCGTGCAGCCAACCGGCCGGCAGTCTCAGATGACGTAGTCGGATGCCGCCGGCGTTCCGTAGCTTCCGCCGTGGTACAGCAGGGGAGCGCCGTCGGCCCCGGTTCCTCCGGCCACCACTTCGGCGACCACCACGGCGTTGTTCTCGAAGGAGAGTCTCATGCTGATCCTGCCGATGAGCCAGCCTGCCACGCCGTGGAGCACGGGGACGGAGTGCGGGCCGGGCGACCAGTGGTCCCCGCTGAAACGGTCCCGCGCCCGGGCGAAGCGCTCGGCGATCGCCTCGTTGTCGGTGCTCATCATGTGGACACCGACGTAGTTCGTGTTGGCGACGGCGGGCCAGGAGGATGAGGTGCGGGCCATATTGAAGCTGAACCGCGGCGGGTCGGCCGAGAGCGAGGCGACGGAGGTCGCAGTGAATCCGAAGGGGCGTCCCTCGTAGCTGGCGGTGATGACCGCCACGCCGGCTGCATGGCGGCGGAAGACGTCCCGGAACGCACCCTGGATGGCGGGGGCGCCGGCGGCGCCGGGCTGGTGGGTCACGAACTACCTCCGCGGTGTCGGTTGGAACTGCACCTCCACGATAGGCCGGTCCTCGGAGCATCCCGCATTTTGTTAATGTAGAAGTCATGCGTTCACGCCAGCAGCCCGTTGCCGGGGCCTCCCGATATCCGCCGCCGGTTTACGCGGTGCCCGAGGACCGCACCACCGTCCCACCCGCCGGGATACTCTGGTGGGCAGGGCTCACCCTGCTCATCGGTGTGGTCATGGGGGTGGTGTGGTGGCTCTGTGCCCCTGCGGGATTCCTCTTCGGAGATGGACTCCGGCCGGGAACCTGGCTGCTGCGGGACCTGACGTTGGCCGCCCTGGGGCTGGCGGCCGGACTCGTTCTCGGCGGACTCGTGGCGGCCCGCCTCGACGCGCCCGGGCTGTTGCCCCGCGTGGTGACGGTGGTGGCAGGCTCGGCGTTGGGCTCACTGGCCGCGGTGCTGGTCGGAGAGGGACTCGCCGTGCTGTTCGGCCCCCGCGGCAGTGAAGACCTGCCCGGCTCGACGTTCCTGCTGCATTCGCCGGGTGCCGCGGTCATCTGGCCTGCGACGGTGGCCCTGGTGATCTTCCTGGCGACGGTGTCCTCGCTGGCCAGGTCGCGGCGGCGGTAGGGGGCAGATGGGAAAGGTCCGGCCCGCCGGTAGACTTTCGGCGTGATATCAACCGAGAATCCCCCGGCCGGGGACAGCTTCCGTACCCTCGACCTGCGCGGTACCGGACTTTCTCCGGGCGCGCTCCGACAGGCCATGCCCCGTGCCGCGCCGAGCGAGCACTCCTCGGAAGCCGTGGTCTCCGGAATCATCGACGACGTCCGGTCCCGTGGGTTTGCGGCCCTGACGGATCTCGCCGCCCGGTTCGACGGCGTCGAACAATCCCATCCGAGGGTTCCCCGTACGGTGATCGAGGACGCGCTGCGCGCGCTCGATCCGGAAGTGCGGGCGGCGCTCGAGGAGTCCATCGCCCGGGCAAGGGTGTTCGCCGCGGCGCAGAAGCCCGCCGACGTCGACGTCGTCATCAGCGAGGGCGCCCGACTGACCCATAAGTGGGTGCCCGTCGACCGCGTGGGGCTGTATGTCCCGGGCGGGCTGGCGGTCTACCCGTCATCGGTCGTGATGAACGTCGTTCCGGCGCAGGAGGCGGGTGTGGGGTCGCTCGCCCTCGCGTCGCCCCCGCAGAAGGAATTCGGCGGCTGGCCCCACCCGGTGATCCTTGCCGCGGCGGCCATGCTCGGCATCGAGGAAGTGTATGCGGTGGGCGGTGCCCAGGCGGTGGCATCCTTCGCCTACGGAATTGCAGCGTCGAATGCGGGCCCCGGCATCGAGCCCGTCAACGTCATCACCGGCCCGGGGAACATCTTCGTCGCGACCGCCAAGCGGCTGGTGAGCTCAGTGGTGGGTATCGATTCCGAAGCCGGCACCACGGAGATCGCCGTGCTCGCCGATGACACTGCGGACCCCGCCCTGGTGGCCGCGGACCTCGTCAGTCAGGCCGAGCACGACCCCGAGGCGGCGTCGGTGCTGATCACGGCTTCCCCCTCCCTTGCCGAGGAGGTTCGCCGTGAGCTTTCTGCCCGCACTGCCGCCACCCGGCATTCCGCGCGGGTCCGCACCGCGCTGGCCGGCCCGCAGTCGGGCACGATCCTCGTGGACGATCTGGCCCACGGGATCGACGTCTGCAACGCCTATGCGGCCGAGCACCTGGAAATCCAGACGGCCGACGCCGAGGAGGTCGCGGGCCGCATCCGCAGCGCCGGCGCGGTCTTCGTCGGAGAGAACACGCCCGTCAGTCTCGGGGACTACTGCGCGGGATCGAACCATGTCCTGCCGACGGGGGGAACCGCGGCGTTCGCGTCGGGCCTGAATGTGACGACGTTCCTGCGTGCCGTGCAGGTCGTCACCTACAGTCGGGACGCACTCCGGGCGGTCCGGGGGCATATCGGCGCACTCTCGTCGGCCGAGAACCTTCCCGCACACGGCGAGGCGGTGGAAGCCCGATTCCGCGGAGAGACACCAGATGTAGTAATTGCATTCTTGTAGTTTCACCACATGTAGTCCTACACTTGGCTGTGTACGGCGAATCAGCAAGGAAAGCGGGCGTGGCACATGTACTGTCCCTACTGCCGCAATCCTGACTCGCGGGTCGTCGACAGCCGCCTGGCCGATGACGGTTCGGCAATCCGGCGACGCCGGCAATGTCCCCAATGTGCGCGCCGCTTCACCACTGTTGAAACCACGAGCCTGAGCGTGATCAAGCGTTCAGGAGCCGGAGAGCCCTTCAGCCGCGGCAAGATCATCAACGGAGTCCGCAAGGCATGCCAGGGCAGGCCCGTCACCGAGGACGACCTTGCACTGCTGGCGCAGGAGGTCGAGGAATCGGTGCGCGCCAGCGGGGTCGCGGAAATCGATGCCCACGAGGTGGGGCTCGCAATCCTCGGTCCGCTCCGCAAGCTCGACCAGATCGCCTACCTCCGGTTCGCCAGCGTCTACCAGGGATTCGAAACCCTCGACGACTTCGACGAGGCCATCTCGACCCTGCGCCACCAGGCGGAGGAAGGCCAGCGGGTCCCGACCGGCGCGCAACGGCCCCTCACAGCTCGGTAGGCGAGCCCCACGGCGCCATTCCCGTGGAATCCCGACCCAAGCCGCCGGTATGGCGCCCTTCCCGTGGAACAGCCGGGCAGCGCTAGGCCTTTCTCGGCTCCAGCAGAAGCGCAGCCTGGAGTGCACCGCCGACGATTCCTGCCTGGTTCCGGAGCTGTGCCGGAATGATCGGTGTGCGCAGGCGAAGCTCCGGCAGGTAGTCCGCACTGCGCTTCGAGATTCCGCCGCCGACGATGATGAGTTCCGGGGAGAACAGGAACTCGACGTGCGAGAAGTACCGCTGCAGCCGGACCGCATATTCGTCCCACCCGATGCCGTCACGCTCACGGGCCACGGCCGACGCCCTGGTTTCGGCGTCGTGGCCGTCGATCTCGAGGTGGCCCAGTTCCACGTTGGGGACCAGCTTGCCGTCGAAGATGAATGCGGAGCCGATCCCGGTGCCCAGCGTGATGACGAGGACCGTGCCGAGCTTGCCCTTGCCAGCACCGTAGCGGACTTCGGCGAGGCCGGCGGCGTCGGCGTCGTTGATGACGTGGACGCCGCGTCCGAGCACCTTGGTGAACAGGGCGTCCACATCGGTGTTGAGCCAGTTCTTGTCGACGTTCGCGGCTGAGCGGGCCACCCCGTGCTGGATGATGGCGGGGAAGGTGACTCCCACGGGGACGTCCTCGGGCGGCCCTTCCGGCCGTGAACCGAGTTCCTGGACGATGTCCGCGACAACTGCGGCGACCGCCTCGGGGGTGGAGGGCTTCGGTGTGGGGATGCGGAACCGCTCACCTACGATCTCCCCTTTTTCAAGGTTGACGATCCCGCCCTTGATGCCCGTTCCGCCGATGTCGACGCCGATGACGATGCCCGGCATCGCCTTCTTGCCGGATTTCTTTTTCTCGGTGTCCTTGGGCATATCTCTCCAGAGGTGGGTGGTCGGCCGTCGTGAGCCGGGGGAGTGGTGCGGTTGGTGGGTCAGGCGGGGGGACGCGGCTGGTCGTCCGAGGGGACGGTCAGGACTTCCGCGCCGCGATCGGTCACGAGCAGCGTGTGCTCGAACTGTGCCGTGCGTTTACGGTCCTTCGTGACGACTGTCCAGTCGTCAGGCCACATGTCCCACTCGATGGTGCCGAGGGTGAGCATGGGTTCGATCGTGAACACCATCCCCGCTTCGATGACTCGGTTGTAGGCGGGTGCGGCGTCGTAGTGGGGAATGATCAGCCCCGTGTGGAACGCCTCGCCGACCCCGTGGCCGGTGAAGTCACGCACAACACCATAACCGAACCGGCGTGCGTAGGACTCGATGGCGCGGCCGATGACGTTGATTTCGCGTCCCGGAGCCACGGCGCGGATGGCGCGGTTCAGGGCCTCCTGCGTGCGTTCGACGAGCAGCTTCGATTCCTCGTCGACGTCGCCGACGAGGAAGGTGTGGTTGGTGTCCCCGTGGACGCCGTTCCGATAGGCGGTGATGTCGATGTTGAGGATATCGCCGTCCTGCAGCACGGTGGAGTCTGGGATGCCGTGGCAGATCACCTCGTTCAATGACGAACACAGCGACTTCGGGAATCCTCGGTAGCCGAGGGTCGACGGATACGCACCATGGTCCAGGAGGAACTCATGGCCGATCCGGTCCAGTTCGTCGGTGGTGACTCCGGGCACCGCCGCGGCCCCCACTTCGACGATCGCCTGCGCGGCGATCCTGCTGGCGTGCCGGATCCGCTCGATGGTCTCCGTGCTTTTGACCTCGGAGCCGGTGAAGGTCGCGGGCGCGGCGCGGCCCACGTATTCGGGGCGCGCGATGTCCTTCGGCACGGGCCGCTGGGGGCTCACCGTGCCACGTTCAAGTGTTCCGACGGGTGCGGTCGCAGAGGAGGGCATACCCTTGATCCTATAGGCGGGGCAGCCACAGCGACGCGAAAACGTGTAGGGAGCATCATGAGCGAATACTGGTTCAACATCCGCACCCACGAGGTGGAGGTCGACGCCCAGTCCGACTGGTCACAGCTGATCGGGCCCTACGAAACGAGGGCAGAGGCGGAGAAGGGCCTCGAGAAGGTCGAGCAGCGCAACAAGGCGTGGGACGACGACGACGAGTGAGCTTTTCGTCGGAGCCTCCGGCGAGGCGGACCGCGTCGCTGGACGTCTCCTAGAAGGAGTGCTCGGGCCCGGGGAAGGAACCGGCGCGGACCTCATCGGCATAGGTGCGTGCGGCGTCCGACAGGACGCAGCGGAGGTCGGCGTACTGCTTGACGAACCGCGCCGGATTTCCGCCGCGGAGGCCCGCCATGTCCTGCCATACCAGCACCTGGCCGGTGGTCGATGGGCCCGCGCCGATACCGATGGTGGGCACCGGTACTGCGGCGTCGACGTCGGCCGCTGCCTGTGCCGGCACCATCTCCATGAGGATGCAGAAGGCGCCGGCGTCTGCGAGCGCGACGGCGTCGGCGATGATCCGCTGCGAGGCGTCGCCGCGGCCCTGCACCCGATAGCCGCCGAGCGCATGCTCACTCTGGGGCGTGAAGCCGATGTGGGCCATGACGGGGATGCCGGCCTTGACCAGCGCGCGCACCGTCTCCGCGTACTCGGCGCCGCCCTCCATCTTGACGGCATGGACCAGACCCTCCTTGAGCAGCCGGACCGAGGACTGCACCGCCTGTTCCGGGGAAACCTCGTAGCTGCCGAAGGGGAGGTCGGCCACCACCAGGGCATGCTGCACGGCCGTGCTGACGGCCCGGGAGAAGAGGATCATCTCGTTCAGGGTGATCGGCAGAGTAGTGGCGTGGCCCAGGACGTTGTTCGCCGCCGAATCCCCGATCAGCAGCACCTCGATGCCCGCCTCGTCGAAGATCCGAGCCGAGTACTGGTCATACGCGGTGAGCATCGCGAACCGGCGGCCCTCGGCCTTCGCCTGCTGAAGGTGGTGGGTGCGGATCCTCCGGGGACGCGACGTGGCCTGCTGCGCCTGCGCGGCCGGTGCGGACGCGCCCACGCTGTACGGTGCTGGAATTTCGGCGGCATTCTCGGCGGAGGTCATAGTCGAGAGCCTAGCGGAGGAGCGTGGCGGTCACGTCTGCCGTATCGGCGGGGTGCCCGGCCGTAACGGACGCTCGCCGGGATGTTCCGGTTCGGCGTGGGCCGATTCGGTGTCCGCTGTCGCTAGAGTGAAGAGTCAGAGCGCCGTGGAAGCGGCAGGAAAGTGGGTTGTTCATGGATCGGCAGCAGGAGTTCGTACTGCGCACCATCGAGGAGCGGGACGTGCGCTTTGTCCGGCTGTGGTTCACCGACGTCGTCGGTTCGCTGAAGTCCGTGGCGCTGGCCCCGGCTGAGGTCGAAGGTGCCTTCGAGGAGGGCCTCGGGTTCGACGGTTCCTCGATCGAAGGCCTCGCTCGCGTCTTCGAGTCGGACATGCTGGCGCAGCCGGACCCCTCGACGTTCCAGATCCTGCCCTGGCGCGGTGACAAGGAGCAGACCTCGCGGATGTTCTGCGACATCCTCACGCCGGACGGGCAGCCCAGCACCGCCGATCCGCGCGGCGTGCTGAAGAAAACGCTGGCGACGGCGGCCGACATGGGCTTCACGTGCTATACCCACCCCGAGATAGAGTTCTACCTCCTGGAATCCGATGAGCTCGGGCCCGATGGGCAGCCCGTCCCCGTGGACCAGGCCGGCTACTTCGACCACGTCCCGGGAGGGGTCGCGCAGGACTTCCGGCGCACCGCCGTCGCGATGCTCGAATCGGTGGGCATCTCCGTGGAGTTCAGCCACCACGAGGCCGGTCCCGGTCAGAACGAGATCGACCTGCGGTACGCCGATGCCCTGCAGACGGCCGACAACATCATGACGTTCCGGACCATCATCAAGGAGGTGGCCCTGACCCAGGGCAGCTATGCGACCTTCATGCCGAAACCGTTCTCGGAGCATCCCGGCTCGGGCATGCACACCCACTTCTCGCTGTTCGAGGGCGACACCAATGCCTTCTTCGAGGCGGGAGCCGAGTTCCAGCTTTCGCGCACTGCCCGGCAGTTCATTGCGGGCATTCTCCGGCACGCGCCGGAATTCACCGCCGTGACCAACCAGTTCGTGAACTCCTACAAGCGCCTCTGGGGCGGGGGAGAAGCTCCCAGCTACCTCTCCTGGGGCCACAACAACCGTTCAGCCCTGGTGCGGGTCCCCCTGTACAAGCCGAACAAGGGCCAGTCCGCCCGCATCGAGTACCGCGGCATCGACTCCGCGAGCAATCCCTACCTCGCCTACTCGGTGCTGCTCGGCGCCGGGCTCAAGGGCATCCAGGAGGAGTACGAACTTCCGCAGGGCGCCGAGGACGATGTCTGGAGCCTCACCGCAGCCGAACGGCGAGCCATGGGCCACGATCCCCTTCCCGCGAGCCTTCATGACGCGACGCGCGCCATGGAGGAGTCGGAGCTGGTTGCCGAGATCCTGGGCGAGCAGGTCTTCGAGAATTTCCTGCGGAACAAACGAGCCGAGTGGCATGACTACCGCATCCAGGTGACTCCCTACGAGCTCCGCCGCAACCTGGGGATCCTCTAACGGACCGCACCCAGGGGGCAGGCGGAACCAGCTCCAACGGAAGGCTGATCAGTTCCGGGTTCACCGACCTGGACCAGAGCAGGCGCTTCCTCGCCGCCCCGGAACTTGAGGGGATCGACGAGGGTGTGCTGTTTCGTGCCCTGGGTTCCTCCGCCAATCCCGATCTGGCACTGCAGTCCTGCGTGCGTCTGCTCGCCGTCCACCCGGAAGCGGCGTCCCTCATCACAGGGGACGCCGACCGCTGCACATCGCTGTTCCGGCTTCTCGGCGCATCCGAGGCACTCGGCGAGTTCCTCATGCGCCACCCCGAGCACCTTGACGTCGTCCGGCCGGCGGCGGCGAACAGCCCGCCCGTCGATGAGAAGGCGCTCCGTGCTTTCCTCCTGAAATCAGTGGAGGCGGATCCCGACGACGACAACCCGGTGGCGGGCCTCACCGGCACCGAGGCGCATCGACGCCTCCGGACCGCCTACCGGCGGCACCTCACCGATCTGGCGGTGCGCGACCTATCCGCCGCCTCGCCCCTCGACTACCTGCCGACGGTCGGGAGGGAGCTTGCCGATCTCGCGGCTGCGGCGCTCGAGGCGTCCCTCGCCGTCGCCCGCCGGGAAGCCGAGGCCACCTTTCATCCCGACGACGTCGCGGCAGTGCGCCTCGCCGTGATCGCCATGGGCAAGTGTGGAGCCGGTGAGCTGAACTACATCTCGGACGTCGATGTCATCTACGTTCTCGACGCACCCGGGCTTGATGAAGCGCAGGCTACCCGGATCGGCACCTTCCTCGCGTCGGGCATTTCCCGCGGGGTGTACTCGCCGGGCATCGAACCCGCCCTGTGGGAGGTCGACGCCAATCTCCGCCCCGAGGGCCGGGACGGTCCCCTGGTCCGCACCCTGGAATCGCACCTGAGCTACTACGCCCGGTGGGCCCAGATGTGGGAGTTCCAGGCGCTCCTGAAAGCTCGTGCCGTGGCGGGCGACCCCGGGCTGGGACACCGCTACGAAGAGGGGGTTGCGCCCCTGGTCTGGGCGTCCTCGCAGCGCGAGGGCTTCGTCGAGGCGGTGAGGGCCATGCGGCGGCGGGTCACGGAGAACATCCCCCGCAGTGAGGAGGCCCGGCAGCTCAAGCTCGGACCCGGCGGCCTGCGCGACGTCGAGTTCACCGTCCAGCTGCTCCAGCTGGTGCACGGGCGGGTCGATACCACCCTGCGGGTCCGGGACACGGTGGGCGCCATCAGGGCGCTGAGCGTCGGCGGCTACATCGGCCGCTCCGACGCCAGAGATTTCGACGATGCCTACCGCTACCTCCGGGTGCTGGAGCACCGCCTCCAGCTCACCCGGATGCGCCGCACCCACCTCATGCCGCTGGACGACGACGAAGCCGCCCTCCGGGCGCTGGCCCGTGCATCGGAGGGCGCCCTGGTCAGCGCCCGTCCCAGTGCGCAGGGGCTGCTCGACAGATGGCAGCGGACGAAGCGACTGGTACGGCGCCTGCACGATTCGATCTTCTACCGGCCGCTCCTCAACACAGCGGCGAATCTCAGTGCCGAAGACGTCAAACTCACGCCGGAGGCCGCACAGGCCCGGCTCGCGGCGCTCGGGTACTCGGATCCAAAGGGTGCGATGCGGCACATCGAGGCACTCACCGGAGGCATCCGGCGACGGGCCGCGCTGCAGCGCCAGCTCCTGCCGATCCTGTTGGCCTGGTTCGCCGAGGGGGTCGACCCCGATGCCGGGCTGCTCGGCTTCCGTCGGCTCAGTGAGTCGCTCGGAGAAAGCCACTGGTACCTCGGGATGCTCCGCGATTCGACGGCTGCCGCCGAGCGGCTCTGCGTGGTGCTCTCCAGCAGCCGGTTCATCACTGACCTGCTCGAGGTCTCCCCGGAGTCGACCAAGTGGCTCGGGGCCGACGCCGAACTCGTCCCCGACAGCTTCGATGCGCAGTGGCAGGAGATTCAGTCCAAGATGTCCCGGCACCCCGAGCCACTGGAGGCGATGCGCCTCATTCGGCTGATCCGGCGCCGCGAACTCCTCCGGATCGCCATCGCCGACAGCGCCGGGCTGCTGACCCAGCCGGAGGTCGGCCGGGCTCTCGCGGATGCCGACCGCGCCGCCGTGCTCGGGGCGCTGCATGTCGCGGAGAAGGCTGTCTATGGTGCCGAGGTGCGCGTGACCGACGTCGTGGTGATGGCCATGGGACGCCAGGGCGGCCGGGACATCACGTACGGATCCGACGCCGACGTCGTCTATGTGCACCGTCCGCATCCGGGTGCTGACGGCGCCGCCGCACAGAAGCAGGCCGAGAAGGTGGTGGCCCAGCTCGCGGCGCTGCTGACCCAGCCGTGCAAGCCGCCCATCTTCGCCGAGCGCGTGCTCGAGATCGACGCGGCCCTGCGGCCGGAGGGCAAACAGGGACCGATGGTGCGCTCACTCGACTCGTTCAGGGAGTACTACAAGCGGTGGTCGCTGATCTGGGAGGCCCAGGCGCTGCTCCGCGCGCGTCCCCTCGCGGGAGACGATGCGCTCGCGCGGGGCTTCCTCGCGCTGATCGACCCCATCCGCTACCCCGCCGAGCTGTCCGATATCGATCTCCGGGAAATCCGCCGGATCAAGGCCCGCGTCGAATCGGAGCGCCTGCCGCGTGGTGCTGACCCGTCGCGGCACCTGAAGCTCGGCCGCGGTGCATTGAGTGATGTCGAATGGCTGATCCAGCTCCTGCAGCTGAGGCACGCGCACGCCCTCCCGTCCCTGAGGACACCGTCGACGCTCGAGGCCCTGGACGCGGTGAGTGCCGCAGGGCTGCTGCCTCCGGCCGACGTCGCCACGCTGAGGCGGAGCTGGTGCCTCGCCACCCGAATCCGGGCGGCGAACGTCATCTGGACCGGGCGCAGCTCCGACCTCCTGCCGTCCTCACGGCGTGACCTCGAGGCAGTGGCGCGGTGGTGCGGGTACGGGCCGGAGAGGGGAGCGCAGCTCGAGGAGGACTACCTGAAGCTGACGCGCCGGAGCCGCACGGTCTTCGAGCGCCACTTCTACGGGTACTGAGCACCTTCGGGCCTTCGCCGGCGGTGGGCGGTCGAGCGCCGCACGCCGAACAGAACGGCCGTTGCAGTCCCCGGAGATTCTGGGACTGCAACGGCCGATTCCGGCGGATCCGCCGTCGTGCAGGAAAGCGGCTGCCTAGACGCCGTAGTACAGCTCGAACTCGTAGGGGTTCGGGCGCAGGGACAGGGGACGGATCTCCATCTCCCGCTTGTAATCGACCCAGGTGTCGATCAGGTCCTGGGTGAAGACGCCACCGGCCTGCAGGAACTCGTTGTCGGCTTCGAGGGCCAGCAGGGCTTCCTCGAGGGAGCCGGGAGCCTTCTGGATGTCCTTCGCTTCCTCGGCGGGCAGCTCGTACAGGTCCTTGTCAATCGGATCGGCAGGCTCGATCCGGTTCTTGATGCCGTCGAGCCCGGCCATGAGCTGAGCGGCGAAGGCCAGGTAGGGGTTGGACGAGGGGTCCGGCGCACGGAACTCGATGCGCTTGGCCTTGGGGTTGGAACCGGTGATCGGGATGCGGATTCCCGCGGAACGGTTGCCCTGCGAGTAGACCATGTTCACGGGGGCCTCGAAGCCCTTGACCAGTCGGCGGTACGAGTTGACCGTCGGGTTGGTGAAGGCCAGGACGGCGGAGGCGTGCTTCAGCAGCCCGCCGATGTACCAGCGGGCCATATCGGAGAGCCCCGCATAGCCCTTCTCGTCATAGAAGAGGGGGACACCGGCGCTCCACAGCGACTGGTGGCAGTGCATGCCCGACCCGTTGTCACCGAAGACCGGCTTGGGCATGAAGGTCGCCGACTTGCCCCACGCATCGGAGACGTTCTTCACGATGTACTTGAACTTCTGCAGATCATCCGCAGCGTGGGTCATCGTCGTGAACTTGTAATTGATCTCGGCCTGGCCGGCGCCACCCACCTCGTGGTGCGAGCGTTCGACCTCGAGGCCCGCCTTGTCCAGCTCCACACAGATGGCATCGCGCAGGTCCGCCTGCTTGTCGACAGGCGACACCGGGAAATAGCCGCCCTTGAAGGGGGTCTTGTTGCCGAGGTTTCCGCCGATTTCCTCACGGCCGCTGTTCCAGGGCGCTTCGATCGAGTCGACCTTGTAGAAGCTGCCCTGCGGGGAGGACTCGTACTGGACGTTGTCGAAGATGAAGAACTCGGCCTCGGGGGCGAAGAACGCGGTATCGGCGATGCCAGTGGAGGACAGGTAGGCCTCAGCACGCTCTGCTACGCCGCGTGGGTCCCGGTGGTAAGGATCGCCCGTGCGCGGATTGACGATCGAGAAGTTCAGCGCGAGGGTCTTCTCGGTGCGGAAGGGATCGACGAACGCGGTGGTCACGTCCGGGATCAGCTGCATGTCGGATTCGGCGATGCCCTGGAAGCCGCGGATGGATGAGCCGTCGAACAGCTGGCCGTGCACAAAGAAATCAGCGTCGACCGACTTCGCCGGTACGTTGAAGTGCTGCTGCACACCCGGTAGGTCGGTGAATCGGACGTCGACGAACTTTACCTCTTCGTCAGCGATGTATTTGAGGACTTCGTCCGCATTTTTGAACATCGTTTTCTTGCTCCTTATGCATAGCTTTGGGGTGAACGGCCCGGTGTCGCCCACGTTGCACATCTCCAGCGGACCTCGCGCGCAGTGTGGCCTCCTGCTGCCTGCGACACATTCCAACTGTAGGTACGCGTGGTTACCCGCTGGTGTCGGGTTTGTTTCCGGCTCGTTACTTGGTGGGGGCTGGTGCTGTGTTGTTGTTCGAGCCTAGCCCTAAAGCGTCCGGTGGTGCATGTGCGCGGATTTCGGGCGCACCTCCTCCGCATCTCCTCCGCGCAGAGTGAACCGTCACCGGCAGTAGCCTTGAAGGGTGGTGAATAGAGATGACATCGGATCCTGGTTGAACGGCCCGCCATCTCCAGGAGGTTCCGCCTGGCCGGGCCAGCGCCACGGGCGGCCGCAGAACGGGCCGGGCTCGATTGCGCGGCTGGGCCCCCGAATCGGGGCGGTCGCCATCGATTGGGCCTTGTGCTCGCTGGTGTCCGCCGCCTTCTTCAACTGGGACAGCGTGGCGACACTGCTGATCTTCCTCGGAGAGCAGATCCTGTTCGTAGGATTCTTCGGCTACAGCATCGGCCACCGGCTGCTCCGGATGCAGGTGCAGACCCTCACCGGCCGGCCGGCAGGCTACCCGACCGCCACCATCCGGGCGGTACTCGTGTGCCTGGTGGTTCCGGCCCTCATCTTCGATATCGACCAGCGTGGTCTCCACGACAGGGCCCGCGGAACAGTCCTCGTTCGCATCTAGCACTGGGTCGGAGACCCACTGCCCTACCGGCTTACCTGCCCCGCATTGCCTTGCGGTCCGGGCGGGCCTTGAACGGGTCGACACCCTTGGGGATCGGGAGCTTCGTGCCGAGTGCGGAGAGCCGCTTGTCGACTGCGTGCACTTCCTGCTTCGTCAGCGACTTCTTGAGCTTCTGGATGGTCTTCGGCACCTTGGCCAGCGAAACCTGACCCTTGTCCCGGCCCGTCTCCACCACATGGATGGGCACGTTGGGGACGATGCGGGTCATCTTGCGGCGTTCGCCATCAATGAGTTGCCTGACCCGTGCTGACGGGCCTTCGGAGACGAGGATGATCCCCGGTCGGCCGATGACGCGGAACACTGCATCCCGCGAGCGCGGATTCACCGCGACCGGCTGTTCCTGCAGGATCCAGCCCCTGCGCAGAACGCTGAGCGCGGCGCCGGCTGCTCCCGGTTTCCCTTCGATCTGGGAGAACGCGGCGCGCTCGGCCCTGCGCGACAGGATGAAGACCGCGGCGAGGAACGCGAGCGGCAATGAGATGAGGAGGAGCGTGACCACGTTCTGGATGAGGAACCCGACCAGCAGCCCGACGGCGACGATGCCGAGGAACGCCAGCACCATCAGCCAGACAACGTTCGGATCATTCCTGCGCGTCATCTTGAAGACTTCGACGATCTGCTTCATCCGCCCGGTCTTCTTCGGCCCCTTCGCGGTCTTGGGCTTGCGGGAGAACAGACGCCGTTTCGGCGCGGGGGAGGAGGACTCAGTGCTGTGCGACATAGTTCTTCAATTCTACGTGATAGCCGCGGTGCGGCGGTCAGGCACCCCGGGGGATAGCGCGGCACGCTAGCCTGCCAGCAGGGTGGATGCTTCCTGAAGGGTTGTGCCCGAATCCTCGATGTGTGCGAGCTCAGGAGGCAACTCCAGGCCCTTCTTGCGCATGGCCCCGGCCCACAGCCTGCCTGCACGGTAGGACGAGCGGACCAGCGGGCCACTCATGACGCCGAGGAACCCGATCTCCTCGGCCTCGTTCCGCAGTTCGACGAACTCGCCGGGCTTCACCCACCGGTCGACGGGAAGGTGCCGCTCACTGGGGCGGAGGTACTGGTTGATCGTGACGAGGTCGCAGCCGGCGTCGTGCAGGTCTTGGAGGGCCTCCGAGATCTCCGCCCGAGTCTCGCCCATCCCGAGAATCAGGTTGGATTTCGTGACCATGCCGAGATCCCTACCCTGGGTGAGGACGTCGAGCGAGCGCTGGTAACGAAAGGCGGGCCGGATCTTCTTGAAGATGCGGGGGACCGTCTCTACGTTGTGGGCGAAGACCTCGGGAGCAGCGTCACAGATGGCGGCGATATGCTCGGGGCGGCCGGAGAAATCCGGAATCAGGATCTCGACCCCGGTGCCGGGGTTCATGCTGTGGATTTGGCGGATGGTCTCGGCGTAGAGCCAGACACCCTCGTCGGGGAGATCGTCCCTCGCCACTCCGGTGACGGTGGCGTAGCGGAGATTCATCGACTTCACGGACTGCGCCACCTTGAACGGCTCACTGCGGTCCAGCGGCTGGGGTTTGCCCGTGTCGATCTGGCAGAAATCGCAGCGTCGGGTGCACTCGGAACCACCGATGAGGAACGTCGCTTCACGGTCCTCCCAGCACTCGAAGATGTTGGGACAGCCGGCCTCCTCGCACACGGTGTGGAGGCCCTCCTTTTTCACCAGATTCTTCATCGCAACGAATTCCGGACCGATGTTGACCTTGGCCTTGATCCAGTCCGGTTTGCGCTCGACGGGCGTCTCTGCGTTGCGCGCTTCGATGCGCAGGAGGCGGCGGCCTTCGGGGGCGAGACTCACAGTAAAGCTCCTTCCGGCTGGTTCACTCCAGCACGGTTAGCTGCCCCGGCGAGGCGAGCACGGGCTGCCTGGCCGAGAACCAATGATGATTCATTCTTACGCAGTTCGTCCTCAATACGCGAAACGATATCGAGCGGCGTCACGGTCCGCCCGGTTTCAGCGGAGATGGTGGTGACACCGGCGTCGGCGATCCCGCAGGGGACGATCTGCCGGAACGGGGCCAGGTCATTGCTGCAGTTGACGGCGAAGCCGTGCATCGTCACCCGGCGCCTGATGCGGATGCCGACGGCGGCGATCTTCCGTGCCGGACGTTCCCCGTCTGCTGCGATCCAGACTCCTGACCTGCCCTCGATGCGGATTCCCTGAAGCCCGTGATCGTTCAGCACCGTGATAATAATCTCTTCGAGGATATCGACGTAACCGGCCACCCGCGTGGGCTCCGGCAGGGCAAGAATCGGGTAGCCCACGAGCTGACCGGGGCCGTGCCAGGTGAGCTTGCCGCCGCGGTCCACTGGCACCACGGGGGTGCCGTCGAAGGGCCGCTCGTGGTCCTCGGTCCGTTTGCCGGCGGTGTAGACCGCCTGGTGTTCAAGGAGCAGGACGGTGCTGGGCGCACGTCCCTCGACGACGGCCGAGTGCAGCTGCTGCTGGCGGGCCCAACCAGCTTCGTACCCGATGAAGTTCGGGGAGAACCCGATCCGCGACAGCTCAAGAGTCATATCTCAAGGGTAGACCCCGGCTCAGCGGTCAGATGCCTGTGGATAACTGTCCGACACGGCTCCCGGTGGTCTAGAACTGAGGTCATGGGCTATTCGCCGGGAAGCGGGCGTGACGACGACAGCGGACCGGGCGCGGGTTTCCTACCGCCGAGGATCGCCGGGTTTCGGACGGGCCGTCTGCTGGGCCGGGGTGGCAGTGCCCTGGTGTGGCTCATTGAAAGTGCCGCGGGGGAGTCGTTCGCCCTGAAGGTAGCGGCGGCGGGCACCGACGCCGTCGATGACGGATCAGCAGGTGCTGACGGGTCAGCAGGCGCGGCCGGGTCGGCGGATGCCGTCAGGGCCGGCACGGCGGGCAGTCCTCTCTGGGCGGGCAGTAACGCGGGCCGTGAGCTGTGGCTGCTGCAGCGGTTCAGGCACGAGCATCTGCTGAAGGTCCATGACTTTGTGCTCACCGATCAGGGACCCGCCGTCCGTCTGGACTACGCACCGGGTGGGTCGCTGCTGCAGCTCGTCACGAGCAGGGGCCCGCTGCCGGTCGGTGAGGCCGTCACGGTCCTCGTTCCCATTGCGCAGGCGCTGGCGTACCTGCACTCCGAGGGCGCGGCGCACGGAGATGTGTCGCCCGGGAACGTTCTCTTCACGGTTGACGGCAAACCGCTCCTGAGCGACCTCGGAGTGGGGCGCCTGCTCGGAGAGGAGACTTGCCCGGCCTTCGGCACGCCCGGCTTCACTGAGTCCGCCGTCAGCCGGGGGAGACATTCGCGCGGCGCAACCGGTGGTCCAGGGCTGAACACCGGCGCGGATGTCTTCGCCCTCGCCGCCGTGGCCTGGTTCGCGCTGACCGGAAGCGTGCCCGGGCACGCCGCCGACCGCGCTCCGCTGTCGCTTCTGGTGCCCGGCGTTCCGGTCCAGCTGTCGGAAGTCATCGAAGCAGGGCTTTCTGAAGGGGACGGGCAGCGCCCATCCGCCGCCGAGTTCGCTGATGTTGTCCTGGGCTCGGGCACGGCGCTGCCCGTTGACCTTGTCGGCTCGGTCCATGAGAGCGTCCTTCCGCTGCTGCGGACGCGGCGGAGCGCGGAGGATGGCGACAGCCGCCGTCGACGCCGGCCGGGCAGGAGTGATGCGCGAGTTCCCGGCGGGCACCGGCGCGGGGACACCCCTGGACCGGAGGCAGAGAGGAAGCTCCTGCGGGCACGGAGGGTGGTCGGCGGCGGCGCCGTCGTCGGCCTGCTCCTGGCCGGCGGTTCGGCGCTCGGCGTTTCCGGCAATCTTCCATCCGGTCTCCTATCCGCGCCGATCAGCCCGACCGGTCTCCCGACCGCTCCGACCGGTCTCCCGACCGCTCCGACCGGTCTCCCATCCGAT
>NZ_KI914890.1:92364-93222 GCF_000520555.1 Arthrobacter sp. Br18 | reverse complement strand
CCGGCCGATCCCGAGGATCCTCTGGCGGCGCTGTCGATGCTCGCGGAAATCCGGGCGTCGGCTTTCACCGGAGCCGATCCTTCCCGGTTGGCCCTCGTCAATGTGGCGGGCTCCCCGGCGATGTCGGCTGACACCGATGCGGTGGCGGCGTTGTTGAACTCCGGGCGGCGGCTGGACGGCCTTCAGGTCGTCATCAAGGGAGCCGAACGGGTCGATGACACCCCCGGTCAGCGCGGCGCAGGCGGTATAACCGGGATGCCGGCCGAGGGAAAGGTGCCGTCCGATACTGTGACCATCGCCGCACATGCGGAAGTTTCCGGCTATCACCAGGTCGAGGACGACGGCACACCCGTTCCGGGCTGGTTGCCCGCCGTGACGCAGGATCTGGTGTTCGTGCTCCGGGACGACGGCGGCGGCTGGCGGATCTACGCCGTCCATGAACCCGGGAATGGCGAACGATGACTCCACCGCCGGTGCACTGCCGGGCTGCCGGCGCCGTAGGAACTATTTCTTCATGGAGGTGCGCACCCAGTCGGCAAGATCCCTGGACGTCGACTGCTCGAACGTGAACCCGGCGTCCGTCAGGACGCCCGGCTTCATCCGCATACTGGTGAGCAGCAGCTCATCGGCAAGCTGGCCCCCGAGCGTGCTGAGCACCTTCCCTGGAACCCGCAGCCAGCTGGGGCGGTGCAGCGCCTCGCCCAGGTCGGCGATGACGGTGCCCGCCTGGGCGGGCTCCGGAGCACACAGGTTGACCGGGCCCTCGATGGACGAGGTCAGGAGGAACTCCATGGCCCGCACCTGGTCCGTCATCGTGATCCAGGGCCACCATTGCCGTCCGGAGCCGATCGGCCCGCC
>NZ_KI914890.1:76010-92264 GCF_000520555.1 Arthrobacter sp. Br18 | reverse complement strand
GGAGCCGATCGGCCCGCCGCCGTACAGGCGGAGCGGCAGCAGGAGCTTGGGCAGGGCGCCTCCGCGCGTGGTCATGACGAGGCCCGTGCGGGGTGTTACCACCCGCACGGTCGACGGCGCCTGATGGGCCTCCGCTTCCCACCGCCGGCAGATGTCGGCGAGGACCGAGTTCCCGGATGCGGAGGACTCGGTGAGGATCTCGTCACCACGGTCACCGTAGTAGTTCGACCCCGATTGGCTGAGGAACACGGTGGGCGGGTTCTCCGCTCGTGCCATCGCATCGACCAGTGTCCTGGTGGGTTTGAGCCGTGAGGAGTAGAGCACTTCCTTATAGCTGCGCGTCCAGAGCCGTCCGGCAATACCGGCTCCGGACAGGTTCACCACCGCGTCAGCTTTCTCGATCGCCGACTGGTCTATCTCCCCGCGTGAGGGGTCCCAGTAGGTTTCGTCGGGGCCGGACGGTTTCCGCCGGACAAGGCGGTGAACCTCGTGGGTTCCGCGAAGGTGCCGGGCCAGTGCTGTGCCGATGGTGCCGGATGCTCCGGCGATGAGGATGCGCATGGAACCATCGAACCACCCCGAGTGCCATCCGGGAAACGGCGGGCGCAAGCGCAGCCGTCGGGTTAGTCCTCGCCGTGGATGACAGAGGAACAGCGGGCGGGATTGCTGAATCCCGGCCCGCTGTTCTGATACTGATTCCTACAACTCCAGGGTGGCTGTGAGGGAGATATTCTTCACGGCGGCGAGAGCCTGGGACACCGGGCACCCTTCCTTGGCGTCGTTGGCAAGGCGCTGGAAGTCGTCCTCGGACAGGCCGGGGATGCGTGCGCTGAGCGTCAGACGGATGGCAGTGATGCCCTTGCCCGGCACGAAGTCGACCTCGGCATGCGTCTCGAGTCGGTCCGGGGTCTTGCCCTCCTCGCCCAGCGCAAGGCTGAAAGCCATGTTGAAGCAGGACGAGTGGGCTGCGGCAATGAGCTCTTCCGGGCTCGTCCTTCCGCCCGACTCTTCAGTGCGGGCTTTCCAGGTGACGTCGTAGGTGCCAAGACCTGATGAATCGAGGGTCACCTGTCCGGAACCGGTGGGAAGGTCGCCCGACCAGACGGCGTGGGCTTTACGAACGGTAGCCATGTTTCTCCTTACGTTGACAGTGGAAGGTTGACGGTGCTGGTAAATCCCTACAGGCCGAGGTCGGCCTCGAACGCGCCGGCTTCGAGTCGGGACTTGAGCGTCTGCAGGAACCGCCCCGCGTCCGCGCCGTCGACCAGGCGGTGGTCGTAGGTCAGGCTGAGGTACATCATGGAGCGGATCGCGATGGTGTCCCCGCCGTCGGCGTCGGTCATCACCACGGGGCGCTTGACGATTGCTCCGGTACCGAGGATGCCGACCTGCGGCTGGTTGATGATGGGTGTGTCGAACAGCGCTCCCACCGATCCGATGTTGGTGATGGTGAAGGTGCCACCGGAAAGCTCGTCCGGCCCGATCTTCCCACTGCGGGTGCGGGCGCCGACGTCGGCGATCTTCTTGGCCAGGCCACCCAGGTTCAGGTTTCCCGCGTCCCGGATCACCGGAACCAGGAGGCCCTTTTCGGTGTCCACCGCGATCGCAAGGTGCTCGGCGTCGTGGTAGGTCACTTCCTTCTTTTCCTCGTCGAAGGACGCGTTCAGCTTGGCGTGCTGCTTGAGTGCCTCGGTCACTGCCTTCGAGATGAAGGGCAGGAACGTGAGCTTCGCGCCGTTCTGCGCCTGGAAGGTGGCCTTCGCCGCGGTGCGCAGGTGTGCAACACGGGTCATGTCCACCTCGATCACCTGGGTGAGCTGGGCAGAGACCTCGAGGGATTCCCGCATGCGCTTGGCGATGGTCTGACGGATGCGCGGTGCCTTCTCCACGGTGCCGCGCAGTTTCGAGGGCTCGGCCGCGGGGGCCGCGGGAGCCTGTGCCTGTCCCGGAGCAGGTGCGCCGGAGGCGGGGGACTGGGCCGGTGCGGCTTCCTTCGCCCTGCCGGCTTCCGCTGCGTCGAGGACGTCCTGCTTACGGATGCGGCCACCCACACCGGTGCCCTTGACCGATGCGAGGTCAACGCTGTTCTGATTCGCGAGTTTCCGCACCAGGGGGGTGACGTAGGCCGAGGCATCGGAGGAGCTGTCCGCTTCGGTCCCGGAGGGCTTTGATTCAGCGGGTGCCTTCGGTTCTTCCGTGGCTGCGGGCGCTTCCTTTACGGGCTCCGCGTCGGGTTCGGACGTCGCGCCGGCACGCTGTGCTTCCTTGTCCGCTCCCGGCTTCTCGGTCGGAGCGTCGCTGCGCTCCTCGGACGGGGTCGCCGCAACCGGCTCCCCCGACCCGGCTTCAGCTTTCGCCGGGGCTCCGGCACCCGAGCCGATGACGGCGAGCACCGCACCGACCTCGACGGTCTCGTCCTCGTTGACCCGGATCTCCTGGAGCTTCCCGGCAACGGGAGAAGGAATTTCGGTGTCGACCTTGTCGGTCGACACCTCCAGCAGCGGCTCGTCCACCTCGACGTCGTCGCCGACGGCCTTCAGCCACCGCGTCACCGTGCCCTCGGTAACGCTTTCGCCCAGTGCGGGGAGGGTCACCTCGGTGCCACCGGAGCTGCCGGAATCCTTCGGCGACTCCTTTGGAGTTTCCTCCGGGGCCTTCGCAGGTGCGGGGGCCTCTTCAGGAGCGGGAGGCTCTTCAGGAGCGGGAGGCTCTTCAGGTTCGGGCTCTGCGGCAGGTTCGGGCTCTGCGGCAGCTTCGGGCTCTGTCGCGGATTCCGCAGCGTCCCCGGACCCCCCTGCGTCCGAGCCTCCTGCGCCTGTTCCATCACCGATCCGAACGAGGGGAGCACCGACCTCGGCGGTCTCGTCCTCGGCGACGAGAATCTCCTCGATGACTCCGGCGATCGGCGAAGGGATTTCGGTGTCGACCTTGTCGGTGGAAACCTCCAGCAACGGTTCGTCAACCTCCACGCGGTCGCCGACCTGCTTGAGCCATCGCGTCACGGTACCCTCAGTGACGCTTTCACCGAGAGCGGGTAAGTTCACGGATTCAGACATAGTGTCCCCGTTTCTCCTTATTTGGTTCGATCCTGGGCAGCTGGGTGACCAGCGGTGCCGGATCAGCTGAGGTTGCTGTGGTGCTTTATCTGCGAGCTTAGTCCAAGCTCTCTCCGGGTCGGGCCGGGGGCCGTCAATTCGGTGCCGGAGGCTCAGCCGTGAAGGGGCTTGCCCGCCAGTGCCAGGTGTGCCTCGCCCAGGGCCTCGTTCTGGGTGGGGTGGGCGTGGACGAGCTGGGCCACATCCTCGGGGTACGCTTCCCAGTTCACGATGAGCTGTGCCTCACCGATCTGCTCGCCCATCCGGCTGCCGAGCATATGGATGCCGACAATCGGTCCGTCCTTCTCACGCACGAGCTTCACGAGGCCGCCGGTGCCGATGATCGAGCTCTTGCCGTTGCCTGCGAGGTTGTACTCGGTGGTTTCCACGCGGTCGTCGCCGAGCTTCTCGCGGGCGGCCTTCTCGGTGTAGCCGACCGAGGCGATCTCGGGGTCGCTGTAGGTGACCTTGGGGATGTTGATGTCCTCGACGATCACCGGCTTCAGCCCGCCGATTTCCTCGGCGACGAAGATGCCCTGCTGGAAGCCGCGGTGGGCGAGCTGCAGGCCGGGTACGATATCGCCGACCGCGTAGATGTTCCCCACGCCGGTGTGGAGCCGCTCGTTGGTGATGACGTACCCGCGGTCCAGCGGAATGCCGGCTTCCTCATAGCCGAGGCCGTCGGTGACCGGGCCACGGCCGACGGCGACGAGCATGAGGTCGGCCTCGAAGGTCTTGCCGTCCTCGAGGGTGGCCTTCACCCCGTCGTCGTTCTGTTCCACGCCCTTGAACCGGGTGCCCGTGTTGAACTTGATGCCGCGCTTCTTGAAGGCGCGCTCGAAGCCCTTGACGATCGCGGCGTCCTCGTTGGGTACCAGGGAGGGCAGTGCCTCGATGATGGTGACGTCTACGCCGAAGGACTTCCAGACCGACGCGAACTCACAGCCGATGACGCCGCCGCCGAGGATGATCACGCTCTTGGGGACGAAATCCATGGTCAGGGCCTGGTCCGAGGTGATGACCTTCCCGCCGATCTCAAGGCCCGGCAGCGTCTTCGAGAAGGAGCCGGTCGCCAGGACGATGTTCTTGCCGGTGTAGGAGGTGCCGTCGACCTCCACGGTGCTCTTCGACGTCAGCTTGCCCGCACCTTCGATGACCGTGATGCCCTTGGAATTGATGAGTCCCTGCAGACCGCGGTACTTTCCGGCGATGATGCCGTCCTTGTAGGCATTCACCGCGGGCATGTCGATGGAATCGAAGGACGCCTTCACCCCATACTTGCCGGCGTCGCGGGCACCATCGGCAATTTCAGCCGAGTGCAGCAGGGCCTTGGTGGGGATGCAGCCGTTGTGGAGGCAGGTGCCGCCCAGCTTGCCCTTCTCGATCAGGCCTACGGTCTGGCCGAGCTGCACGGCGCGAAGCGCCGCGGCATAGCCGCCGCTTCCCCCACCGAGTACCAGGATGTCGAATTCTTGCGCAGGTGCCGTATCGGCCACTTTGACGCTCCCTCGCGTGATCTGTGACGCATGTGAGCGCGTCGGTCGGTGATTCTGGCCAAGCGCCAGGCGATCAGGTTTCACCCTATCCCCACATCACCCGTGCATCTACCTGCCAACGGAAACGCGGGCCCCCAGTGTGGCCAGCATCACCCGGCTGATCCTGCGCGGCCGGGTGATGCGCGGCTGGTCCTGCGCGGGCGAGGACGTCCTCGATGTAGGCGAGGAGCGTCCGGACGCCTACGCCGGTGCCCGCCTTCGGGGTGTAGCCGAAAGCGGAGCCTTCGTTGAAGGCGGGGCCCGCGATGTCCAGGTGCGCCCAGGGAATCTTCTCCCCGTCCACTTGGCCCACGAATTCGCGCAGGAAGACGGCGGCGGTCATCATGCCGCCATTGCGTTCGCCGATGTTCGCGATGTCGGCGACCTGCGAGTCGAGGCTCGCGCGGAGCTCCTCGGGGAGCGGCATCGGCCAGAACTGCTCACCGGCGCGGTCCGCTGCAGCCTTGACGGCGTCGCGCACGCCGTCGTCGCCCATGACGCCCGACACCCGGGTTCCCAGGGCGATCATCTGCGCACCGGTCAGCGTGGCGATGTCGATGATCGCATCCGGAGCCTCTTCGCTGGCTGCGGCGAGTCCATCGGCGAGGACGAGGCGCCCTTCGGCGTCGGTGTTGAGGACCTCGACCGTGCGGCCCCCGAAAATGGTCAGGACGTCCTCGGGCCGCTGGGCGGTTCCCGACGGCATGTTCTCGGCAAGGCACATCCAGGCCGTCACCTTGGCGGGTAGGCCGAGCTCTGCCACGGCCAGGAGGGTGTTCAGGACGACGGCGGCGCCGGCCATGTCGAGCTTCATCGTCTGCATGCCGGCGGCGGGCTTGAGGGACAGCCCACCCGAATCGAAGGTGATTCCCTTGCCGACGAGGGCGAGGTGGACCTGCGATTTGGCGGGCGAGTATTCCACCTTGACCATCCGGGGCGGCCGGGAGGAGCCCTTGCCGACGCCCAGGAGGCCGCCGTAGCCGTCGCGCTCGAGCCTCTTCTCGTCCATCACTGTGACCTTCACCGGCAGCCCTTTCGCGAGGTCCCTGGCGGCCTGGGCGAAGGTTTCAGGGTAAAGGTGGCTCGGCGGCTGATTCACGAGCGACCGCGTGGCATTGACGTTCCGGCCGAGCACCGAGGCCCGCCGCAGCGCGTCCTGGAGGGCGGGGTCCTGTGCGCATTCGCAGTAGACGATCACATTTCTCACCGCACCGGTGTTCTCTTTCGGGGCGATCGCGCCGTCCGCTCCGATGCCCGAGCGGTAGCCCTCGTAGGCGTATGCACCGAGTGCGGCACCCTCGGCGACGGCCGCTGCCTCGGCGACGGACGGTGCGGGAAGCGCGATGACAACGGTCTCGACTCCGGCGAGCTGGCGGATCGCAGCTCCGGCCGCACGGCGGAGGGTCTCTGCGGGGAGTCCGTGTCCGGGCTCGACCCGGCCCACGCCGGTGAGGACAAGGGAATCGGCGCCGGTCTCCGGCAGGCCCGGAAGGCGCCGCACCTCATCCGCTGCGCCGGTGATTCCCAGGACCTGGAGGGAGTCGTTCAGTGCCCTGGCGGCTTTGGCCGGGAGGGCGGAGCCGAGGAGCACCGGGCCACCAGCGGTCTTCGCCACTCCGACCACCAATGCGTCACTGGGGACCTTCCTCAGGTCTTTCGACGCGGCGGTCAGGTTAAGTTCGCTTGCTTTGATCACGAAGCTGCTTCCTCATTTCCGGATGGGTGCCCGGGGTGGGTGCCCGGGGTGGGTGCCCGGGAATCGGCCCGGGCTTTCCTCCCGATCGTAGTCTCTTGTGGTCGGCGACCTTCCGTCCGGCGGGAGGACGGGCGCGCCGCCGCACTGGAATGAAACGGGCTGCCCCGCGCGTTAGCTAACTACGGACGCTGTCCTTCAGCGTCCACCGCTTGACTGCCGCCCCGCGGCAGGCGCCGGGGAGCGCAGGGAGGAAGCAATGCTGGAACCACGGACACTGTTCAACGTCAACGCGGAGATCTTCGATGATCCCGCATCGAAGGGGCTGCCGCTTCTTGCGAGCCTGAGCGGATTCGCCGACGCCGGGCACGTGGTGTCGCAGGTCAGCGAGGAGCTGCTCGAAATCCTCGACTCCGAGACCGTGGCCGTATTCGACGCGGATCAACTGATCGACTACCGCAGCCGGCGCCCGCGGATCACCTTCAACGAGGACCATCTCACCGATTACCAGCCGCCGCGCCTCGAGCTGCACCGGTTGCACGACGGGCTCGGCGAGCCTTTCCTGCTCCTGACCGGTTTTGAACCCGACCTGCAGTGGGAGCGGTTCATCAGCGCAGTACTCATCCTCTTCGAGGAGCTCGACATCTCGCTGTTGTCCTGGATCCACGCCATTCCGATGCCTGTTCCGCACACCCGGCCCATCGGCGTCACCGTGCACGGGAACCGCTCCGACCTGATCGAGGGCAAGAATGCCTGGCGTCCCACGGCGGAGCTCCAGGCGTCGATCGGCCACCTGCTCGAACTGAGGCTCATCGAGGCAGGGCACGACGTCGTCGGGCATGTGGTGCATGTGCCCCACTACTTGGCGGAGGCGGAATATCCGCCCGCGGCGGTCGCCGGGCTCGAATACCTGGGGGCGTCCGCCAAGCTCATGCTCCCCACCGACCGGCTGCGGGAGACCGGCCGCGACGTCGAACGCCAGATCGCGCGCCAGGTGAACGGATCCACCGAGGTGCAGTCGGTGGTGACGAACCTGGAACGTAAGTACGACGAGCACGCCGGAAGCACGGAGCGGAGGTCATTGCTCGTCAAGGAGAACAGCGAACTGGCCAGCGCCGAGGAGCTCGGCGCTGCCGTCGAAGCGTATCTTGCAAGCCCCCAGGCGGAAGAGGAATCGACTCTTCTCTGGGACGCCGCACACGAACCGGACGAAACAGGAGCAACGGACGACGGCGGCGACCCCGTGCGTTGAATAATGGGCAGGTGAGTGGATCCCGGAACAATCGCGCCTATGTAGTGTGGGCCGCCGGCGTCTGCGCCTACCTCGTCGCCGTGACCCAGCGGACCACCTTCGGCGTGGCGGGCATCGAGGCCACCGAGCGATTCAGCGCGACGGCGTCGCAGCTGGCGGTCTTCACCGTGGTGCAGCTGCTGGTCTATGCAACCCTGCAGATCCCCGTCGGGGTGCTCGTGGACCGCTGGGGACCGCGCGCCCTCATCGTCACGGGTGCCCTGCTGATGATGCTCGGACAGCTGCAGCTCGCCTTTGCCGACTCGGTGGGCGCCGGTATTGCGGGCAGGCTCCTGGTCGGTGCGGGCGACGCAACCACGTTCATCTCGGTGCTTCGACTGCTCCCTGCCTGGTTCGATCCCCGGAGAATTCCCGTTCTCACCCAATGGACGGGCATCATCGGTCAGTTGGGCCAGATCGTCTCCGTGGTGCCGTTCGTCGCGGTCCTTTCGACCTTCGGCTGGACATCCGCGTTCCTGGCGGCGTCGTCGCTTTCCCTCCTCGCCTTCGTGCTGGCCCTGACGCTGATCCGCGACAGCCCGCACCGGGACAGCGAGGGTGTTCTTCCCACGCTCCGGCAGACCGGCGTCTCACTTGCCGAAGCCTGGCGGCAGCCCGGCACACGGCTGGGGCTGTGGTCCCACTTCACCATCCAGTTCCCGGGCACGGTCTTCGTGCTGATGTGGGGTTATCCCTATCTCGTCAGCGCCGAAGGCGTGGCGGAGGGCGCGGCGTCAGCACTGATGACCCTGTTCGTGGCCGTCGGAATCGTCTGTGGTCCCGTCCTTGGACGTTACGTGGCGCGTCACCCGCTGCGCAGGTCCACCATGGTGCTGGCCATCGCGGGAGTGATCACGGCCGGGTGGCTCTCGGTGCTGCTGCACCCCGGTCCTGCTCCCTACTGGCTCCTGGCCCTGCTGGTCGTGGCGCTCGCGGTGGGTGGTCCGGGGTCGATGATCGCCTTCGACTTCGCCCGTACCTTCAACCCTTCCACCCGTGTGGGCACGGCAACCGGCATCGTCAACATCGGTGGTTTCACGGCATCACTGGTGTCGATGTATATCATCGGGGTGGTCCTCGACCTGCTGGTGGCCTCGGGCTTCTCGGCGGGCAGGCTCTACTCGCTCGCCTCCTTCCGGCTCGCGCTCTCAACCCAGCTGGTGTTCCTCGCCTTCGGTGTCGGCGCCATGCTGGTGGTGCGCAGGAGAGTGCGCCGGCAGCTTGCGGCCCAGGGCGTCATCGTCCCGCCGATCCGCCAGGCCGTCGCAAGGGAGCGGGCCCGGCGGAGCCGGGAGAGAGCCCGACGGCGGCATCCGGAGCCTCCGGTTTAGCCACCCGGCGGATTATTCACATAGGGCAGGGGCCGCTGCCTCCGGCGGCGGCGACGGCGCAGGATCGGGTCATGACCACCTTTCCTTCGCCCTTCAGGATCAGCTCGCCCGCAGACATTCTTTCCTACGTGCCGCATGCCCTCGGATTCGTCCCGTTCGAGAGTCTCGTCATTCTCACTCTGACCGGCAAGCGGCTCGGCGCCACCCTCCGCGTGGACCTTCCGTACGGCGACGGCGACCCCGCCCAGTTTGCCGCAGGCGTCTGTTCCTTCCTCGTCGCGGACGACACCGCTGACGGTTCGCTGATGATGCTCTATACGGCTACGCCGTGGGACCGGCCCGGCGCCCCGCCGCACCGGTCCATGGTGAACGCCCTCGATTCGGCGCTGCACAGGGCGGGTATCGGCCTCCGCGACGGGTGGCTCATCTCGCCGTCCACCTGGCGCGACTACTTCTGTTCCGATGCGCAGTGCTGCCTGTGGCCGGGGCATCCGCTGGAGGGGGTGACCGACAGCGCCCTGAATGCCGAGCTCATCTTCGAAGGGAGCTCTGTTGCGCCGTCCGTGGATGCAGCCGTGCAGCTCGGAGCGGCCGCGCCCGCCCCGCAGGCGACGGCCGAGGTGGCGCGGGCTTGTGCGAAGTACGCCGCACTGTGCCGCGGCCGGTGGCTGGAGACGAGCCAGTTCCGCGCGACGGTCGAGGTCTGGGAAGCGGCAATCAGCCTGCCGCTCCCGCTGGAGTGCAGCGAACAGCCTGGCGTCGGCGGCTTCCTCATCGCCAGCCTGGGTTCGAAGACAGTGAGGGATTTTCTACTCGTCAGCAGTTGCCTCGGTCTGGGAAGCGCGGTGCGTGGAGCCCGGGCCTGCGGCCTGCTCGAGGAACAGCACCCGGCTGCTCCTCCGGTAGCACCCGCGCTTACCCATCCCCTTCGTCCGGCCGGAAATTCCGGCAGCGATGCAGCCTCCTGGGATGCGCCGGCCTCGAGGGCGGACGCACTTCAGCTCAGCGATCTGCTGTCGGGACGGTATGAGGGCGCCATGACGTGGAGCAGGGCCGACTCCGTGCACGACCTGCTGATACGGCTCTCGGCCGTTTCGGCCGGCGAGGGCAAAGCCGCCGTGTGCTCGATGCTGGCCTGGATCGAATTCGCACGGGGGCGGGGCTCACGCGCCTGCGTGCACCTCGCCGAGGCGGAGGCCGCTGCGCCGGGCTACCGCCTGGCGAGGCTCCTCTCCGAACTCATCTCCAGGGGCGGGATGCCGGCATGGGCAAGGAAACGCAGCTCGGCGTGGGCGGCGCCGTCCCGCCGGACAGGATAATGCGCAGGATGCAGGAGCAACGCCCTTCAACATTTACGGGGCGCGGGTATCTCGTGCGACAATTGGAGTTGAGACCCGGTCGGGTCCGTGCACCAATTGGAAGATTGCGCAGTACCCGCTGCAGGCTGGAAAGCTACAGCTGGCGGGAATAGCGCAGGCAGAAGGCGGGTTCTATCAAGGAACCCTGCCTGACCGATTCCCCTTGGAGAAAGCCACGGACTTGACAGGGTCATAGTGGTGTTGTCCCCTTGACGGCACCGCACACCGCCGTATGAAAGGTTCTCTGTGTCGGTCAAGAATACAGCAGCACCGGTTTCGCTCGAAGCCGGTTCCACCACCACCAAGCGTCGGGCCGCGCCCAAGAAGGCCGCCCCGAAGGTCGCCTCTGCCAAGACGCCGGTGAAGGCTTCAGCCGGTGCGCAGAGCCCGGACGAGGCGCTGGATGTCGTCGCGGATCCGCAGGGCGAGCAGGACGCAGAAGAGGCCAAGCCCGAGGTTGCCGAAGCGGAAACGGGATCGACAACCGGCTTCGTCTACTCCGACGCGGATGACGACGACGCCCCCGCGCAGCAGGTGGTGTCCGCGGGCGCCACGGCCGATCCGGTCAAGGACTACCTCAAGCAGATCGGCAAGGTCGCCCTCCTCAATGCGGAGCAGGAAGTGGACCTCGCGCTGCGCATCGAAGCCGGCCTTTTCGCCGAGGACAAGATCAACGCCGACCCGGGAATGGATCCGAAGCTCCGCCGGGAGCTCGAATGGGTCATCCACGACGGAAAGCGCGCCAAGAACCACCTCCTCGAAGCGAATCTGCGCCTCGTGGTGTCCCTGGCGAAGCGATACACCGGGCGCGGCATGCTTTTCCTCGACCTCATTCAGGAGGGAAACCTGGGGCTCATCCGCGCCGTCGAGAAGTTCGACTACACCAAGGGCTTCAAGTTCTCCACGTACGCCACCTGGTGGATCCG
This sequence comes from Arthrobacter sp. Br18, assembly GCF_000520555.1. GTDB lineage: Bacteria > Actinomycetota > Actinomycetes > Actinomycetales > Micrococcaceae > Arthrobacter_D. Next base: position 81,035 of record NZ_KI914890.1, on the reverse strand, counting down.
CCAGGCCATCACCCGCGCCATGGCCGACCAGGCGAGGACCATCCGCATCCCGGTCCACATGGTCGAGGTCATCAACAAGCTTGCACGTGTCCAGCGGCAGATGCTGCAGGACCTGGGGCGCGAGCCTACTCCCGAGGAACTGGCCCTCGAGCTGGATATGACACCGGAGAAGGTGGTCGAGGTCCAGAAGTACGGCCGCGAGCCGATCTCCCTTCATACCCCGCTCGGTGAGGACGGCGACTCCGAGTTCGGCGACCTCATCGAGGACTCCGAGGCAGTGGTCCCGGCGGACGCAGTGAGTTTCACCCTGCTGCAGGAACAGCTCCACTCGGTCCTCGACACGCTCTCGGAGCGCGAAGCCGGAGTCGTCGCCATGCGGTTCGGCCTGACCGACGGACAGCCGAAGACCCTGGACGAAATCGGCAAGGTGTACGGGGTGACGCGTGAGCGGATCCGCCAGATCGAGTCGAAGACCATGTCCAAGTTGCGCCATCCTTCCCGCTCGCAGGTGCTGCGGGACTACCTGGACTAGGAATTCCCGCACATCGGCGAAAGGAAGAGACCCCCTCGGTTCGAGGGGGTCTCTTCCATTTTATCCGCGTACGCTGTCACTCTGGCGTAAGCCCAAACCGTTGGGGGTCAAGCCCTGTTTCCAGCCTGCTGCCGACATGGTGTCGGTCGCTAGGCGACGACCGCCGGCTTCTCGTGAAGCCGCTGGGTCTCATCCTGCCACTCGGACGTGAGCGGCTTGAGGTTCAATTCGACGGTACGCGCGTGATGGCCGCAGAAGAGAAGCTCGCCACCGGAGGACTGAAGGACTGCCCGAACGTAGGCCTGGGCTCCGCAGCGATCGCAGCGGTCCAGGGCGGTTATTTCGCGTGTTGCTACTGCAGTGGACATGAATGCCTCCTCATGTGGATCGTGTTTCCATATAACCATCATTCGTGGCCGATGCTTCTCAGGCTGGGTGGTCTTTCGCTCCCGGCGTACCAGTCAGGGACGGCAAGGCCCGTGGAGCGGCCAGCCTGTCCAGCACTGGGGGAGGCGGGTAATAAACTGATCGCTGGTACACCACACTGCCGCCGCGCTGCAACGCCCCACCCCGCCAAGGAGATCTTTCACCTGTGACCCCACCAAGCTCCGATTACACAGCACGGCACCTCTCAGTCCTCGAGGGGCTCGAAGCCGTCCGTAAGAGGCCAGGCATGTACATCGGATCGACCGACTCCCGGGGGCTGATGCATTGCCTGTGGGAGATTATCGACAACTCCGTCGACGAGGCGCTTGCCGGTTTCGGGCAGAGCATCACGGTCATCCTGCACTCCGACGGCTCGGTGGAAATCCACGACGACGGCCGCGGCATTCCCGTCGACGCCGAACCGAAGACCGGACTGAGTGGGGTCGAGGTGGTCTTCACCAAGCTTCACGCCGGTGGCAAGTTCGGCGGAGGGTCCTACACGGCCTCAGGCGGGCTGCACGGTGTCGGCGCCAGCGTTGTCAACGCCCTGTCCGCACGGCTTGACGTGTTCGTGGACCGCGGAAGCAAGACCTACAAGATGTCGTTCCGCCGTGGTGAGCCCGGCCGGTTCAAAGACGGAAAGGTCCTCTCGCCCACCGCTGAGTTCGAGCCATTCCTCGACGAGTCGCGCCTCGAGGTGGTCGGTACGGTGAAGCGGGGCGTCACTGGAACCAGGGTCCGCTACTGGGCCGACCGCCAGATCTTCACCAGGGACGCGAAGTTCTCCTACGAGGAGCTCCAGGCGCGGGCACGCCAGACCTCCTTCCTGGTGCCGGGCCTGCGCATCACGTTGCGGGACGACCGGCGGCTGCCGGGCACGGCAGGAGAAGCTGGACCGGTCGAGGAGGTCTTCCAGCACGACGGCGGCATTTCCGAATACGCCGAGTTCCTCGCCGCGGATGCCGCGGTCACTGACGTCTGGCGTATCCACGGGTCGGGTCGGTTCAAGGAGTCGGTTCCTGTGCTGGACGAGCGCGGCCACAGCCATATGGCCGAGGTGGAGCGTGACTGCGACGTGGATATCGCGCTGCGCTGGGGCATCGGGTACGAGACCACGGTGCGCAGCTACGTCAACATCATCGCCACCCCGAAGGGCGGCACGCATCAGAGCGGGTTCGAGCAGGCGCTCCTCAAGACCTTCCGCAAGGTCATCGAGGCGAATGCACGGAAACTCAAGGTCGGCAGCGACAAGATCGAGAAGGACGACGTCTTCGCGGGCCTGACCGCAGTCCTGACGGTGCGGCTCGCGGAGCCGCAGTTCGAGGGCCAGACCAAGGAAATCCTCGGAACCTCAGCCGTGAGGGCCATCGTGGCGAAGGTCGTGGAGAAGGAGATCCAGGCCCGCCTCAACTCGACAGCGCGCCACGACAAACCGCAGTCGGCCATGCTCCTCGACAAAGTGGTCGCCGAAATGAAGTCCCGCATCTCGGCCCGTGTGCACAAGGAGACCCAGCGGCGGAAGAACGCGCTGGAGACCTCGTCCATGCCGTCCAAACTCGCCGACTGCCGCATCGACGATGCCGAACGATCCGAACTGTTCATCGTCGAGGGTGACAGCGCACTCGGCACCGCGAAACTGGCGCGGTCCTCCGACTACCAGGCGCTGCTGCCCATCCGCGGCAAGATTCTGAACGTGCAGAAGGCCTCGGTCGGGGACATGTTGTCCAATGCTGAATGCGCAGCCCTGATCCAGGTGGTGGGCGCCGGCTCCGGACGTAGCTTCCAGCTCGACGCGCGCCGCTACGGCAAGGTCATTCTGATGACGGACGCTGATGTGGACGGGGCGCACATCCGTACGCTCCTGCTGACCCTCTTCTTCCGGTACATGCGTCCCCTGGTGATGGCCGGCCGGGTGTATGCCGCGGTGCCGCCGCTCCACCGCGTCGAGGTGATCAACGCCGGATCCAAGCCCAATGAGATGGTCTACACCTATTCGGAGAACGAACTGCACCGGCTTCTCGCTGCCATGGAGAAGTCGGGCAAGCGCTTCAAGGAACCCATCCAGCGCTACAAGGGACTGGGAGAAATGGATGCCGGGCAGCTCGCTGAGACGACGATGGACCCCCGCCACCGGACGCTGCGCCGCGTCCGCATCCAGGAAGCGGAGTCCGCCGAACGGGTGTTCGATCTCCTGATGGGCAGCGACGTGGCACCGCGGAAGGACTTCATCGTCGCGGGAGCGGCCACGCTGGACCGGGAACGCATCGATGCGTAGTTCCTAGCCCAGCAGCTCCGGCGCCACCAGGAGGATGGGCGGGACGGTCAGCAACAGTGCGGACGTGCCCAGAACGGTATTGCGCTGCAGGACCGACAGCGGCGGCAGGGGCGTCAGGAGCCTGCTGAGGCGCTGTGCCGTCGCCTCCAGGGTGCTCGCCGTCCCCGGTTCAAGTTCTGTCAGGGCGGACACCGTCACGGGAGCCGAACGCGTGGCGGGAGGCTCGCATTGCTCAAGGGACGCCGGTGGAGGCGAGCCTGACGCGACGATGGCGATGGCACGGACCAGCGTTGATTCCTTGACATGTTTCAATGCCTCATCATCAGCGAGCATCTCGATCAGTTCATTGACCGCCCGCTGGGCCAGCAGGGACGTCGGCAGCCATGGCAGGGCCGCGCGCCAGGCGGCGAACGCCCAGAGCAGCAGATGGTGCCGCTGGTGGAGGTGGGCGCGCTCGTGTGTCAGGACGGCGTCGAGCTCCTCCCGGGTCAGGAGATCCAGCAGACTATCGGACAGCACCGTCACCGACCGGGCGCCGCCCGGAAGGCAGTACGCCACCGGGGCCGGGTGATTGATGACCAGGGTGGCGGGACTGCCGAGCGCCGGTGAACTGAGCAGCCCGAGCAGATCCCGGTGGCGGCGCCGCTGGCGCCGGATCCGCACATAGGTGAGCATCAGGGTGAAAATCAGGTGTGCGCCGAGGAGGAAAGCCGCGCTGAGTGCGAAGACGTGTACGACGCCGAGGGTTCCGGCCGGTGCCTGGTTCCGGGCGACGTTCCAAAAACCACCCGCAGCTGATACCAGATTGTCGCCCAGCGGTTCAAGCCCCCAGACGAGCATGGCGCCGATCATGGACAGGCCGCCCGCGAGGGCTATCGACTGCCAAAGGATCAGGGCGGTAAAGGGCGCGCGAGCCGGCCATCGTGCGCGGGAGAGCGCAACCGGTGCGGGCCAGGCGAGGATGATCGCGAGCGTGGCCAACAGGTAGGACGCCCAGAACACGGGCGGGTCAGCTGCCGCTGAGCAGCTTGCGGAGAGTCTGTGCTTCGGTTTCGGAGACGCTGCCGATGAAGCGGGCGAGCACCGCTTCCCGGTCGGGTGCGGTGACGAGGACCTCATGCATCAGTTCCGCTGTGTGGGCCTCGCGGCTGGTGACGGACTTGTAGCGGTGGGGCCGGCTGTTCCGCTCGCGCTGCACCAGACCCTTCTTCTCGAGCCGGGAGAGAACCGTGAGAACGGTGGTGACCGCGAGTTCGCGGCCGACCTCACCGAACGGCGCTTCCGCGATCGCCTCCCGCAGTCCGTTTGCCGTCAGCGCTTCCGGCGTGGCCCACAGCAGTTCCATCACCGTGCGTTCAAGGTCTCCGAGCGTTGCCATGTTCTTGTTCCTTCTCTGACCAATGCACGATGACGCACTCCAGCGGGGTGCGGATCCGCCTACGAAGGGGGAGTGCCGATGAACCTAACTTACCGCTTTCGGGCGCGCATTTCTACTCCTCGTAGAAGACTCTCCGGCCATTTTTCTACCCTATGTAGAAGGCCTTTCGGTCGCGTCGACGCACCCCCTCCTCATCGACTGCGCAGGAATTACGGTGGGAACGGCGTGTCGGCCGTTATTGCTGTGCACTCGATCCGGGGCCAACCGATACGGACCCCCGCTTCGGGTCGATGAGCCCCATCATCGAATCGCGAACAGGGGGACCAACGTGGGCAGGCTGCCCTACGCTTGGGGGCATGAGCCCGATCGACCTCCCGGATCCTGCCAGCGGGACGCCCAACAGAGGCACCCCGG
>NZ_KI914890.1:62454-75910 GCF_000520555.1 Arthrobacter sp. Br18 | reverse complement strand
TCGCCTACTCCGATATCGGCGCCTGGCTCGGGCTCACCCAGCGCATTGCCGCGGCGGACGAGCCGGACTGGGTCGAGCAGCGGGCAGACCTCGAGCAGGCGCTCCGCGCGTCGAAGAACGACCCGCGGAAGGACACTATTGCAGGATTCGGGTCCGACGGCGTCCTGCGGGCCTTCGGACGCGTGTCGATGAACAGTGGCTCCTGCCTCGTGCACGGCTCGGGTGGAGTGGATCCCGCGTGGCGGAGGAAGGGCATCGGGCGGACCGTTTTCGACTGGCAGGCCTGGCGCGCCACCTGCCGGCTGCAGGAGAACGCCCTGGCCGCCGGCGTCCTCCGCAACTACGTCGAGGAGCGCAATCCGTCACATCTGGCCCTCCTCCAGGGCAGCGGAAGTTCGATCGTGCGGTACTTCACCGAGATGACCCGTCCCTTGGACAGGCCGATCCCTGACTTGCCATTTCCCCCCGAGCTCGAGGTGGTCAGCTTCGCCGATGGAGCGGACCGGAACATCTCCGAGCTGGTACGCCTCGCCCACAACGATGCCTTCCAGGACCACTGGGGGAGCGAGCCCCGCGACCAGGAGTCATGGCAGTTCACCGTCAGCCATCCCGAGTTCCGGCAGGACTGGAGCCTCGCCCTCGTGGACCGGACCACGGGCGAGGTCGCGGCCTATCAGCTGGGAAGCCATGACCCGGATTCGAAGGTGCTCCTCGGCCACACCGAGGGATACACCGACCTCCTCGGCGTGCGGCGGGCGTGGCGCGGGCGCGGGCTCGCGCCGGCCCTGCTGGCCGAAGCCATGAAGCGGTACAGGGCGTCCGGCATGGACAATGCCGGGCTCGGCGTCGACACCGAGAATCCCTCGGGAGCGCTCGGGCTCTACGAACGGATGGGGTACGAGCCCACCCAGCGCTCCATCGTGTTCGACCTCCCGCTCGAAGCGCCCGCACCCTGACCGGGGTACCGCCGGTGGGGCGGAACGTCCGCCGCCGGGAACACCATGGGACGAAGCCTGAAGCCTGAAGCCCGAAGCCCGACGCCGGTCGACCCCCGGCTACAGCAGGGTGCCTTGCCCGTCGTCGCGCAGCGGAGGTGCAGCAGGCTGCGTCAGCCCCGTAAGGCCGGGCCCGACGGCGTCGATCTCCTGGGTCAGGGCGATGCCCGAACCATCGCGTCGGCCGTGCTCGGTCGGCAGGGCACGTGCAACCCCGTTGGCGGCCGCGGCCTTCGCCGGTCCAGGGCCCGCCCATGCCAGCGACAGCCGGTCCTCACCGCGCAGGAACCGGTGGGCACGCACTCCAGCGGTGGCCCGGCCCTTGACAGGATATTCGTCGAACTCCGTGACCTTCACCGATCCGGGCGATGTGCCCGGTAGCGCGTCCCCCTGCAGGGCAACCGTGACGACCACACCGGCCGTCTCGCCAGCGGCCACCGCACCGAAGTGGAGCACCGCGTCGTCGCTGGTCAGCTTGATTCCGGTCATGCCCCCCGCAGTGCGGCCCTGGGGGCGCACCACGGAGGCGCTGAAGCGCAGCAGCTGCGCCTGGCGGGTGATGAACACGAGCTGGTCGTCGTCGAGGGCGGCGGCCAGGCCCACCACCTCGTCCTTGGGCTTGAGCGAGATGACTTCCCAGTCATCGCGGTTGAGCGGGTACTCGGGCACCACCCGCTTCACGATTCCCCGTGCCGTTCCGAGGGCCAGGACGGCGTCGAGCGGCGCCAGCGCCACCAGCGTTTCCCCCCGTTCGAGGGTGATGAACTCCTTGGCCGGTACCCCACCGGCGAGGTTCGGAACTCCGGCCGTGGGCGGCAGGGCGGGCAGATCCATCACCTGCAGCCGGATCATCCGGCCGGACGAGGCCAGCGCCCCGATCTCGGCGCGTGCCGTGGTCGGGATGACCGAGCGGAAAGCGTCGTGCCGCAGCCGCTGGCCGTCATTCAACGGCTGGCGGTCGGAGGTCCGGGCGAGCTGGCCCGAGGCGGAGAAGATGACCCAACACGGATCGTCGGCGATCTCGAGGGGCAGGACGGCCTTGGCGCCCTTGCCCGTGAGGACCGGCAGCGCTGCTCCCCGAACGGGAGCAGAGGCTTCGGATTCGAGCAGTACCGTGCGCCGCGGCGTGGCGAACAGTTCAGAGATCGCAGCGAGCTCATCCGAGACCAGGGTTCGCAGGCGCTCCTCCGAAGCGAGGATGGCCTCGAGTTCGGCGATGTCGAGACGGAGCTGATCCTGTTCCTTCTCGAGCTCGACACGGGAGTACCGGGTGAGCTGGCGCAGGCGCAGCTCAAGGATGTAGTCGGCCTGGATTTCGGAGAGGTCGTAGATGGACATGAGCCGTTCGCGCGCGGCTGCCACCTCGTCGGAGGAGCGGATGATCTGGATGACCTCGTCGATATCGAGGAGCGCGATCAGGAGGCCCTCCACAAGATGCAGCCGGTCCAGCTTGCGCCGCAGCCGGTAGGCTGTCCGCCGGCGCACCACCAGCATGCGGTGCGAGATGTAGACCTGCAGCAGCTCGAGAAGGCCGAGGGTGCGCGGCTGGCCGTCGACGAGCGCCACATTGTTGATGCCGAACGAGTCCTCCATGGGGGTGTATCGGTACAGCTGCGCAAGGACCGCGTGGGGATTGAAGCCGTTCTTGAGCTCGATGACCAGCCGGAGGCCGTGCATGCGGTCCGTCAGGTCCACGATGTCCGAGATGCCCTGCAGCTTCTTCGAGGTGACGGCGTCCTTGATGCGTTCGATGACTTTTTCCGGTCCGACGGTGTAGGGGAGCTCGGTCACCACCAGTCCCGTGCGGCGTGCCGAGAGCTGCTCCACCTTCACCGTGGCACGTGTCTTGAACGAGCCGCGGCCGGTGGCGTAGGCATCGCGGACGCCCCCCAGGCCCACGATCTTTCCACCGCTGGGAAGGTCGGGGCCCGGGATGAAGCGCAGGATGTCGTCGAGCCCGGCATCCGGGTGAGCGATCAGGTGGCGTGCCGCCGCAACGACCTCACCAAGGTTGTGCGGAGGCATGTTCGTGGCCATGCCGACAGCGATGCCGCTGGCGCCGTTGACGAGCAGGTTGGGGAACGCGGCGGGCAGCACCTCGGGCTGCATCAGCTGGTTGTCGTAGTTCGGCACGAAGTCCACGACGTTCTCGTCGAGGTGGTTCGTCATCGTGAGGGCCGGCGCCGCGAGGCGGGCCTCGGTGTAGCGCGGGGCGGCGGGGCCGTCGTCGAGCGAGCCGAAGTTGCCGTGCCCGTCGATGAGCGGAAGCCGGAGGGAAAAATCCTGCGCCATGCGCACCATGGCGTCGTAGATGGCGGTGTCACCGTGGGGGTGGAGCTTGCCCATCACCTCGCCCACCACGCGAGCCGACTTGACATGCCCGCGGTCGGGGCGCAGCCCCATGTCGGTCATCATGTAGAGGATGCGGCGCTGCACGGGTTTCAGGCCGTCACGGGCGTCCGGTAGCGCCCTGGAGTAGATGACCGAATAGGCGTATTCGAGGAACGAATCCTGCATCTCGGATTCGACGTCGATATCGATGATCTTCTCGGTGAAATCTGCCGGCGGTGCGGTGGTTTGGCGCCTTGCCATAGGGATGGTGCTTCCTCAACGTGATCGGTGGGTCGTGGAGCAGGCATCCAGCCCGGCGCTGACGCGCGGAGGCGATGCCCACTAGGGTGAGTCTATGGCGGCCGACGGACATTACCCCGAATATTGGGAAGCGGATGTCGTCCTGCGGGACGGCGGAACCGGGCACCTGCGGCCCATCTCACCCTCCGACGCCGATGCGGTGCAGTCCTTCCATGTCAGCCAGTCGCAGAACTCGATCTATCTCCGGTTCTTCACGTACAAGGCCAAACTGAGCGCCAAGGAGCTCAAGCGGTTCACCGAGGTGGACTACCATGACCGCGTCGCCTTCGTCATCACGCGCGGCTCCGACATCATCGGAATCGGGCGCTATGACCGTCTCGATGATCCGCTGGAGGCCGAAGTTGCCTTCAACGTCTCGGACTCCCACCAGGGTCGGGGCGTCGGATCGATTCTGCTGGAACACCTCGCCGCCGCCGCGCGTGAGAACGGCATCCGGCGGTTCTCCGCGGAGGTGCTTCCCGAAAACCGGAAGATGATCATGGTCTTCGCCGAGGCCGGGTATGAGGTGGAGCGACATTTCGACGACGGCGTGGTGATGCTGAGCTTCGACATCGACCAGACGCGCAAATCTCGCGCGGTCATGGAGGCGCGGGAGCACCGGGCGGAGGCCCGCAGCGTCGCGGAGCTGATGACGCCGTCGACCGTTGCCGTGATCGGGGCAAGCCGCGAGTGGGGGACCGTGGGGTATTCGCTCCTGGAGAACCTCGTCGAGGGCGGCTTCACCGGGACGGTGTACGCCGTTAATCACGACGCGTTCGAACTGCACGGCCTTCTCTCGCATGCCACCCTTGCCGAGGTGCCGGAGCCGGTCGATCTCGCCGTCATCGCCGTGCCGCACGACCAGGTGGACGCGGTGGTGGACCAGTGCGCCGCGGCCGGCGTGAAGGGCCTGCTCGTCGCCACCGCGGGCTATTCCGACGACGATGGATCGGGGATCGCCGAGCAGCGCGCACTGGTCCACCGGGCACGCGCCCACGGCATGCGGGTTGTGGGACCGGCGTCCCTCGGCCTGGTCAACACCGATCCGGCCGTGCGGCTGAACGCCTCCATGGCTCCGTCCCTCCCCGGCAGGGGTACCCTGGCCCTGTTCAGCCAGTCCGCCGGCCTGGGGGTCATGCTGTTCGCCGCTGCCAGCCGCCGCGGGCTCGGCCTGTCCTCGGTGATCTCCGCCGGCAACCGTGCCGACGTCTCGGGCAACGATGCCATGCAGTACTGGGAGGACGACGCCGCCACCGGCGCCGTGGGGCTGTACCTCGAGTCGATCGGCAATCCGCGCAAGTTCTCCCGCATCGCGCGCAGGCTGGCACTGACGAAACCGGTCATCGTCGCGAAATCGGACGTCACCGGGCTGCAGCTGCCGCCGGGCCATGCAGTCCGCACCACGCAGGCTCCCGGTGGAGCGCTGGATGCGATGCTCCGGCAGTCGGGGGTGATCAGGGTCGAGACGACCGAGCAACTTCTGGATGTGGCCCAGATCGTGTCTTCCCAGCCGCTGCCGGACGGGCCGAACATCGCGGTCTTCAGCAATTCCTCGGGCCTGGGAAAGGTGGTGGCGGACGCCGTCGCAGCGCAGTCGATGACGGTGGCGCGGCTCGTGACCGGCCTCGATCTCGACACCGGCATGTCCGTTGCCCTCCCGGCGCTCGAGGAGGCGGTCTCCGCAGCGCTCGCCGACGCCTCGGTGCACGGCGCCGTCGTCACCACGCTGCCCGCGCGGGGGCTGAGTGCGGAGGCGATCGCGAAGTGCCTCCACCAGTGCGGGCAGCGGGCGGGCAAACCCGTCGTCGCCTCCTTCACCGGAGTGCTGGACCAGCGGCTTCAACCCGATGGGCTTGAGCACGGTCTTCCCTGTTTCCCCAGCCCCGGAGCCGCCCTCGCGGCGTTGGGCGCCGTGGTGAAGTACGCCAAGTGGCGGGTGCGGGATCACGGCGAGTTTCTCGACCCGGAGGGCACGGACTACGACGCCGCTGCGGCCCAGCTCGCCGGAATCCTCAGCAGGGTCACGGGCGTCGGGCTGACCCGCCTGACTCCCGCCGAAAGCGCCGCCCTGATGATGCACTACGGCATCCCGCTGCTGCCGTCCGAGCGGTTCGAGTCGGTCGCGGAGGCGGTCACCGCCGCTGAGCTGCTCGGGTGGCCGGTCGCGCTGAAGACGATGGATGAGCACCTCCGCCACCGGCTGGATCTCGGCGGCGTGCGGCTGAACATCGACAGCCCTGCAGCGCTGGAGCGCACTATCGGGCAGATGGAAAAGGAGCTGGTGCCCTTCGGCAGTTTCGGCATGGAGGTGCAGGCCATGGCGCCGGCGGGTCAGGCCTGCACCCTCCGGGCCATCGAGGATCCGCTCCTCGGACCCGTGGTGTCCTTCGGAATGGCCGGCGACGCCGTGAACCTGCTCGACGACTGGGGCCACGCGGTCCCGCCCCTGAGCTCCGTGGACGTCGCGGACCTCGTGCGGTCCCCGCGGGCCTCGCGCAAGCTGTTCGGCTACCAGGGCCTGCCGCCGGCCGACGTCGGCGCGGTCGAGGATCTAGTGGCGCGGGTTGCACTGCTGAAGGACCGTCATCCGGAAATCGCCGTGCTCGAATTCACCCCGGTGCTGGTGTCGACCACGGGGCTGTCCATCCTCGGCGCCCGCATCGACGTGGGAAACCCCCGGCAGCGCACCGACAGCGCCCGGCGGGCCATGCGCGACTAGTGCGTATCCGGGTCCGGGTACCCTGAAGCCGTTGGGTTAGGCAGAGCGGCGCCGGGTAGGGGAAACTGGGCGTATGACCCCTTCGCTTTCCAAACAGCGCCGCGACCTCGACTCCTCACTCGAACGTGCCGGTTTCTACCCTCGGCTGGTCGCCGACGTGGTCCACGATGCCCTCGACGGCCGCGAGCCGCTGTCCCATGTGGCCCACCTCGAAACGCACTTCGAGCGCACCGAAGTACACCGGCACATCACCGTGCTGGTGCTCACGGAGGACATGCTCGTCATCACCCACGTGGATGACCAGCAGCTCGACGACACGGGAGAGCAGGTCATGGCCCAGATCTCCACTGAATCCGTACCGGTGAGCCAGATCCGCTCCGTGGTGCTCAGCTACCTCTATGCGCAGCCGCAGGACTACAAGCCGTCCGACCAGACCCGGGAGATGACCCTCGCCATCGCCTGGTCCGGCGGCCAGCGTCTCGATATGGGCCCGGCAAGCTGCGGGGACGCCCAGTGTGACGCCGACCACGGGTACACCGGAACGGTCGCCCAGGAGGATATCGTGCTCCGGGTCAGTGCAGAGGCCGACGGTGTGCAGGCCGTGCAGAACGCCAAGTCCTTCGCCCGGGCCCTGCGCCAGGTGAATACCGCCAGCTCCACCGGCGGCGGGCTGGCCCTTACCTCCGAGGCCGGGGAACGCCGCCAGCCCGGGTTCGGCGGCCGCTTCACGCGCGCGCACCACCAGCGGTAGTCGCTCATGAATCCTGCCGATGTTCCCGGCGAGCCGCTGCCCCCACCGCCTCCTTTCGGCACCGGTACCGTCGCCGAGGTCCTGACCAGTGCGGCGGCCGCACTGGGCGTGGACACCTTTTCCAACGCCCTCAACCTCCCTGCCGCACGGCGGGTCTGCGTGGTCATGGTGGACGGCCTCGGGCTGTCGCTGCTCAGGAAGTACAGCGGCCACGCGCCCTTCCTGCGCCAGAAGCTGGACGGCGGGCAGCGCCTCAGCGCCGCTTTTCCGTCGACGACGGCGGCCTCGCTGGCAAGTCTCGGCACCGGTCTGCCACCCGGCCAGCACGGCATGGTGGGGTACGACGTCCTCGACCCCGATCAGGACAAGGTGGTCAATATGCTCGGCCGGTGGGATGCCGGCGTGGATCCACTCCGCTGGCAGCCCCACCCCACCGTCTTCGAGCGGGTCGCCGAGGAGTTGCCGGTCCTGACGGTCAGCCAGCCGCGCTTCGCCGATTCAGCGATGACCCGGGCTGCGCTGCGCGGTGGGGGCTTCGCGGGCGGCAACACCGTGCAGGCACGGATCCGGCTGGCGGCCGAGCACCTCGCGGGGTCGGAGTCGATGCTGCTGTACTTCTACCTCAATGACCTCGACAAGGCCGGCCACCGGTACGGATCCGACTCGGCCGAGTGGTTGCGCCGCCTGGAGGACCTCGATTTCGCCATGCGCTCCCTCGTGAAGCAGGTCCCGCCCGATACGCTCGTCCTGCTGACCGCGGACCACGGGATGGTCGACGTCGAACCCGCGCGACGGTTCGACTACGCGGCACAGCCTTCCCTCGTGGACGGCGTTGCGCACACCGGCGGTGAACCACGACTGGTGCACCTGTATTGCGAGCCAGGGCTCGACGAGGCGGGGCGGAGGGCGCTGGCCGCCCGCTGGCAGGAGGCGTACGGAAAATCCGCCTGGGTGCTGACGCAGGATCAAGCGGTGCTGTACGGGCTTTTCGGCCCGGTGGCCCCCGCCGTCCTGCCCCGCATCGGCGACCTGCTGATCGCGGCCCGGGAACCCATCGCGCTGTTCGATGCCCGCCGGACCTCCGAGGCCGCGCGCGAGGTGGTCGGTCAGCACGGCTCCTGGACCCGCGCGGAGCGTGAGGTGCCGCTCCTGACTCTCGCCCGCTCCACCAGGTCTCTGCGGCCGGCAGGGCGTGCAGCCCAGGTGGCAGGTAACCACGGTGGCTGAACTGGTGTTCTTCTCCGGCACCATGGACTGCGGCAAATCGACGCTCGCCCTCCAGATGGACCACAACCACCGGGCGCGCGGGCGCAGGGGAGTGCTGTTCAGCTCGCACGACCGCGCGGGCGAATCGATGATCTCGAGCCGGCTCGGCCTCCAGGTGGGGGCGGTCGAAGTGCGCCCCGATTCGGATTTCTGGACGGAGATCGCCGGCCGCCTGACCAATGGTGCACGCGTCGACTACCTCATCTGTGACGAGGCGCAGTTCTACACGAGCCGGCACATCGACCAGCTGGCGAGGATTGTCGACGAGATGGCGATCGACGTGTTTGCCTTCGGTATCACCTCCGACTTCCGGACCCACCTTTTCCCCGGTTCCCAGCGCCTCATCGAGCTCGCTGACCGGGTCCAGGTGCTGCAGGTCGAGGCCCTTTGCTGGTGCGGGCGGCGTGCCACTCACAATGCGCGCGTGGTCGACGGCGTCATGGTCCTCGAAGGCGACCAGATGGTGGTGGGCAATGTGGAGGACCAGGTGGAGGACACCGGCCTGCAGTACCGGGAACCAGCAGGCGGCGGGTCCGGCGACCGTGCTGCTGCCGAATCCGGGACCGTCGGCTATGAAACCCTGTGCCGCAGGCACCATATGCGCCGGCAGACAGCGCGGAGCTCACCGTCCCTGGCGGGCAACGAGATGCCCCTGCCGTTCGGGGCAGCCTGAGCTAGTCGCCCTTGGTGCCGGAGGCTGAGCTAGTCGCCCTTGGTGCCGAAGACAATCTGGTCCCAGCTGGGTACGCTCGATCGCTTCGGCTTGATACGCCGGTCGGTCGGCTCGTCATTCCTGGCGGGCGCGGAACCCTGGCTGCCGGCGGGCCGGAACCCTTTCTGTAGCTGTGCCTTCTCAGCCCGGCTGTCGGACGCCGCAGGGTTCGGCACGGCCGATGTACCAGGATCTTTCCGGGCGGCCCGGACCGGCTCGGCGAAGATGCTGATCTCCCGGGTATCGCCGCTGACTCCGTCATACAGTTTCGGGCTGCCGTCCTCGTGGTGTGTCGGGCCGGAGTCGTCGGCCGGCAGCGCGGGGGCGAGGCCGAGCCCGGAGGCCGGCTTATCAGCCGCAGCGCGGTCGGCGACGTCCTCGTCGTCCTCCCCGTCCCGTGGATGGGCGGCAGGGATGCTGCCCTTGGCAAGGAGCTCGGCCAGTGCGTCGTCGCCGTCCTCGTCGGCTCCCAGTCGCTGGCCGCGCCGGGACCGCAGGACATCCAGAAGACCGTCGGGATCGGTTCCTTCGGTGGAGGGGCCGTCGTCGTCCTTCTCTGCTTCGAAATCGAACACGCGGTCGGCGACGGCGCTCAGCCTGCGCGAAGGGAGCGGGCCATCGAGGGGAACAAGTTCACTGAGCACCTGCGCCCAGCGGTTCGCATTGGTGAGGATGCGGCGCCTCGGGTTGAAGGTCCACTGTGCGGGCGGGTCCTCGCCGATGGCGACTGTGCTGCCCTCGGGAAGGGCGAAGCGAGCCACGACGAGCCAGACGCCGTCCGTGCGCCGCCACGAATCCCACTCGACGCCGGCCGGATCGATACCGTAGGCCTGCAGCCGGAAGGTCACCATGTCCCCGAGCTGCGCCGCATCGTTGCCGGACACGGAGCGATAACCGTCATGGGACGGGACGGGGGAGGCCACCTCGACGCGCTGGGCGAGGTACGCCATGTAGTCGCGCTCCGCGCGCACCGGACCCTCGTAGCGGAGGACGTGGTTGAGTTCGAGCCCGGATTCGGCGGCGACTTCCTCGGCGCTGGCACCGCTGCGGATGCGTGACTGGATGTCCTTGGGAGTGAAATGCACGGCTGCCTGTCCGGTAGTCGGAGGAACCGGTGCAACGCGGGTGGACGGCCGTGTGCTCGCGATTCTCAACGCTTCGTTGATCGGCAGGCGGAATGTGGTGCCCGTGTCGCCACCGAGCAGCAGGTGGGCACCGTCTTCGTGGACCCCCACCAGGCGTAGCTCCTGCATTCAATCCTCCAGCCGACAGTTTTCCTACTGAAACTGTGCCATTGAATGGCTTCCATTCCTACTACACCGGCTGGCGTGGCGCGGAATCCGTGTCATGGTGTGGGATCGGTGCGGTAAATGCTGAAGAATGGTCCTGCATACTGATGCGGAACACCATCGGTCTCAGCGGCAGGCGACGGAAGAGGGCAGGAGAAATGACGATCGAGCAATCCCCGATGATTGACGATGCTGAAATCGACGCGGCGGATTCCTTCGAGTTGCCGGGCGCCGAGATGTCAGGCGAGGAACTGGCGGTCGAGATCCTCCAGGCGCAGGCCGATGAATTCACCTGCGCGTCGTGTTTCCTCGTCCGACACCGCTCGCAGATCGTGGAGGACGACGGCGGCCTACTCTACTGCGTGGACTGCCGGGGCTGAGCCGGAATCGTCCACGAGGTGAGCGCCGCCACCAGCTTTTCCGGCTTCCGTGTGGAGGTCAGCCAGTAGGGGGTCCGGTCCTCGGGATCCACCACCTCGATCTTGACGACGGGGGAGATCCACCCCCGGATGCACAGGTAGGCGAGGCCGTTGAGCGAGGTACCGCGTTCCCGGGTGGCGTCCTCGCCGCGGTACAGCTCCACGGCCCCGAGATAGCGGCGCTCGATGGTGGCCCTTCCGACTGTCAGCGATGAGCTTGTCACCGCGATGCGCGGAGTGGAGAGAATGAGCAGGGTCGCGATGATGCCGGCCAGCACCACGGCGGCGACATAGCCGATGCCGATGGCGATCGGCGCGAACGTCACGATAGCGGCGCTGGAAATGCCTGCCGCTATCAGCCAGATCCACGGCGAGGGCCACAGCTTCTCCTCGTAGAGAACGACGTCGGCGGATCCTTCTGCGGCAGCTGGCATGCCTCAACCATTCCACCTTTTCCAGCGCGTTTCATCCCGGCTCCCAGGCGGCGGCGAGGCAAAGGGGCTAAAGTGATTGCCTGTACCTGCGGCGGTCCCGGCGGGTGAGGCATGCGGCTGCGAGGATCGCCGAAGCTGCGGGTGCGCCGCGGGGGTCACCCCGATTGTTCTGAACCCCCGATTTGTTGGAGACGCTCGTGCCTGACACGCAAGAGGACCTGCGGGTCCGGATCCTGATGCTCGACGACGGCCTCGACCTTCCCACCTACGCCACCACCGGGGATGCAGGCGCTGACCTCCGCAGCCGGGTGGCTTTCTCCCTCGCACCGGGCGAACGGCTCCTCGTCCCCACCGGCCTGGCCATTGCCCTTCCCGAGGGCTATGCCGGCTTCGTGCATCCCCGATCGGGGCTCGCAGCGAAGCACGGGGTCACGATCGTCAATGCGCCGGGCACGATCGACGCCGGCTACCGGGGCGAGATCAAGGTATGCCTGTTGAACACCGACCGTGCCGCAACTGTCCACTTCTCGCGCGGAGACCGCATCGCCCAGTTGGTCATCCAGCGCGTGGCCCGGGCTGAATTCCACCGGGTCAGCGAGTTGCCGCGGTCGGTGCGGGGTGAAGGTGGTTTCGGTTCGACGGGCGGATTTCCGGCGGCTCCAGGGTTCCCCGACGAACAGTACGGCGTCCCTCTGGACGGGAGCAGCCGGGCATGAGCTTTACCCTGTTTCATGGTGCGCACCATGTGGAGTGCACCCAGCATCGAGGACGCAACAGTCAAAGGAAGGGAATTCCCTCATGGTTTTTGGGCGCCTGAAGAAGAACAAGCAGGACGAGGCGGCTGCGGAACCCGCGGAAGGGCTCGACACAGCCGCGGCGGAAGCGCCGGAGGCAGACGAAGGGCAGGAGCCGGCCAGGGTCGCCTTCACCCGTGACGACGGTCCCTTCGATTCCACCGAGAAGGACAGCCTCGACGGGTATATCGATCTGGGTGCACTCCGAATCGGCGCAGCCGAGGGCCTTCAGCTTCGGCTGGAGGTCGAGGAGAAGACAAAGCGCGTCATCGCCGTCACCCTGGATCTCAACGGATCCACCCTCCAGCTCCAGGCGTTCGCCGCACCGCGCACAGGCGGCATCTGGGACGAGATCCGTGAACAGATCGGACTGTCCGTCGGATCGCAGGGAGGCACCGTCGCGGAGAAGCCCGGGACCTTCGGCACCGAACTCATCGCGAAGCTGCCCGCGCAGCTGCCCGATGGCCAGCCCGGTCACCGTGTGGCACGGTTCGTGGGCGTGGACGGTCCCCGGTGGTTCCTCCGAGGCGTGTTCGGCGGACGCGCGTCTATCGACGCCGCTGCGGCCGCTCCCATCGAATCACTCTTCCGCAGCGTTGTGGTGGTCCGCGGTGATCACCCGCTTCCCCCGCGGGAGCTCCTGCAACTACGCCTGCCCAAGGACGCCCAGACGACGCCGCCCCCAGCGGCACCCGCACAGCCGGTCCTCAACCCTCTGGAGCGCGGCCCCGAAATCACGGAGATACGGTAGCGGCCGATGCCCGGATTCCGGACTGAGGCGAACCGCTCGCCTGCGCCCGCCCCCGTGGCCAGGGGGCGGTTCGCCGGCCGCGGATTCATCGACCGCGTCACCGTCCAGCCCCGGACGAACGCACCGCAGTTCGCGGCGACGGTCAGACTCCCGAGCAGCGCGGGCACACCCGCTGTGCGCATCCAGCTCATCTGGATGGGCCAGCGCCGCGTCGCAGGCATCGTGGCCGGCGGGGAGCTGGCCTTCGAAGGGATGGCGAGCCAGGTCGACGGCATTCCGACCATCTACAATCCGCGCTACGAAATCATCGGACGGCCGGAGGAACACTAGTGGACAGGTACGAGCGACCTTTGAGAAAGAACCAGTACGGCGACGACGAGACCGGCGCGATTCCGGACGGCGTGAAGCAGCAGGACCCGGGGGGCCTCCGTGACGATGACGTGGCCACCGAGCCCGACAGGACCGCTGCTCCCGGTACCACCGGCTTCGCATCCCAGTACTCTGCCCGGTCGGGCGTCACGCGCGACGCTGCCGGGCAGATCGACGTACTGTCCTCGATCGGCGGCATGCAGGGCCTTGCCGAGAGCGTTGTCCCCGGGCTGGTGTTCACCGTGCTCTTCACCATCACCCGCGATCTTGCGGTGTCGCTGACCGCCGCACTCGTGGCCGCCGCCGTCTTCTCGGTGGTCCGGCTC
>NZ_KI914890.1:61246-62354 GCF_000520555.1 Arthrobacter sp. Br18 | reverse complement strand
AAGCCGCTCACGCAGGCGCTGTCGGGACTCGTCGGTGTGGCGATCTGCGCCGTCGTGGCGCTGCGCACCGGCAACGCCGAGGATTTCTTCCTGCCCGGGTTCTACGTCAACGGCGCCTACATCGTGGCCATGGTCATCTCGATCGCGGTCCGCTGGCCCGTCGCAGGGCTGTTGTTCGGCTTCATCCGCGGCGAAGGGGTCGAATGGCGGAAGGAGCGACGCCGGGTGCGGGCCTACTCGGCAGCAACATGGATTATCGTCTCGGTGCTGGCCCTCCGGCTGGCGGTCCAGCTGCCGCTTTACCTCGCAGAGAACATCGCGGCCCTGGGGTCAACGCGGGTGGCCATGGGCCTGCCCCTGTACGCCCTCGGGTTGTGGTTCGCGTGGCTCGTCTCGAAACCTCCGGTTCAGCATTCCGTGCCCGCGCCGTGAGACGCCCACCCGAGCCTACTTCCGACGGCGAACGAGCGGATCCAGCCACAGCCACGATCCGCCCACGACAACTGATCATCAACCAAGCGACACGCCGCCGCTCGACCCATCGGCGGTAACCTTGCGGAATGCGACCCCTGCGGTACTCCATCAACGTCACGTTGGACGGGTGCTGTGATCACCGTGCGATCCCCGCGGACGACGAGTTGCATCGTCACGCGGTCGAGAACCTCGACCAGGCCGATGCCCTTCTCTTCGGCCGGGTGACCTACGAATTGATGGAATCAGCGTGGCGGCTCTTGGCGCCGTCGGGGGCGGGACCTGATGGGATGGAACCCTTCGCCCGGACGATCAACGCGGCCAGGAAGTACGTCGTGTCGAGCACCCTGGAGCAGGTCGATTGGAATGCGGAACTCGTGCGCGGGGACCTGGGCAAGGCAGTTCAGCACCTCAAACGGGAGCCGGGCAAGGGACTGTTCGTGGGAGGGGTGAAGCTCCCACTGGCGTTGACGGAGCTGGGATTGATCGATGAGTACGAGTTCGTGGTGCATCCCCGGCTCGCGGGCCACGGGCCGACGTTGTTCGCGGGGCTATCAAAGCATGTCGACCTGAAGCTCGTGAGCCGGCTGGAGTTCGGCTCGGGGGCAGTGGCGATGCGGTACGAGCCGAGAGAACC
>NZ_KI914890.1:56830-61146 GCF_000520555.1 Arthrobacter sp. Br18 | reverse complement strand
CGATGCGGTACGAGCCGAGAGGGTAGACATCGGGCTTGCCGCCCCGAGCCGCAGCCACCACTCGCAACCACGCCCCGACAGATCACCATCCCAAGCGACACACCACTAGGGCACCGCTGAAGAACCCCCACGCTCCGTCACCACAGGCCCTTCGGGCGCTGACCCTTCGGGCGCTGACCCTTCCTGTGTCGGATTGTCCTGCGCCGCATCTTCCTGCGTCGGATCGTCCCGGGCCGAGAGAGCTGTGCGCAGGGCGTCCTCCGCCGCGATGGCCGCCAGGAAGAACACCTCGTCGCCGGCCTCCACGATGTCGTCGGGGCTCGGCGTGATAGGGGCGTCGTCGCGCAGGATCGCCACCACCACGCAGTCCTCGGGGAGGGCGATGGCGCCCACCGTATTTCCCACGAGCGGTGAGTCCTGCGGCACCGTGAACTCGACGATCGACGAAACCCCGGCCTGCAGGGTCAGAAGCCTCACGAGGTCACCGATCTCCACGGCTTCCTCCACCAGGGCGGTCATCAGGCGGGGCGTGTTGACGGCGACGTCCACACCCCAGGAATCATCGAACATCCAGTCATTCTTCGGATTGTTGACACGGCCTACGGTGCGGCCCACACCGAACTCGCTCTTGGCCAGCAATGACACCACGAGGTTCACCTTGTCGTCGCCGGTGGCGGAGACCACGACGTCGGCCTCGTCCAGCCGGGCATCCTTCAGCGTGGTCAGCTCGCAGGCATCACCGATGAGCCATGTGGCGCCCTTGAGGCCACTTCGCCCCACCACTTCGGGCTTCTCGTCGATCATGAGGATCTCGTGCTTGTTGGACAGCAGTTCCCGGGCGATGGATGAGCCGACACTTCCGGCCCCGGCAATGACCACTCTCATTCGGCTTCCTCCTGCGGTCCCTTGGCGAGGACCCGTGCGATTTCGTCGGTCGCCGTCGTCCTCATCATGGCGTGGAGGATGTCACCCTGCTGGTAGCTGGTTTCGTCAGACGGCAGGATGCCCTCGCCGAAGCGGGTCAGGTAGGCGATGCGGACCCCGCCGGCTGCCTCGATGTCCCGGACGGAACGGCCCAGCCAAGCGTCGTTCAGGCCCAGCTCTCCGAGGATCAGACGGCCCGAGGTTTCGCGGAAGTCGCCGTTGATGCTCTGTTCCGGCAGGATGCGCCGCAGCACCTGGTCGGCGCTCCAGCGCACCGCCGCGACGGTGGGGATGCCGAGGCGCTGGTAGATCTCCGCGCGCCCCGGATCGTAGATGCGCGCCACGACGTGGGGGACATGGAACGTCTCGCGGGCAACCCGAGTGGCAAGGATGTTGGAATTGTCACCACTGGAGACGGCGGCGAAGGCATACGCCTTCTCGATGTCAGCCTGCTTGAGCGTGTCCCGGTCGAAGCCGACGCCGGTCACTTTCCTGCCGCCGAAGGAGCCACGCAGCCGGCGGAACGCGTGGTCGTCCTGATCGATGATGGCGACCGTGTGGCCGGACTCGTCCAGCGTATGGGCAAGGCTGACGCCCACCCTGCCGCACCCCATGATCACGAAATGAGCCACCGAGGGCACCCCTGTCTGCTGCATCTGTCTACTGCATTGTCGAGGCGGCCATCCGGCATGTTCCGGCCTGCCGCCTGCGTCAAGCCTAATGGGTTGGACAGGGACCAAAGGCGCTAGTCTGTGGGCTGTGCTGACTTTTTTCGAGGCCGTCAAGCGGGTGCTGGTGGGCAAGCCGTTCTCCAGCGACCAGTTGCGTCAGCGAAGCCTGCCGCGCCGGCTGGCCATGCCTATCTTCTCCTCCAACGCCTTCTCATCGGTGGCATACGCCCCGGATGAGATCCTCCTCACCCTCGCCCTCGCGGGGGTTGCCGCCGTCGCTGTTTCACCGTGGGTGGGCCTGGCCGTCATCGTGGTGCTACTGGTGGTCATCGCGTCCTATCGACAGGGGGTCCGCGCCTACCCGACGGGTGGGGGCGACTATGAGATCGCCAAGCGGAATCTCGGTGCTCGGGCCGGCGCCACGGTGGCTTCCGCGCTCATGGTCGACTACGTGCTGACGGTGACGGTCTCCGTCTCCGCAGCGGCCCAATACCTCGTGGCACTGGCGCCGGGCCTCGTGGAGTTCCGTGTGCCACTCGCCGTTGCGGGCGTAGGGATCCTCGTACTCCTCAATTTGAGGGGATCGGTCGGCGGCGCGCGGACAAGGGCCGTCCCCACCTACATCTTCCTGGCCGCCATCGCGGGCCTGTGCCTTACCGGGCTGATCCAGGCGCTCACCGGAACCCTGAGTGAGGCCCCCAGCGCCAGATTCGAGATCATTCCGGACCCCGCCTTCGAGGCCGGCCTCGTCGGATTGGCCGGAGCCCTGCTGGTCCTGAGGGCCTTCTCCGCCGGCGCGGCGGCGCTCACCGGCGTCGAAGGACCGGGCTCGAACGTGCCGAGCTTCCAGGCCCCCAAGGGCGCCAACGCCGCGTCAACGCTCCTTGTGCTCGGAGTGGTATCGGCGGCAATGCTTGCGGGTGTCATCTACCTCGCGAACGCCGCCAAGGTCCACGTGGTGCAGAACCCGGCCACCCAGCTCCTGCTGGACGGCCGGCCGGTGGCGGGGGAGTACATCCAGCACCCGGTGGTCAGCCAGCTCGCGTCGACCGTGTTCTCCACCGGGTCGGTGCCGTTCTACCTCGTCGTTGCGGCGACGGCCCTGATCCTGATGCTCGCGGGGCACGCAGCGTTCACGGCCTTTCCCGTCCTCGCATCGATCCTGGCTGCCGACGGCTACCTGCCCCGGCAGTTGAGCACGCGCGGCGACCGCCTGACGTTCAGCAACGGCATCCTCGCGCTGGGACTCGGCGCGGCCGTGCTCATCCTGATCTTCCGCGCCGACGTCACCGCGCTCGTCCAGCTCTACATCGTCGGCGTCTTCGTTTCCTTCACCGTGGGCCAACTCGGGCTGATCAAGCACTGGACGCGGATCCTGCGCAGCACCGTGGACAAACCCGAGCGGTGGCGGATGCGCAAGTCACGGGCCATCAACACGCTCGGTTTCACCCTCACCGCGGCCGTCCTGGTGGTGGTCCTCGTCACGAAGTTCGAGTTCGGCGCCTGGATCGCCGTCCTCGCCATGGGTGGGCTGTTCATCATCATGCGCGGCATCAAGCGCCACTATGACGCCGTCGCCGAGGAGCTCGCCATCGACGACGCCGTGAGACTCCGCGCGCTTCCCTCCCGGGTCCATGCCGTGCTGCTCGTCTCGCATGTCCGCAAACCGGTGCTGCGGGCGCTCGCGTTCGCGCGCGCTTCCCGCCCGTCGAGGCTCGACGCCGTCATCGTGGACGTGAACCCCGAACAGACACGGCGTACCCTTGAGGATTGGGAGAAGTTCGAGATTCCCGTCCCCATCACGGTTCTCGCCTCGCCCTACCGCGACACCATCACGCCCATCCTCGACTACATCCGCACGATGCGCCGGGACTCGCCCCGGGACCTGATCGTGGTGTACATCCCCGAATACGTCGTGGGGAAATGGTGGGAGCAGCTTGTCCACAACCAGACGGCGCTGCGCATCAAGACCCGCCTCCACTTCGTTCCGGGAGTGATGGTGGCCAGCGTTCCCTGGCAGCTCGCGTCATCCGACGCCGCGCAGAACTTCCAGAACCCTAAGTGAGGCCATGACTTCCGAATCCGGCAATGCACCCGCGCATCCAGGCACCCCTGCTTCCCTGCCCTTCGACGCCGCCCCGCTGCGTGATGTCTCCATGGAACGTCCGGCGCACGGTGGCCACTTCGTTGCGCGGATCGACGGCCGTGTGATCTTCGTCCGGCACGCGCTGCCGGGCGAGAAGGTCCGGGTCCGGCTGACCGAGCAGGACGACGATGCGAGTTTCTGGCGCGGTGACGTGGTCGAGGTCCTCGAGCCCTCCCCGCACCGGGTTGCCCACCCCTGGCCCCTTGCGGACTCGCTCAAAAGCGCAGCGCGGGGCCAGCCGCCGGTGGGCGGCGCCGAGTTCGGCCATATCGCCCTCGCCGAGCAGCGCCGGATCAAGGGTGACATCTTCGCCGAGCAACTGTCCCGTCTCGCCGGCGTCGAGCGGCGGATCGAGGTGGAGTCGGTGCCCTCCGAGTCCCCCGATGGGCTCGGCTGGCGCACCCGCACTGCATTCGCCGTGAACGCCTCGGGCCGGCTCGCCATGCACGTGCACCGGTCCAACGACCTTGTGGCCGTCACCTCGATGCCTCTCGCCGTGGAACCGATCACTGCCCTCGAGCTGTGGAAGATCGACTTTTCGGGCATGGACCGCGTGGATGTCGCAGCGGGTTCCG
>NZ_KI914890.1:52981-56730 GCF_000520555.1 Arthrobacter sp. Br18 | reverse complement strand
GGCGGCCGGCTCGCCGGCACGGCGTCCCGCAGCCATCGCAGCTCAGATCCAGGGCGCGTCGGTGGCAGTGCTCGATGTCGAATCGGGCCGGGCGCAGCGTCTGACAGGGCGGACCTGGCTGCAGGAGCGCGTCGGCGCCCACGAGTACCGGGTGACCGGCGCCGGGTTCTGGCAGATCCACCGCGGCGCGCCGTCGGTGCTGGTGGATGCGGTGCTGGCCGGGCTGAAGGCGGCACCGGGGGAGAAGGTGGCCGACCTGTATGCCGGGGCAGGGCTCTTCACTGTTCCGCTCGCAGCGACCGTGGGCAGCGGGGGGTCCGTCCTCTCCGTGGAGGGCTCCGCCAACACCAGCAAGGATGCCCGCCGCAACCTCCACGGCCAGGACCACGTCGTGATCGTGGAGGGCCGGGTCGAAAGCGTCCTCGATTCCTGGGAATGGCCGCTCGATGTGGTGCTGCTCGATCCTCCGAGGGCCGGGGCGGGAAAGCGTGTCGTCACGCAGATCATTCAGGCGAAGCCCCGTGCCGTCGGATACGTCTCGTGCGACCCGGCGTCGTTCGCCAGGGATCTCGGCCTGTTCCTGGCGCGGGGCTGGTCCCTCGACCAGCTGCGGGTTTTCGACCTGTACCCCCACACGCACCATATGGAGTCCTTCGCCGTCCTGACGCCGCCCGCAGAGTAGGAAGCCGCCGGGCCTTCCGCGCAATCCTGCCGTTCCGGCACGACGCGGCCCGCGGTAGCGAGGCAGCGGTCCACTTTCGGCAACGAATTTAATGGCACCCTCCAGCGCTTCCGAACGTTAGAGTTAACGCAAAATCAACGGCGAAGGCTTCGCCGCGGCCCACAAACGGAGGAGGCGCCGATGGGACTCTTGGACACAATCCGCAGCCCGCAGGACCTGAGTAAGCTTTCCGAGCACCAGCTCACGGCCCTCGCCGATGAGATCCGTACCTTCCTCGTGACGAACGTGTCCCGCACCGGCGGGCATCTCGGGCCGAACCTCGGGGTGGTCGAGTTGACCCTCGGCATCCACCGGGTCTTCGATTCTCCGCGCGACAGTGTCATCTTCGACACCGGTCACCAGTCCTATGTGCACAAACTCGTCACCGGGCGCCAGGATTTCAGCACGCTCCGCCAGGAGGGCGGCCTGTCCGGCTACCCCTCGCGCGCCGAGTCGGTGCACGACGTCGTCGAAAGCTCCCACGCGTCGTCGTCGCTGTCCTGGGCCGACGGCATCTCGCGCGCCCGCGTGCTGGGCGGTGAGGGCGACCGCTACACCGTGGTCCTCGTGGGCGACGGCGCCTTGACCGGCGGCATGGCCTGGGAAGCCATCAACAACATCGCCGCCGACAAACGGCGCCGCGTGGTGATCGTGGTCAACGACAACGGACGTTCCTATGCTCCGACCATCGGAGGCGTGGCCGACTATCTCGCATCGCTCCGCCCGGCCCTCGACTCGGTGCGGACCCACCGCGTCTATGAACGGACCCTCGACTGGTTCAAGGGTCGCCTCCAGAATGGGGGGCCTGTCGGCGAATTCGGTTACAAGAGCCTCCATGCCATGAAGAAGGGCGTCAAGGACTGGTGGGCTCCGCAGGGGCTCTTCGAGGACCTCGGCATGAAGTACGTCGGCCCGGTGGACGGGCACGACCTCGGAGCCGTGGAGCAGGCGCTCCACCTCGCCCGGAACTACGAGGGCCCGGTGATCGTGCACACGATCACCGAAAAGGGCCACGGCTACGCGCCCGCCCGGGCGCACGAAGCCGACCAGTTCCACGCCGTCGGCATCATCGACCCCGAGACCGGCGAGCCCGTCGACGCCGCCGGCAAGCAGTCCTGGACGTCGGTGTTCGCGAACGAGATCGCCGACATCGCCGATGAGCGGCCCGACGTCGTCGGCATCACCGGCGCCATGCTGATCCCCGTCGGCCTGCACCGGTTCGCTGCGCGTCACCCGAACCGCGTGTTCGACGTCGGCATCGCCGAGCAGCACGCGCTGACCAGCGCGGCCGGAATGGCCTTCGGCGGGCTCCATCCCGTGATCGCCCTCTACGCAACCTTCCTGAACCGCGCCTTCGACCAGCTGCTGATGGATGTGGCCCTCCACAAGGCCGGGGTCACGATCGTGCTGGACCGTTCCGGGGTCACCGGACCCGACGGCGCGAGCCACCACGGCATGTGGGACATGTCCCTGCTGCAGTCAGTGCCGGGACTGCACCTCGCCGCAC
Organism: Arthrobacter sp. Br18; assembly: GCF_000520555.1. Taxonomy (GTDB): domain Bacteria; phylum Actinomycetota; class Actinomycetes; order Actinomycetales; family Micrococcaceae; genus Arthrobacter_D. Next base: position 54,502 of record NZ_KI914890.1, on the reverse strand, counting down.
CGCGCGACGCGTCACGGCTGCGTGAAGAACTCCGCGAGGCCGTGCAGATTTCCGACGCGCCCAGCGTGGTGCGGTACTCCAAGGGCACGGTGGGTGCCGAGGTCGAGGCGATCGAACGGCTCGACGACGGCGTGGATGTCCTGTTCCGCCGGCCCGCCGGGTCGCAGCTCAACGACGTCCTGATCGTCAGCGTCGGCGCGATGAGCGAGCTTGCTCTCGATGTCTCGAACAGACTGGGCGCCCAGGGCATCAGCTCCACGGTGATCGACCCGCGGTGGGTGCTGCCCGTGCGCCGGTCGGTCATCAGCCTGGCGGCCGAGCACCGGATCGTCATCGTCATCGAGGACGGCGTCCGTGCCGGAGGCGTCGGATCGCGGATCCGGCAGGAGATGCGGTCAGCCGGTGTGGACACCGCGCTCAACGAGGTGGGGCTTCCCGTCGAGTTCCTCGACCACGGTTCGCGGAGCCAGGTCCTGAAGCGTGTGGGCCTGACGGCCCAGCAGGTGACCCACGACGTCGTTGCGCAGGTCCTGGGCACGAAGGTTCCGGTTGCGCGGCCGCTCGCCGGGCAGGAAGCGCCGGCGACGGGCCAGTTCCCGACGCTCTAACCGACGTTTCCGATGCTCGTGTGAGACAATTGCCGTGGTCGGTAGGGAACCCACATTTCCCCGCCGGTCCAGTGACAGGCTTCCGCTCTGCAGGCGACGCGCCCGGCACCAACAGCCCACCTACGGGGCTGGCTGCCGGGAATCCGTCTCGCAGATTCTTCGTCCACTACGACGGCCAAGTTGGAAAAGCGTCGCTGGTCTTCGAGTGATGCCGCACCCCATAGCCGGTGCGACCTCGAGTGACAATGACAACGACTTCCGGACCGCTGCGGGGAAGATGCCCGCGGCAGGCCGACATACCGCCCCCGAGGGCGCTTGGATGTGGCCGGCGCCGCAAGGGCTGGAGCCGCATACCCATGAATCAGATCGACCAGCAGCCAAGCGAACAGAACAGCGAAGAGCACTTCGACCAGCACGTTGGAGCGCTTTCCGACCAGAATTCGGAACAGCACCCGGAACGGACGGCCGAAGAGCGCGGGGGACCAGAGCCGATCGCCGACGTGCAGGAGGCGGCCGCACCCGCTCCCGCCAAGAAGGCACCAAGGGTACGGCGCAAGGCGACGTCGCCGGCCGGAGCCCCGCCTGCTCCTCCGCAGCCCATCACGCCTGAGCCCATCACTGCGGCCTCCGGCGCTTCCACGCCTGAGCCGGCCGGTCATCCGACGGACGGGCAACTTGTTGGAGATACCGCTCCGGCGGGGCCGCGTAAGCGGGCATCCCGTTCACGCAAGCCCCAGGTGGCGCCGTCGGGTGAGCCCGCCGTCGAAACGGTGAACACGTCCCTGCCGGAGGCTTCGGTGAAGGCCCAGGATGCTCCGGACACCGCGCCGAAGGCCAAGGCACCAGCCACGGCACCGAAGACCAGGCGCCGCGCGGCAACCGCAGAGGCGGGTCCGGCCGCTCCGGCCACCGT
>NZ_KI914890.1:23681-52881 GCF_000520555.1 Arthrobacter sp. Br18 | reverse complement strand
CGGCCACCGTTGTCGAGCCGGCGGAATCCACGCCTGCTGACACCAGCACCCCCGCTGCGGTGCCCACTGACACCGGCACCCCCGCTGCAGTGCCCACTGACACCGGTACCCCCGCTGCGGTGCCCACTGACACCGGTACCCCCGCTGCGGTGCCCGTTGACGCTGCGGCGGCCACTGACACCGTGACGTCTCCTGTGGCCGAACCCGAAGCCGCCGCCGGTGACGCTGCCGGCACCGGCGGCGCCGCAGTCGAGAAGCCCACCCGGACCCGGAGGACGAGCCGCAGCCGCCGCGCAGCAGCGGAATCCGCCGGCCTTCCCGCCGAGGCGGATTCCACAAGCCTTCCCGCAGCAGCGGATTCCCTTGGAGGCGCGACGGCAGACGATGGCGCCGATGGCGGTCAGGGCGCCGTCACCGGGACTGAAGAGACTGTCGCCGAGGAACCGAAGCACGATGCCGGCTCGGCGCGGTCATCCCACGCCAGCCCTTTCGCGCTGCCGGAATCGCCCCTGTCGCTTCTTTTCCACGCTCCCGACCTCACCGCGTCCGTGCAGTCCGTCAAGGTTGCGGCGCCCTCCACCGCTGCTTCAGCCGCCAGCCCGGATGAGGACGACGACACGGACCGTAGCAATGGCGATGATTCGGGCCGCAGGCCCCGGCGAAGCCGCCGCAGCAGGGGAAGGGGACGGTCCGACACTGCGGATACCGCTTCCTCCGACGTTGACGCTGATGGAACCGGATCAGGGCCGGATGCCGACGGCGGGCCCGGGGAGGAGTCACCGAACGGCGTGACCTCACGTCGTCGTCGGCGCCGCCGTCGTGGTGACCAGGACCTCGAGCTGACGGGCGGCGAGGACGACGACCCTCCGAATACCGTGACGCGCGTCCGCGCGCCTCGGCAGAGCAACGAACCGGTGTCCGACGGCGTCACCAGCGTCAAGGGCTCCACTCGGCTCGAGGCCAAGAAGCAGCGCCGTCGCGAATCCCGCGATACCGGGCGCCGCAGGCAGGTCATCACCGAGGCCGAATTCCTCGCCCGGCGGGAGTCGGTCGACCGGCAGATGGTGGTCCGCCAGCGCGATGACAGGATCCAGATCGGCGTGCTCGAGGATGGCATCCTCGCCGAGCACTTCGTGTCGAAGACCCAGCAGGATTCCCTGATCGGCAACGTGTACCTGGGCAAGGTACAGAACGTGCTGCCCAGCATGGAGGCGGCGTTCGTCGACATCGGACGCGGGCGCAATGCCGTGCTCTATGCCGGCGAGGTGAACTGGGATGCCGCTGGTCTCGACGGCCAGCCGCGGCGCATCGAACTCGCCCTGAAGTCCGGCGACGCCGTCCTGGTGCAGGTCACCAAGGACCCGGTGGGACACAAGGGTGCCCGCCTCACCAGTCAGATCTCCCTTCCCGGACGGTACCTCGTCTACGTACCGGGCGGGTCGATGACGGGTATCTCGCGGAAGCTGCCGGACGTGGAGCGGAACCGCCTCAAGCGCATCCTCAAGGATCGGCTGCCCGAGAACGCCGGAGTGATCGTCCGCACGGCGGCGGAGGGTGCGAGCGAGGAGGAGCTGACGCACGACATCAACCGGCTGCGGTCCCAGTGGGAGCAGATCGAGGGCGCTTCGGCGTCCACGAAGACCCTCGCCCCTGAGCTCCTGTACGGCGAGCCGGACCTCACCATCAAGGTGGTGCGGGACGTCTTCAACGAGGACTTCTCCAAGCTGGTCGTCTCGGGGGAAGAGGCATGGGACACCATCGAGGCGTACGTCATGTACGTCGCCCCGGACCTCGTGGGCCGGCTCGAGAAGTGGACCGGCGACGAGGACATCTTCGCGGCCAGCCGCATCGACGAACAGATCCACAAGGCGCTCGACCGGAAGGTGTTCCTGCCCTCCGGCGGCTCGCTGGTCATCGACCGTACCGAGGCCATGACCGTGGTGGACGTCAACACGGGCAAGTTCACCGGCAGCGGCGGAAACCTTGAGGAAACTGTCACCAAGAACAACCTCGAGGCGGCTGAGGAAGTGGTGCGGCAGCTGCGGCTGCGTGACATCGGCGGAATCATCGTGATCGACTTCATCGACATGGTGCTCGAAGCGAACCGTGATCTCGTGCTGCGGCGGATGGTCGAGTGCCTTGGCCGTGACCGGACCAAGCATCAGGTCGCGGAGGTCACTTCACTCGGTCTTGTCCAGATGACGCGCAAGCGCATGGGCACCGGCCTGCTTGAGGTCTTCGGCGAGGACTGCGAGCACTGTGCAGGACGCGGTGTCGTCACCCATGAGGAGCCGGTGGAGCATCGCCGTGCGGGTCTGTCCCAGGAATCCCAGCAACAGCCGACACGGCAGGAGAAGCAGTCCCGCAACGAGCGCAAGCGAACCCGCGGCCGTTCAGGACAGCCGGCGGAGGAAACCCAGGCGCCCCCCGCGCCGCCGCAGGATTCTCCGGAGCGTGCTGCCAAGGCCGAGGCGGCCAGGACGGCGTTTGCGAGTATCGCTGCAGCAACGCATGCCTCCCATGCGCCCCACGACGAGCACGGCATCCACGCCGCACCTGAACCGGCCATCGAGGTCAACGAGGCGGTACTGACCATCAACGGGGAGACCGTCACCCTGCCGCGGGCCGAGAACAATCGGGCCGGGACGCCGGAGGATCGGCCGCAGCTCACCCTGGACAGCCTGACGGCGGCCTTCAACCGCACTCCAGCGGAGACCTCCGGTCCGACGGCGCCCCCCAGCGGGCTCGCACCCGTCGGGGCGGTGACGTCCTCGCCGGCCGGCCAGGAGGACGACGGCGTGGCGTCATCCGGTGGACAGGGAATTGATGCAGGCACCGGGGCATCGGGGACGGCGCCGCGACGGAAACGCGCCCGACGCGCAGCAAGCAGCGCCCAGGGTTCGGCCGCGGGTTCCGCGATCGAGACCGTGACGGCAGCACGTGGAACGGAACCGGAATCCGGCGCGTCGCCGGTGAACGGCCGGCACGTGGCGCGGGCGGGCGTACCGCCGGTCCGCCCGGCGTCCTCGGAGTCTGAACCGGTGATCTTCGGCGTCGGCGTTCCGGCGTCGGAACTATGATGCCGGCATCGGGGGAAGGCCGCGCATCCTTCTCCCGACGCCACCCGTAGCGCGCTTGTGGGTACCGGGGCGGAGAAGCCCCGGTACCTCTGCTCGCAGGTATCCGCAGGTATCCGCAGGTATCCGCAGGTACGCGCAGGCCATGACAGAGCACGACAGGGCACAGGTGCGGCCCGCGAATTTGCGGGAACCAGCCTATCTGGCGTAATCTTGATCTTCGGTGCACGCGCCTTCCAACCGGTATGTCCGGGGCGTATCCGCACGGCATAGACATGGCCTGCTCATGCATCCTTGAATGGATGCCAGCCAGGGCGCGCAAGCCAGTTTTTCACATTAGAAGTCAAGATTGTCGAGAGAAGTGAGTTCCCAAGTGGTGTACGCGATTGTCCGCGCAGGCGGCCGCCAAGAAAAGGTTTCCGTAGGAGACCTCGTTACCCTTGACCGCGTCACCGGTCAGGCAGGAAGCACCTTTGCGCTGCCTGCCCTCCTTCTGGTAGACGGCGACAAGGTTACCTCAGCAGCAGCAGAGCTTGAAAAGGTCACTGTTACTGCCCAGATCGTCGAGAATCTTCGTGGCCCGAAGATTGTCATCCAGAAGTTCAAGAACAAGACCGGGTACAAGAAGCGCCAGGGTCACCGTTCGGAACTGACCCGGGTCAAAATCACAGGTATCGCGTAACCTTTCGCGGTTACCGGTCGGTCAAACATTCCCAGCGAAGGCAGGCATAACTCATGGCACATAAAAAGGGTGCGAGTTCCACTCGTAACGGCCGCGATTCAAACGCGCAGTACCTCGGCGTCAAACGCTTTGGCGGCCAGGTAGTCAAGGCAGGCGAGATCATCGTCCGCCAGCGCGGAACCCACTTCCACCCGGGCGCCAACGTTGGCCGCGGTGGAGATGACACGCTGTTCGCCCTCGAGGCCGGCGCCGTCGAATTCGGCAGCCGCCGCGGACGCCGCGTCGTCAACATCGTCGGTGCTGCAGCCGAGTAGTTTTCTACTCCCGGCGCAGCATGCACTGAAGCATTCGGGTGGGGTGAGCCGCTGTGGCTCGCCCCACCTTTTTTTAAGCCGGTTCCATCCGGTAAGTGAAGCATTTTAGAAGGAGATCAACGTGGCCAGCTTCGTTGACCGGGTAGTCCTGCACGTTTCCGGCGGTACGGGTGGGCACGGCTGTGTGTCCGTCAAGCGCGAGAAGTTCAAGCCCCTCGGCGGACCCGACGGCGGCAACGGCGGCGACGGCGGCAACGTGATCCTGCGCGTCAGCAGCCAAACCACCACCCTGCTGGACTACCACCACGCGCCCCACCGCCATGCGACCAACGGTGGCAACGGGATGGGCGACTGGCGCGGGGGCAAGACCGGCGAAACGCTGATCCTCCCCGTGCCCGATGGAACCGTCGTGAAGACGAAGGACGGAGACGTAATCGCCGACCTCGTGGGCGAAGGAACCGAATTCGTCGCGGCGGCCGGGGGCCAGGGAGGCCTGGGGAACTCGTCGCTGTCCTCGCAGAAGCGCAAGGCCCCCGGGTTCGCGCTGCTCGGCATCCCGGGCGATGAGCGGGACGTGGTCCTCGAACTCAAGTCGATCGCCGACATCGCCCTGGTCGGATTTCCGTCTGCCGGAAAATCGAGCCTCATTGCCGCGATGTCGGCCGCGCGGCCGAAGATTGCCGACTACCCCTTCACCACCCTGGTGCCCAACCTCGGCGTCGTGCAGGCCGGCGAAACCCGCTTCACGATCGCCGACGTTCCCGGGCTCATCGAGGGTGCCAGCGAGGGCAAGGGGCTGGGTCACTACTTCCTCCGCCACGTCGAGCGCTGCGCAGCCCTGGTGCACGTCCTTGACTGCGCCGCGCTGGAGGCCGACCGCGATCCGCTGGCCGACCTCGCTATCATCGAGCAGGAGCTCGAGAAGTACACGGTGGACATGAGCTTCGCGGGGCCGGACGGCGACGTCGTCCCCCTGAACCAGAGGCCGCGCCTGGTGGCGCTCAACAAAGTGGACGTTCCGGACGGCAAGGACATGGCCAGCTTCGTACGGCCCGAGCTCGAAGCCCGCGGCTACCGCGTGTTCGATGTCTCGGCGTCGAGCCACGAGGGGCTGAGGCAACTGGGGTTCGCCATGGCAGAGATCGTCGAAGCAGCCCGCGCCGACGTCAAGGCGACGCCCCCCACCGTGGCGCCGCCCGTACTTCGCCCGCGCGGCGTCAACGCCGCTGCATTCCGGATCCGGAACGAGGAAAAGGACGCCCTTCCGCTGTTCCGCATCCTCGGCGAGAAGCCCGAGCGCTGGGTGAAGCAGACGGACTTCACCAATGACGAGGCCGTCGGCTACCTCGCCGACCGGCTCGCGAAGCTGGGCGTCGAGGAGCAACTGTTCAAGGCCGGCGCCAAGCCCGGCGAGACAGTGGTGATCGGTGAGGGCGACGGCGTCGTCTTCGACTGGGAGCCCACCATGATGGGCGGGGCCGAACTCCTCGCAGGCCCGCGCGGCAGCGACCTCCGACTCGCGGAGTACGAACGGCCGACGCGTGAGCAGAAGCGTGAAGAGTACCAGGAACGCAAGGATGCCAAGGCGGCGGCGCGTGCTGATCTTGAGGCCGACCGCAAGGCGGGTATCTGGACCGAATCAGTGAACAACCGCAAGAAGCACGTGCCGGCAGGTTCGCCGGGCGACGCCGAAAATCAAGACTCAAGGAATCAATGACCGCATCTAGAACCCTGACGAACCGCTCAGGCCTCGCAACGGCCGGGCGCATAGTCGTCAAAGTGGGATCTTCCTCCCTGACGTCGGTTTCCGGCGGCATCTCCGAGGACGCACTGACACGACTGTCCACCGTCCTCGCCCAGCGGAGGAACGCCGGAACCGAGATCATCCTGGTCTCCTCCGGCGCGATCGCCGCCGGACTCGCGCCGCTCGGCCTGCCGCGGCGGCCCACCCAGCTCTCCTCGCAGCAGGCGGCCGCGAGCGTGGGCCAGGGGCTCCTCATGGCTCGCTACACCGAGGCTTTCGGCGCCCACGGAGTGACGGTGAGCCAGGTGCTGCTGACGGTCGAGGACCTCATCCGCCGCTCCCACTACGCCAACGCCCACCGGGCCATGGAGCGCCTCCTGAATTTCGGCGTCGTGCCCATCGTCAACGAGAACGACACAGTGGCAAGCCACGGGATCCGCTTCGGCGACAACGACCGCCTCGCAGCCCTCGTGGCGCACCTCGTGAAGGCTGACGCCCTGATCCTGCTCTCCGACGTCGACGCACTGTACGACGGACCGCCCAAGGACGGTGCGCTACGGATCCCCGAGGTGAGATCACCCGCGGACCTCGAGGACGTTACGATCGGCAGCCCGGGCAAGGCCGGTGTGGGCACCGGCGGCATGGCCACGAAGGTCGAAGCCGCAACCATCGCCGCGAGCTCGGGAATTCCGGCGCTCGTGACGTCGACGGCCAACGCGGCAGCCGCGCTGGCCGGCGACGACGTCGGAACCTGGTTCAGCTCAACGGGCCGGCGGCAACCCATCCGGCTGCTCTGGCTCGCCCATCTCGCGCGGATCCACGGGAGCCTCATCCTCGACGACGGTGCCGCCCGGGCCGTGGGTGAAGGTGGCCGGTCACTCCTGCCGGCCGGAATCGATCGGATTTCCGGAACGTTCGAGGCGGGCGACCCCGTGGAGATGGTGGACCGCACCGGGCGCGTGGTGGCCCGCGGACTCGTGAACTACAGCTCGGTCGAACTGCCCCGCATGCTCGGCCGGTCCACGGGCGACATCGCCCGGGAGTTCGGCTCGGAATACGAACGCTCGATCGTCCACGTCAATGACCTGGTGGTCCTGTAGACGACGACTGACTGCAGCGCCATCTCCATCGAGGAAAGCCGCGGACGCGGCGCTGATGCTCGCTAGACTGAAAGGATGACTGACCTGATGACAGGAAACTCAATCAACTCCAGTACCGAAACCCGGGAAGCTGCCCAAAGCGCCGCCCCCTCCGACGATCTGACTGCTGCGATCTACGGCATCACCGACCGCTCGCGGGCGGCTTCCCGCGTGATCAGCCGGGCGAACCGCACGCGCAAGGACCGCGTCCTCCATGCGGTCGCCGGCGCCCTGGTCAGCCGGCAGGCTGCCGTCCTTGAGGCAAACGAACGCGATACAGCTGCGGGCCGAGCCAACGGCACGTCCGCCTACCTCCTGGATCGGCTCACCCTCACCCCCGACCGCATCCAGGCTCTGGCCTCGGCGCTCGAGGAACTTGCCGCGCTGCCCGATCCCGTGGGATCCGCCGTCCGCGCCGAGACGCTTCCCAACGGAATCCGCATGCGGCAGGTCCGGGTACCGCTGGGGGTCGTCGCCGCCATCTACGAAGCGCGCCCCAACGTGACAGTGGACATCGCAGGCCTTGCGCTCAAGAGCGGAAACGCAGTGATCCTGCGGGGTGGCAGCGCCGCCCTGCATACCAACGCAGCCCTGATCGGGGTCATCCGGGATACCCTTTCCGAGCACGGCCTTCCGGCCGACGTCGTCCAGACCATCGATGAGTTCGGCCGGGACGGGGCGAACGTGCTCATGGGGGCCCGAGGGCGGGTTGACGTGCTCATCCCGCGAGGTGGACGGGACCTGATCCAGACCGTCGTGCGGAACGCCGCCGTGCCCGTCATCGAGACAGGGGAGGGCAACGTGCACATCTTCCTTGACGAATCAGCCGACGAGGACATGGCAGTGGACATCCTGCTCAACGCGAAGACCCAGCGGCCGAGCGTCTGCAACACCGTCGAGACCCTGCTCATCCACGGGGGCGCGACGGCCGCACCGGAAGTACTGCGTGCTCTTTCCAAGGCCGGTGTGCAGTTGCACGTCGACGAGCGGACTGCGCGGCTGCTGCCGGAGGGGGCCGCCGTCCAGGCAGTCACCGATGACGACTGGGGCCGTGAGTACATGGCGCTGGACCTGGCGGTGGCCACGGTGGATTCCGTTGACGAGGCACTGACGCACATCCGGCGCTGGAGCACGGGCCACAGCGAAGCGATCATCACCAACAACCTGCGGAACGCAGAGGCTTTCGTGACCGGCGTGGACTCCGCTGCAGTGCTGGTGAACGCCTCCACCCGCTTCGTTGACGGCGGCGAGTTGGGACTTGGTGCCGAAGTGGGCATCTCCACCCAGAAAATGCACGCCCGCGGACCCATGGGCCTGGCTGAACTCACCACCACGAAGTGGATCCTGAATGGTGACGGGCAGATCCGGCTCTAGGCAGGTGCCGTGGAAGTTCCCCCAGCGCGTAGCATGGGAGGGAAACTCTGCGTGGGCCTGCGGGCTTTCGGTGGGCCGCCACTAGTACCTAGGAAAATAGATGATGCCTCAGTTTTTGGACGCCGCGGTTCTTGCCGGCGAAGCAGTCGAGCACACCGAGCTGCCCATGCCCGCCATTGCCTACGGCCTGATCGTCATGGGAATCCTGCTGCTCCTCATGCTGGTCACCGCTTCCTTCTCGAACCTCGGCAACCGTCACAGTGCCACCGAGGAACACATCGACCCTCACAAGCAGCACCCGAACAACCACGACCACAGCGAAGCCCAGCGGCACTAGACGCGTTGGAGCACGCTGAGGAGGGCACCGGGCGCTCGACCCCCAGTGCATTGAAGCAGAGGCACCGGGGTGGCCCGGGATGGCGCCTGGGGGTCATGGGTGGAACCTTCGACCCCATCCACCACGGACACCTCGTGGCAGCGAGTGAAGTCGCAGCGGAGTTCGGCCTCGACGAAGTGGTCTTTGTCCCCACGGGACAGCCGTGGCAGAAGGCGGACTCGGATGTCAGTCCGGCCGAGCACCGGTACCTGATGACGGTTGTCGCCACGGCATCCAATCCGACGTTCACAGTGAGCCGGGTGGATATCGACCGGCCGGGGCCCACCTTCACCATCGATACGCTGCGGGACCTGAAGGCCCAGCGGCCCGGGGCGCAGCTGTTCTTCATCACCGGTGCCGACGCCATGGCCCAGATCCTCACCTGGAAGAACGCCGAGGAGCTCTGGTCGCTGGCGCACTTCATCGGGGTGACGCGTCCCGGCCATGAACTGGACGCCGGCGGCCGGGACGTCAGCCTGCTCGAGGTGCCAGCTATGGCCATCTCCTCGACGGACTGCCGGCGGCGCGTCGGCTCCGGTCACCCGGTCTGGTACCTGGTGCCGGACGGCGTCGTTCAATACATCGCGAAGCACGGACTGTACCGGCTGAGCGGTTCCAACTTTCCATCCGAACAAGAGGCCCTGTCCCCGCGGGAACAGGGCGAATACAAGGAGATCAGTGAGCGCTAGCGAATCATCCATCGGGATTGCCCGGGCGGCGGCCCATGCCGCCGTGGACAAGATAGCCCAGGACATTGTTGCCATCGACGTCAGTGAGCGTCTGGCGATCACTGACGTGTTCCTCATCGCTTCCGCACCGAGTGAGCGCCAGGTCAATGCGATTGTCGACGCCATCGAAGAGGAACTCTCGAAACAGGACCTCAAGCCGGTGCGGCGTGAGGGCAGGAGCGAGGGCCGCTGGGTGCTGCTCGACTACGCCGAAGTCGTCGTCCACGTCCAGCACGAGGAGGACCGCCTGTTCTATGCGCTGGACCGCCTCTGGAAGGACTGCCCGTCAGTGGATCTCCAGCTCGAGGGTCAGCACGTGTCACCACACCTGGCCGGGGAAGCGGCTGCAGGCGACTCCGAGTCGTAGTGGACTTTCACGCCCATTCTGATCCCGCCGGCCGCAGGATCATATTTTGGCGTCATGGCCGCACCGAGTGGAATGCCCATGGGCTTTTCCAGGGGCAGGAAGATATCGGGTTGGACAGCACCGGATGCGAACAGGCCGCACGCGCGGCGGAGATTCTCGCACTGCGCCAGCCGGTGCGGATCGTGTCATCGGATCTGACCCGGGCTTCGGACACCGCCAAGTTCCTTGGGGAGCTGACCGGACTTCCCGTGGACATCGATCCACGCTTCCGTGAGACGGCAGCGGGCGCCTGGCAGGGCCTCACCTTCGCCGAGATCGACGAGAAGTTCCCCGAGGACAATGCCGCCTGGCGGGGTGGTGATCCGCTGGTTCGGGCCGGGGGAGCCGAGAATCGCGAGGAAGTGGGCGCGAGGATGCGGCTCGCCTCGACCGAGGCGGTGGAGTCGCTGAACGAGGGTGAGACCCTGGTGATCGTCAGTCATGGCGGGGCGATCCGGTCGGGTCTGGCGTCCCTCATGGGATTGCCGTCCCTGGTCTGGGGTTCCCTGGCGGGTGTGTCGAACTGTCACTGGTCCGCTCTGGACGAGCAGGTTCGGGTCGAGGATGCGCTGTACACGTGGCAGCTGCGTGAGCACAACGTGGGCATCGGATCGCTTCCCTCGGAACCTGTGGAGGGTTAGTGCGTGCGGAGATCGCCCGATTTTGCAGCGGGCGAGAAGTTTACTAAACTGAACAAGTTGCTCCGGGGAGACCCGGTGCACCAAAGGATTGGGGCTGTGGCGCAGCTGGTAGCGCACCTGCATGGCATGCAGGGGGTCAGGGGTTCGAGTCCCCTCAGCTCCACCAATTCACCGCTGGAATCCAGGGAAGGCGCCTGGTTCCAGCGGTTTTTTTGCCCTCACGGGGATGATTCCCGCTCTCGCCACGTTTTGGGAGCTTACCCACGCCGGTCTTTTTGAGGGTCTTGATCCCTCGCAGCTACTCCTGCCTAGCTCGTGAGCCGCCGGCGGTGACCTTCAGACGCTGCACGGCATTGTTGCCCATTCCCTGCACGTTCCACTCGCCCACATCCGGTTGGGCATTGCCAGCGGAATCGATGGCGCGGCATGCGAGTTCATGCTCTCCGGCGGCAGCCACCCAGGGGAACGTCCAGGCGCGCCATGCATGGGTGCCCGTCTGGTGTTCAAGATGGGCTTCTGACCATTCGCCGTCAAGACATACCTCCACTCGCCCGACGGGAAGGCTCCCTGACCAAGCTCTGCCCTCGAGCATGACCGGGCCCGCTGGCACGAGGCGGTCGCGGGTGAAAAACTCCGGTATTCCTGGTGGGGCCATCAGGGCCCGTATCTTCATGCGCTGGACAGGCTCGCCTGGTCCGGAATCCTGCTGGTAACGGTAAGCAGTAGCCTGCTGGAACCCATCGAACGGCTGCGTAACAGCCTCGATGGATTCCAGCCACTTTACGTTGGTCATGCCGTACCAGCCCGGCACCAACAGCCGGAGAGGATAGCCATGCTGCGGAGGCAGGGGCTGGCCATTCACCTCATAAGCGAGCAGAACATCCTCGGCCATGGACTCTTCGATACTCAGGCTCCTGGCGTAACGGTGCTCTGTTCCGCCTTGTACGCCTCGGTCGGCACCGGTGAAGACGAGCTCAATGGCTTCGGGTGTTATCTCGGCCTCCCTCAGGATCGGGGCAAGGGGAGTCCCGGTCCATTCCGCCGTGCCGATGCCACCCAGATCCCAGGGCTGGCTGACGGGCCGGGGCTCCAAACGTGAACGGCCGTTGCCGGCGCATTCCATGGTGACGGCGAGGGTGCGGCGCTCTCGATGTTTAAGCGCCGAAAGGGTGAACTGATGGGAGTGACCCACATGGCCGCCCACCGTGAGTCGCCAATTCGCAGGGTCGATGAGTGGGATGTCGAAGTGAGCCACGAGGTAATGCATGCCCACCGGAGTGATGGGCCACCGAAGCATTTCCAATGGCAGGGCGTGATTGCGCGAGGCCAGCTGGAGTTCTTCTCTGGTGATGAGTCCGGTGGAGGAAACGGTGGCGACTTCACTGGCGGCCTGACCATCACTATCGACGCTCATGCCTCCAGTGTGAACCTCCAAACGTCGCCTGTCAGGGGTCTTTTTACCCCTCCCCGGACGCGGGGTGCTCCTCAGCCCACGCGACGATGATTGTGGACACGTCCATAAACTCCTGGGCATCGGCGACGACGGCGCCCCACTGCGGAGATTGTGCAGCTGCTGCAGCGGCTTCGGGACTTTCGAACCATACTTTACCCAGACCAGTGTAGGGCCGACTCTCACCATTCGGGCCCGGTACACAGCGATTCTGTACATACGCCTGCGCTCCTGGCTTCATCCAGGCCCGCTTGAACCTGCCAGGTCGTCAACCGCTTGATCATAGGAATGCCTCCTGAACCAACATGAGCGAGTGAAAGCCAAGCTACCAATGCCACCAAAAGACGTCGCGGGTTCCAGCCCCGTCCCATTGCATCCAGCAAATCGATGCCTACCGGCGGACCGACCACCTCTGTGGCATCAAGCGGCGGTGAGACTTGCTCCGGCCAACGCACACGTGATCATCAAGCCCGGGTGCGACCCCTTCAGCGTTCGGGCGGTCATCACCGCGGCAAGGCTGGCGAAGACTTGGTTTCCTTTCTCGCCCAGGATCCTCATCAGGTTCCCAACCGGCTTCCGCCCGGTGAGCTGGCGCTCGGGCGGGAGTTGGGCGGTTCATTGAACGCCCTGCACAGGCGGGGGCGCACCCATCTCCAAGGGAGGGGTCAGATCGAAGCGTTCGATCAGTTGCGGCAAGGAGTCGAAGTCCATCTGAAGGCCGTACCTGGCATTGGCTTCGGCCATTGCGTCAAGATCTGGTGGGGCTCCTTCTGGAAAGAAGGGCTCGATCTCCTCAAAGTACTTTTCGAATCCTGCCGGAGAGATGATTTCGAGCATTCGTGCCTGCTCATTGCCGGCATTCCAGAAGGTGTGCCATTGATCCCGAGGCTTCAGTACCAGCTCACCCGGGCCGGCGTAGAACACTTCATCCCCGAGAAGGAAGCCGACCCGACCCTCGGTGATGATCGTGTATTCGTCCTCGCGGCTGTGCATGTGAAGCGGGGCTCCGAGTTCACGCCAGGCCAGCAGGTGTTCAACAACGGAGAGCCTTCCCCCGGTGGTCGCTGCGTCCAGAAGGGTTCGGGCGGTGAAGGCATCGCCGAACCGAACCATTGTGCCGACGTCTTTGCCGACCGTTCCGAAATGTGTGCTCATGAAGTGACGATACGCGCGCTCATTTCCGTAATCCATCCTTGACGGACTTCATCCCCCTTGTGCTCAAGGGAATCATGAGACACGCCCGAGCCGCCTGAACCCACGCGGTCTCAGTATCCTTGAATACCGGTGGGCTGGGCCGATCAAGGGGACGCATCAATGCGATTATTCGGCGAAGAGAACTATGGGGAACGCTACCCGGCGGCCCACCGTGGAACGAACGGGGGAGTCGCAAACCCGAACTGTGGACTCCACTTGCTTGCCCTTGGCCGCTTGCACGGGCCTGCGCGTGGTGCGTCTTGTCTCTTGACGGCGCCCGCCGCTCTTCAAGGATGACCCTTGGGGCTTGGGTCGTCCTCAAGGGCTTGTTTGTCGAGCGGTCCTGCAAGTTCCGGTTTGCCTCGTGCGGCGCGCCTGCGCTGCGCATCGACTCCCCTGACTAGGTTGGGCGGATGGAGGATGACAGCCGGACGGAACCCCCTGCGGCGGCCGGAGAACGGGAAACACTCAGCGGCTTCCTGGACTACTTCCGGGCCACCGTAGTGATGAAGGCCAGTGGCCTCAGCGATGCCGACGGCGCCAAGCGGCTCGTGCCCTCGCTGACAACGGTGTCCGGGTTGGTACAACACCTGACAGACGTTGAGCGGTTCTGGTTCCAGGACCGCATCGACGGGCGGCAAGATGTGCCCACCCGATGGTCCGCTGAGGATCCCGACGGCGAGTTCCGAGTGAGCGAAGAGGACTGCCTGGCGGGCATCATCGAGAACTACGAGGCCACCTGCCGCCAGTCCCGCGAAGTGCTGCGGCGGTATGGGATGGAGGAGCGCTGCCGCGATGGCGACGGCGAACAGAGGGTGCGGTGGGTTCTGGTGCACATGATCGAAGAAACGGGCAGGCACTGCGGCCACCTGGATATTCTGCGCGAGCTGCTGGACGGATCGATCGGCGACTAGGCAGAGAATTCAAGGATCCACCCACAACGCCCCGAATGCGTCGGCAGCGCGGGCCGCAACGAGGATGGGTTGGGATTTCAGCGGGACAGCGAGCACCTACCGCTTTTCACCACCGTCTCGGGTTCGACGGCAGCTACACCTTTTTGTCTCGTTCGTCTTTCTTCGGAGCAGACTCTGGTATCGGGCCAGCCCCACTTGGCGGCTCGACCGTCGATGCCTCGTTGGTCTACCCCAAGGCCATGGAGCAGGGCGACCACAAGCCGATCGGCGTGCGCGCGAGTAACGACCCGTATCGACGTCGTTACTATCGGAGCGTGGATGTTGAAGAGAACCTCGCTGGCGGCAATGTCAGTGAAGGTGTCGTCCGCATCGGCTCGACCGTCCGTAAACCGTGGACAGATACAACACCGAACGTCTTTGAGTTCATGACTTTCGTCCGAGAAGCTGGTGTGGACGTCCCGGCCGTTATCGGCCGGGATGAGCAGGGCCGACAGGTCACCGAATTCGTTCCAGGTCGACTTGCCCTGAACGCGGGCCCACTCAGTCACACCGAGCTCCGCCGGGTCGGGGCAATGGTCCGGGCCATCCACGACGCGAGCAGTACCTTCACGTCGCCTCAGGGTGCTCAGTGGACGACGGCTATCCCCGCACCGGGAGAGGACCTGATCTGCCACAACGATCTCGCCCCCTGGAATCTGATCATTGGTGATCGCTGGACGTTCATCGATTGGGATGCTGCCGCACCCAGCACCCGGCTATGGGACCTCGCCTATGCCGCTCAGGCCTTTACCCTTTCCGATCCGGATCAGGTCCCAGAGGAAGCGGCCCGGAATCTCAAGGCTTTCATCAACGGGTATGACGCGGAAGAAGGCCTACGCAGAGCACTGTCGGAGGCGATGTTTCGTCGCACCGCAGCCATGTATCACCTTCTGAAGTCGTCCCATAATGCAGGCAATGAGCCGTGGGGCTCAATGTATGTCGATGGCCACGGAGAGCACTGGCGCGCTGCAACCAGCTACGTACAACGTCACCAAGATCTTTGGGCGGAAGCGCTCCTCGTACCCGTTCCGTGAGGGATCCTCGTAGGACGCACCGGCGCACCTGATTCGCCGACCCTCACCCAGGCTGAGGCGGTCCTCGATGCTCTAGGAATGCTAGGCATACCCATCATTGGCAACGTGGAATGCGGCCACGTTCCGCCACAACTCCCTATCGTCAACGGAGCCCAAGGCCCCCTAGTGTTCAACGAAAACGACCAATATCTAGAACGGACAGCGGGAGCTGGCCAAGTGGATTCCAGCTCCCGCTCATTGATACTGAAAGTGATCGGCTCACGGCGGGTGCATGTGTGGATTCGTTGTGAAAATAGAGCTATCGGAACTGCGCGTTGCGCCGATGATGATCCGATGCGACGGACCAGAGCTCTGGTGGGTCCCGCAGCTGGGTTACTCGACGTACAAGAGAGGGATTCCAATGGTGACCATGAGTTCCATCGCGGGCCGGTTGTCCGGCATTATGCCAGCATCAGGGACAGCGATGATGTCGATGGGGGTGCCCGCGACCACGCCGCGCCAGTTCCGTCGCTCGATGCGGGACTCCTCCACACGTTGGCCGACCGCGTCCCGCACTGCCGGAGTCAGGAAGGGCAGTTCGGCCTGGCCCCACTGCCTGGACGGCTCGGTTCTGTGGTGGCCGTCGTCGCTGCTGCGTAGCTTGACGCGGACGGTAACGATCTGGCCGTCTAGTACGTCGAAGTCGACCGTCTGGCCGTCTGAGGCCCGGTAACAGGAAACCGCGCAGGTAAAGCCATCGAGGACGAGCGCCGCGGTGGCGGCGCTTACAGACGTCGCGTAGTGACGGCCTCCGAAGGGCCAACTGTGGTCCTCTAAAGCTGTGGTGCGTATTCGTAGAGCGAGGGGTTCGCCTGTGTGGCGGGACCACAATGACCAGCTGGCGTTGTCCGTGCGCTGGTCGTGGGTAGAGTACAGGTCCTCAGGGTCGACTGGCGGCGCCTCGCTACCGAATGGCATGAACGGCGGTTCGCCTTGGGCGGTCGCAAGGAGGTCCTCGAGCGTCGTGCGGTCCTGCGGCCATAGCTTCAGGAAAGAGGCATCAAGGACCTGGCCGAGGAGATGCCCGACGTCTTTGGAGGGATCGGAAGTAGTCGCCGCACCAAGGTCGATGTCGGCGTAGAGGACATCGCCATCGGGCGCAGCGACCAGGTCGACCTGGACATCGCGCTCGGGTGACTGGCAAGTGATCTGGGCAGTGAGGTCGTTGCTGCGGGGCTCCACACACCAATACCCAAGCTCCGCCAGCCCATCTGCCACGGTGCTCGCCTGCCCTGCGACAACGTCCTCGGTAGCCACAGATACCTCGGAGAACCCGCCGTGGTTGTAGGGGGCGGCCGGGCCGCGGGCAGGAGCGTTTCCTATCACGGCGAGCACCACTGCTAGTGCAGCGATGGCCGCGAAGGCGACCGCAATCCAGGATCGCAGGCGGCGGCGCTGCAGCCGTGACACCACGGGGCAGCGTGCTTGCACGCCGTTCATGCGGCACCGCCTAGGAACTTCACCAGGAGCAGACCGGCAGTTGTGGACTCGCGGGCAGCCAACACGAAAACTCGCACTCTCACGCGACACCACTACTGGAAAAGGAGGACATCAGCGCTACAACGGCGACGGTGATCAGCATGGCGAGGACGGTTAGTGCCCACTTGCGAGGTAAAGCGGCTGGCCAGAAAGCCACCCCGCAAGTCCGAGAGCTGCTCCAAAAAAAATTTTGGGCGTTGCGTGTTCGGGCCATGTATTCCCCCAATTCGAAGACATCAGACTATAGGGCGGACAGGTGTCGATACATTGCAGGTACTGGCTTACGGGCGCTGCTGCCTGCGGTGTCCGGCGAGGGATCGCTCAGCGTGCAATTGTCGTGCGGCGACGATCGACTCAACTACCTCCTCCTATGAGGAGACGTGGGCGTGCGAGCTAGGCGCGGGCGAGGGAGCAAGGAAGTCCTGACGCTGACCAGACGACAGTCGCCGCTGTCCCGTTGCTGCCGTCAGAAGAAGGAGCACCACGACTGCCGGGGCATGGGTGCAGGTTCCGCGTCCCTCATCCTTTCTTCAGTCCAGTACTCAAGATCTTCATCCGGGGAGCGGTTCTTCATCACAGCGCTGGGTTCACTGGGCGCGCTGACTCTGAACGCCCCACAACCCAAGGGCTTCGGCAACATGACTACGACGGACAGAACTAGAACACCAACTAGCAAGAGTATGACTGTCGTCCGCCGTGCTTTGGCCATGACTTAGTGCACCATAAGAAATCTGGCAGCAGCGGACGTCTAGGTCACGATCCCAATTGAACGTGTAAGTGGCCACTACGACACTTGGCGTCCCGCAGGAGGATGGGCTTACGGACGCTTGAAGCGCTAGCAGGTTGAGCATTTAGTTGGTGCGGGGGATGAGTCGTTCTACGAAATCGTCGATGACTTGGTTGCGGTCGGCGGAAGGGTCGACCGCGACGGTGATCTGGTCGAAGATGAAGCCGTTGATCGCGTAGTGAAACAGGGAGATTTCGTGCTGGCCGCAGGGTAATCCCATGCGGGCGTTGAAGGCGACGTCAGCTGCGAGTCCTTCACGCAGCCAGGCACTAATAGCCGCCTCAACATGAGGTCGGCGCGTTGCTTCGAGGCGAAGTTCGAAGAGGGCCAGGGCAGCATCGCGGTCTGAGGTCAGTCGCTGGACGATGTCCTTCATGTAGTCAGCGAACAGTTCCCGGCCGGGCTGCCGGGCGGCCAGGGTGGCATGTACTTCCGCATCAGGGGCGAGGCGTTCACCGATGCGAACCAGAATGGCGTCGACGATCGCGTCCCGGGTCGGGAAGAAGTTTGACGCCGTGCCTCGGGGGACGCCTGCTTCGACGTCGAGTGCACGATGTGTGAGACCGCGTGAGCTGTGGCGGGCAAGGACTTGGACCGCGGCATCAGAGAGAATCTCTCGCCGTTCAGCATTAGGTGGCATGCACTAATGCTACTGCTACCACTACAGGTGTCGTGGTACCTTTCAAGTACGACACCTGTAGTGATTGGAGATATTGTGCGTGAGCTTGTGTACTACGTCGCGACCTCGATCGATGGATATATCGCAGCCCCTGACGGATCCTTTGAGGTATTCCCCGTTGAGGGCGACCACATGCAGGTGATCCTCACCGAGTTTGCGGATGCCCTCCCGTCGCATGTACTTGCAGCGCTCGGTATCGAACCGCCGAGGAGCCGTTTCGATACCGTCATTCAGGGATGGGGTAGCTATTCCGTTGCTCACTCGGTTGGGATTGAACGCCCGTACGAACATCTTCGTGAGTTCGTAGCTACACGCACGAGAACGGGTGCTGATCCGGTCGTCACCTACACCCTGGATGCTCTCGCTACCGTTCAGACGCTCAAGGAGGAGGAAGGCCTCGATATCTACCTTTGTGGTGGTGGTGATCTCGCCGGACAGCTACTCCCAGAGATCGACCGTCTGATCCTAAAGCGGAATCCCGTTGTACTCGGGGCAGGTATTCCCCTCTTTGGCGGTGCCACATTCCAACCGACAGCGTTCCGCCCGATCACCTCAAGAAAGTTCACCTCGGGAGTCGTCATCGAAGAGTGGGAACGCGTCCGAAAGCCGATGGCTCAACGACGGAGCAACGCTGGAGGACACCACCTTCGATCCGCCGGTATCCGAAAGCCGCCACAGCCGGTCCTTGGCCGGGGCGTGCCACAAAGCCTCTCCCGAGAAGCAAGATGAAAAGTAGCGAGATTCCCCTCTGGCCCACTGAACCTCCCACCCATGGCTCGATTCGCTTGCGGATGTTCGACGACCAGGACGTCCACATGGCTCTCGATTTATCCCAGGACCCTTACGTGCCGTCGATCGGAACCCTTCCCGCGCGGGCAACTGCAGAGGAAGCGTTGTCCTGGGTTCGGCGGCAGCGGCACCGCCACAGTGATGCAACCGGGTTCTCCTTTGCCATTGCAGATGTCACCACCAACCGGGCCCTTGGCCGGGTGGGCCTGTGGGTCAGGAATTTGAGCGAGGGTCGGGCGACCATCGGCTACGAGTCGTATATCGAGCCGTGGAATACCGCGTCCGTCCGCGTTGCCGAACGCACCGGTTACAAGTATGAGGGCCTACTGCGCAGTCATCAGGAAATTGCCGGGAAACGGGTGGACATGTCCCTTCATGCCGCTGTCCGAGAAGTCACCCAATGTTCATATGACGAGTCAGTCACCGCGTTGTGAACAGCCCATAGAATCGGGCGATCAACTAGGGAAGGAGTTGCGGCCATGGTGCCTGATTATGAAGACAGCTGGTTCAGGGCAATGCTCAAAACCGGCCTGGGCCATCTGGGGTCCATAATTTTCACCGGATCCGGTCCGGATACCCGCGTCACCCTGACCCAGGGTTCCGGACGGACCCTCGCCTTCGAGCAGAGCGTCGCCGAGATCCACGCCCGCATCGTCATCGACGAGGAGACGCGGACGGCCATGTGGCCCAACTGGTCCGTTGCAGCCGCCTCGGTGGCGTATCTGTCCATCCACGTCGAGGAAGCGCTCGATGCCGCCGACGTCGCCCCAGACACGATTCGCCTGACGGAGAGCGGCGTCGAAGCTGTCGCATTGCGGCGAGCCGGCCTGCTTTCACCCGGGTCGACGGCGGATCTGCTCTAAAAGGGGCCGACCTCAGAGCGGCTTGCTCGATGTCGATTCCTCGTCAGCGCGATTGGAGTGCATCGAGAGCGACGGCGACGGCGGCTGCAACGCGCCCGTCCAGGCCGGCGCCGGGCACCGTGATATCATACCGGTCCCTGATCGAGCGGCCTCTTCGGGAAGTCATGACCAGCTGCCCCGACGTGTCAACGAAGTCGAAGTGGACCAGGAACGGCGCGGGGATACTGTCCGCGATCGGGACGAGATCCCAGACCCGCCGGGCAACGGCCACACCGGCACTGCGCTCCCGCCCCACGGCGTGCATCCCAGGAGCGTCGACGTGCCAGGTGGAGCGCAGCAGCGACTTGCCGAAGTCCTTGCGGAAGCTGCCGAGGGCATTCCCCTGGGCATCCAGCACGTCGTACGTCGCTCCGAGGTCCATCCGCTGCCGTGCTTTGAACGAAAACAGCGGGGTACTTCTCGACTCGTCGGAGTAGAACGTGACCTCCTCCTTGAAAGCCATGCGCTTCTGCTGCGCGAGTGCCAGCAGATCGCCGGGCCGCCCATCTGGACCGACCGCGCGGACTTCGTAGCGGTTCACCATCATGGTGACCTTCTGCGCTACGGCAAAGCGTTCAATGCGCTGCAATGCTTCCATGGTTGCTCTTCCCGCTCGGTGGTCGATGTCGCCAAGCAAAGGCTAACCCCGTGCCGGCTCTTTAGGGCAGAACACCCCTGCAACGAGCAGTGATCTGCTCCGGGGCTTCGCCGCGGGGATGCGCCGCCACGGGTCCGTGGGAACCGGCAGCGGCGCATCCAGTCACAGGGAACGCCCGGAAAGCGTGGTGCTAGGAGTTGCGGCGGCGAACAACTGAGGTGCCGCCGACGGCGGCGAGAACAAGGACTCCACCCAGGGCGACGACGCCCAGGTTGTCGGCGCTCGCGGCCGCGACGCCGGTGTCCGCGCCGCCCCTGGGCATTGCGACCACCTGCTGCGCAACGAGGGGTCCGCACAGCGCCGGTGAGGTGGCGCCCACCGACAGGTCCGGTGAGATGTCGCTGATGGAGTTGAACCCACCCTCGTCCCCGGTCGCGGTCATCGGGTCGACGCCGTGGACCACCACCACAGCGGTTCCTGCCTTGAGGGCGTCCTGGGTCTCCTGGTTCATCTCGAACGTGCGCTCGATGGTGTAGGCGCCGCCCTGACCGGCGAGCGCAAGGTTCAGTGCCTCCTCGGGCCCCGTTGGGCCACTCGTGGTGAGGGTGGTGAGGATCCCCCCGTAGAAGGGGGAGCCGTCGGTCGTGGAAACGAATCCGTCGCCGTTCTGGTCCGCTGCAGCTGTGGGGCACGTCCCCTGCGCACCCCCGTGGATGTGCTGCACGTGGGGATACGGACCCTCCACGAAGGTTTCCCCGAGCCCTGAAACGTCAAGGCTCACCGTAGCCTCGTTGCCGGTGAGTCGGACGGTGATCGACCCGGTGCCGGTGGTGCCGTTCAGCTGGCCCAATGTCGACGAGTAGGTGCCGTCGGCGCCGTCGGCCGTGGCCGGAGCTCCGGACATCGCCAGAGCAGCGACAGTAAGAGTGGGCACCGCAAGAAGACGCATTTTCCTGCTCATGGATCATCCCTTCAGAGCGTGGTGATGAGCCGGTTGGCATTCGGTGCGGAGGGCGTCGCGGCCGATCATTCTTCGCCGTGAAGCGATCCATCTGCATGATAACTCTGCTGGGCGGGGAAAGCAGGGGAGTAACCTACCGTCATGGACATCATCCTGGTTCCCGGTTTCTGGTTGGACGCCTCCTCATGGGAAAAAGTCACCCCGCCGCTCGTAGCTGCCGGACACCGGCTTCATCCGCTCACGCTGCCAGGCCTTGAAGCCATCGACGCGCCGCGCGCCGGTATAGGCCTGCGGGACCATATCGACGCAGTGGTGGCGGTGATCGACAGCATCGCCGGCTCCGTGGTCCTCGTGGGCCACTCTGGCGGAGGCGCCGTCATTCACGGCGCCGTCGACGCCCGCCCTGACCGCGTGGCCCGCGCAATCTACGTTGACAGCGGACCGCTGGGCGAGGGCGGCGTCATCAACGACGAACTGCCGGCTGAGGGGGACGACATACCGTTGCCGCCGTGGGACAGCTTCGAGGAGGCGGATCTCGTGGATCTGGACGACGAGCTGCGGGTGGCGTTCCGGGCACGTGCAGTACCCCAGCCGCGGGGTGTCGCCTCCGACCAGCAGCACCTGTCCGACGAACGCCGCTACGACGTCCCGGCCACCGTCATCACCTGCGAGTTCCCCTCTGCCCTGCTCCGGGACTGGATCGCGGCTGGCCACCCGTTTGTCGCGGAGCTGGCCCGCATCCACGACGTCGACTACGTGGATCTGCCCACCGGACACTGGCCCCAGTTCACTCGGCCGGCTGAACTCGGCGCCGCCGTCCTCGCCGCCGTCGGCCGGTGAGCCGTTCGAGGAACGGGATATTTCACGGACCGGATGTACCCGCGAGGAGGTCTTTTTGAGAATGCGAATTTGCCTGACCGCAGGAGTGAGCCTGGTGGCGGTGATGGTCCTGTCGGGCTGCGCCGACGTAGCGCCGCCGCGGAACGACTCCGCCCCGGGGGCAGCGTCGGAAACACCAGGGACACCGGGGCCCGTGGATCTCGTGGGCCAGGGAACGGTGCTGCAGAGAGAGAACGAGCCGCCGCAGTTCTGTTTGGGAAGCGTGGCCGAGTCCTACCCGCCGCAGTGCACAGGGCCGGTCCTTCGAGGCTGGAACTGGTCTGCGGTGGACCAGTTCGAGAGCGCATCGGGCGTCACCTGGGGTGCCTATGCCGTGCAGGGCACCTGGGACGGTTCGGAATTCACGACGACGGGCAACCCCATTCCGCTCTCGCTGTATGACGCCATGCCGTTCGTCGACCCCCGGCTGGCCGGGGGCAGAATGGGCGACGGCGACGAAGAGCAGCTGCGTGAGATCCAGACCGAGCTCCACGCGTCCGCGACCCCGGATGTCCTCGATTCCCGGACGTCCGACGGGTACCTCATCGTCACCGTTCCTTTCGATGACGGGGCGATTCAGGAACGCCTCGACCAGCAGTATGGGCAGAACCTCATCCTCGTCCAGTCAGCCCTTCGGCCGGCACCGTGACCGGCAACCTGCCTGCCCTCGCGATCACGGGAGCGACGGGCGCCCTCGGTGGCCGTGTAGCACGCCTCCTCGCAGACGCAGGGATGGCCCAGCGGCTCCTGGTTCGGACCGCAGGCAGGGCGCCGCAGCTCGAGAAGGCGGTGGTGCTCGAGTGCTCCTATTCCGATCGTGCTGCGTCGCAGGCAGCGCTGAAGGGGGTCGGGACGCTGTTCATGGTGTCGGCCTCCGAAAGCGCAGACCGCGTCGACCAGCACTGCGCGTTCATCGACTCCGCGCGAGCGGCCGGCGTCCGGAACCTTGTCTACACGTCATTCCTCGGCGCTGCGCCGGACGCCACGTTCACCCTGGCGCGTGACCACTTCGCGACCGAGGAATACATCAGGGCCACAGGCATCAATTACACGATCCTGCGCAACAGCGTCTACGGCGACCTGATGGCTGCGCTCGTGGGGGAGGACGGCATGATCCGCGGTCCGGCTGGAGACGGCAGGGTCGCCGTCGTCAGCCGCGCCGACATCGCCCGTACGGCGGAGACAGTCCTCAAGGACCCTGCCGCCCACCGCAACAGGACCTACAACCTCACGGGTCCGGAAGCGCTTACCCTGACCGAGATCGCCCGAGCCCTCTCGGGCGGAGGCGGAACCGCGGTCACCTTCCACGACGAAACGCTCGCCGAAGCCTATGAATCCCGGATGGGCTTCGGGGTGGCGGACTGGCAGGTCGAGGCGTGGGTGTCCACCTACACCGCGATTGCCGCCGGCGAGCTGGCCGGGATCAGCACCGACATCGAGACCATCACGGGCCGGCGTCCGATCTCGTTGTCCGATTTGCTCGCCGCTGACCAGCGCTGACGTCGACGCCCGGCCTGCCGCCGACGCGACGTTCCATCAGTCAGGCGGCTGTTCCCCGGAGGCGCTCCGCGCCGATGCCTAGCGCAGCCTCCAGGGGATACGTCAGCAGTTCGAACTGACGCTCGGTGAAGCGGTCGGGAAAGCTGATGGCCAGATGGGCGGACTGCAGGGAGGAACAGATGTAGTAGGTGTCCTCGATTCCGCCCATGACCCCCGTGACCATGGCGCGGATGCGGCCCGTATCGATGCGCTTGCCCTCACCGGCCATCGCCCGGGCGGCGCCGCGGTAGGCAGTATGTTTCTGCGCTTTCCGGTTGGCTTCGGCCACGGCGATCAGCTGCTCGCGCGTCCAGGCCACGTCGAAGATGCGAGGCGATGGAAGAACTGCGGTCTTCATGATGCTCCTCAGGTACCAGGACACGCGCTGGCAACTGTTGGTTCAACTAGCGTGTGCGGATATGGATGCTTCGTTGCGGAACCACCCGCAGGATGGCTGCTTTCCGAATACGCCCTGAAGCTTGTGGACCGCTACCCCGCTATTGCACCATCCGCCTCTGACGTTTTGTGTCGGCCGCCCTGCGGGTCAGATCCGTCAGCGCCAGAACAGTAACGATGATCGAAACTGCCACCAGTGCGAGCATCAGATACAGTCCCGCGAGCATGGCCATGGGGGAGCTGGCTTCGCCCAGGACGTCGAGGGCTCCGAGTCCTCCGGCAATCCAGAAGCCCGCGACCGCGAGAAGAGTTACATATGCCGGAATCGACGCCTTGTTTTTCCTTACCCACTGCATACTTCTACCCCCGCAAAGAATTGTTGGTGCGCGAAAGACCATTCTTGCGCCGGCGCGGACAACTTCTCGGGAGTTTTGGATCTCGAGTCGGACTCGGTTAAACGAAGGTTTGGTTACCTTAGCCGGTGGTCCACCGCCGCCCGGAGGTCGGGGTCGCCGCTTATGTGGGGGTGCGATCGGTTCACCTTCAGAGGCAGAGCCGCTGGCTGGAGACGAAGCTATGAATGCAAGGATCTCCCTGCGTGACGTCGGCGTCCCAGTTCCGTGGTCAAGGGGAGTAGCCGTCCATGGTCGTACAGGAAAGTGGGGGCTGCGGATCCCGCAACCCCCACTCATCCAGCTACTGCCCAGTGCGCGCCCCAACGGTGTCGCCTTCACCCGGAACCCGGGCGCTTTCGTCGTTCTTCAGTACCCTGGTGGCTGGCCCCAGGCGTCACCAGCGGTGTGCTATGTCGATCACCAGTCGAGACCCGCTGCCTGGGCCGGCCAGCGTGAACACCCGGAACGGAAGCCGTGCTCGGACGCCCAGCCCGATCTGCGTCACAGACTCGTAGGTGCCGGCGAACGCTACCTGACGGAAGGTCTGGAAACCGGCAACGTTCACCGCTTCGTTCCGGTTCGTCGGAGTGTAGGTCGGGTTGTAGTTCTGGTCATGTGCCGGTGCCATGGCTGTCACATCGATGAACGCGCGGCCCCGCAGTGGAAGGGTAAAGCCGGACCCGTCCTGTGTCACGGCCCTGACATAGCGCACGGTGTATCTGGGGACCTCCCCGCTGACGTCCACCACCAGGCGGTCGAAGCAGGCGTGGCGCCCGGAGCGGATATTGGTGATCGGATCCTGGCTTGGACCCAAAGCCGGCGTGGCGGTCGATTTGGCCAGCGAACCCCAAGTGATTCCGCAGAAGGGGGCCGCTGAGGCGGTGCCGGGCACAACGAGTCCCAGTCCTGCGGTAAGCGCCAGCGCCGCCAGCAGGGCACCTACCTTCGCCATGATGCGCCGACGCTGTGGTTGCGCAGCATTCGGCGGCGTTTGGGACATGGTCCCGCGGGGGAGGATCCCGTTTTCGGGTCCGGAATGCTTGGGTAGCCGCCCCCACGGTGCCCGGAAGTTGATGCTCATGGACAACCTGCTTGCTCAAGGGATTGCGAGTAAGGACGTCCGCTGGACGTGATGGCCTCATTGCCGTGGAGTGGAATGGCATTCCCGCTCCGTTCGCGGTGCAGAGTGATGCGATCAGTGTGGACTCCCGGACGACGGCAGACAAGCAAGATTCGGGGACGATTCTGAAACGGTTCTGCATCTGTTCACGAGTTCTGCAACCGCTGATCATGGACGATGCGCCACGGATCGTGTGCGGGACTACGAACGGCTGCCGGCCCACCACGAAGCCATGGTCCGCTGGACAATGATCAGCATCGGACAATGATCGGAATCACCAGCAAATGCCTGGACAAACGAACTCAGGGACAGGCTCTTAGAGAACCCACCCCGGGCGGCCTCCCCAGAAGCCTCCCCGCTCCATCGCGAGAATCGCCTGCCGAACGCTTTCGGGGAGGGCCGGCCCGCCGCCGTCGAGGGTCACCAGCCCCTCGTACATTCGCAGGTCGCACATCTCGTTGGCATAGTGCAGAGCCTTGACGTCGTCGTCGCTCAGGGAGTCACTGCCGCTCGCAAGCCCTTCGAGTGCTCCCTGGGCGTTTCCGAAGGAAATGGCGTCGGCCAGGTCTGTCCCCGCCTGGGCCGTGATGGTTCCGTCTGCCAGAACATCCGCCCAGCGCTGAAACGCGCCGTCGGAATGTGCATTGTGGACGTAGCCGTTCTGCTGTGTGGTCATGTTTCCCCCTATAGATGGCTTCAAGCGTTGCAGGCCGCCGGTTGATAGGGCAACCCCCTTTTGCGCCTCGATGCCGAGTTGTTGCACTGCTGTTACCACTGCCCGGGCACAGCATTACCGAACCGGACGGAACGTTCGGAACCCGCATGGCAAACTAAGGGCATGTCTTCGACTTCTGACCAGCAGCCCTCGGACAATTCCCCACCTGACACATCAGGAGCCACGGGCCGTGGTG
Source organism: Arthrobacter sp. Br18 (assembly GCF_000520555.1). Taxonomy (GTDB): domain Bacteria; phylum Actinomycetota; class Actinomycetes; order Actinomycetales; family Micrococcaceae; genus Arthrobacter_D. Next base: position 26,295 of record NZ_KI914890.1, on the reverse strand, counting down.
ACGTTCCGCCCGTCGAGGTGAAGGAGCGGACCCACTTCGCCATGAGGATCGACGAAACATGGCTCTCGCTCCAGACCCGGCTGGCACTCAGGCGCGGGCACGTCGAGACGGTGATTCCCTATACCGGGTATGGCACGACGAGCTGGCTCCGGGTCTTGGCGCGGGTGGTTCTGGCGGATCCCCGGGACAGCGAACCGGTCCCCGCCGCAGGGCCGCTCAAGCCGCTGAAGGAGGGCATGCGCGGGTGGCGCAACTTCACGAGCGCCTCCGTGGGCGGCGCTGTGGTCCAGGTGGAGGTCAACGGGACAACCCATGAGGTGACGACCGACAGGGGCGGGGTCGTCGACGCCCGGATCGAGGTGAATCTCGAGCCCGGCTGGCATACCGTGCGCCTGCATTCCGGCGGATCGCAGGTGGCCGACGCCCCGATGCGGGTCGTCGATGCACACGCGCCCTTCGGGGTGGTCTCCGACATCGACGACACCGTCATGGTCACCGCGCTGCCTCGTCCGTTCCTCGCTGCGTGGAACTCGTTCGTGCTCGATGAGCACGCCCGCACCCCCACCCCCGGCATGGCCGTCCTCTATGAGCGCATCACCCGCACGGCCCCCTCGGCTCCGGTGCTCTACCTCTCGACCGGGGCCTGGAACGTGGCTCCCACCCTGACGCGCTTCCTCTCAAGGAACCTGTACCCCGCCGGTCCGAAGCTGCTCACCGATTGGGGCCCGACGAGGGACCGGTGGTTCCGCAGCGGCCAGGACCACAAACGCACCTCGCTCGAACGGCTCGCGGGGGAGTTCCCTGAGACGAAGTGGCTCCTGGTGGGCGACGACGGCCAGCACGACGAAGCCATCTATGCCGAGTTCGCCCAGCGCCACCCCGCAAACGTCCGGGCCATCGCCATCCGCCAGCTGTCGGCCGGTGAAGCTGTTCTGGCCGGTGGCCGGTCCAAGAACGCACCCAGGGACACGACGCCGGGCATCCCCTGGGTATACGCGCCCGACGGCGCAGGAATGTCCGAGCAGCTCGAAGAGATGGGCATCATCGACCGCGACCCCCAGCCACGGGACGGATCCTAGCCCGCCGGCAGATTCAGTCGCGCGGTTCCCGACCGGGCGGCTGGCGTGGCGGTTCAGTGATCGGACGCGGCACGATCAAGGGCGACGTCGCGGGGCGTGCCGCTGTCAGCGTCATCAATTCTCCGTCAATCCCGATCGGAATCTCCTGGCCGCCCACATCCAGTAGCCGCACGGTGGTTCCCGCACGGGTCGTCTCGACGGCGATGCGCTGGCCGCGCCACCGAAGACGGAACGCGATCCTGTCCAGCTTGTCCGGCAGGCGCGGGGCAAGCTGCAGTTGCTCATCGTCCGCCCGCAGCCCGCCGAATCCGCTGACGAGCGCCAGCCATGCTCCTGCGCAAGCGGCGAGATGCACTCCCTGGTGGCTGTTGCCCTGCACATCGCGGAGGTCGGTGAGCGAGGTTTCGCGCAGATAGGCCAGGGCGAGGTCCAGATGACCTACCCGCGCTGACACCACGGACTGCGCGGCAGCCGACAGCGAGGAATCGCGGACGGTGCGCTGCTCGTAATAGCTGAAATTCCGGGCAGTCTGTTCTGCCGTGAACGCGTCGGAGCACCACCACAGGGCCAGGACAAGATCGGCCTGTTTGATGACCTGGCGACGGTAGATCTTTGCATAGTGCGAATGCTCCTGCACCGGGTAGGAGTCAGGGTCAGTGTCGAACTTCCATTCCCGGTAGGTCGTGAACCGTTCGTTGGCGGGATGGACCCCCAGCTCGGCATCGTAGGGAACGTACAGGGCATCGGCTATCCGACGCCATTCACGAATTTCCGAAGGAACAACACCGAGCCGCTCGGCATACTCCGGGAACGCTTCGCCCGCCGTGGCCGCCGTGTTCAGGTTGCGCTGGGCCATGAGGTTCGTGAACACATTGTCGTCCACGACGCCGGTGTACTCGTCCGGTCCGGTCACGCCGAAGAGGTGGAACAGGCCGTCCTCGTCCCGGTGCACCGTGCTCGCCCACATGCGCGCTGTTTCAACCAGGACGTCGACTCCGTCAACGGCAGGGAGTTCTGATCCCGTCGCGTGGGCGTGGAAATTGAACGCCAGCGAGATGACGGCGTTCGGGTGCATCGCCGCGGTGCTGGCTGCCAATAGGCGGAAACCTCATGCCCGTCGATGGTGCGCCAGGCGAAGGACGCGCCCTTCACCCCGAGGACCTCGGCACGCTCCCGGGCCGATCCCAGGGTCGAGGCCCTCCACTGCAGCAGATGCGCCGCACCCTCCGGGTGCAGCAGCGTCAGGGCCGGCGCGACGAACCCCTCGACATCCCAGAAGGTGTGCCCGCTGTAGCCTGAGCCAGTCAGGGCCTTGGCTCCGATTGGTGCATGGCTGAGGCAGGCTGAGGCCTGGAGGACCTGGAACAGGCCGAAGCGGATCGCTAGCTGCAGCTCAGCATCGCCTCCCACTTCCACGTCCGCACCGTCCCAGAACCGGTCGAGAAACGACTACTGGTCGGCGGTAAGGCCGTCCCAGCCGCGCGCCCGGGCCCCGTCCATCGCAGCAAGGACCTGCGCCTCCAGATCGGCGGGGC
>NZ_KI914890.1:1914-23581 GCF_000520555.1 Arthrobacter sp. Br18 | reverse complement strand
CCCGCCGATCTCACGTGGCACAGGTATTTGGTGAAGCCCGCCTTCTCCCCGGGCTCCAGATCGGCCACCACCGTGGTGACCACCTGGTCATCGCTGGAGTCGGTGGAGATCTGGCCGCCGTCGGGGAGCTGCACGTCGTGGTCCACCGCGGCTGCCACCCCGATCTGGCTGCCGCGCGTGGAGTGCACCAGTAGCCCACCGGTCTCATGGCCCCGGCCGAACCAGGACCGAAACGGCTGTTCCAGCGCCTGGCCGACCCGCGGATCGGCGTTGTCCACCTGCACGGGCGTGCCGTTGACGACCAGTTCGGAACGGATCACAACCTGAACGGCGTGGTCAACCGCTTCGATTTCGTAGCGGATCGCAGTGACCGAACGCTGGGTCAGCGACACCGGACGGGTGGATACCAGCCGCATCCGCTGCCCTGCCGGGGTGACCCACTGTGTTTCCCGGCGCAGCGTACCGGAACGTAGATCCAGGGTGCGCTTGTGATGTTCGGGCGGCGTCTCGCGGATGTCGAGAGGCACGCCGTCGACCTGCACACGGATAGCGGTGCCGTCGGCGACACCGATGATTGCCTGGCCGTGCTCGGGATGCCCGTAGCTTTCCTCGGGGTAGGACAGCGGGTGGTACTCGTATACCCCGGCCATGAAGGTGCCCGAGGACAGGCACGGCTGCCCTTCATCCAAGGTGCCTCGAACACCGATATATCCATTGGCCAGCGCAAAAACCGATTCCGAAACCCCGGGATTGTCCCATTGAAGACCGACTCATGGACTTGCCAGGGATGGGCATCACTCGGGATCTTGGGTACGGGACAATGTTCACCGACCCCCGGGAGCTGTGGCTCGGCAATCCGCCCAGCTCGCCTCCTGTAAAATCCGCGCGCAGGCCTTCCCGATGCGATGCCTGCTCCCCGGTGCCCACGAGCGAGCCGGTGCCTATGAGCGAGCCCGGCACCACAGGTCGCTGAGGACTTGTCGTCCGGGTGGGAGCAGCGCCGCGCTCCCGATGCCGAGGAGCGCGGCCCCGGTGACGGCGCGCTGTGCGGTGCGCCGCTTGCCGCCCCAGCCTCCTATGACGGTGGCGTTGTCCGGATCGGGGGAGGGTGTGTACAAATTTCCGGTCGAATCCGAGGCGGCCTCCTTCTTGGAGAGGTGCGTGTTCTCCACCTGCACGGCCATCATGGTTTCGATCCGTCCCGGCATCAGCCGGTGCTGGCGCACCATCGAACGTCCGATCCGCCCCACGACCACCTCGCGGCGGGGCTTCTCCACAAGGACGCAGATAGCCTCGGCGACCCGGTCCGGACTGTAGACGGGGGGGCATGGCGACGGCACGGCGTCCGGTGTAGTTGGCCGCGTGGTCGAAGAACGGCGTATCGATCGTGGCGGGCAGCACGGTGCAGACGTGGATCCTCTTCCGCTTCCCGAGGTGTAGTTCGGAGCGCAGGCTGACGCCCAGGGCCCGGATCGCTGCCTTCGACATGGAGTAGGCGGTGGTGTAGGGCTGCGGGACCTCGCCGACGATCGAGGCGACATTGATGAGCACTCCCGAACGTTGCTGCTCCATGCGCTCGAGGGCCGCACGCGCGCCGTAGACGTAGCCCATCACGTTGACGTCCATCACCCGGCGGAAATCCTCGAGCGGAACCTTGAGAAAGGGGGAGAAATAGGACACGGCAGCATTGTTGACCCAGACGTCCAATCGGCCGAAATGTGCGACGGCGCGGTTGGCCAGTGCCTGGACGGCATCGGCGGCTGTCACATCCGTGGGAACAGCGATGGCGCGGGCACCGAGCGATTCGCATTCGGCCACCAGGGACTCGAGCGCCTCCCCACGCCGCGATGCGAGGACAAGGCAGGCTTTCCTGCGGGCGAAGTGCAGTGCAGTCGCCCGCCCGATTCCGCTGGCCGAACCGGTAATGACGACGACGGCGTTCTTGATGCGCATGGGGTGCTCCTCGGCAGCAGTAGTCCGGAGTGCATGCAGGGGGTGGCATGCCTGCTTAGAGGCTATCGAGGCGCGGTAGCGGGCTCAACGGATTTTTGGTGGCCGCCGCAGGGGCAGAAGGTTACACCGTGTGCTTCGGGGCGATCCGCTGGCCCTTGAGGATCTCCGCGAGCTGGTCCATGAAGAGCCGCACCCGGATGTTCTGTCGATCTCCGGTCTGCAGGGCGAAGATGCTCCGTGCGAGGCGGATCTCGGGAACGTCGAGGGCCACGACACCGTCGGGCCGGTGGAGCATGGCGAGCTCGGGGACGAGCGCCGCGCCGAGGCCGGCCGCCGTCATTTCGAGGCTGGCGTTGAAGTCGTCGCAGTAGGCGATGACGCGCGGGTGCAGGTTGCAACTGGCGAAGAGGCGTTCGATCACGGTGGCGTCGGCGGTGCCGGGGTGGTGGAGGATCCACGGCATGTCGGTGAGCTGGTCGGCGCTGACCGTCGACCCTGGCCGGATGCCCCACGAGGCCGGAAGGATCACGCGGAAGTTGTCGTCCCCGATCCATTGCCGGCTGACGGAGGACGGCCAGGCCAGGCCGGCCTGGCCCACCTGGTAGACCAGCGCCAGGTCGAGCTCGCCGCCGGCGCGGAGCCCCTGGATGGTCTGCGCCGGTTCGGCGACATGGACCTTGAGGCGAATACCGAGCTTCCGCCACTGCTCGGTGCCGAGCAGGCGGGGGAGCGCGAAGGTGGCAAGGCTCGGGAAGATACCCAGCCGAAGCTCTTCGGCGGAGCCGCCGTCGGCCCGTGCCGAGGACGCCAGCAGCGCGTCGATGTCGGTGAGCACCTTGGCCGCGTGGCGCGACATCACGACAGCGGTCTCGGTCGGGACGGCGCTCCGGGCGCTTCGCGCGAAAAGGGTGGTTCCGGTGTCCTTTTCCAACGCCGACATCTGCTGCGACACGGCGGAGGCCGTGTAGCCGAGGGTGGTGGCGGCCCCGGCGAAGGAGCCGTGCCGGATGACCTCCAGAAGGGTGCGCAGGTGAACCGGATTGACCACGAACGCTCCCTTCTCGCCGCGCTGAACCGGCGTCGGACCGGGCGGGGTTTTCTCGAGCATACCCGCGGGGATGCCGGGGGTTGCGCACCCGGTTTCGGAGGGTCCGCGACACGCCGAAGAATGTCAATCCCAAAGTTTTTTCCCCTGTGCGTAAGTACTGCACAGGGTGTGGACACGCTCCCGAAAAGGGCCGGTTTCCGGGCTTTCCGGAGGCTCCGCCTGTGGATTTCGTGTGGACTACCCAGCTCCGGAATGACATACTTGTAATACATCATCTAGGGGTCGGTGGCCGTATGGCGTACTAGATGTAGTATCTAGGTATTGAATAACTCGCTGGCAGGGCAGGGCCGAAAGACCGGAAATTCCTCGGAATCTCTCCTTTCCTGGAAAGCCTCACATACACCCGGAAGACACAGCATTTCAGCAGGATGAGAAGGGGAAGAGGGACATGACCGTCACGGTTTACACCAAGCCAGCATGCGTACAGTGCAACGCCACCTACCGGGCTCTGGATCGGAAGGGCATCACCTACCAGAGCGTGGATATTTCAGAGGATCCGGCCGCGCTGGAGCGCGTTCGCTCGATGGGTTACCTGCAGGCGCCGGTCGTGGTCACGGACAAGGATCACTGGTCCGGTTTCCGGCCTGACAAGATCAACGAGCTGGCTCATTCAGCCATCAGCTCCGTCGCCTGATTTGGTTCAGGTATCGGGCACATCGCCCTTCGAATGACCACCACCACCGGTAAGTCAGCAACCCGAGAGCCGGCCGCTCCGGGCGGGGTCACCGATGCTCCGCTGATCTACTTCTCATCGGTATCGGACAATACCCACCGGTTCGTGGGAAAGCTTACGACGACGGCGGCCCGGCTGCCGCTGCTGACCAGCGACCCCACCCTGACGGCGATTCGACCCTACGTGCTGGTGTTCCCGACCTATGGCGGGATCACCGGCAAGGGAGCAGTGCCCCGGCAGGTCATCAAATTTTTGAACGAAGCAGGAAACCGTGCGCTCCTTCGGGGAGTGATCGGTGCAGGCAACACGAATTTCGGTGAAACCTACTGCCTGGCGGCGGACATCGTCGCCGCCAAGTGCAACGTTCCTGTTCTCTACAGGTTCGAAGTCATGGGAACGTCCGAGGACGTTGACCGCGTAAATCAAGGATTGGAAGAGTTTTGGACATGAGTGTTGCAGAGACGGAGACGGCGGGAGCCTCCCCGACGTCCGCTGACCGCTACCCGGAAATGGGCTACCACGAGCTCAACGCGATGCTCAACCTGTACGGCCCCAACGGAGAGATCCAGTTCGACGCCGACAAGGAAGCCGCCCAGCAGTACTTCCTGCAGCACGTCAACAACAACACCGTGTTCTTCCACGACCTCGAGGAGAAGCTCGACTACCTCGTGAAGCACGAGTACTACGAGCGCGAGACCCTCGACCAGTACACGATGAACTTCATCCGCGACCTGTACAACCGCGCCTACAAGCGCAAGTTCCGTTTCGAGACGTTCCTCGGCGCGTTCAAGTTCTACACCTCCTACACCCTGAAGACGTTCGACGGGAAGCGCTACCTCGAGCGCTACGAGGACCGCGTCTGCATGGTCGCCCTGCACCTGGCCCGCGGCAACGAGCAGCTCGCCACCCAGATGGTCGACGAGATCATCGAGGGCCGGTTCCAGCCCGCCACCCCCACCTTCCTCAACGCCGGCAAGCGCCAGCGCGGGGAACTGGTGTCCTGCTTCCTGCTGCGCATCGAGGACAACATGGAGTCCATCGGGCGCTCCATCAACTCCGCGCTCCAGCTGTCCAAGCGCGGCGGCGGCGTGGCCTTCGCCCTCACCAACATCCGCGAGGTCGGTGCTCCGATCAAGCAGATCGAGAACCAGTCCTCCGGAGTCATCCCTGTGATGAAGCTCCTCGAGGACAGCTTCTCCTACGCCAACCAGCTCGGTGCCCGCCAGGGTGCCGGTGCGGTGTACCTGCACGCCCACCACCCGGACATCAACCGGTTCCTCGACACCAAGCGCGAGAACGCCGACGAGAAGGTCCGGATCAAGACCCTGTCCCTCGGCGTCGTCGTTCCCGACATCACCTTCGAGCTCGCCAAGCGCGACGAGGACATGTACCTGTTCTCGCCGTTCGACGTCGAGAAGGTGTACGGCATGCCGTTCTCCGACATCTCGGTCACCGAGAAGTACTACGAGATGGTGGACGATTCCCGGATCAAGAAGACCAAGATCAAGGCCCGCGAGTTCTTCCAGACCCTTGCGGAGATCCAGTTCGAATCCGGCTACCCGTACATCATGTTCGAGGACACCGTGAACCGGGCCAACCCGATCGACGGCAAGATCATCATGTCCAACCTATGCTCCGAGATCCTCCAGGTCTCGCAGCCCACCACGTACAACGATGACCTGTCCTACGCCGAGACCGGTAAGGACATCTCCTGTAACCTGGGCTCGCTGAACATCGCCAAGACCATGGACTCACCCGACTTCGGCCTCACCATCGAGACCTCCATCCGCGCGCTGTCGGCAGTGTCCGACATGAGCAACATCACCTCGGTGCCCTCGATCGCCAAGGGCAACGACCAGTCGCACGCCATCGGCCTGGGCCAGATGAACCTGCACGGCTACCTGGCACGGGAGCGGGTCCACTACGGCTCCGACGAGGGCTTGGACTTCACCAACATCTACTTCTACTCCGTGGTGTACCACTGCCTACGGGCGTCGAACCTGATGGCCATCGAGACCGGCAGCACGTTCGCCGGCTTCGAGAAGTCGCAGTATGCCAGCGGCGAGTTCTTCGACAAGTACACCGACCGGGTGTGGGAGCCGGCCACCGAGCGGGTCCGTGAACTCTTCGCTGATGTCAGCATCCCCACGCAGGCGGACTGGCTCGCGCTCAAGGTGTCGATCATGGAGCACGGCATCTACAACCAGAATCTGCAGGCCGTGCCGCCGACCGGTTCGATCAGCTACATCAACAACTCCACCTCCTCGATCCATCCGGTGGCTTCGAAGATCGAGATCCGCAAGGAAGGCAAGCTGGGGCGCGTGTACTACCCCGCTCCCTACCTGACCAACGACAACCTGGAGTACTACCAGGATGCGTACGAAATCGGCTACGAGAAAGTCATCGACACGTACGCTGCGGCGACGCAGCACGTGGACCAGGGCCTGTCCCTGACGCTGTTCTTCAAGGACACCGCCACCACGCGCGACATCAACAAGGCCCAGATCTACGCGTGGCGCAAGGGCATCAAGACCATCTACTACATCCGTCTCCGCCAGCTCGCGCTGGAAGGGACTGAGGTGGAGGGCTGCGTCTCGTGTGCGCTGTAATTCAGTCGATATAGGCTGATTTAGTCGAGAGGATTACGTGATGGAAACGACGACGAAGGCGATGGGTGGCTTGGTTTATGGTGTCCGGCTCAGGCGGGATGGTAAGTACCGGTACATCGGTATCACGACCAAGACGGCCAGTCGTCGTTTCCATCAGCACTTCCGGGTCGCGGCAGAGGGGCGCAAGACGCCCTTCTATGATTGGCTTCGCAAGCACGACCGCTCCGACGTTGCCATAGATGAGCTGGACTGGATTGAAGGGTTGCCTGAATTGGGGCAGGCCGAGATCGACTGGATCAGCTACCTGCGGCGCCAGGGCGACCGGCTGTTGAACTTGTCGGAAGGTGGCCTCGGGCCGACCGGGGTTGTGTGGACGAAGGAGATGCGGGAAGCCGCCCGCATCCGTTCTACAGGCCGGAAAGTTGTCCGGCAGTCCGGACCCGGAGCGTCTTTCTATGGCAAGCACCACAGCGCAGAGCAGCGACAAAAGTGGTCTCAGGAGCGAAAAGGAACAATCTTGGGCCCGCAGAATCCGAACTTTGGTAAGTTCGGTCCCGAGCATCCCAGCTATGGACACTTATTGAACGAGGAAGCCCGCAGGGCGCTTTCTGAAGTAAAGAGGGGTGCAGGCAACCCCAACTTCGGAAAGAAAGCGAGCGCCGGGACCCGAGCGAAAATGTCCGCGGTCCGAATTGGGCGGCCGATGCCATCCAGCCAGCGCAGTGCCCATACGCGCCACCATACGAACAAGGGCGTAGCTAAACCCACTTGCCAGCACTGTGTCGACGATGCAGCGGCACAAGCCAGACTGTCTCCAGAAAGTGAACCAAAGTCATGACCGAAAAAGTAAAGCTCCTCACCCATGTTGAGGCGATCAATTGGAACCGCATCCAGGATGAAAAGGACGTGGACGTCTGGAACCGCCTGGTCAACAACTTTTGGCTTCCCGAGAAGGTGCCGCTGTCCAACGACGTCCAGTCGTGGGCCACGCTCACACCGGACGAACAGCAGCTCACCATGCGCGTCTTCACGGGCCTGACCCTGTTGGACACCATTCAGGGCACCGTCGGCGCCGTCAGCCTGATCCCGGATGCGCTCACCCCGCACGAAGAGGCTGTCTACACCAACATCGCCTTCATGGAGTCGGTGCACGCCAAGAGCTACTCCTCCATCTTTTCCACGCTGGCCTCCACCAAGGAGATCGACGAGGCGTTCCGCTGGTCCACGGAGAATGCGAACCTTCAGAAGAAGGCGCAGATCGTCATGGACTACTACCAGGGCGACGATCCGCTGAAGCGCAAGGTGGCCTCGACCCTGCTCGAGAGCTTCCTGTTCTACTCGGGCTTCTACCTGCCGATGTACTGGTCCTCACGGGCCAAGCTGACGAACACGGCCGACCTGATCCGCCTGATCATCCGCGACGAGGCCGTCCACGGGTACTACATCGGCTACAAGTTCCAGAAGGGTTTGGAAAAGGTTTCTGAGGAGCGCCGCCAGGAGATCAAGGACTACACGTTCGAGTTGCTCTTCGAGCTGTACGAGAACGAGGTCCAGTACACGCACGACCTGTACGACTCCGTGGGCCTGGCCGAGGACGTCAAGAAGTTCCTGCACTACAACGCCAACAAGGCGCTGATGAACTTGGGCTACGAGGCGATGTTCCCCGCTTCCGTCACTGATGTGAATCCGGCGATCCTGTCGGCGCTGTCGCCCAATGCGGACGAAAACCATGACTTCTTCTCGGGGTCGGGCTCCTCGTATGTGATCGGTAAGGCTGTCAACACTGAGGACGACGACTGGGACTTCTAGACCAGTTGTGATTCGAACGTCCAGTCGCGACTTTTGCAGACTTTGTATGACTTTCGAAAAAGTACTCGCGACTGAGTCGTGACTTGGCTTCGGCCATCCTCCCGGCGACCTAGCGCCGGCTGGAGGTAATCCGCAAGTCAGCGGGGCTAAGACCAGCAAATAAGGAATCGCGGCCGGAAATCCATGCCGCGCGGCCGACCGCCCGTGCATACCGCTCCCGACCGGCACCGCACAGCGTTCGACCGGCTTCTCAACGAGTCCGCAACCAGAGGTCGCGCCGAAAGGCATCTCGCGTTTCACGGACCCTTCGGGATGGCCGCGTCCATCGGTTGCCACCTCAATACTTTGCGCACCGTTGTCTATGAGTGGAGCTTCAACGCCGCCAGGAAACCGACACATGAACCTGCGCTCATGATCGAGCCGGTCGTCACGGGTAAACCCCTCACGGAGGTTCTTTCGACGTAGCCAGCCGCAATGAATCTCCTCCAGCCTCCAATGTCTGCTCCGACACTAGCGCGAAGGTGTTTCCGGCGTCTTCCGTGCTGCCATTAGCCGAGCCCGGAGAGGTGGGCCGCGGCCTGGCCGTCGCCGATCCTCATGATGGCCCACCCCACCCCACCAAGGGCGTAGAGCGAGACGGGTACCAGCAGGCACCACTCCCGCAGAGACCCGGCGTTCCCGAGGAGCGGCACCGCGATGTTGCCGTTGGGGCGCCACACCTGCGCGACCACGGGAAACCTCCCCAGACCCCGCGGACGGCGGAGCCGCACGGGATAGACGGGATTACAGCCACCGGTGGTGAGCATGTCGCCGAGAATGTGGACGATCACGCCGATAGCCATGGCGATCGGGAACCAGAACTGCTCCTCGGGCGCGAACGCCGTGACGAAGGCCCCGGCGGTCAGCCCTACCACCCACGGCGATCGTCGCATGCCGTCCGGGATGATCTTTAGGGCCTTGGCCGCGAAGGAGGCGAGGAGCACGGTGAGTAGGCCTGCGCCAGGATAGACGGTACCGAACTCGGCGGTCTCGATCGTCCAGAGCCCAGCCACGAAGGCGACGGCAACGAATACGGCGACGCCGAGCAGCGAGTGGGTGCCGCGGCGGTGCCCGCCGGAGACGGCGCCGACACCGGCGCACAGCAGGTTGGAGAGCGGCGGCAGGGAGTGGGCGATCGTGGCATTGTGGTGATCGGCGTCCGGCAGGAGTGCCGCCCCCGCCGTCACGAGCGCACCGGTGACGACTCCGACCGGGCTGACCTCCAGTAGCCCCACGCCGAGGGGAACGGAGTCTGGCAGCATCGGGAGGAACCGCCCGGCGTGCACCTCGATCTGGGTGGTGGCGGCAACCCAGGCGGCGGCGCCGCAGGCAGCATGGTGGGCGCCCATCATGGTGGTCCCTCTCGATAGAAATCCGCCCGGCTGCAGGATCGTCGCCGGCGGGAACCATCCTGACGCGTGCCACCCCCATTTTCCGCGCCGGCCTGCACGCCCGGCATGGAATGGCCGACGCGGACGGCGGGGTCCAGTAGGTAGGCCCTTCCCTTCGACGGCGTCTCCATTCTCGATCACGCTCAGGCTCCTGCGGGTGCACATTGTGCGAGCCGGAGGACCGGGTCGCGTACGGGACGGGTTAAGAAAGTCGAGGGTGATGGAACATACGGAAAAACCTGCCGAGCGAACAGCGCCAAAAACGGCTCGGCGGATGGATCCGGAAGGATCTGGCTGCACGTCGACGAGGAGAAGAGTTGCGGCCCCCACGGCTAAGACCTGAAAGTAGCAAGTATTCTTGCAACCTTCGGCCAACTCTGCAGAGAAAAACCGCGGAATCGCGCAGATGCGTACATGGGATTAAGTCGATCGGTATGGTGCCCGATCTGAACGTGAGGAATTCGCCGGCTCCGGCGGTCCCTGGGGCGGGGAAGTGGTGGCATGACCAGTCGTAGAGATAGGCCCCAAAATGGAGTCCGCGCCAGGTTCCTGCGGGCGGACTTGGCCTTTGGCTTATGGCCTTTTGTAGGAGTTGTCTCTTCCCGTTAAGCGTTTTGGGGTAGAACGCGGAAAGGCCTTCGGCTCATGGAGGGCAAAGGCTCTCACTCATCTCATACGACCAAGATGTCAGCGCGGAACGGCGGTTCAGATGCTCCGGCAGAACGACGTCGGCAGGGTCGAGCTCCGGGCGGGCCCTGAGATAGCACAGGCCACGCCGGAACGGTCAGAGCGCTCGGTCTTGACCCCCGGACGGCGCTCGATGATGCCGGGGTCGCTGACGTGCCAGGAATCGGGAGTGATGTGCCCCGCGACGATCCGTTCTCCGATGCCCCATGAGGCTTCAATCACACTGGTGGTGCCGGTGAACATGATCCCGGAGACGCTGGCATCTACGGCACCCCGCTCCAACCTCAGGTGCGGCCGGTCTCATGAGCCCACATGGCGAGCTCGACCCGATTACGCACGCCGAGCTTGCGCATCAGGCTGGCCAGATGGGTCTTGACGGTGCTGGGACTGATGTGGAGATCGGCGGCGATTTCACTGTTGGTTCGGCCCTGCGCCACGGTGAGGAGCACTTGCTCCTCACGGGAGGTGAGCGGTTCTATCGGCTGGGCGGATGATCCCTTCTGCGATCTGGCAAACGCCGCAAGTAGGCGGACGGTGACGCTAGGAGCGATCAGAGCATCACCATCGGCTGCAGCGTGGATCGCCTGGGTCAGCAGCGCAGGTCCGGCGTCCTTGAGCAGGAAGCCCCGGGCACCGGCCTTCAACGCCCCATGGACGTACTCGTCGAGGTCGAAAGTGGTGATCACGACGATCGGCAGGGGGTCGGTGACCTCGGGTCCGGCGAGCTGGCGGGTGGCTTCGATACCGTCCATCAGCGGCATGCGGATGTCGAACAGGCAGACGTCCGGTTGCAGCTGACGCGCCAGGCCCACCGCCTGTCGCCCATCGGTGGCGGCGCCCACGACCTCGATGTCGGGCTGGGCGTTCAGCAGCATCGTCAGGCCGGTGCGCACGATGTCCTGATCGTCGGCGATGAGCACCCGGATGGTCATCGGGGAGCGCCCGCTCGGGGCAGCATCGCCTCGACCCGCCAGCCACCGCCCGCGCTCGGGCCAGCGTGGAACGTGCCACCCAGCAGCTTGGCGCGTTCCCGCATACCGACCAGGCCGTAGCCCGACGGGCTGCCGCCGGTCGTGCTGACGGCACCATCGTCATCGACCGTCAACTGCACCCGCTCGGCGTCACCCACGACACGCACGGCTACCCGCGTCGCGTAGCGGGCGTGCCGTCGCGCGTTCGTGACCGACTCCTGGGTCAGGCGGTAGAGCGCGGCCCCGACCGCGGGGCTGAGATCGTCGAGCTCACCGGACAGCTCCACGTCGACCTGTGGCCCTCCCTCGGCTTGACCGGCGAGCCGCCCGAGGTCAGCCACGCCCGGGCGTGGCGCGAAGTCCGCCCCCTCGGAGGCGCGCAGGACACCGACCATGGTGCGCAACTCGGTCAGCGTTCGCGAGGCTGAGTCCTCGATGACGGCGAGGACCTCAGCGGCACGCTCGGGGTGCGACGTTGCAACGGCACGTCCAGCCTGGGCCTGGATGGCGATGCCGGAGACGTGGTGGGCGACCATGTCGTGGAGGTCACGCGCCAGTTGTTCGCGCTCCCGAGCTTTGGCCTCGTCGATGTCGCGGGTGCGCGTGTGCGCGTGATACCGGATCGCGGCGCCCAGGGCCGCGGCGAACAGGAAGAAGGCGTATGCAGCCACCGTGTCTGCCGGGCTGGTCAGGTCGGCGACGTGGGTGATGACCAGCCAGACCAGGATGATCCCCAGGCCGGTCGCGGCCTCGCGGCCGGCTCCCCACCGGAACAGCGAGTAGGCCAAGACGAGCACGCCCGAGATGCTCATCAGCAGACCAGTCTCGTCGCCGGCGAGGATCCTCGCGACGTCGACAGCCGTCAGTGTGGCGAAGGAGATCGCGACCGCCGCCAAGGGATGAGTGCGGCGCCACCACAAGGGAGCAAGGACCACAAACACGGCGGCGAGCACCAGCGGGCGCGACGTTAGGTCCTCGCGGAGCACCGCCTCCACCACCGACCACGCCAGGAGCACCGCGACGAGCGCCCCGTCCCGCCACACCCGCCCCGGGGGGTTCGCCGGTCGAGGCTCAGCCCACAACGAGCGCAGCGCCTTCGTCACCATCTGTCCAGCGTAGCGCCAGCGCGGCAGCGGCGGATCAGCCGAAAGCACGAGAGAGAGACCATGCAATCGGGCAGGCGAAATCCAGCCTCCGGGCCGATGTGCGCACCGCCGGGCTCAGCGATCGTGGAACTACCGATCCTCACCACAACAACGGAGCCCATGATGAGAACACGTCAACCCACCACCACACTGGAAGACCAACGGATCCCTGTGCAAGCCAAGCTCGCAGCAGCCTGGACCAGCTTCATGTTCCTGTATGCCTACGTGGACATTATCGCCTTCTTCAAGCCCGGCGTCGTCGATGACATCCTGGCTGGCGTCGTCTTTGAGTTCGACATCAGTCAAACGTTGTTGACCACCTTCCTGGCGCTCATGACGATCCCGATCCTCATGGTCGTGCTGTCGATGACGCTGCCCGCCCGGGCGAACCGCATCACGAACCTCATCGTGGCCTCGGTACAGATCCCCTACGCGGCATTCAACGTGGTGGGCGAGTCCTGGACGTACTTCTACGGGTTTGGCGTCGCACTGGAAGTGATCATTCTCGTCTTCATCCTGCGCTCCGCCTGGACCTGGCCCCGCACCGCACCGTCGGCAACCACGCCGACCAGCCCGGACCGTGAAGCCGTTCGCGCCCAGCAGCAAGCGTGAACCCAAGAGCAGTGCCCGTCGCGTAGGGGCCTTCCAAGGCCCCTACCGGCAGGTCAGGTCATCGGATGCGCACACAGGCCCACCGCATCGTCGACACCGACCCCAAGCGCGGCAACGTCGTCGTCCGCCTCACCGACCCGCCACGACGGGCACGCCGAGCCGCCGGATCAGATCCGCCAGTCCCACCATCACCCAGGAAGGTCCCGGTCATGATCGAGGCACACGAGCTCACCAAGCGCTACGGCGGCAAGACCGCCGTGCACACCCTCAGCTTCACCATCGCGCCCGGCACCGTGACCGGGTTCCTCGGCCCGAACGGTGCCGGCAAGTCCACGACGATGCGCTTGATCATGGGACTGGACCGGCCGACGTCGGGCACCGTCACGGTCAACGGCAAGCCCTACGGGCAGCACCGTTCCCCGCTGCGGGAGGTCGGCGCCCTGCTCGACGCCAAGGCCGTGCACCCCGGCCGCAGCGCCCGCTCGCACCTGCGCACGATGGCCGCCACCCACAACATCAAGACCTCCCGCGTCAGCGAGGTCATCGAGATGACCGGCCTGGCCGGGGCCGCAAGCAAGCGCGTCGGCGGGTTCTCCCTCGGCATGAGTCAACGCCTGGGCATCGCCGCCGCACTCCTGGGTGACCCCCGAACGCTCATCCTCGACGAGCCGGTCAACGGGCTCGACCCCGAGGGCGTGCAGTGGGTTCGCCAGCTGGTGCGCGACCTGGCCGCCGAGGGACGAACCGTGTTCCTGTCCTCGCACCTGATGAGCGAGATGTCCCAGACCGCCGACCAGCTCCTGGTGATCGGCCGCGGTCGCATCATCGCCGCCGGCTCTGTCCAACAGGTCATCGACTCCGTCGCCGGCGGCGCTGTGCGGGTGCGCTCCCCGCACGCCGGCGAGCTCGCCGCCGCTCTGGCCACCGACGGTGTGACCATCACCTCTCCGGAGGCCGGGATGCTCGAGGTCAGCGGGACCACCGCGGAGCACGTCGGCGAGGTCGCCTTCCACCACGGGCTGCTGCTGTGCGAGTTGTCCCCGCGCCGCGCCAGCCTCGAAGAGGCGTACATGAACCTGACACAGGACGCGGTCGAATACCGCTCCGAGCCCACCACCGCCCGCAGCGCCCCAGCCCAGAAGGGCCAAAACCGATGAGCACCCTGACCGCCGAACCCCCGATGACCTCACCCACCGCCAACCTGCCCGCCGCCACGCAGGTGCATCCCACCTTCGCGGGGGTCATGCGCGGGGAGTGGATCAAGCTGCTGTCCCTGCGCTCGACGTGGTGGGCGCTGGCCTCCACCGCCGCAGTGATCACGCTGGTGGCCCTGGCCGCCGCCATGTCGCTGAGCGCCATGACCGACGACCCCACCCTGGCCCCGGGCATCGAGCAGATGCATGGCGCCGAGGTCATCGCAGGCGGCTTCCACTTCGGCATGCCGACCATCGCCGTCCTGGGCGCCCTGCTCATCACCGGGGAATACGCCACCGGCATGATCCGCTCCACGTTCGCGGCAGTCCCTACCCGGATCCCCGTCCTTGGCGCCAAAGCCCTCACCCTGGTCGTCCTGACGGCCGCCGTGACCCTCGTCAGCGCGACCCTGTCCTACTTCGTCACCATGCCCCAGCTCTCGCAGTACGACCTCGTCCCAGCGCTGGACGACCCGGGCACCTGGCGCGTGTTCGGCGGCACCCTCTACTCCCTCATCGCCGCCGCCCTGTTCTCTCTCGGCATCGGCACGCTCCTGCGATCCACCGCTGCCAGCGTGACCGTTGCCCTGACCGTCCTGCTGCTGCTGCCCGGCACCCTCAGCTTCATCAGCCTGGACTGGGTAGAGACCATCGTCAGCTACCTACCGCTGCCGGCGTCCTCAGCGTTGCTCACCACCGGAGCAGCCGGGACGCAAGGTGCCTACCTCTCCACACAGGCGAGCCTGATCGTGATGGCCGCCTACGCTGTCGTCCCTATAGCGGTGGCCGCTGTCACGCTGCACCGACGCGACGCCTGATGCCGTGCATCTCGGTACCCCAAGGAGCTGAGCACGATGACCGGGGAGATCCTGGCAGTCACCGAGCATCTGGTATCTAACACACTTGCCAAGGTGGTTTCTGTGGTGATCGGCTATGCGCGGGTTTCACAAACCATTGAATACACCGACGCGGTCTTCGACGAGACCACCAACACCTGGGTCTCGAAGGCCGAAGTCGCCGAAACCGTGTTCACCGCGTTCAGCTCCCGTAAGAAGGATGAGCAGATCACCGGCCGCCTGGTGGTGCGCCGCATCCCGGAACTGAACCCGAAAGCCGGCGGCGGGCAGGACACCTTGTTCGTCACGTATCGGTATCACGCGTTCTTCACCACCGTTGACGCCGCGGTTCTGGACACTGTCGCGGCGGACCAGACCCACCGCAAACACGCGCTTATTGAGCAGGTGAATGCCGACCTGAAGGACAGTGCACTGGCGCATATGCCCTCGGGTGTTATTGCGGCGAACTCGGCCTGGCTGGTTGCCGCGGTCATGGCCTACAACTTCGCCCGCGCCGCCGGGCTCCTTGCCGCCGGGCCCTTCGGCAAGGCACGGACCGACACGATCCGCCGCAAACTCATCAACGTCCCGCCCGCATCGCCACCAGCGCCGGAAAACACGCCTTCACTTTCCCAAAGCCTGGCCCTGGCGAACACCATGGCAGGCCCTGTTCGAGATTCTCTACCCGCCGCCGCAACATGCCTGAACCCTGTCAACCCAGCCACATGGCGCAAACAGAACCACCAGTGGAACACCAATGGGCAGCAAGGCCCAGCACCCAAGCATGCCCTCAGCCCGCAAAACCGCCAAAACCCGGATTCAGATCATCAGCCCACGCCAATCGGTGGATCAAGGCTTAGGCGCATCAGGGCCGCCAGGAGGTGGCAGCCTCATACGGAATCGTAGGTGCGGCGGAGGCAATAAATTCTCCTGCATGTCGTTCCCAGAGCCGATGTCGCTGACTCGGTCAGGTCAGCCAGCGCCACCATCGTGACGGTTCGGGTTCGGATTCGGGCGCCGGTTCCGCGCCCAGGGCCCGCGCAGCCTCGACGAGGTCGTCCGTGGTGAGCGTCATTACCTCGTCACGATCGAGCGAGTCGAGGTTCCGGTCCTCGTCGAGCGACAGCCTCAGCGCCTGCCGGTTGAGTGCTTGCTCGAGCAGCGTGCGGGCAAAACGCGCGTTGCCCGAGTCTTCGCCAGCGTGAAGCCCGGAGAGAATGCGGCGCAACGTTTGATCCGCACCCAGCTCCAACGTGTACTCGTGCTGGGCTAGCATCTGGTTGAAAATCGTCTGGAGCGCGTCGACCGAATAGTCGGGGAAAGTGATTTCGCGTGCGAACCGGGATCGTAGGCCGGGGTTCGAGAGCAGGAACGACTCCATCAGCCGCGGATAGCCAGCCACGATTACCACCAGGCGGTGGCGGTGATCCTCCATCCGCTTGAGTAGGACCTCGATCGCCTCGGGGCCGAAGTCCATCCGGCCATCCTCCGGGGCCAGAGAGTAGGCCTCGTCGATGAACAGGACGCCGTCCAACGCCCGCCGAATCACCCGATCCGTCTTGATGGCGGTCGAGCCGACGTACTGTCCGACCAGGCCCGACCGGTCGACCTCCACCAGATGACCCTTTTGCAGCAGGCCGACCGTACGGTACATCTCGGCTAGGAGCCGCGCCACGGTGGTCTTGCCAGTGCCTGGGTTTCCGAGGAATACCAGATGTTGTGACGTAGCTACCTCCGACAGGCCGTGCGCCTTGCGGCGAGCCTGAACTTGAAGCAACGCGACGAGGGCCCGCACCTGTTCCTTCACCGTCTCCAGCCCTACCAGTGCGTCGAGCTCGGCCTGCACCTCGGAGAGAGGCCGGGCCGGCCCTGGCCGCCCACTGAAGAGATCACCGACCAGGCCATCTACCCGTTCCGAAGCCGGCAGTTTGAGTTGCTCTGTGAGATGGCTGAGCGTTTCGCGTAGGTCATCAAGTGGATTGCGGTTGGCAGCCATGCGATTCTCCTGTGGCGACTGTTGATCCTCGAGTGGATGGTTCGCGGTCATTGCATCGATGTTCTGGTCGGCATGGCTTGCTGGTGGGAGCGTGTCACCTGTAGTACTCCAACGAACTCGCTGACAGGGCTTTGGAGGAGCTACCGCAAGAGGGAAATGAGTAGGAGCTCCATTCTCCCTGAACTCCAAAGGTCCACGATCGCGAGGAGGGCCAGCGTCACGACGAGTAGTTGTTGACTCCCGTCGCTGCACATGGCCCGCAGTCCTCCTAGTTGTCGGCTATGGCTAATTGTCGAATGCTCCCAACACTTCCGCAATCGCCCATTGCTCCACCGAATTTGGGATCAGCACCGGCCAGGCCCCGTGGCGAATAGGCCTATACGGTTGACGGTTGCCCCGTGAATTGCATGCTGTTCTGTAGTAGAGAAGGAACTTTGGGTCAACCACTGCACGATTCGGGCGAATCAGTCCCATGCGTCTCCCCAAGCATGCTCAGATACCTGCCAGCATAAGCGCTGCTTTACCTCAACGTGTTTCTCACAAAAACAGGAGGTCATCCTCCATGGGTTCAACTCGTCTGGTCCACTTCGAGAAGGTTGGTTTAGGAGACATGAGCGGACTCCGCTAGGTCCAGTCGTCCCGAGGCTGAACTGGAGATGTTCAGGAAGTAGGGTCCGTCGTCCATCCGCGTCGGAGTTGCAGGTGGCCCATCGAACAGTGTGCCGACATCACCAATCGTCAACCTAGACATCGACTCTCCCCAACTACTCACGCAGGATCGCCGCCAGCCGTTCCGACTTCTCGAACTGCGCAAACAATTCCGCGGAAAGCCGTGCGAGCTTCTCCAGCTACGAGTCGACGAAATCCGACTACGCCTGCGGAACGGCATCACGGCCCGCGAAGCGAAGCTCCCCGTGCGGGAGACCGAGGTCGGTAACGCCGACGCCGCGGTCAAGACAGCCGAGGCACAGGTCGCGAAGCGCGAGGAGGCGGTCAATGTCGCCCAGACGACCAAGGCGGCCCATACGGTTGGTGACGGCACCTGGACCGTCGGTACGGACATCGAGCCGGGCACCTATCGGACGCGGCCGACGTCGGATCCTCCTGCTACTGGGGATCTACGCGACCGGCAGCAACGGCAGCAACATCATCGACAACGACCTTCCCGGCGGGCAGGACTCCAGGTCCGCCGGCTGCGGCAAATGGGAGAAGCAGTAGGAGTTCCGCGTCTATCGTGCTTCCAGGGACCTGGTGCCAGTGCCGGTGCCACCACTTGATGGTGCTGAAGGCAGTGCGTGCGTGCCGAAGGGAATATTCGGCGGCCATGCCGCACTGATTCTTGAACCTCTGCCCTGGCGACACCAACAGAAATCGAGACCTACGCCCATGACCACGTCCATCCTCGTCGCCGGCGCCACAGGAGATCTCGGCGGCCGTATCGTCCGCGAACTCCTCAGCCATGACACGCGGGTTCGGGTCCTCACCCGTCCCGGCAGCGGCACGGCGCGCGGTCAGTACGGCAACAATGACCGCATTGATATTGTCGAGGCCGCCTATTCCGACCGCTCAGCACTTACCTCGGCGCTTGACGGCGTCGAGACGGTTATCTCGGCTGTCAGTGGTGTCAGACCGGTGATCCTCGATGCGCAGCGCGCTCTGCTCGCCGCCGCCCTAGGTGCGGAAGTCCCGCGGTTCATTCCGTCCGATTTCTCATCCGACTACCGTCGAATCGCTCTGGGCAGCAACCGCAACTTCGAACTCCGCCGCGAATTCGCTGCCCACCTCGACGCAGCCCCTATCAAGGCCACTTCCGTCCTTAACGGGGCCTTCGCCGATATGCTCACCGGCCAAGCACCGATGATCTCTTTCAAACGCCGGCGGGTGATGTTCTGGTCTTCACCCGATCAGGTCCTCGACTTCACCACAAAGGACGACGTCGCCCGTACCACAGCGCTTGTCGCCCTCGACGAAAACGCTCCACGCGTCGTCGAGATTGCCGGTGACCGCGTGACGGCCCGTGACGTGGCAAGGACGATATCCCAGTTGACCGGCTCCTCGTTCAACCTGCAATGGGCCGGCACTACTGGTTCGTTGTCGGCGATGAGTAAAATTGTGCGACGTTTGTCCAGAGACACTGACACCACGTTTCCCGCATGGCAGGGCATGCAGTACTTCGTAAGCATGTTCAGCGGTCAGGCGCAGCTCCACCATGTGGACAATGACCGCTACGGCAAGCACTCCTGGACTACAGTCCGCGAAGTCCTCGCGGCTCACCTGCATAGGACGAAGGCCGCGCACTGACGGTGCCCCCAGTGCGCAGCCCTGGTCAGCCAGCTGTCCGACGTCGGCCCGCGGCCACTGCGTGCACCGGTGCCGCCGATTGAGGCGTAGCAGCACGAGGGTGCGTGCGAAGCGTCCTACTGCGCGTCCTGTCGGCGCACTATCTCGGTGATCCAGAGGGGCGCGAACGGAGACGTGCAGTTCGGAGGAGTGGGGTAGTCCTTGAGCACCTCCAGGCGCTCACCGATGTCGATTGCGCGGGCGCGGTGCTCGGCGTGCTCGATCCCTATCTGAGCCAGGCAGTGGTTCATCGCCCACTGCAGGCGATCCGGGGCGTCTCTCATCTCCACCTCGATGACGTCGAGCAGTCCTGGGAGGTCGAGGCCCGCCGGATTCTTCGGCACGCGTTCGGTGGTCAGCGCCCAGCCGGCGCTGGCAACCACGGCATCCGGATCGGCGAACCAGACGCCGCGCAGCTCTTCCGAGTGCTGGTTTTTCTTCACCACGTAGTTCACGAGCCAGTCCTGCACCTTGGGGATGCGCGCCTGGCGCAGCATGACATCCAACTCGTCCTGCTCGAACGCCTTCGGGCGGCAGATCAGAATCGCCAGCAGCCTCGCCGCGGTGTCCTTCGTCGCCCAGAGCTGGCGCGCGAGGTCCTGCTGTGTCTTCAGCCGCTTCGCCAGCGCGCGCAGTTTGCCGAGGTTCACACCGTGATCGTCACCGTGTTTCTCGTTCACCTCTCGTGCCTTCGGATCCTCGAGCGCGGTCAGCTCGGCCATCACCTCGGCCAGCGTCGTGTCGGCCACCTCAACCTCCAGTGCTTCGCGTGTGGGAGTCAGCCTAACGGGAAAGCTCGCTCAACCAGTTGATCGGCCGGCGCACAATCCGGCAGCGGCAGTGGTGATGCCCAAGCTCGCGATGACCTCGGCCCACGTTTGTCTACCTCTTCAGCCCACTGATGCGTTCCGCAACTGGAATGCGGCACTCAGGGTCAGTACCGTCGTAGCAACAACATATTCGTCTGCAGGCAGGTGCACCATGAGCAAGGGCAGCAACAGAAGAGGCAAGGGGGCCGGCGGCAAGAGCGGTCGCGGTTCCTCGGCGCCCGGCTCGCTTTCCCTGAGCGCTTTCCGCGCCGAACGGCAAGTGGATGCGCTTACGCCCGCATTCGTCCAGTGGTTCGACGACGGCTCACCCGGCGCTGCCGCCGCAGCCCTGGAATGTCTGGTGCCGGTCAAGAGCGTCCTGGCCCGTTATCTGGAGACCACGGCCGCGTCGGAGGTAACGGGCTTCGAGCCCACTTCCTTGGTGCATGCGATGTCGGACGGCATCGCCGCCGCGGCCGGCGAGTCTGCCACCGAACCGGTTGACGGGGAGAACGCCGCCTTCATCCTCGACGCGGTCCGAGCCTACGTCGAATTCCTGTCCGAAACGGGCCGCTGGAGCGGATCAGCAGAGCAGCTCGCTGAAGTTTCGGACCTCTTTGAAGGTATTGCCGAAGGTGATGACGGACCGCGATACATCGAGGTTCCGGAGATCCCCGAAGCGCAGGCGCTCGCGGTCTTCTCCGAACTGCCACTGATCCAGCGGGCCGCAGCATTGCTGCGATGGATCGGAGCCGGGAGGCCCGTCACCGAAACCGGTGCGCTTCGCCTGCGGGATATCGAAGCGGCGGCTGCCTGCGTGGGAGTGACCGTCAAGGGCAGTACCAAGCGGGTAATCACTGCCGACTCTGCACCGACGGTACAGAGCATGTACGAGGTGCCCGCCCTGACCCATATGTGGGGCGCTCTGCAGGCCGCCGAACTGATCGAATTCACATCGACGAAAGTGGTGCCGTTCGAAGATTCCGAGAGCTTCCTGAAGGGGAGCACGTCGGAGCGCTTGGACGAATTCCAGGTCTTCACCTCGTGTTTCCTGGAGCAGGCTGTGCTCAGATACGATCCCGCACAGCCGTGGGAGAGGATGCTGGCCGGGCTGCAGACTTCGCTCCTGATGGCTGCAGCGACCCCGGACCCGCCGTCGGTGGAACTCTTCCTTACCGCCGCGGATCATGCGCCGGACGCGGAAAAGGCGATGGCAAGCCTGTTGACCAGGCTGGCGCTGGGCCGGTTCGAGGCACTCGCCGAACTGGGGCTGCTGACCATCGACACCCATTTCCGGGTGCCCGAGTCGCTCGTCGGTTGCGTCGCGGATACTTTCGACAACCCTCGGATCCTGGCGGAGCTGGGCCTTATGGAAGCGCCCGACGACGACGTACAGCCGCTGACGGAGCCCGGAGAACGGGAGTCAGCCGTCTCGCCGCCGCGACCAGCTCCAGATACGGTTCTGCAGCTGAAGATTGCGCTCAAAGGGTCGAAGC
>NZ_KI914890.1:0-1814 GCF_000520555.1 Arthrobacter sp. Br18 | reverse complement strand
CCCGCCGATCTGCCGCTCCCTCGGCTGCACGTGGTGATCCAGGCAGTGTTCGCCTGGCAGGATTACCACCTGCATCATTTCCGGAGCGGGGGTTTCCGCGGCCCGACGTACGCGCCGGTAAGCCCTCAGGGGGAGGATTTCTATGGTGAACATCCCCGCGATGAGGCGAGGGTGATGGTCCACGAACTGCTACCCGCCGTGGGCAGCACTCTGACCTACACCTACGATTTCGGCGACAACTGGGAGCACGGCATCACCGTCGAGAAGGTCCTGACGTCCGACGACGGCGCCGGGCAGTTGCCGCGGTGCATTACGGGTCGCGGTCTGGCGCCTGCCGAGGACAGCGGCGGCACCTGGGGTTGGATGGGCATCGTCCAGGCCGTGAACGATCCGGCCCACGATGAGCACAAGGAGTACCGGGAGTGGCTGGGACTGGAGCCCTGTGAGACATTGGATCCCAAGGCGTTCGATCTGGAACAGACCAACGAGGACCTGGCTGATCTCTTCTAAGGACAGCCCGTGCGCGTGGAGCTGCAGGAGCGGGTATCCGGCACTACCAGACATCGAGGCTTCGGCGCCCCGGAAAGGGGATCCGATCCAGGTCAGCGGCAGGAACGACGATTGTGGAGCCGGCCTTGGCCCGGGCCTGCTCAGCCAGTACATCGACGTCGTCGTATCGGGACGAAAAGTGTGTGAGCACCAGCGTTCCCGCACCTCCGTTGCCCGGAGGTGACGGTACTGCTCGGCGAGCGACGCGTCGTCGCTGAAGGTCGATTCCGACCATGAAGCTTCCACCGGCTGCTGCTGCCAGGACCAGGCCGCCACCGAGGGCGATCATGGCGGGGTGGGAACTTGATTCCTGGGCGACGCCGGTGTCGGCGCCTCCGGCAGGCATGTCGCCCATCTGGGAGGCGACGAGGACTCCACACAGGGCCGGCGAGGTGGTGCCGAGGCGAAGTGGGCTCCAGGTCGATACATCCAAGTCCCTGCGATCGGACCGATTCCCTCGATGTATGAACCCGTCTGGTACGCCAGCAAAACCCTCACCGCGGCAGCAGAAGCCACAGCAGGGGTCCTCGCCGTCCTCGGCTACACACGCTTGAGCCGGCGCCAGGACCACCGGCAGGTCGCTCCTTCGCGCTAATTCCGGGAGAGCTGTCGGGGGAAGATGCCTCCTGAGGGCGGCTTGCCCGAGAAGGCCGACGGAAGCTTCACGGAACCTTGATTAATGATGATCACAGCGGCCGTTGCGATGGTTGCGGGTACTGCCAGGCAGCTTCACGGAACCTTGATTAATGATGATCACAGCGGCCGTTGCTTCACGGAACCTTGATTAATGATGCTTCACGGAACCTTGATTAATGATGATCACAGCGGCCGTTGCGATGGTTGCGGGTACTGCCAGGCAGGACAATAATCGGCAATATGCTCACCAAAAAGACGCCTTCCATGATCGAACCGATCGTTCGGGGCATGGCCGCAGGTGTTGCCGGGACCGTAGCGATGACGGCCTTCCAGAAATTCGTTGAAACGCCTCTGACCGGGAGTGAACCCAGCTACGCACCAGCGGATTTCGCAGAACGGATTTTGCCTATCCATCCGACGACCCAGCAGGGACGTGATCAGCTGAACTGGGTCACCCATTATGCACTGGGAACGATGTGGGGTTCGGCCTACGGCCTCACAGCACATGCCGGTCTTCATGGCGCCAAAGCAGTCGCCGTCGTCTTTCCCGCTGTCTACACCGTTGATGTAGTGCTCAACACAGCCCTCGGCCTGTACAAACCCAGCACCTGGACCGCGGAAGACTGGAC
>NZ_AZSA01000249.1 GCF_000520555.1 Arthrobacter sp. Br18 | reverse complement strand
CCGGACAAGGTTTTCGCTGACCTGATCGGACGGGACTTCACCTCCGATACTCCTGGCACGCGTCTGGTCGGGGACATCACCTATCTGCGTACCGATCAGGGGTGGCTGTACCTGGCCACCGTCATCGACCTGTGCACCCGCATGGTCATCGGCTGGGCCATGGCCGATCACATGCGCGCATCCCTGGTGACCGGTGCACTGAAAATGGCCCGGGACCGCGGCCACCTGCAGCCAGACGCGATTTTCCACAGCGATCGGGGCACCCAGTACACATCCCGGGAAATGGGTAGCTGGTGCACCGGGAACGACCTGCGTCAGTCTATGGGAGCCACCGGCGTGTGCTGGGACAACGCAGTGGCCGAATCGCTGTTCTCCTCGCTGAAGAACTAGTTCTACCACCATCACCGCTTCACCACCCGACAGGACGCCAGGCGGGCCACCATGCACTACATCGAGGTGTTCTACAACCGGTGGCGGCCCCACAGCAACAACAATGGCCTGCCACCAGCGACCGCGATGGCTAACCTCACAACAGCCAATCAGCCGCTACCCGCGGCTGCCTAACCAAAAAGAAACCAACCCACTGTCTCAAATCTTTGACACACCTCATAGTGATGTGGAAGCTGGACCGGTTGGGGCGCAACACCCGCAACCTGCTGGCCCTGATCGATGACCTGGAACACCGGGGTGTGCACTTCCGCAGCGTGCTCGAAATCTCAGCCAACGCATACCTGCGGTAGCCGTTTGAGTCGCGGCAAGGACCCGGCAGGAGACCCTCACGCTCATAGAACCGGATGGTCTGACTATCCCACGCCCGCAAACGCTCCGATTTCCCCAATACGCATGCCCTAGTGTAACCCTTGACCTTATAGTCGACTATAAGGTTTACAGTCGAGACATGAAGATCACCCTGCAGTATTTCGATGACTGCCCCAACTGGACCCTCGCCCACGAACGACTCGTCGCGTTAGCTGAGGAACGCACCGACATCGTCCTCTCACTCCAAAAAATCGAAACCGCCGACGACGCCGAACGGGCTGGCTTTCACGGGTCGCCGAGCATCCGGATCAACGACATCGACGTTTTTGCCGCCCCTGGCGCACCAGTCGGTTTGGCCTGCCGTCGATACCTCACCCCAGACGGACCAGCCGGCGCCCCGACCATCGACCAGCTCAGGGCAGCACTACCACCCGCTACAGCCACGACTACGACTCCACTTTCAGACCAGAAAGAAATATGAAATGACTACCGACGTCGACCTTCTGGTCATTGGTGCCGGGATGGCGGGAATCGCCGCCGCGACCAAATGCGCGTCGCATGGGTGGAATGTTGTAATCGTGGATTCTCTTCCCTACGGCGGTACATGTGCCCTGCGAGGATGCGATCCCAAGAAAATTCTCAGGCGTGGCGCCGAAGTAATGGAGGACGCCCGGCTCATGAGCGGTAAAGGGGTGAACCCCGGAACCATGTCCATCAACTGGCAGGAACTGATGGAACACAAACACGGATTCACCCAACCGATCCCCGCGACCATGGAGGAAAACCTCCAATCACACGGGGTGCAGACCCTCCACGGAACTGCCACTTTCACCGCCCCGACACGAATCGACATCGCCGGAGCATCGTATGGAGCCGCGAAAATTCTTGTAGCAACCGGTGCCGCACCCCGGCCGCTGGGTTTCCCCGGGACAGAACATGTCATAGACAGTACCGACTTCCTCAACCTTCAGCGCCTGCCGCCCCGGATCGTTTTCGTCGGTGGAGGTTTCATCTCCTTTGAATTCGCTCATATCGCCGCCCGAGTTGGAAGCTCCACCCTCATCCTTGATCGCGGCGCCCGGCCACTGAAGAACTTCGACCCGGACCTCGTTGACCTGCTCATAGCGCGCGGCACAGACTCAGGCGTCATAGTTCAGGCCGACACGAGCATCACAGGCGTCGTCAGGTCAGACAACGGATTCCACATACACCTCAATCAAGGTGGAAAGTCGTCAACGATTGGCGCCGACCTTGTCGTTCACGGCGCGGGCCGGGTCCCAGACCTATCCCGGCTGAACCTCGAAGCAGGCAACGTCGCCTATGGGCCTAAAGGAGTCCAGGTCGCCGGCCATCTTCAGAGCACCACCAATCCCGCCGTCTACGCAGCAGGTGATTCAGCTGACACTCCGGGTATGCCGTTGACCCCGGTCGCAGTGTTCGAAGCCAAAGTCGCAGCTTCGAACATGCTCAAATCGACCACCACGATACCGGACTACACCGCCATCCCGACGACGGTCTTCACCATTCCTGAGCTGGTTCGCCTCGGCATGCTCGAAAAGGAGGCTGAAGCGAACGGTCTGGACATTGACGTCCGGTACACCGATACCAGCCGCTGGTACTCGAACTACCGCATAGGGGAAACAAGCGGCGCATCGAAAATCCTGATTGACAAGTCAACCGATCAGATCGTCGGCGCGCATCTCTTCGGCACCGGATATGCCGAACTAGCGAACACCATCAGCGTGGCCATGAAACACAGCCTCACCACCCGGCAGCTGAAATCAACAACAGCGATCTACCCATCGGTCGGATCAGATTTAGGCTCGCTCCTCTAAGTGTCCGGAACAGCTATGCCAGGCAACATCTGGCATAGCTGTTGAAGCTACCGGTATTCCGGATTCGCCTCGAGACCAAACCGGTCGCCTTTCTTCCACGCCTCAGGTAAATTCCCTTGGGCAGGGATGCCTCCAGCCATTTTCAGGATGCGAGCCATATGAAGCAGGTTCCACGTCATAAAAGTGGTGTTGCGGTTGGTGAAGTCATTCTCGGGACCATCCGAGCCTTCGTCCAAATAGCTCGGACCCGGTCCGGCTTCCCCGATCCAGCCAGCATCCGCCGCCGGAGGAATGGTCATCCCGATGTGCTGGAGGCTATAGAGAATGTTCATCGCGCAATGTTTAACGCCGTCCTCGTTCCCCGTCAGCAAAGCACCGCCCACCTTCCCGTAATAGACGTACTGGCCGCGGGAGTTCGTTATCCCTGACATCGCGTAAAGACGTTCGATGATCTGTTTCATCACCGAACTGTTGTCCCCGAGCCAGATTGGGCCCGCAAGCACCAGAATGTCTGCCTGTTCAATTTTCTCGAAAATGGTCGGCCAGGCATCTTCGTCCCAACCGTGATCCCTCATATCCGGGTACACACCCGTCGCAACCGGAAGATCAACCGGTCGCACAATATCCACATGGACACCCTTCGCCCGCATCAAATCAGCACTCAGGCGGATCAACCCGGACGTGTGGCTTAACTCGGGACTACGCTTCAAAGTGCAATTGAGGAATACAGCCCTCAGACCACTGAACTCATCGTCACCGCTCACGTACTTCACGCTGTCGGCCATCTAAAAAAGTACTCCTATCTAAGTAACGGAAAACCGCAGATTGGCACAAGAATCGCTGGCTCGGTCGCCAATCCAGCTTGAACGAGTAGACACCACGATAGGCCCAACGAAGTCCTCACTATGTAACCCAGAGCACAGACTTTACGACCACTTCCATCAGCTCAAGCATCTTTGATGCTTTCGTGAAGAAAGCAACTCTCAGGGGATGACGTAGGCACGCCCCAGCTCTGAAGAAATGCACAGCCCACCTTGTGTCAATGGCCAATAGTCTGTGCCCACGGGCGACCAGCAAAAACGCCCGCTGGTGGCCATGAAAACTGCCCACCGGGGACTGTGGAATTAACGGTGTATCCGGCTCGACACGCCGGGCGGCGAGCCTGGCGGGGAGGAGCCCGATATGGCCGCAACACTTGAGGCTGTGCCGAGTACGAAAACTGATGAAGAGAAGACAGAGATAACTGAGGCTGACGCTGCCCGCGAACTGGTTCGTATGGCCAAAGAGCAGGGCCTGTCCTTGACGGGTCCCGACGGATTGCTCAAGCAGTTGACTAAAACCGTGATCGAGACCGCGCTCGATGAGGAAATAACCGAGCACCTCGGATAAGAAAAGCACGATACGGCGGGGAAGCAGACCGTGAACTCCCGTAACGGGGTGCGCCCAAAAACGGTGTTGACGGAGACCACCGACCCGGTGGAGGTGGACGTGCCGCGGGACCGGGAAGGCACGTTCGAGCCGGTCATCGTCAAGAAGCGCCAGCGCCGCCTGAGCGGGGTCGATGAGATGGTCCTCTCGCTCTACGCCAAGGGCCTGACCACGGGGGAAATCAGCGCGCACTTCGCCGAGATCTTCGGCGCGTCCGTCTCCG
Organism: Arthrobacter sp. Br18; assembly: GCF_000520555.1. Lineage (GTDB taxonomy): Bacteria > Actinomycetota > Actinomycetes > Actinomycetales > Micrococcaceae > Arthrobacter_D. The sequence continues at coordinate 8,357 of NZ_AZSA01000249.1, read as the reverse complement.
AGGAGACGGTCAGTCGGATCACCGACAGGGTGCTCGAGGAGATGGCCACCTGGCAGAACCGGCCGCTGGACGAGGTCTACGCAGCGATTTTCATCGACGCTATCGTCGTGAAGATCCGCGACGGGCAAGTCGCCAACCGCCCGATTTACGCCGCCATCGGCGTAAGCCTCGAGGGTGAGAAGGACATCCTGGGGCTCTGGGCCGGGACCGACGGGGAAGGCGCGAAGTCTTGGATGAGCGTGCTGACCGACATCAAAAACCGCGGCGTGAAGGACACGTTTTTCCTGGTCTGCGACGGGCTCAAGGGTCTGCCTGAAGTCGTGACTAACGTCTGGCCGCTCACGACAGTGCAGACCTGCATTATTCACTTGATCCGGAATACCTTCCGGCTGGCGTCGAAGAAGGACTGGGACGCCCTCAAACGGGATGTGAAGTCCATCTACACCGCCCCCAACACCGCAGCGGCTAGAGCTGCGTTCGAAGAGCTCACGGAGCGTTGGGGTAGGAAATACGGGGCCATCATCAGGCTGTGGGAAAACGCGTGGCAGGAATTCATCCCGTTCCTGGACTACGACGTGGAAATCCGGCGCGTGATCTGCTCGACCAACGCCATCGAATCCCTCAACGCCAGGTACCGGCGCGCCGTGAAGGCCCGAGGGCATTTTCCCACCGAGCAGGCTGCGCTAAAGTGCCTGTACCTAGTCACCCGATCCCTCGATCCGACCGGTGCTGGCAAGACCCGATGGGCCGTGCGTTGGAAGCCCGCTTTGAACGCCCTCGCCATCACTTTCAGCGACCGATTCCCGGCCGCTGAAAGCTACTAAAAGAAACCGCCGGATATGTGAAGTCTCAGGACATCGTGGATGGTTCTGTCTCACTACATCGTGCACAGTCTGTCTCATGACATCGTGGGCATTTCGCTCTGTGCCGCGTTTCCTTCTGGTATGGACTCAAACACAGTGCCCGCGGATGTACGTTGGGCGATTGCGAACTGGCCCGAGGATGCTGAGCGGGGGGAGGTGAGCCGTTTCTGCCAACGGCAGGGCATCAGCCGATCGGTGTTCTACAAGATCCGCCGCCAGGCCCGGGAGCTGGGCCCGGTCGGTGCGACCGAGCCGGGGTCACGACGGCCGCTGAAGAGCCCGCGGCGCGCCGATCCGAAGGTGATCGAGCACGCGCTGGCGGTGCGGGCATGGCTCGTTGAGCAGGGCTTGGACGCCGGTCCCCTGTCGGTGCACGCGAAGATGAAGCGACAAGGTCTGAACCCGCCGTCGCGGGCAACGCTCGCCCGTGTGTTTGCCGCGGCCGGGGTCTCCAGGCCCGAGCCGCGTAAGCGGCCCAGGGCGGCCAACCGCCGGTTCGTCTACCCCGCTCCGAACTGCTGCTGGCAGATCGACGCTTTCGCATGGTCCCTGGCGGACGGGACTGCGGTCGCGATCCACCAGGTCATCGACGACCACTCGCGTTTAGCGTTGGCGACCCTGGTCGCCGAGGGCGAAACGGCCAAGGCGGCCGTGAAGGTGGTCTCGACCGCGGTCCGCCGCTGGGGCGTGCCGCAACGGCTGCTCTCGGACAACGGACTGGCATTCAACCCCACCCGTCGAGGCTTCACCGGCAAACTCGTCGACTACCTGATCGACCTTGGCGTCAAGCCCATCACCGGCAAGCCGGACAAGCCAACGACGCAGGGCAAGAACGAACGATTCCATCAGACCCTCCAGAAGTGGCTGAACGCACGTCCTCCGGCCAGGACAATCTCCGCCCTGCAGACCCTGGTCAACGAGTTCGACGCGTACTACGACCATGAGCGCGTCCACCAAGCCCTCGACGGCAAGACACCGATGGAAGCCTGGCAGGCTACTGACCCCGCACCGGCACCGACCCCGGAGCCCCGCCTGCCGCAGATGCCGCCATCGGCACGGCTGACGGCGAACAGCGCCGAAGCCGAACCACAGCCCAAGAGCAGGGCACCGCTGGCGCTGCACCCCAGCGTGGGCATCATTGACCTTAAGGTCAAGCAGAACGGGCAGGTCAAGGTCCTCAGCTGCCTGTTATACGTGGCCACCAGCCGGGCCGGACAGACCGTGCACGTCATCTGGAACGAGACAACCGTCGAGATCTTCGCCGACGACGGCGAGCACATCATCAGCTACCCGCGCCCAGCGACGACCGGCCTCTACTACGGGCCTCGCACCCCGGCCGGCACCCCCATGAAGGGCGCCGGCCACAACCCCTCGGCTGGGAGCACCGGCACCGCAACACGGACCGTCTCCAAGGGTGGCTACATCGGGGTGCACGCCAACAAGTTCTACGCCGGCTACAAACGCCAGACTGAACAGGTCACCATCAGCTGGGACACCACCGTCGTCACGCCCACCGACGCGGACGGCACGACCATCGCACAGTACGCCAAACCGGACCACCGACGCGGCTGGCACGGACCCCACCGGCAGGTAAGGTCCACGAAGTCATGAGACATGGATCTGTCCACGATGTCCCAAGACACAGTTGTTCACGATGTCCTGAGACATCACAAGAAACCGCCGGATACACCGTTAATGAGACAGTCCCGCCCACCGGGTGTTTGGTGGCGTTGGCCATGTTGGGTAACGGGTTTAGCTCATCGGCGTGACTCCTTTTTCGGCGAGGGCCTGGCTGAGGCGGATTGAATCTCCTGAGGTTTGGCAGAACGTGCGCGTGGTGCAGCAGCCGGTCGACGGTGGCTGTGGCCAGGGTTTTAGGCATGAGCTCGTCGAAGCCGGCGGGGTGCAGATTTGAAGAAACCGCGATGGAGCGTTTCTCTAGGCGGCGTCGACTAGGCGGTAGAGCCCCTCCGCCGCGTCCGTGCCGACCGGCAACAGGCCGATGTCATCGACGACCACTAAATCCGCCCGCAGGATCCGGGCGACGACTTTGGTGACGCTGTCATCGGAGCGGTGGGCGCGCATGAGGGCCCCGAGGTCCTCGAGCCGGAACCAGGCGACCCGCATGCCGGCCTCCACGGTCTGCCGCCCGAGGGCTTCGAGGAAGAGTGTTTTGCCAGTGCCTGAGGGGCCGCAGATCACGATATTCTCCTTCCTTCCGATCCATTCCAGCGTCCGCAGCGACTGCTGCGTCGGGGCGGGAATTGAGGAGGCGGGGGGATCCCAAGTGTCGAAGGTTTTCCCGGTGGGGAAGCCTGCGTCCTTGCGTCGGGTGGCGAGCATGGACCGGGATCGGCCGGCGACTTCCTCGACGAAGAGTGCTTTGATGACTTCGGCCGGTTCCCCGCTCTGGGCGCGTGCGCGCCGCCGAACAGGCCAACGCCTTCCTCAGCAGGTCGGCTCGACCTTCGCTGACGCCACATACGACACAGCAACAGCGGGAACGCGGTCCGTGACGGCCAAGATGTGCCGCAGAGGATCTTTTGGTCCCATTTGGTCCCCTGGACTGGGGAACGCCGCGTTCAGAAACGACGAAACCCCGATGAGATTTGCCGTCTCATCGGGGCTTCTCTACTGTCGGGATGACAGGATTTGAACCTGCGACCCCTTGACCCCCAGTCAAGTGCGCTACCAAGCTGCGCCACATCCCGAACGGCATGGCCACGAGGGCCAAACCACGTCGATAACTCTACATCATCCGGCCGCTGGTGCCGGACGAAGAGCCCGCGGTCAGCGCTTCTTGCTGCGCTTCTCCCTCACGCGCATGCTGACCTCGATCGGGGTGCCCTCGAATCCGAAGGTTTCCCGAAGCCGCCGCGTGATGAAACGGCGGTACCCGGGATCGAGGAAGCCCGTCGTGAAGAGGACGAACTTCGGTGGACGGCTCGAGGCCTGCGTACCGAAGAGGATGCGCGGTTGCTTGCCGCCCCGGACAGGGTGCGGGTGTGCCGCCACGAGTTCACCCAGGAAGGCATTGAGACGCCCGGTGGGGATGCGGCGGTCCCAGGACTCCAGTGCCACGTCGAGGGCGGGCACCAGGCGGTCCTTGTGCCAGCCGGTGAGCGCCGAGATGTTGACGCGCGGAGCCCAGTCCACGTGCGCGAGGTCCTGGTCGATCTCACGCTCGAGGTAGCGCCTGCGCTCATCGTCGAGCAGGTCCCACTTGTTGAAGGCCAGCACGATCGATCGGCCGGACTCGATGGCCATGTTGAGGATCCGGACGTCCTGCTCGCTCAGCACCTCGTCCACCGCGAGGAGCACGACGGCGACCTCCGCCTTTTCCAGGGCCGACTGCGTCCGGAGGGAGGCGTAATAATCAGCGCCCTGCTGCATGTGCACCCGCCGGCGGATGCCCGCGGTATCAACGAAACGCCAGGTGCGCCCGCCCAGTTCGATCATCTCGTCCACGGGGTCGCGGGTTGTCCCCGCCAGCGGGTCGACCACCACGCGGTCAGTCCCGGCAAGCTTGTTCAGCAGCGAGGACTTCCCGACGTTGGGACGCCCGATCAGGGCCACGCGCCGGGGCCCGCCGGACCGCTCGATGCCCCCGTGTTCGGAGAATTCCGGAAGAATCTCCACCACCTTGTCCAGCATGTCGGCGGTGCCGCGGCCGTGCAACGCCGACACCGGCCATGGCTGGCCGAAGCCCAGGCCCCACAGGAAGGCGGCGTCGGCCTCGTTCTGGATGTCATCGACCTTGTTGGCGACGAGGATGACCGGCTTCTTCTTGCGCCGCAGCATCCGCACCACTGCCTCATCGGTCGCTGTGGCGCCGACCGTGGCGTCGACCACCAGCAGGACGGCGTCGGCCATGTCCACGGCGATTTCCGCCTGGTCGGCGACGCGCCGGTTGATACCCTTGGCGTCCTGCTCCCACCCGCCGGTGTCGACGAGCGTGAAGTTGTGGCCGGTCCACTGCGCAGGATAGGACACCCGGTCACGCGTGACGCCCGGCGTATCCTCGACGACGGCCTCCCGACGCCCGAGGATCCGGTTGACCAGCGTCGACTTCCCGACGTTGGGGCGCCCCACGATCGCGAGAACCGGGTTCAGCCGGTGCTCGGCGTCGTCGTCGTAATCCTCCTCCTGACGCGCGAGGAGTGCCGCGTCCTCCTCGTCGAGCTCGTAATCCTCGAGGCCGGCACGCAGTGACGCGGCGCGGACATCGGCCTCGGCGTCATCGAGTACCTCGAGCCGCTCGGCTACCTGGTCATTGGCCGCCGGCTCGAATTCCTCGTCGGACGGATCCTGGGGCGAGATGGTCCCGCTCATAATGCATTCCTTCGTTTGTACGTGGCTGGTGGACAGCGCGTGGCTGCCCGCCGGGAAGTTGGTCGGGGAGATGGTCGCGGCTAGTGGGCGACGGTCCGGACGACGTCGAGGACTGCCGAGACGGTCTGCTCGAAATCGAGCGTCGATGAGTCGACGGTGACCACGCCGTCTGCGGCCTGCTGGAAGTTCACGACAGTGGAATCGCGGGCGTCCCGCTCCAGCACCTGCTGCTTCAGCTGACCCTCGCTCTGCGAACCGCCGAGCTGGTCTCCGCGTCGGCGGAGCCGCGCCTCCTCGCTGGCCGTCAGCAGGATCCGCACCTCGGCGTCCGGAGCGACGACGGTGGTGATGTCGCGTCCCTCGGCCACGATGCGGTGCCCGGCCCCGGCGATCAGGGCGCGCTGGCGGCGGATGAGTTCATCCCGTGCACCCATGGTCGTGGCGACGGCACTGACGGCTGACGACACAGCGGGCGCCCGGATGGCCTCCGTGATGTCCTCCCCCGCCAGGGTGACCGATTCGTGGTTCGGGTTGGTGCTGATGAACAGGTTGACGCTGCGGGCGGCATGCTCCACCGACACGGCGTGCTGCAGGTCCACGCCCCGGGCCAGGCAGTGCAGGGTCACCGCGCGGTACATGGCGCCTGTGTCGAGGTAGGCGGCGTGGAGACGCCGTGCAACTTCCCTGCTGACACTCGACTTTCCAGAACCTGATGGTCCGTCGATCGCCACGACGAGGGACTTTCCCAGCCGGAACTGGGACAGGGGACGGGAATCGCTCATTGAATCACCTTCCAGCCCCGCTGCGTCAGGGACTCCGTCAGTTTCTGCCGCTTTCCCGGCAGTACCGAGATCTCGGCCATTCCCAGCTGGCGCCCCGGTGAATGTTCAAGCCGCAGGTCCTCGAGGTTGATGCCGGTATCGCCGATCTCCGTCAGCAGCCGGGCGATCTGCCCTGGTGTGTCATCCACCAGTACCGTCAGCCGTGCAAACGAGCCCGGTGGCGTGCCGTGCTTGCCCGGGATCCGCGCCTGGCCGGCGTTGCCCTCGGAAATCAGTTGGGCCATATCCAGGCGCGCTCCGTCGGCGACCGGGTTCTCGAGGGTCCCGATGAGCCGGTTCAGGTCCTCCCGGACTCCGTACAAGATCTCCACTAGCCGCCCGGCATTGGCAGTGAGGATCTGCACCCACAGCCCGGGATCACTCGCTGCGATCCGCGTGACGTCCCGGAGTCCGTTGCCGGCCAGCGACAGCGCATGCGCCGGGGTCTCCTGAAGGCGGCTCGCCACGAGGGACGACACCACCTGCGGCAGGTGCGAGATGAGGGCGACAGCCTGGTCATGGTCATCCACGCTCATGCGCGCCGGCACAGCCCCGAGGTCCACGGCGAGGGCTTCGGCGCAGCGCACCGCGGCGGCCGAGCTCTGGCTGCCGGGGCAGAGCACCCACGGCATGCCCATGAACAGTTCCGCACGTGCCGCCACAGGACCGGATCTTTCGCGGCCGGCCATCGGGTGCGTACCCACGTACCGTGTGAGCGCCGCCTCCCCGGGCAGCAGTTCCTCGAGCTCCTGCAGGACGGCGGACTTCACACTGGAGATGTCGACGACGACGGCCCGGGGATAGCTTCCCAGAGCGTCCGCGGCGACCCGCGCGGTGACATCCGGAGGGGCGGCGACGACGACGAGCTCGGGCTCGAACGGAGCTCCGGACAGCGTCGACGCCAGGGCACGGCCCGCACCGATGTCCCGTGCCACGGCCTCGGTGGACGGAGAAATATCGGACAGCACGACATCGAGGCCCCGGGCCCGGAGGCCGAGCCCGATGCTCGCGCCGAGCAGCCCGGCGCCGATCACCAGGACGGGACCTGCGAGGTGGGTACCGTTGTCCGCCTGTGCCTGCATCCGCTACAGGCCTACCGACGCGAGGAGGTGGCCTACCTCCTGGCGCCCGAGGACGCGGATGCTGCCCTGCCTCTGGTCGCCCACGCGGATAGGTCCTACCTGGGTCCGGACCAGCCGCTCGACGGGATGGCCGACGGCGTCGAACAGCCTGCGGATGACACGGTTACGCCCTGAGTGGAGCACCACCTCGACAAGGATGTGGCCGGGCGTGGAGTCGACCAGCTTGAAGGAGTCGACGCGCGCGACTCCGTCCTCGAGCTCGATGCCCTCCTTCATCCGGGCGCCGATGCCCTGCGCCATGGGCCCGCGGACCTGGACGAGGTAGGTTTTCGGCACCTCATACGAGGGATGGGTCAACCGGTTCGTCAGCTCACCGTCGTTGGTCAGCAGCAGCAGCCCCTCGGTCTCGGCGTCGAGCCGGCCCACGTGGAAGAGCCGCTCGTTCTTGCTCTTGTTCTTCAGGAAGTCCCCGATGCACGGCCGGCCGTCGGGGTCTTCCATGGTGGAGACCACACCGCGCGGCTTGTTGAACACGTAGTACCGCTGCAGTTCGTTGAGCTGGAGGCGCATGCCGTCAACGTGGATGGCCACCTTCTCGGGGTCCACGCGGACGCCGAGTTCCGTCACCACACTGCCGTCCACTTCGACGCGGCCGTCGAGGATCATCTCCTCGCAGACCCGACGGGACGCGACACCGGCCAGTGCCATGACCTTCTGCAGCCGGACGCCCTCGGGATCGTGGACATCCACCTCATCGGCGGGACGCGCGGACCGCACGGGCTTCGGGCGGCGGACGGGACCGAGGTCCTTGCCGAACCGCTCACGCCCGAAGGCTTTCGGCCCTGCCGGCTTTTGGCGCGCCGGGCGGCCGGTCTTCGCCGCTCCGGGCTTGCCGGCTCCGGGCTTGCCGCCCGAGGGACGAGCTGCACCGAACTTTCGATCGCCGGTGCGCCCCGCCCCTGATCGCCCCGCGCCCTCACTGTTGCGTGAGGGCCCGTCCCGGAACGAGCCGTCCCCGGGGGCGCTGCTCCGCCCGGGAGTGTTCCTGGCCTCGCCGAGCCGGCCCGTCGAACTCCGCGAGGACCCGTCCCTGGAGGATCCAGGCCGTCCGGAGGTTTCAGGGCCGAATCTGCTGGAGGATCGGGCACCCGGCCTTTGCCGCTCGTCGCCGGCGCGCGGTCTCTGGCGCTCGTCGCGGCGGTCCTGCTGCGGGCGGCCGCGTCCGGGCTCGGCTGAATCGCGCTGCGGCCGGTCGTCCC
>NZ_AZSA01000248.1 GCF_000520555.1 Arthrobacter sp. Br18 | reverse complement strand
TGTCCTCGAACCTGCACCCCGCCGGATTCGACCAGCTCATGCCCAAAACCCTCGCGACAGCGACCGTCGACAGGCACCTGCACCACGCCCACGTCTGCCAAACCACGGGCGAGTCCATCCGGCTCACCCAAGCCCTCGCAGGAAAAGGAGTCACCACGATGAACTAACACCAGCCCAGCAACCCATGGCCAACGCCCCCGACCCCAGGTGGGCAGATCTGTTGGCCATGACCGGGCAGTTTTCGTGGCCACCAGCGGGCATTTCTGCTGGCCGCCCACGGGCAGTTCCTATTGACCATTGACATAGCCCCGAACCTAGCTCCAGAGCCACCGTTCCCAGACAGCGAATCCCCCTAACTGCCTTGAGCACCGACCGCAGTTCTACATCTAACAACTTCCGACGTGACTGAACAGCTCGACACGTCATCTAGCGGTGCGAAAAAACGGCCAACTAGCGCCGCGATCTACACCGCCCCATATGCCGATCCGAAATCAAACCGAAAGTTGTAGCTGAATCGAACGTATTCGCTACATCAGCGTCCGACGCTACCGATACGCTGTGAGTTGCAGTGGTAAGTGGCGTGGATTTCGCAGCGCTTTATGGCCGATCGACGCGCGTACGCGGACCGGCTATCGGCGTGCGCCGTTCGGGATCAGCCCTGCAAAGTCTTGCTGGATGGAGGCTCATCCTTGTTTGAGGGCTTCTGCGTCCCGAGGATGAGGAACGTAATGCCCACAGTGAAAAACGCAATCCAGGACGTCGTCCCCGAGAACATCATTGCAATCGCAACAATAAGGAACACGATCCCGATCGGCAGGAATGCTTTGCCCCGCCCCTCGCTCGGCCGTTCGACTCCGACATTGGTTTTCCGTCACCGTCCATCTGGCAGACGCTACGTCGGTGACCGGAAACGCGCAACGGTGTCATTGGGCGCCGGCGTCCATGAGCAAACACTCCAGTGACTTATTTCCCATAGGATTAGAGGCACTGAGGATTCGAGACACCGAGCCGCTCTAGTTTCTGCTTGTCTGTTTGGCGCGCTGCTCTGAACAGCCCACGTCAATGTCACTGAGGACCACGCAGCAACGTGGTCCCGCTAAGCTCGCTCGACCATACTGGTTCTATGTATTCCGGACTTCGGCCTGACACTGTGGTGCTTGAGCTTCCCTTTCGTGGCCTCTGGCGGGTTGAGAACAGTCCGGCGCGTCGCGTTCCCAGCCACGGCACGACCGCATTCGGGTCGTCGCACGCGATCGATTTCGTCAAGGTCGATGAGACTGGCCGCTCGGCACCATTCACGTGGCGAGCCGCGGTGGCACCTGAACCGCCAGAGCAATTTCTTGGTTTTGGGGTGCCGATCCTCTCCCCGGTGCCTGGGAGGGTGGTGGCTATCCATGATCACGAACCCGACCATGCTGGGCGCCGTTCGCAGTTGCTTCTCTTGCCTTACATGTTGGGCCAAGCAAAACGAGCACGGAACGGCGCTGCGGGCCTCGCTGGCAATCACGTGGTGGTTGCGGCAGGTGATCGTGGCCCATTTGTGCTTGTTGCTCATCTCAAAAGAGATTCCATTCAAGTGAGTGTCGGAGACGAGATCAGCACGCTCGACGCCATTGGCCAGTGCGGTAATTCGGGAAACAGCACGGAGCCGCACGTGCATGTGCAGGTTTCCGATTCGATGAACTGGGCGAGCTCACAGGGTGTGCCGCTGGCTTTCCGTCGCGCCGATGGAACTGTCTGGCTCCCCAACGAATCTGAAATCGTTCGAGCCTGAAACCCAGCGAGAATGGCGGCGGCCTCAATCAACAGGCCTCGCGGTCGTCGCACGGAGCCGCCCGTGTTGACCGCCGCGACATTTCGGGCCAGATGGATCATCTGTCACGTGTTTCGGCGGTCTCGCAACCCTTGGGATTCGAGGCACTGAGGTTATGCGACAGTTCGTACATCAGATCAGTTGCGATCGGCGTACGTCCTATTACCCCGAGTGCGCAGAGTCGTCCGCAATAGGAATCGCGGTCTCAACGTGCCATTCCAAAAGGCCCCCGCTTGAAGAAACGTCGAAAAACGCCTTTGGGCCCCTGCTCGCTACTCGTCTTCGCGGTCTTTCCCCATCTTGCTAAAAGCGCCCACCCCGACCAACGCGATAACCGCGATGACGACGACCCAGATAATGGTAGATGTTTCCATGATTTCTCCTTTGCTGCTCGGCTGTTCACGGTCCGTTGTGAAGAGGCAGTCCGGCCTACTGGCTTACGGTCCGTGGCCAATTAGAAGGGCAGGTTCTGCGAGTAGGGCGGGGCGATGAGGATGCCGGTGATCTTGCCTGCGCCGTTGTAGGCAACGCGGCCGATCCACCACCCGGCTTCGTGCTTGAGCGTTGTTTGAACAACGGCACCGGCGAGGAGGTGCCTGTTCGCCAGTTTCCCGAGGGTGGTGCGGCCGTCGGGAGTTTGCACGGTCGTCTCTGTGCATGCCTCAAGGTGCCCAGTTGTCGTTGTGATCTCGCTCCAGAGGCTCATCACTTTGCGCTTTGTTAGGGCTCGCGAGCAGGTGTAGGTCATGAGCTCCTTGACAGCTGCGAAGTCACCGGCCTCGAGGCTCTGGAAGACATTGGTGGTGCGTTCGATCAGGTCAATCGTAGGTTGGGTCCGTTCGTTCTCTCCGGCAGTGTTCTCGACGGTGATGCTGAATCGTTTGAAAGCGGCCTGGCGGCTCACACCGAGGGCGTCGCCGATCGCCTGCCACGAGACTCCGCGCCCACGGGCCGCGGCCACCAGCTCGTGCAGTCGGGCATGCGACAGCTTCGTCAACTCATCGGCGCGCCGAATCATGGTGATCTCGTCGCTCGTTGTACCGAGCATTCCTTCACGATCTTCCAACGCCAAAGCGAGCTTGGTGAGTGTGCTGGCTCGCGCGGGCTTCAGTGCTGTCATATTTTCGATGCTATGACACAGAATTGTGATCGTCAACTAAGGGTTGACGATCACCATCAGATCCCAACTCGTCGTAGCGGCGTAGCTATGAGCCTCACCACCAAATAGTTGTCTCGAATCCTGTCGGTTGCAAGACAACAACCATGTTGCAGTCGTCGCACCTGCACCGGGCGTTTTCTCGGGCAGGTCTCGCGGGAGTCAGCGGATTCAAGTTCCATATGAACTTTCTCCTCTTGTCCATGCGGGCAGAAGACGCCCCGGTGGTGGACCGGCTTGCGGGCGCGCTGAACCGTCTGCCTGGCTGATTGAGAATCACGATGTCGAGCTCGGATCCCACAATCTCAGGCAACTGCTGACACTCGTGCTGTAGGCAGGTAAGCGTCCGGGCGCCGAACTCTGCGCGCGGCTCATAGTGCCGACAGTCGCCGTTGCGATCAATTAAGTTCCGAGGATTGGCCGTGATGGCTTCACCTATGGCGCGGGCACGATGGAGGTCCTCGATACGCAAATACGGGTTACCAGCGGCGGCGTCCGCATCGTCTTCGTCTTCGTCTTCGTCTTCGTCTTCGTCTTTCCAAATGATCACGAGCACGGGCGAGATCAGCACATCGGCGTATTAGTCGCCCGCATGCTCGTTCGCCCCAATAGGCGGGTGCGACGTCGAGCCGAGTGACGAACTGTCGTCAGCCCTGCTGAGGTTGGCGAGCTCTGAGCCCGTCAATCTGCGATGATTCTGCAATGCAGGGCGTGGATAAGGACAGCATTGCGGCTCTCTATGCAACTAAATATCCCGGATGGGCGACAGGGATTGCGAGCCAGTTCCATTTCGGAATCGAGCAGATCGCACTCAGGAGCGGCGATGTCATTCGACCGCAGGCCTCCGGGGGTCACAGTCATAGTTGGATCGAACAACGCCGGCAAGTCGACGATCTTGCGCGAGCTTCATCAGTGGATACAACACCACCCGTCACAGCCTCGCCCCCCGATGATGTCCGTGGATTCTGTCTCTTTTAGACGTACAGGGCAACGACGCTGACATGATCGCATGGATTGGCTTGAGTACTCCCTTCGTCATCAGCGAACCGAGTATGGGGTTCGCGCGTAACGGTGGCCTCCACGACCCTACTAACCTGGCCTATTTGTGGAGCCAAACCCAAAACGGCGTAGCGGATCTCGCCTCCTTCTTCACGTTCTACGGCAACGCTGCCGGGAGGTTCTCGGTCGGGGGCTCCGCGGAGATGCGTGAAGCGGGCGATGACCCCGCAGTCCACCCCATCCACACCCTCCAAGACTCTCGGGAGCTGCGCGATCGCATCAACGCGACTTCCCAATCGGTGTTTGGAAAGCCACTCACCCTCGACACGCTTGGGCGAACTGTGCGATTGCGCGTAGGAGAAGTTGATTCTCCCGCGCCCCCCATCGATGACATCCCGGCTGCATATCGCGCAGCGATGGCTGCGCTGAGCCCGCTCGATGAACAAGGCGACGGCATGCGTAGGTTTTTCGGGCAGGTATTACCAGTCATCGCGGCCACGTACCCCGTCATCATCCTCGATGAGCCGGAAGCTTTCCTGCATCCGCCTCAAGCGCATGCTCTTGGCGCTGAACTCGGCGCGCTTGCTGTTGAGCGAGGTGTGCAAATTCTCATTGCCACTCACGATCGCAGTCTTCTAACTGGCTTGCTTGATTCCGGTGTGCAGGTGTCAGTCGTGCGGGCGAGTAGAGGTGAGGGCCACACACGCGCCCATCAGCTGGACTCGGACCGCCTGCAGGAGCTTTGGCACGATCCCGTGTTGAAATACACCAACGTGCTCGATGGATTGTTCCATCGCGTCGTCATGCTTGCAGAAGCGGAGGGTGATTGCGCCTACCTCAACGCCGGCCTCGATCATCTGCAACAGAGCGCGGACGGTTTGCCTCGAAACGAAGTGCTTTTTGTCCCGACGGGCGGCAAGGATGCGATGTGGAAAGTTGCTAGCACTCTGCGTGCGGTCGCTGTTCCGGTCGTCGCTGCGCCTGACCTGGACATGCTGAATAATGAGGCGGCGCTGGGCCGCTTAGTCGCCGCAATGGGCGGCGAGTGGGACGAGGCTTACAAAGGCGCGTGGAATCGGGCGACCGGTGCCCAGCGAGCCCCGCGAGAGTCCGTTAACGTCGGCCACGTTCTCGACGCCATTGCAGCGCTATTTGATGACCGACGTGACGAGCCGTTCGGGTTGCGTCCCGTGGGGTGGTGTAGTTTCTCGGTGTTGAGCGTTGCGTAGGCGACGTGATGAGCCATCGTGCGATGGTCAGTGAGTACCGATCAAAGTCACTCACAGAAAGACACAACACACGATGGCTCTAGACCAGTCTGCCCTGCTTGATCTGCTTGGACAATTGAAACTCACCGACGTGCCCGATCGGATTCGGACCGCTACCGAAACCCTGTATCAGCAGCTCATCGAGGCGGAGGCGACAGCGTTCATCGGTGCTGCCCCGTTCGAACGCTCCGAGGCGCGCACGACCCAACGCAACGGGTCCCGGCCCAGGACGTTGACGACCACCGCGGGGGATCTGAACCTGAAGATTCCCAAGCTGCGGGCCGGGTCATTCTTCCCGGCCCTGCTGGAGCGCCGCCGCCGGGTTGATCAGGCCCTCTACGCGGTCGTGATGGAGGCCTACCTGCACGGAGTTTCCACCCGTAAGGTCGATGACCTGGTCAAGGCCCTCGGCGCGGACACCGGGATTTCGAAGTCCGAGGTATCCCGGATCTGCGAAGACCTCGACCATGAAGTCGGTGCGTTCCGCGACCGGGACCTCTCGGCCCTGGAATACCCGTACGTGTTCCTGGACGAGACCTACTGCAAGGCCCGCGTCGGTCACCGGGTGGTGTCCCAGGCCATCGTGGTCGCTTTCGGCGTCGCCGCCGACGGGCGCCGGGAAGTCCTCGGCTTCGACGTCGGAGACAGCGAGAACGAGGGCTTTTGGACGGCGTTCCTGCGCTCCCTGAAGACCCGGGGCCTGGGCGGGGTCACGCTCGTAATCTCTGATGCGCACAGCGGGCTGAAAAAGGCCATCGGCACCGTGTTCCAAGGTGCGGCGTGGCAGCGCTGCCGGGTGCATTTCATGCGTAACGTCCTGGCAACCGTGCCGAAGGGCTCCCAGGAAATGGTCGCCTCGATCATCCGCACGGCCTTCGCCCAACCCGACGCCGCGCACGTGAACACCCAGTTCGACGAGGTCACCCGGATGCTCACCAAATCCCATCCGAAGGTCGCCGCGATGCTCAGCGACGCTCGGGAGGACGTGCTCGCGTTTGCCGGATTCCCGGCCAGGCACTGGCGGCAGATCTGGTCCACGAACCCGATGGAGCGGGTGAACAAGGAGATCAAACGCCGCACCGACGTCGTCGGTGTCTTTCCCAACCCCGCAGCCCTTCTCCGCCTCGCCGGAGCGGTCCTCGTCGAGCAGCACGACGAGTGGGAAGCCGGGGACCGCCGCTACCTCTCCGAGACGTCCATGGCCGAGCTCACCGCCATGAACACACCCGCCGCCACACCGATAGAGGAGACGGTTTTGCTTCCCGAACTTACTGCAGCATAATCAAGGAACTGACCCGCACGGTGTCGAGAAAACTCCACCACTCAGCGGGACGTAACCGCCGTTCGCTGCGGCAACTCGCGAAGAGCTATTTGCGCAGGCTCGCAGTCGTGAGTCTCCGTGGGCAGAGGTCAAGACTTATGGCGTCGAGGCGTTCCGGGGTGAGGCGCGTGTCGCACTCCTCGAACTGTTGGCGCGCCTCGAATCTCTTGGGATCGTTCTGGTTCGGGAAGGAGAGCTGGAGCGACTGGCCCCCGAGGTCGCGGCGAGGAAAGGGCCGGGCTGGCTTCAGGAGGCACTCTCGATGGGGGCACAAGGCAATGAGCGCACTCAAAAGCATCTCCAACGGCTTCTGGATGCGAGTGCCGCGGTCCTAGGGCCTGAGTGAGGGTGGCCCCGGGAAAAATGAACGCTAACTGTTCCTGACCGCGACGACGCCCCGCAAGAGGATCGACTATCGGGCGGCGCAGCTTCGCTGCGACACTTACCGCATGATTGGTGCACCCGAGGGTTGGCGAGATGTTGTTTCAGCGCGATTTCTTATTCGCGTTAGTCTCT
Organism: Arthrobacter sp. Br18; assembly: GCF_000520555.1. Classification (GTDB taxonomy): domain Bacteria; phylum Actinomycetota; class Actinomycetes; order Actinomycetales; family Micrococcaceae; genus Arthrobacter_D. Next base: position 7,117 of record NZ_AZSA01000248.1, on the reverse strand, counting down.
CGGAACCGATGGCCGTCACCCAGCAGAGCGGCAAGTCCGATCAATTGGTCTCTTGGCCAGATCTTCCCATCGGGCTGGTCAATCCACACGTGACGGTCGTGTCCGCCTTCGACGGTGCTTGGGTCCTGTACTCCCCCATGCGAGAGAATGCAGATCAGCTACCTCAAAACGGGGCGACCGCTCTCCACATCTCCCCCGAGGGGGATCTGACCCCTTTCTTCGACCTCGTTCACGTCACTCACCTCGGAACGACCCGGCACGGTCTATGGCTCTCGGTCCGTCAATGGGACGCCAACGTTGATGTCGAAGCAGACTGGCTCGTCGACCGCACCCTGCTGATCCTGTCCGCAGACGGAGGCACACACCACATGATCATCGACCGGATGCCCGCTGCCGCGTTCGAAAAGGACCGAGGAGCCCATCTGGTGGTCTACACATCGGCCCCAAACGCACTCCGCGACGGCCACGGCGGCGCCTCGTACACCTACCGCTTCTCACAAATCGACCTGCCTTCAGGCGATCTACCCTCAAGGCTTTGCTTCACCGAGCACGAACGCATCCCTGTCGAGGAGGATCAGATTCCGGGGAGGTCCAGACACGAGGAAGCCAGGGTAAATCCAATTACGCCAGATGGTCCTCGTGTCTCGTGGACCCTGGTCAACCTTCCCTTTGACCAGAAGAAGGCTGCGGTCGACGCGATCCGCGCCGAGTTCGCCCATCTCGATGCCTACTGGACAGCACCCTCAGGAGCCAAGACCCCGCTATCGGACGGCCTCAGCAGCACTCGCCTCGACGTCGTCGACGACTGGCCTAACACCCGAGTCGAAGTCAGCTTCGCCCACCCTCACTACCCAGAAGGACGACTACGGCGCACCTACCGAGTCTTCGACTCCGCCGGCCGCATCAGGCCAACAGACTTCGCAGCAATTCACCTCATGGAAGACCTCGACACTCGAGATCTCCCACTAATCACCAACGCTCACAACAACATCCTCGACATCTGAATTCGTCCGATCGGCCCCGCCCAGTGACGGATCGTCAATTGGGATGCCTTTTCCCGTCCTCAGCGAACAATTGAGCCCGGAACAGGAGCGGAGTTCTATAGGGATCTGGGGTTTCCGGGATGAGTGTCACGCTTGGCATGCCGGTGTGACGGCGCATAAAGAGAAGGAGGTGCGACACCAGGGTTTGGTGTCGCACCTCCCAATCAGCCGGGCCTTACTGTTCCGGCTTTTGTGCTGCTTTTTCCTGTGCCTTGCGTGCCTTTTCGGCGTCGAGTTGGGCTTTTTCTTCTGCTTTGATGCCTGCGATCCACTGGTCGCGGTTGGATCCGGGGACCCAGCCGGTGTCGACTACCTTGCGCTGGTAGATGATTGCGGCTGCCACCAGGATGACTGCGATCAGGATGGTGAGAACGATGCCTGCCGTGGTGCCAGCGCGCAGGCTGAGGCCGATAAGCGTTCCGAACCAGCCGAAGTCCGCGTCGCCGAAGGTGCTGTTGGCGAAGCCGAACTGGCCAAGTACCAGCAGCAGGATTGCCGGCAGGATGGTGATGATCACGCCATTCACGAATCCGCCGATCATCGCGCCGCGGCGCCCGCCGGTGGCGTTGCCATAGACACCCGCTCCACCCCCTGTGAAGAAGTGGGGCACCATGCCGGGAAGGATCAGGGCGAGGCCGAAGACGGGGTTGAGCCACACGGCCAGGACTCCTAGTGCGATCAATCCGCCGGCGAAGGAGCTGAGGAAGCCGATGAGTACGGCGTTGGCGCCGAAGGGGAAGACGATCGGGATGTCCAACGCGGGTTTCGCGCCGGGAACAACCTTTTCGGCGATGCCTTGGAATGCTGGTACGAGTTCGCCTAGGACGGTGCGGACACCGTAGAGGATGATGGCCACGCCCACGCCAAACTGCAGTGCCAGGCTGAAGCCGGCCATGATGAACGCGCCGGCGTCGGCAACGTCGAAAATGGCCAGGGCTTCATCGAGCGGAAGTGCGATCAGACCCCAGATCGCGAAGACCAGGTAGATCAGGACCATGGACAGGGAGGTTGCGACCATGGAATCCCTCAGGAACTTCAAGCCCTGCGGAAACTTGATTTCCTCGGTGGATTTGCTCCGGCGGCCGGCCGCCTGGCCGGCGGCACCGGCCGCGATGTAGCCGAGGGTACCGAAGTGGCCGATGGCGATGGTGTCGTTGCCGGTGATTTTCTTAGTCCAGGGATGCACGAAGGCGGGCATGACCACCATGATGACGCCGAGTAGGACCGCTCCGATAACCACCACGAGCCAGCTCAGGTCATCGCCGAGTCCAACCGATAACACCACGGTGAGCATGGTGGCCATGAAAACCATGTGGTGTCCGGTGAGGAACACGTATTTCAGTGGCGTGAACCGAGCCAGGGCGAGCATGACAACGAAGCCGAGGGTCAGCACATAAGCGCTCTGCGCACCGAATTCCTCCTGCGCGATTGCGGTGATGACCTCATTGGTGGGGATGACGCCCTGTGCGCCGGTCACCGCGAGGATCAGGGCGCCCAGGGGATCAAGGGAGCCTGTGACGACAGTAGCTCCCGCGCCGAGGATCAAGAAGCCCAGCGCAGCCTTCAATGCACCGCCGACGACTTGGCCGGCATTGCGGCGCAGGGCGATGAGCCCCACGGCGGTGATGATGCCGATGAGATAGGCCGGCACGTTGAGGATCTGTTGGCCGATGAAATTCAGGATGACGACGAGCCACTCCATCGTGGGTGCTCCTTTTCTGGTGTGTTGGGGCGGGGAGGGTTACTGGACGGCTTCGGTGAGTTTCTCGGTGATCTCGTCCAAATCGAAGAAGTTGTCGATGATGATCACACGGGCTGGAACGTCGCCGATCTCCGGGGCAAGCTCATCGGAGGTCAGGACGATGTCCGCTGCCTGCGCCGCTCCGCGGGCCACACCAATGTCGGCTGCCTCGACGTCGGCGTCAATACCGAGACTTGTGAGGACCTTTTCAGCATTCATTTTCAGGAGCACTGAGGTTCCAATGCCCATTCCGCACACGGCGAAAATCTTCATGGGGGTGCCTTTCAATCCAGGGTTGGTAAACGAAAAAACTACTCGGTGGCCAGGCTGCTGAGGATGGCCCGGACTTCACTGTCGGTGGTTGCTGCTTCGAGCTGTGCGCGGGCTTCCTTATTGGACAGAACCCCGGCGACGGCCTTGAGGACTTCGATGTGCGCCGTGTGATTCAGGGCTGCCAGTCCGATAACCAGGGTCACCGGATCATTCGACGAGTGGCCGAATTCGACCGGAGTCTTGAGACTGACCCAGCTCAGACCACCCTTCAATACCGACTCGGCAGGCCGCGCGTGTGCCAGCGCAATGCCGGGAGCGATGACAATGTACGGCCCATGTTCCTCGACCGCTGCAATCATCTCGTCGGTGTAGTCATCGGTGGTGACTCCCCCGGCGACGAGGCCGTCGCCCGCCAAGCGGATCGCGGCCCTCCAGTCGGAAGCGGTTGCCTTGGTGGTGATGGATGACAGTTCTTCGGCAAGGTTCAATGCCACAGTGGTGATCCTTCAGTCAAAAGGGTGCGCACGACATCGGTGTGTGGCGTGACACACGCTACAGCTCTCGAGAACCTTTTGTCTACAAGTGATCCAAAGTATCGGATCCTCGACCTACCCCGGCATCAGGACGCGAGCATGAGGTCAAGAAGAGACGCCGACACGAGTGATCTTGCTGATTCGGTCCGCATTGAACAGTGCGTCCTGGGCTATTAGTGAGGCCCCGGTGACGCCGGCTGCGTGGGCGAGCCTGCTTCGCTCCACAATGAGATCGCGGCTTGCAAAGTCTCTGGCGCCCCGAAAGATGGCCTCCCGAATGGGACGGAGGAATGGATCCCCTGCTTCGGCAAGGTTTCCGCCGACAATCACTGCTTCTGGATTCAGGAGACCGACGACATCGGCCATGGTCTGGCCAATGGTGGAGCCAGTCTCTTCAAGCAGGGCCAGCGTTGCCGCATCGCCCTCGCGGGCGAATCGCACAATGTCCGCACTGGTGCGCACCTTGTAGCCGCGTGCGGTGAGCTCCTGGCGGATGACCGCACCGCTCGCGACGCTCTCCAGTCGCTGAAGCCGTCCGCCGTCAATGTGGGGTTTGCTCAAGTCCCCCGCGCCACCCCGAGCGCCCCGGTAGACGCTCCCATCCAGTACGTAGGCTAGGCCGAGCCCGATTCCAGCTTTGACCACGACGAGGTTCTTGTAGTGGCTCCAGCCACGCCTGGCCTCGGCAAGTGCCAGCGTGTTCACATCCCGGTCAACGGCGAAGACTGCATGGTCGTAGCGTCCGGAAAAGTACTCGCGGACCAGGATTCCGTCCCACTGGGGGTCGATCTGGGGGCTGGCGAGACGGCCGGTTGCGACATCCACCGGCCCGGGTACTCCGACGCCGATACCGACCACGTCCTGCCGGGTCTTCCCCAAGCGTTGCAGCATGTGGTCAAAGACCTGCCCGGCCCACTCAAAAATTTCCGCGGGGCCTTCGCTCAGGCCGATATCCGCTTCATCAACGCTGAGCATAGTTGACACCAGATCGGTGATGGCCAGTCGGGTGTGAGATCCGCCAATATCAACCGCCAGCAACAAACCGGCCACGGGATTGACCGCGAAAGTTTCAGGCGGGCGACCGCCGCGGGAATCGAGCTGACCGACGCTGACAATGATGGACTCAGCGAGCAGTTCATCGAGCCGCCGGGCGAGTGTAATGCGGGACCACCCGAGGACGTCGATCAAATCATTGCGAGTGGTTGCCTGCCCCGACCGAATAAGATTCAGCGCTATGCCAGACCCCGTTGAAAGCCCCTGTGCCATTCCTACCCTCTCTATAGCCGCTGCCCTGACTGCCCTTACGGCACTCAGCATCCATTGACTTAAGTACAGTTGTATACCAAAGTATCTGGCGTGACTACAGACGAGATTTGCACTGTCCCGTTTTCTGCTGCTTCCCTTGACGCAAGGGCGGTCGCCGCAGCGCAGGCCATTCCGGCGCACCTCGTTGAAGCAAAAGGCCACGGGCATGCAGGCACCGCCATGGCATTGGCGCCATTATCCCATGTCCTGTTTTCCCGGATCCTCCGCCACTCCCCTACCCACCCGGACTGGCCGACGCGGGACCGCTTCGTCCTGTCAGCGGGACACGCAAGCCTCCTGCTCTACACCCAACTCTTCTTCACCGGCTACGGACTGACGTTGGCCGACCTGGCTGCGAGCCGTTCACTGGGATCCAAGACACCGGGACATCCAGAAATCCACCACACGGTCGGCGTCGAGATGAGCACCGGCCCCCTGGGCCAGGGTGTTGCCTCCACTGTCGGCATGGCCATTGCAGCACTGCACGAGCAAGCGGTATTCACCCCGGACTCCCCGATCCTTGAGCACACCATCTGGGCCCTGGCTGGCGATGGTTGCCTGCAGGAAGGCGTCTCGGCGGAGGCCTCAAGCCTCGCCGGCACCCTGGGCCTCGACAATCTCGTGGTGATCTGGGACGACAACGGCATCACAATCGACGCCGACACGAGCAGTACCTTTTCCGAGGATGTCCGTGCCCGCTACGCATCCTACGGCTGGCGCGTGCTCGAAATAGATGACGCTACCGACCTCGACGGTATTGAAGCAGTCCTCCGAGAAGCCACCGACCGGACAGGGAAACCCACCCTCGTCGCCGTGAAAACCGTCATCGGATCCCCCTCCACCAAATTCGGTGGCACCCCAGCAGCTCGCTCCGGCGGATTCGGCAAAGACGAGCTCGCACTGATAAAGGAAACACTCGGATACACCCCCGACGCCCGGCTCGAAGACCTCGTCGACGACAAACTCCTGCACCATACCCGCGCCGCGGTCACCCGCGGAGCCGCGCTGCACGCCGAGTGGGAGCTAAACTACGCAGCCTGGGCCGCCGACCACGCAGAAGCCGCCCAGCATTGGACGTCGTTTCGCTCCATCGCAACCGACCCTTCCTTGCTGTCAGGTGTTCCAACTGGTGAGCCGGGCGATACGATCGCGACCCGCAAGACCAACGGAGCAGTCATCGCAGCCCTCCACGAAAACGTGCGGCTCTGGGGTGGCTCAGCCGACCTCAGCGGCTCCACCAACGTCACCGTGCCCGGTGAACCATTTTCCGCACGAAACCCGGCCGGCGAGTTCATCCGCTTCGGCATCAGGGAACACGCCATGGCCGCGATCCTCAGCGGCATCGCCCTGCACGGACCATGGCGACCCTTCGGCTCCACCTACCTGGTCTTCAGCGACTACATGCGCCCCAGCATCCGCCTCGCAGCACTCATGGGGCTCGGCGTCATCTACGTCTTCACCCACGACTCCGTAGCAGTCGGCGAAGACGGACCCACACACCAACCGGTGGAACAGATTGCGTCGCTGCGGACCGTCCCCGGTCTGGACGTAGTCCGGCCAGCGGACTCGGTGGAAGTCGTGGCCGTCTGGCAGCGCATCCTCACAACGAAGGACCGGCCCGTGGCACTCGTGCTGAGTCGGCAGGACCTGCCGGTACTGCCCTCCAACAGCACTACCGCGGACGGCACGAGGGCCGGTGGATACGTCAGATGGCAAAGCGGAGCAGGAAATGATCTAGCGCTGATCGCCACGGGCAGCGAGGTTTCCCTGGCCATTCAAGCCGCATGCACCCTCGAAGCTGAGGGCATCGCCGCGCGCGTCGTCTCGATGCCCTGCGTCGAATGGTTCAGTAACCAGGACCAGAACTACCGCGAAAATATCCTTCCCACGTCGCTGACTGCGCGCGTGGCGATTGAGGCCAGCCGCGGTGATGCCTGGTACCGCTGGGCCGGCTCCGCAGGCCGCGTTGTGTCGATCGACGAGTTCGGGGAGTCCGGCTCAGGGGCAGAAATTATGAGGCTTCGGGGCATCCATTTGGACGGCATCCTCGAAGCTGCCCGGGAGGTGCTGGGCGCATGATGCTATCCAACAACCCACCAATTGCAACACAACCCCGATCCGACGACCCGATGCCAACCGTGTCGCAGTGAAGCCCGCCCATACGCAACACGTCCGGGTGGGCTCAGGACATCACAGTGATCAATTTTGGCGCTATGCGGCCC
>NZ_KI914889.1:9893-14239 GCF_000520555.1 Arthrobacter sp. Br18 | reverse complement strand
CGCAGGGCCACCAGGGTATCGGGGAAATCCCTGCACAACGCGTGGCTTCTCCGCAGCAGGGCCCCCGCGGTGCGCTCCGACAGCGACAGGGTACAGGCGATCTCCGTCACCGTCAGGCTCGTAGCCAACTCCTCATCAGCCCGCCGCAACCGCGAAAACCCGACCGAACCCCCAACACCCGAACCCCACCCCGACGCCGACGGATCAGCCGCGGTTGGTGCGGTGGTCCCGGGATCCCGCCGGCCGTACGCGGGGGCTTTCGCCGCCATCCCGTGGTGGCGCATCTCGTCCTGGAAACGATCCTCCAACAGGTGCATCACCTCCGCCTGACCGGCCTGCGCCCACACCACCAGGGCCTCGAGTTTCGCCAGGGCATCCGTCAATCCCGGCCCATCGAGCAATTCGATGGAGAACAACCCGATCACTCCGCTCAGGCCGGGCTTGACCGTCGAAGATGCACCCGCATCCTCCGTCAACGGCTCTCCACCCCGACCTGCCATACCCCCACACTCCCACCCACCACTGACATTTCTCCGCCGCACAGTTCCCCACCGGATGTTCCCCGCCGACAGTTCGACGCCGACGGTTCAAAGCCGACGGTTCCCTGCCAGCTTTCCCCGCGGACCAGCTCCCCGCGGACCAGCTCCCCGCGGAACGTCTCCCCGCGGAACGCCTCCCCGCGGAACAGCTCCCCGTGGGGAGTTTCCACTATGGACGTCTCCCGCTGAACGCTCCGACTGCCACCCCGGGAGTGCCCCGGCCCAGGGTGCGGGATACTGGGGCCATGGACTTCAGCGCACCTTCCCGGAAGCACCGTCGCGTCGTCATCCTGGGCTCAACCGGTTCCATCGGCACCCAGGCCCTCGACGTCATCGCGCAGGCGCCCGACCGGTTCAGTGTCACGGCCCTCGCGGCCGGCGGCGGCAACCTCCCCCTGCTCGCCCGGCAGGCCGTGTCCACCCGTGCTGCAGCCATAGGATCGGCGACCGGGACCGAGGCGGACCTCGAGCAGGCTCTTGCGGCAGCGGCCGACGACGCCGGCATCCACGGCTACGCCCCGACCATCCTCACCGGCCCCGACGCCGTATCCCGGCTCGCCGCCTGGCCGGACGCCGACGTCGTCCTCAACGGCATCACCGGCTCCATCGGACTGGCCCCGACACTGGCCGCCCTCTCTGCCGGACACCTGCTCGCCCTGGCCAACAAGGAATCACTCATCGTCGGCGGAGAGCTGGTACGCAAAGCCGCAGCACCCGGCCAGCTGGTGCCGGTGGATTCAGAACACTCCGCCATCGCCCAGGCGCTGAGATCCGGCAGCGCCGACGAAGTCGACCGCCTCGTGCTCACCGCGTCGGGCGGCCCTTTCCGGGGCATGTCCCGACATGAGCTGGTGACCGTCACCCCGGCGCAGGCACTTGCCCATCCCACCTGGGCCATGGGCAGGGTGATCACCACGAACTCCGCCACGATGGTCAACAAGGCACTGGAGGTCATCGAAGCCCACCTGCTGTTCGACATCCCGCTCGACCGGATCGACGTCGTCGTGCACCCGCAGTCCGTGGTTCACTCGATGGTCCAGTTCCTCGACGGATCCACGATCGCGCAGGCATCACCGCCCGACATGCGGCTGCCGATCGCGCTCGGAATCGGCTGGCCCTTCCGGGTCCCGGGGTCGACCGCGCCCTGCGACTGGTCGACGGCGTCGGCCTGGACCTTCGAGCCGCTCGATGAAATCGCCTTCCCCGCCGTCCGGTTGGCGAAGGCCGCCGCGTCGAAGGGCGGTACCGCCATGGCGGTGTTCAACGCCGCCAATGAGGAGGCTGTTGAGGCCTTCCACAGTGGCAAAATCGGATTCAATGACATCGTCGACATCGTCGCTGCAGTGGTTGAGGAGCTGACAGCAGGACAGGCCGGGCTCCAGCAGGCCCCCACAACGCTCGACGCTGTGCTCGATGCCGAACAGCGGGCACGCGCCTCCGCGCGTCTTCGTTGTGGTCTGCAGGAACACCCGCTCGATACGTACGCCGGATAGAAGGGAGCACCTTGACCATTCTGCTCTTCATTGGAGGGGTGCTGTTCGTCGCCGTGGGGATCGCGGCGTCGATAGCACTCCATGAGGTGGGGCACCTCCTGCCCGCCAAATTGTTCAAGGTGCGGGTGACGCAGTACATGGTCGGTTTTGGACCCACCTTGTTCTCCCGCAGGAAGGGAGAGACGGAGTACGGGCTGAAGGCGATTCCGCTGGGGGGCTACGTCTCCATGGTTGGAATGTTCCCTCCCGCAAAGGCGGGCGACGACGGCGCCGTGCGGCGGTCGAGCACCGGCATGTTCCAGCAGCTTGCCGACGACGCGCGCCGGGCCGCTGCCGAGCAGCTCCGGCCCGGCGATGAGGACCGGGTGTTCTACAAGCTGCCCATCCATCAGCGGATCATCATCATGCTGGGCGGGCCCCTCGTGAACCTGTTCATCGGGATCGTGCTGTTTGCCGTGCTGATCATGGGGTTCGGCTCCGCCCAGGCCACCACCACCGTCTCCGAGGTCTACCGATGCGTCGTCCCGGCGAGCCAGCAGGCCGATACCGGCCAGACCGACTGCTCTGACGGCGATCCAGCCGCACCTGCGTTCGAGGCGGGACTCCAACCGGGGGACCGTGTCACGTCCTTCGACGGGAGGGAAGTCACCAGTTGGGAGGAGATGTCCGGCTGGATCCGTGACGCAGCGGGACGCGAAGTCTCGATCTCCTATGAGAGGGACGGCTCCTCGATCGATTCCACCATCACGCCGCTCCTGACCGAACGGCCCATTGCCGGCGAGGACGGAGCCGCACGGGTCGACGCCGACGGCAACCAGCTGACGCAGCAGGTTGGTTTCATCGGGGTCGGGTCCACCCAGGAGCTCGTTCCACAGCCCGCCGGCGAGGTGATGCCTGCAGTCTGGGATTCCCTCGTGAGGGTGGCAGGTGTGGTGATCAACCTGCCGCAGCGCGTGGTCGAGGTGGGACAGGCCGCGTTCTCGGACGCGCCCCGCGACCCTGAGGGGCCTATCAGCGTGGTCGGGGTCGGGCGTATTGCCGGCGAGGTGTCAGCGATGGAGGAAATTCCGCTCGATGCCCGTGTGGCGACGCTGGTGGGGCTCGTGGGAGGTTTGAACCTGGCGCTGTTCGTCTTCAACCTGATTCCCCTTCTTCCCCTGGATGGCGGCCACGTCGCCGGAGCGCTGTGGGAGGGCCTTCGGCGCACGGTGGCACGAGTCTTTCGGCGGCCCGATCCAGGTCCATTCGATATGGCGAAGCTGCTTCCCCTCACCTATGCGGTGGCGGTGTTGCTTCTGGGCATGGGAGCCCTGTTGATCTACGCGGATATCGTCAAGCCGGTGGACCTGTTCGGCTAGGTGAAGTCCCAAAGTAATACGAAATAGGTTGAATTATATTTATCAGCCATATAAGGTTGATGAATGTTCGTCCTCACCATCGACCAGGCAGCGAGCAGGAGCAACCCCGACCACATCCCGGACCTCCTGCGACTTCTGGGCAGCATCCCTGCGACAGCCGGGTTCGAACGATCAGTGGGCGACGAGGCGCAGGGCGTCCTGGAATCACCGGCTGCCGTTGTGGACGCCGTCCTGCTCTGCCTGCGGCAGGGACACTGGTACGTCGGAATCGGCGTGGGAGACGTCGATCAGCCCTATCCGGCCAGCCCGCGGGAAGCGCGCGGCAGCGCCTTCGTCCTGGCCCGCGCCGCCGTCGAGCGTGCCAAGAAAACGGGGGAGCGCGCGCCCCTGGCCGTGGAGGGACCGCCCGGCTCGGCGGAAGCCGAAGCCGTCCTTGCCCTGGTGGGTCGCCACGTCAGTAACCGTTCACCGGCGGAATGGCGCATTCTCGACCGGCTGGAACCCGGCCGGCGCGGCAGCCAGACCGCCGTCGCCAGGGAGCTGGGCATTACTCCGCAGTCGGTGAGCAAGGCTGTTGCGCGTTCGGCCTGGGTGGAGGAATGGGCTGCCCGGCCGGCAGCCGCACTACTGTTGTCGTGGGCCGACTCAGCGACGCTGGATCGGCAGCCCGTCACGCACCAGGAGGACTGATGGAAGCGCTCTGGGTCATTTCCACCCTCATGGTCGCCGGAGGCGTGGGATGGCCGGTGACCACCCTGGTGCTCCGCCTCGCACGTACCGTCGACGCCCAGCAGGCGCTCCGTGAGGAACCGCCTGAGCCTGCCGACCAGCCCCAGCGTGAATTCCCCGCTCCCGGGCCCGACGTCGCCCGGCTTGTACCGCCGCTGCCGGCCGGAGTGCTGCGCGGCGGCCTCGTCATCGGCGTCCTCGAACGGCTCGCGGTCGCTACCGCCGTC
>NZ_KI914889.1:0-9793 GCF_000520555.1 Arthrobacter sp. Br18 | reverse complement strand
CGCCGTCCTGGCCGACGAGCCGGTGGCCATCGCCTACGTGGTGGCCGTCAAGGGTTTGGGCCGCTACGCCGAACTGAAGGAGACTCCCGCGGCCGCGGAACGGTTCATCATCGGCACGCTGACCTCCATGCTGTGGGGAGCAGGCACGGCCATCGTCGCAACAACTTACCTGCGCTGATCACGTAGGCTGACCCCATGAGTGTTTTCGCAGTTGAATACGTGTACAGCCCCGACCAGAACGCCGTGCGGGATGAGCACCGCCCCGCGCACCGCGAGTGGCTCGGCACACTGGTCGAGCAGGGCAGGGTCCTGACCTCCGGGCCGTTCGCCGACGGAACGGGAGCGCTCCTGATCTTCACTGCGGACACCGAAAACGACCTCCACTCCCTGGTCAGCCAGGACCCCTTCGCCCGGGCCGGAGTCATCTCGGCGGTCAAGACCACCGAATGGAAGCCCGTCATGGGAGCGTTCGTCCACCTCGTGTAACCGGTCTACTCCGACCGGAGGACAGCCGGCCCGGTCGCGATTCCGGGCAGGGAACGTCCTGACAGGTGGATAATGAAAAAGAGTGAAGAAACTGACGTGCGGCAAGGGCCGCCACCATGGAGGACGCTTTGACTCCGGTCAACCTAGGAATGCCTGCAGCACCGCCGCCCGTGCTTGCACCACGGCGCAAGACCCGCCAGATCAAGGTCGGCTCGGTGGGAGTAGGGTCTGATTTTCCTGTCAGCATCCAGTCGATGACGACCACCCCCACCACCGACATCAACGCGACGCTGCAGCAGATCGCCGAACTGACGGCCACCGGCTGCGATATCGTGCGGGTGGCGTGCCCCTCGGCCGACGACGCCGCGGCGCTGCCGATCATCGCGAAGAAGTCGCAGATACCGGTGATCGCCGATATCCACTTCCAGCCCAAGTACGTCTTTGCCGCGATCGACGCCGGCTGCGCCGCGGTCCGGGTCAACCCGGGAAACATCCGCAAGTTCGATGACCAGGTCAAGCAGATCGCCGCGGCGGCCAAGGCCGCCGGAACCTCGATCCGGATCGGCGTCAACGCAGGCTCGCTCGATCCGCGTCTTATGGAGAAGTACGGCAAGGCCACCCCCGAGGCTCTGGTGGAATCGGCCGTCTGGGAAGCGTCGCTTTTCGAGGAGCACGATTTCCATGATTTCAAGATCTCGGTCAAGCACAACGACCCCGTGATCATGGTGCGGGCCTACGAGCTGCTCGCCGAGCAGGGCGACTGGCCCCTCCACCTCGGCGTCACCGAGGCCGGGCCGGCCTTCCAGGGCACCATCAAGTCGGCGACGGCCTTCGGCGCCCTCCTCTCGAAGGGAATCGGCGACACCATCCGGGTTTCACTCTCGGCCCCGCCGGTCGAGGAGATCAAGGTGGGAAACCAGATTCTGCAGTCGCTGAACCTGCGCCCGCGCAAGCTCGAGATCGTGTCCTGCCCCTCCTGCGGCCGCGCCCAGGTCGATGTGTACACCCTCGCCGAAGAGGTGACCGCGGGCCTGGAAGGCATGGAGGTTCCGCTGCGCGTCGCGGTGATGGGCTGCGTGGTGAACGGTCCGGGGGAAGCGAGGGAGGCCGACCTCGGCGTCGCGTCCGGCAACGGCAAAGGACAGATCTTCGTCCGCGGCGAGGTCATCAAGACCGTCCCCGAGGACCAGATTGTCGAGACACTCATTGAAGAGGCCATGAGGCTTGCCGAGGAGATGGGGGAAGCTGATGGCGAAACTGCTGGCCAGGGTGGCCCCATGGTTACCGTTAGCTAAAGCTCCCGCGGACCCCCCGGGCCCGTGGTCCTTCCGCGTGCTCGGCCGGGACGATACGGCAACGCTGTGGACACTTGTCAACCGGGATGCCGTGGCGAATGTCTTCGTCGCGGCACACCTTGAAACCGTGGGCAGTGCCACGGCGTCCTTCTCCGGCGGAGAGATCATCGGGATGTTCCGGGGCGACAGCGTCAACGGCGAACTGGTGGCCGCGTGCTGGGCGGGGGTGAACCTGGTGCCCGTCGGCCTGACCGACGAGACGGCGCCCCCCTTCGGGAGCCACCTCGGGCGTGCGGGGCGAACATTCTCCTCGATCTTCGGGCCCGCGGGCGGCGTGATGGGCATCTGGTCCACCTTCGGGGACTACAGTGCCGAACCGTTCGACATCCGGCCCCACCAGCCGCTCCTGACCATCGACACCGACGCCCTCCTCCCGCCGGCGGAGGACCTCCGCTTCACCAGGCCGGACGAGCTGGATGCCCTCCTGCCGGCCTGCGCCGCCATGTTCGAGGAGGAAGTCGGCTATTCGCCCTACATCGGAGGGTCCGAACACTACCGGCGCCGGGTCGCCTCGCTCATCAGCCGCAAGCACTCGCTGGCGGCGTTCGACGACGACGGCTCGGTGATCTTCAAGGCCGAACTCGGCACGGTGTCCTCACAGGCCGTCCAGGTGCAGGGCGTCTGGATGAACCCGGACCGCCGCGGACAGGGCCTGAGCGCGGGCTACATGGCCGGCGTCGTGGCGGCCGCTCGCTCCCTCGCCCCGACGGTGAGCCTGTACGTGAACTCCTACAACGCCAGGGCCCTCGCTTCCTATCGCCGCGTCGGCTTCACCCAGGTCGGGTCGTTCTCCACTGTTCTCTTCTAGGTGTCGCGGCTGCACGCCGGTGACGCCCGTTCCACCGCCGCCGAACCCACGGGCCCGGGGCGATCCCACCGTGCGTCAGCGGCGCCACATCCGAACCGATAGATTGGTAGATGTTGTTTCCTGCCCCTGCCGGGCCGGACGGTTCGAACGAAACGGATGCCCCGCGTGGTCTTACGACTCTCCACCCTGTTCCTGCGCACCCTGCGCGAAGATCCCGCCGACGCGGAGGTGGCAAGCCACCGGTTGCTCGTGCGTGCCGGCTACATCCGCCGGGCCGCGCCGGGGATCTACAGCTGGCTCCCGCTCGGGCTCCGCGTCCTCGCGAAGGTGGAAACGATCATCCGCGAGGAGATGGCCGCCATCGGGGCGCAGGAAGTCCACTTCCCGGCGCTGCTTCCCAAGGAACCCTACGAAGCCACCAACCGCTGGACCGAGTACGGCGACGGCCTGTTCCGGCTCACGGACCGCAAGGGCGCCGATTATCTCCTGGCTCCCACGCACGAAGAGATGTTCACGCTCTTGGTCAAGGACCTGTACAACTCGTACAAGGACCTTCCGGTGACCCTGTTCCAGATCCAGAACAAGTACCGGGACGAAGCACGACCGCGGGCGGGGCTGCTGCGCGGACGCGAGTTCATCATGAAGGACTCCTACTCCTTCGACATCGACGACGACGGCCTCGACACGAGCTACCAGCTCCACCGCCAGGCGTATCTGCGCATCTTCGAGCGCCTCGGCCTCGACGTCATTCCCGTCGCGGCCACGGCCGGCGCCATGGGCGGGTCCAGGAGCGAGGAGTTCCTGCATCCCACGGAGATCGGCGAGGATACGTTCGTCCGGTCGGAGGGCGGGTACACGGCGAACGTGGAGGCCGTCACGACGGTGGTTCCCGCAGCGATCGACTACTCCGGAGCCCCGGGCGCCGAGGTGAGGGACACGCCGAATACTCCCACCATCGACACCCTCGTGGAGCGCGCCAACACGGACGCGCCGCGCCCGGATCGGCCGTGGACGGCCGCCGACACTCTCAAGAACGTGGTGCTCGCGGCAGTGAAGCCGACGGGAGGGCGGGAACTGGTGGTCATCGGCCTGCCGGGTGACCGCACCGTGGACCTCAAGAGGATCGAGGCCAATATCGCCGGACACCTTGACGTGGGGGGAGAGGTCGCCGTCGAGGCGGCCACCGAGGACGACCTTCGGAAGCACCCCGGCCTGGTCAAGGGGTACATCGGTCCGGGCATCTCCCTCACGGCCCCGGTCCTCGGCTCTGATGGAGCCACCGGCATCCGCTACCTCGTGGACCCCCGCGTGGTTCCCGGAACCAGCTGGATCACCGGCGCCAACCTCGCCGGAGCCCACGTCTTCGGGCTGATCGCAGGCCGAGATTTCGGCTGGGACGGCGTCATCGAGGCCGTGGAGGTGCGCGAGGGGGACGAGGCACCCGACGGATCAGGGCCGCTCATCGCGGCACGCGGGATCGAGATGGGCCACATCTTCCAGCTGGGCCGGAAGTACGCCGAGGCGCTGGGGCTGAAGGTGCTCGACCGGAACGGCAAGCTCGCGACGGTGACCATGGGCTCGTACGGCGTGGGAGTCACCCGTGCCGTTGCAGCCCTCGCGGAGTCGAACCGCGACGAGAAGGGCATCATCTGGCCCCGCAACGTTGCTCCCGCCGATGTCCACGTAGTGGCCACCGGCAAGGGGGCCGAGGTGTTCGAGGCGGCTGAGACGCTGGTCGGGCACCTGGAGGAGGCCGGCCTCGAGGTGATGTACGACGATCGCCCCAAGGTTTCTCCCGGCGTGAAGTTCGGCGATGCCGAACTCATCGGCGTTCCCACGATCGTCGTCGTCGGACGCGGCCTCGCCGAGGGTGTGCTGGAGGTCAAGGACCGCCGCACCGGGGCGGCGCAGAACGTTGCCGTCGCAGAGGCTGCGGAGTTCATCCGCGCGCTCGTTCGCGGCTGACGGCAGTGGTGTCGGGTCCCGAGGAGACCCAGTTCCCCACCATCGTCCTCGTGGTCATCGCGGGATGCGCCGCGGGCCGGGCCAAGGCGGTGGAAGGCGGCAGCTAGCTGCAACTGCCGGCGTCGGTCTTCGAGCCCGCCCCGCAGCAGGAATGTCCCGGCAGTCGGTCAGAGGCACGCCAGTCCGGCCGCGGGCGGCAGGCCGGGCAGGGTGCGTTCCAGCAGTGAGCTCGCCACCCAGAGGGACCGTTCGGCCTGATCCTGATCGTCCCCGCCCAGGTAGTGCAGCGCGTTACGCACTTCGCGGACCACGCTCCAGTCACGCGCAAGGAGCGGATCAAGCCCGGCGGCGTCTGCCAGTGCCCTGCATCGGGACCGCAGGTGTGCCTCCGGGTCGGCCGCATCCAGCTCGGAGATCCTGTTCCACAGCATGGGCGCCACACCGTATTCAGCGTCGCCGCGGACGGGTTTCGGGTCGATCGCCTTCCATCCGCCGTCCTGCTCGTGCGGCTTGTGTGAGTGCGGAGCGGCCGCACGGAGGATGTTGCGGTAATGGAGGTCGGAGTGGACCAGCACGTCCGCGTCGGTTCGCCTGCCCACGATGCCGCGCTGCTGGCAGGTGATCAGGGCGTGCTCCAGCAGCCACCGCGGGAAGGGCCTGCCGAGTAGTTCCCAGTCGGCGGGCAGGGTGTCGGTCCACGTCTCGGCCTCCGTTGCGAGCAGCGGCACTGCGGCCCAGGAAGCGCGCTCGTCAGGGACGAGGGACAGCCGGCGGACCAGCGCGCCCCACACGCCCGTGGTCTCCTCCAGCGGCAGCGCGGCGAGTGAGGTGTCGCCGTCGAGCCTCTCCAGCAGCAGGACGTAGGCGGACCTGTCCGCCCGGAGCAGCCGCACCGCGCCCTGCCCTTCCCACAGTTCGAGCGCGTCGGGCTCCGGCAGCGCCTCCTCGTGCGGCACCGTGATTTTCAGGACCGCCTCGCGTCCCGTGCGCTCAAGGACCGGAACGACGACGCCGCACTGCCCCGCCCACGGCTGCCCGCCGGGTGGGAGGTCGAGCGTGAGGTCCCACCGGGCAAGGTGCTGCCCGAGGATGGTGCTCCAGTCCTCCAGCCATTGGCGTCCGCCGGGAAGCTGCCGCGCCGAGCGGAGCAGGGCGGACGGGAGTTCGAGGCGGGAGGAATCGATGTCTACACCACGCCCGTGGCACCGAGTAGGTTGCCGATGAGGAAGGTCGCGAGGAGCGCGACGAAACCGCCGACGACGACGCGGGCCGCCGCGCGGCGCTTCGGGCTGCCTCCCACACGGGCCCCTACACTGCCGGTCAGGGCGAGCGCCAGGAGCACCGCGACGAAGGTGACCGGCACGCGCGCCCCGGGCGGCGGCAGCAGGATGGCAAGGAGCGGAAGGATACCGCCGACGGTGAAAGCCGCGGCGGAGGCGAACGCTGCCTGCCATGGGCTGACGACGTCGTTCTCCGTGATTCCCAGCTCGGCGTCGAGGTGGGCTCCCAGGGCGTCGTTGCGGGTGAGTTCCAGCGCGACAGTCATCGCCGTCTCGGAGCTCAGGCCCTTCGCCTCGTACAGGCCGGCGAGCTCCTGCAGTTCCTCCTCCGGCTCGTCGAGCAGCTCCTGCCGCTCCTTCTCGATGAGTGCCCGCTGGCTGTCACTCTGGCTGCTCACCGACACGTACTCGCCGAGTGCCATCGACACCGCTCCGCCCACCAGCGCGACAATACCGGCCGTGAGGATCGGACCCTGCAGCGTGGTCACGCCGGCCACGCCCACGACGATCGCGGCCACCGACACGATGCCGTCATTGGCGCCGAGTACGGCCGCGCGGAGCCAGTTGAGCCGCTGGGCGAAGCCGCCGCTGTGCGGTTCGTCGTCGTGAAAGGCCTCACCGGAACTCATGGAGCCTCCTGGGACGTGGAGCTCGGGCAGGCGTTCCTGCCACCCACCTGCCGGCGCGGCGGGAGGTGCAGTACCGGTGCGCTGGCTGGCTGGTCCTCACAACAACCGATGATGTCACGGCCGTGCGAGGTTCCCGGGGTAATACCACCGGGCGGGGCGAAAGTCGGTACTCTTGATTGACAACATCATCGAGTGGGAGGCAGCCATGGCGGTTCAGCCCGGCAATGGAAATCGGGCGACGCCCCGCAAGGCGGCGCTCGACGCTGAACTCCAGGCGGAGACGCAAAGGCTTCGGGCACGGCTTCAGCCCGTGGTGGAGCAGCACCACCTCTATCTCGAGGAAATCGACATCAAGACCGCCGGCTCGCACCGCACGGTGCACGTGGTCGTGGATCTTCCCGAGGACCGGCAGGGCAGTGTCGGACTCGATGTGATCTCCGACGTCTCGCTCGATCTGTCGCAGACGATGGACGACGACCCCGACGACGACGGACGCCCCTACAGCCTCGAGATTTCCTCTCCGGGAGTCTCCCGGCCCCTCACCGAACCTCGTCACTGGCGCCGCAACGTCGGGCGTATGGTTCTGGTCAAGCCCCTGCAGGGGGAGGAGGTTCTCGGCCGCCTCCAGGAAGTCAGCGGCGCCGGCATCCGGCTGTTGCCGCAGTTGCCGGTCAAGAAGGGCATGAAGCCCAAGCAGGGCGAGCCCACGACCCTCGAGTTCACCGCGATCCGCAACGGGACCGTGCAGGTCGAATTTGCGCATTCACACGACGAACACCACGAAGACGGTGCGGGAAACCCGGAGAAATCCGGCGCCCGGCACCCCGCATAAGGAGGCCTATATGGACATTGATATGAGTGCGTTGAGGCTTTTGGAACGGGAACGGGAAATTCCGCTGGACCTGCTGGTCCCCACCATCGAGCAGGCGCTGCTCGTGGCCTACCACCGCACACCCGGCGCGCAGGACACAGCGCGGGCCGAACTCGACCGCAGGAACGGCCACGTCACCATCTGGGCCACGGAGGTCGACGACGACGGCGAGGCCGTGGGCGAGTTCGACGACACTCCCGGAGGGTTCGGCCGCATCGCGGCAAGCACTGCGCGGCAGATCATCCTGCAGCGCCTGCGCGATGCCGAGGACGACAACATCCTGGGGGAGTTCCGCGGCAAGGAAGGCGAACTGGTCGCCGGAATGATCCAGCAGGGAACGAATCCCCACATGATCCAGGTCCATCTGGGATCGGTGGAGGCGGTGCTGCCGCCGTCCGAGCAGGTGCCCGGCGAGAAGTACCTTCACGGATCGCGGCTGCGTGCCTTCGTGGTCGACGTCCACCGGGGAATGAAGGGGCCGTCGATCACCCTGTCACGCTCCCACCCGGGCCTGGTACGGAAGCTGTTCGAACTCGAGGTTCCCGAGATCGCCGACAGGACGGTGGAAATCGTGGCCATGGCGCGCGAGGCAGGCCACCGCACCAAGATCGCCGTGAAGGCCAACGTTTCGGGCGTCAACGCGAAGGGCGCCTGCATCGGCGAGATGGGCTCACGTGTGCGCGCGGTCATGAACGAACTGAATGACGAGAAGATCGACATCGTCGACTACAGCGACGACGCCGCCACCTTCATCGCCAGTTCGCTCTCGCCGTCGCGAGTGAATTCGGTCTCCATCACCGACGAGGCAACGAGGTCGGCGCGGGTGGTGGTGCCGGACTATCAGCTGTCACTGGCCATCGGCAAGGAGGGCCAGAATGCCCGTCTCGCTGCCAAGCTCACGGGCTGGCGGATCGATATCGTGTCCGATGCAGCCCAGTCGGCAAAGGCCTGACGCGGCCACCGCTGACCGCGGGTCAGCACCACCGGCGGAGACGCGGTAGAATGATATGGACTGAGTCGGTGACACACTCTGGCAGATCCACAGGTTCAACAGCGGATGCACATCCTGTCCGGACCTGTGTTGGATGCCGGAAGCGGGCGGACCAGTCACATCTGGTGCGGGTGGTGACCCAGGACATCGACGGAAAGCTGTCCGTCGTGTTCGATGAACACCGCCGGCTTTCCGGTCGGGGCGCTTGGCTGCACCCCGAACCGGCGTGCATGGAATCGGCAATCAAGCGGAAAGCGTTCAATCGCGCTTTCCGTGGCGCCGTGGAGATCGAAACTTTGGTCCTCCGGTTCCACACACATCCTGCGGCTCCCCGATCGGGCCGCAGCAATCCACCGTCCTTCCCTGAGAGCGGGTCAGAAAACTGATGGAAACCCGATGAGTACCCAGCGATGAGTGCCCAACGATGACTCTTTCGTTGAGCTCTGCAATCAAACTTCCGGATGCCATGGCAATCCGGTTCTGCAGTAGGAAATAGACGGTTCGTGCCTGACTCGGTGCGGACCGAGACAGGAGTAATGTGGCCAAGGTCCGCGTACACGAGCTCGCAAAAGAGCTCGGTATTACCTCGAAAGATGCAGTGGCAAAACTGCAGGAATTGGGCGAATTCGTCCGTTCCGCCTCGTCGACGATCGAGGCTCCCGTCGTGAAGAAACTTCGCGGCGCTTTCCCCGGCGTCACCAAGCCTGCCGCAGCAGCCCCCGCTGCGCCGCAAGCCCCCGCCGAGGCGGCGGTGCCTCCGGCGCCGTCATCCCCGACACCCGCAGGGCCCCGGCCTGCAATCCCCCAGCAGTCACCAGCGGCTCCCGGATCCGGGCAGGCGCCATCGGCGCCCGACGCTCCGGTACCCGCCGCGCCGTCGGCAACAGTCCCGAAAGCCGCTCCACAGGCCGAAGCACCCGCTCCGGCACCCTCGGGCACTGTTCCTGCCCCGGCCGGCCAGGAAACTCCGTTCTCGAGCCCCGCGCCCTCCGATTCAGCTCCGGCGGAATCCCCGGCGGGCAATGGTGCGGCCGGAATCAAGCCGGGCGCACGGCCGGCACCTCGGCCCGCAACCCCTCCGGCAGCGCCTGCCGCGTCATCCAGCCGCCCCGGCAGCGCACGTCCGGGTGGTGCCCCCCGTCCGGGGAACAATCCGTTCGCTCCGTCACAGGGTATGGGATCGCGCCGCGGCGACAACGATCGTCCTTCGGAGCGGTCCAATGACCGCGCCGGCGGACCGCGTCCCGGTAACAATCCGTTCGCGCCCTCGCAGGGCATGCCACGGCCGGGCCGCCGTGACGATGAGCGCGGGCGCCCCGCAGCGGGTGCGGGCGGACCCCGCCCTGCGGCCGGTGCGGGCGGACCCCGTCCCGCGGCCGGTGCCGGCGGTCCACGTCCGGGTGCGCCC
>NZ_KI914888.1:12125-14390 GCF_000520555.1 Arthrobacter sp. Br18 | reverse complement strand
ACGCCGGACCGGCCAGGAGCGGCAGCTTCTCACGCGTGGCCCGCTCGATGGCCGACACGATCCTGCGGGCAGCGGCGGAGCCGATCGAGCCGGCGAGGAAGCGGAATTCAGAGACGAGAACCGCGACGCGCCGGCCGCGGATCAGCCCCTCTCCCGTGAGCACCGATTCATCGGCGCCGCTCTTCTCCCGCGCCCGCTCCAGCTCCTCGGCGTAGCCTTCCCTGCCCTCGATCGGCTCGGTCACCGGCGAATCCCAGGAGGTGAACGAGCCGGAATCAAGGACGACGTCGATCAGCTCACGTGCCGAGAGGTGTCCGGGAGGGTCTGTCACCGGCGTGCCGGTCACCGACCCGCGCCGCCGTCACCGTTGCCGCCGCCGTTGTTCTCGGGAGCCGCAAGCCATTCCCGGATGCGTCCACCGTCGCCGTCGAGCAGGGGTGGCGCCGCATGCCCGGTATTCGTGGTCTCGCGGTCGGCGTCGAAGAAGCGCAGCGGGGGCCCGGGCAGGCTGATTTTGCCGAGCGTCGCGTGGTCCACATCGACGAGCAGCCCCTGGGAGTGGACCTGTTCCCAGGCGTACACCTCGTCGAGGCTACGGACCTTGCCCGCCGGAATGCCCGCAACGTTGAGCCTTGCCAGCAGCGGTTCGGCCTCGAAAGCCGAGAAGGCGTCCTCGATCTCGCGGATCAGGGCGTCGCGGTTGGTGACGCGGGCCGAGTTCGTGGCGAACTCATTCGCAGTGGGGTCGAGGCCGAAGGCTGCAGCGAAGGTCGCCCACAGCTTCTCGCTCCCCACGCTGATCTGGACCCTGCCGCCCCTGCAGCTGAACAGTCCGTACGGCGCGATGGACGGATGGTGGTTGCCCTGGGCCTGCGGTACCTCGCCCGCAATGGTGGTCCGTGTTCCCTGGAAGGCATGAACCCCGATGATTGCGGCGAGCAGCGAGGTGCGCACCACCTGACCCCTGCCCGTGCGGTCCCGCTCCAGCAGCGCGGCCAGCGCGCCGTAGGCGCCGTACATTCCGGACAGCAGGTCAGCGATGGGCACGCCGACCCGCTGGGGATCCTCCGGGCCGGGCCCGGTCAGGGACATGAGCCCGGCTTCACCCTGCACGATCTGGTCGTAACCGCTCCGTGTGGCTTCCGGTCCGTCATGACCGAACCCGGTGATCGACAGGATCACCAGGCGGGGGTTCAGCTCGTGCATCGCCTCGGTGGAGAACCCCAGGCGGTCCAGCACACCCGGGCGGAAATTTTCGACCACGACGTCGGCCCGGCGGAGCAGGTCGCGGAGCACTCCCTGGCCGTCGTCGCTCTTCAGGTCGAGCGCGATCGACTCCTTGTTGCGGTTGCAGGAGAGGAAGTAGGTTGACTGGCGGTCTTCCTCAGGACCCACGAACGGCGGTCCCCAGCCCCGGGTGTCGTCTCCCGAACCCGGATTTTCCACCTTGATCACCCGGGCGCCGAGGTCCCCGAGCATCATGCCTGCGTGCGGCCCGGCCAGCGCGCGGCTGAGATCCACCACGAGGTAGCCGTCGAGGGGTCCTGCACCTGTCCGCGCTGCGGCCGGGCCGGTCTCCGATGTCATGTGCTGTTCCTTCCCTTGGAAGACGGTGCCGAGCCCGGTCTACAGCCATCCCGGAACCACGAGGATGAGCCAGGCGATGACCGGACCGGCCAGCACCACGAGACCGCCGTAGCCGAGGATCTGCTTGTAGAAGCGGTCCTTGTCGGTTCCCTCCGGGGCGTTGGCGAGGACCAGCGCACCGTTGGTGGAGAACGGCGACACGTCCACGATGGTGGAGGAGACCGCGAGCGCTGCCACCACCCCGACGGCTCCCACTTCACCGGATTCGAGGAACGGAATCGCCAGCGGGATGAGGGCCGCGAGGATGGCGGTCGAGGACGCGAACGCCGAGACGACGGCGCCGATGTAGCAGATGAGCAGTGCCGCCAGCAGCGGCATGCCGAGGCTTGCCACGCCGTCGGAGACGTATTCGATGGTGCCGGCAGCCTGGAGGACACCGACGAACGTCAGCATGCCGCAGATGAGGAGCACGGTGGACCAGGCAATCTTGTTCACGGCACCGCTCTGCGCCTTGGGCGAAATGAGTGCGAGGATCACGGCCACGGTGATGGCGACGAAGCCGACGTCAACGCTGAAGCCGAGCGCGATGACCGCGAGGGCGATGAGGCCGAGGATGGTGGCGGTCTGCGAAACCCTGTCCTCGCGGGACTTCGTCGCGACAGCGCCGTCGCCGGCGGG
>NZ_KI914888.1:11385-12025 GCF_000520555.1 Arthrobacter sp. Br18 | reverse complement strand
GCGGGCCGTAGGTTCCGCTGCCGGAGCCCTTGAAGGTGACATCCGCTGCCCTCGCTCCGGCACTCACGCTCATGCGTGCCTCGGCGGCTTCCTCCACGAAGTGCCCGATGCGGCTGGACATCAGCTTGCGTCCGCCGAGGACGATGAACAGGACGATGGCGATCAGCAGGTTGAAGATGAAGCTTGCGAGGAAAATGGCGAGGGGGCTCGACTCGAAGCCGGTGTCGGCGACGATGCCGTTGACGATGACGCCGTAGACGGCGATCGGTGAGAAGCCGCCGGCCTGCGCTCCGTGCACCACCATCATGCCCATGAGGAGCGGACTGATTTTGTGGCGGGCGGCGAAGCCGAGGGCGACGGGCGCGCTGCCCTCGCTCCGGCACTCACGCTCATGCGTGCCTCGGCGGCTTCCTCCACGAAGTGCCCGATGCGGCTGGACATCAGCTTGCGTCCGCCGAGGACGATGAACAGGACGATGGCGATCAGCAGGTTGAAGATGAAGCTTGCGAGGAAAATGGCGAGGGGGCTCGACTCGAAGCCGGTGTCGGCGACGATGCCGTTGACGATGACGCCGTAGACGGCGATCGGTGAGAAGCCGCCGGCCTGCGCTCCGTGCACCACCATCATGCCCATGAGGAGC
>NZ_KI914888.1:10041-11285 GCF_000520555.1 Arthrobacter sp. Br18 | reverse complement strand
GACGGGCGCCATGATGGCGACCGCCGCCGGGCCGAGCGCGCCCACCGCGGTGATGGCGGCGGTGATGAAGAACATGACCCAGGGAATCAGCGCCACGCGGTTGCGGACGAGCTTCACGGCGCCCTGCACCAGCAGGTCGATGGTCCCGTTGTTCTGCGCGATGGCGAACAGATAGGTGACGCCGACGAGGGTGAGGAAGAGCCCGCCGGGGAACTCGGCAATGATGTCGTCGGTCTCCATGCCCAGGACCACGGCTCCGAGCAGGAACGCGCCGACGAAGGCGAGGGCACCCATATTGATGGGCAGCAGTGTGGCGATCAGGAACATCGCCGCAAGGATGATGATCGAGAGCAGTGGAGCGGACATCTTTATCCTCCAGCGGACGTTTAGATGTGAGGTGGATTACAGGCTCACTGGACTAGACTCTAGGAGAGCGCGGTGGCTTGTCAACCGGCCGCGCCCTGTTGACACCGACCACCTGGAGGTCCTCATGCCGGATTCGCCGGTCCCTGGAGCGCTCGGGCGCATCGCGCGCCCGCGGCTGTACGAGCAGCTCGTGGAGCAGTTGCTCCGCCACATCGAATCCTCGAAGCTCGGGCCGGGAGACCTGCTGCCTGCCGAACGTGAGCTGGCGGAGCGGCTCGGGGTTTCGCGGGCCACCCTGGCACAGGCCCTGGTCGCCCTGGAAGTCCTCGGTGTCATCGACGTCCAGCATGGAACCGGAGCGGTGCTGCGCCACCGCCCGAGTATTGCCGCCGTCATCAAGGGGTTGCGCGAGCATCAGAGCCGGCTTCCGGACATCGTGGAGGCCCGCAGCACCCTTGAGGTGCGGCTTGCCTCCCTCGCCGCCGAACGGCGTACGGAGCAGGACCTGACGGCTATCGAGGCCGCCCTCGGGACGATGCAGGCGGAGATCGACGACGGCGACCGCGGCGCGCGCGGGGACGAGAAGTTCCACCAGTCGGTGACGGCCGCGGCCCACTCCCCGGTAATGGCGCAGTTGATGGCCTTCATCGGGGAAATGGTGCTGGAAACCCGGCTCGAATCCCTGGCACAGCCCGGCCGGCCGGAACAGTCCCTGGAATCACACCGGGTCATCGCCCTGGCGATCCGGGACCAGGACGCGTCGGCGGCGGCCGAGGCCATGCAGAAGCACATCGAGCTGGTCTCCGACGTGGCGCTGCTGAAGTAGGTGGTTCGCCGGTCGGACATCGTTTTCGAAAACGACGGGCGCACCGGATCAA
>NZ_KI914888.1:5752-9941 GCF_000520555.1 Arthrobacter sp. Br18 | reverse complement strand
CAAACCGGTGCGCCCGTCGTCTTCCGGCGCGTTCGCCGTCGTTCGGGTTACTTTTCGGAAACCGCTGACGCGAGGTTTCCCAGTGATGCATCGAGGTCCTCGACGGACACCTCGGGGAAGGAAAGCTTCTTCAGAATTTCCTTGTCCGTGACGTGCGTCCAGTCATAGGTCACCGACACCTCGGTGGAATCGGGACCCGCGGGCTGAAGCTCCCATACCCACTGCCAGCCCGGTGGAACTTCACCGGCCGGGGCGGTCTTCCACGCGAGGAGCTTGTTCGGATCGTAGCCGACCACGTGGTTGTCGGTCTGATAGTCACCTCCCATTTTCTCCCAGTGCTGGTTCATGGTGAACTTCTGCCCGACGGCCGTGATGCGGTCCGACTTGTCATCCGACTGCACCATTCCGGAGCCGTCGAGCGCCGCGTGGTGGGCGGGGTTGGAGAGGAGGGTGAAGATCGCGTCCGCCGGGGCGTCGATGGTCCGGCTTGCGGTGATGCTTGTTTCAGTCATAGGGCGTACTCCTTCTGATGGGGAAAACAGTGCCTACTTCGCGTCATCCGGCGAAGATTCGTTCAACGTCCAGCCGGTGACCGACTCGAGGTCCTCTCCGGCGTCGCGCGTGTACTGCCAGGCCCGCTGTCGCTGGTCCTGGAGGTCCTGCCGAAGCCGGGCCTGGGTCGAGCCGAGGGAAGGTACCCGGTCGATCGCGTCCATGGCGAGCTGGAACCGGTCGATCTGGTTCAGCATCGCCATGTCGAACGGCGTCGTCGTCGTACCTTCCTCCTTATATCCCCGAACGTGCAGGTTCGCGTGGTTGTTCCTGCGGTAGGTGAGCCGGTGGATGAGCCAGGGGTACCCGTGGTACGCGAAGACCACCGGCTTCGTGGTGGTGAAGAGGGTGTCGAAGTCCCGCGCGGAGAGTCCGTGCGGATGCTCCGACTCGTCCTGCAGCCGCATCAGGTCCACCACATTCACCACCCGGATCTTCAGTCCGGGAATGCTCTGTTTCAACAGGCCCGCGGCCGCCACTACCTCGAGCGTCGGCACGTCACCGGCACACCCCAGGACGACGTCGGGGTCGAGGCCCGGCTCCTCGCTCCCGGCAAACCCGAAGATCCCGATGCCGCGCCGAACGTGCAGCCGCGCTTCCTCGGGTCCGAGCCAGGTCGGTGTGGGCTGCTTGCCGGTGACGATCACGTTGATCGTGTCACGGGTGCGCATGCAGTGCTCGGTGACGGCCAGCATGGTGTTGGCATCCGGTGGCAGGTAGACGCGGATGACGTCGGCCTTCTTGTTCACCACGTGGTCGATGAAGCCGGGGTCCTGGTGGGAGAAGCCGTTATGGTCCTGCTGCCACACATGGCTGGAGAGCAGGTAGTTGAACGAGGCGACGGGACGCCGCCAGGACAGCTCCTGGTGCACCTTGAGCCACTTCGCGTACTGGTTGAACATCGAGTCGACGATGTGCACGAACGCCTCGTAGCAGTTGAAGACGCCGTGCCGGCCCGTGAGCAGGTATCCCTCGAGCCAGCCCTGGCACAGATGCTCGCTGAGGACTTCCATGACCCGGCCGGACCGTGCTAGGTGCTCGTCGACGTCCTCGATGCGCGGCTCCCACACCTTGTCCGTCACCTCATAGACGGCGGACAGGCGGTTCGACGCCGTTTCGTCCGGCCCGAAGAGGCGGAAGTTCGTCGGATTCGCCGCGATGATGTCGCGCAGGTATCCACCCACCGTCATCATCGGGCTCGCCCTTTCGACACCGGGATTCGACACCTCCACGGCATGATCCGCGTAGGACGGCAGCACGAGGTCCCGCAGGAGCCAGCCACCGTTGGCGTACGGCGTTGCACTCATCCGAAGGTTGCCCTCCGGTGCCTGCCGGGCGATCCCGGGCCGCAGCTCGCCCTTGCCGGTGAACAGCTCGTCCGGGCGGTAGGAGCGCATCCACTCCTCGAGCTGGTGCAGATGCTCCTCGTTGGTGTGGATCCCGGTCAGCGGCACCTGGTGGGCGCGCCAGGTGCCTTCGGTCTGCTTGCCGTCCACGGTCTCCGGGCCGGTCCAGCCCTTCGGCGAGCGGAGCACGATCATGGGCCATCGCGGAGTGGCGTTCCCTGCAGGGGTGGGGCGGGATCCGTTTTCAGGTCGGGCTTCCGCCTGGATCGCGTGGATGCTGTCCACGCACGCGTCCAGCACGGCTGCGAAGTCCCGGTGCGCCTGCTCGGTGGCCCGCGGATCGGTGACCGTCACGAAATGGGGGTCGTAGCCGTAGCCGTACAGCAGCTGCCGCAGCTGCTCCTCGGGCATGCGGGCCAGGATCGTGGGATTGGCGATCTTGTAGCCGTTCAGGTGCAGGATCGGGAGCACCGCACCGTCCACCGCCGGGTCCAGGAAATTGTTCGAGTGCCAGCTGGCGGCCAGCGGCCCGGTCTCCGCTTCGCCGTCGCCCACGACCGCGGCGGCGATGAGGTCCGGATTGTCGAAGACCGCGCCGTAGGCGTGGGCCAGCGCGTAGCCGAGTTCGCCGCCCTCATGGATGGAGCCGGGCGTCTCGGGTGCCGCGTGCGACGGTATTCCGCCCGGGTAGCTGAACTGTTTGAACAGTGCGTTCAGGCCCGCTTCGTCCTTCCCGATATGGCTGTAGACCTCCGAGTAGGTGCCCTCGAGCCAGGCATTGGCGACGTTGGCGGGGCCGCCGTGCCCCGGCCCGGTCACGAACAGCACTTCCTGGCGACGCTCGGCGATGACGCGATTGAGGTGCGCGTAGACGAAGTTCAGCCCCGGCGTGGTGCCCCAGTGCCCCAGCAGCCGCGCCTTCACGTCGCGCCCCTCGAGCGGCCTTCGCAGAAGCGCGTTGCCCCGCAGGTAGATCTGGCCCACTGAGACATAATTGGCGGCCCGCCACCACGCATCGAGCCCGGGAATGTCCAGATCGGTCATTGATGCTCCTTCGTGGTTTGGTGGTGCCCCCTGACGCAAGCACGTATGACTGCTTTCGATCGGTCAGAGCAGCCTTTTGTGCTTGCGTCATCGGGGGGGTCACAGTTCGACGACGACGTCGGACGGTTTCTTGTCCGGCCGCCACCCCCGCCACACGGGATGGCGAAGCCGTCCGCCGCCGGTGCGTCCGCTGTACTGCACCTCGCCGACCAGGGCCGGTCGGACCCAGTGCGCATCGGCGGCATCGGCGCCGGGCACATCACCCAGCGGCGCGGTCTTGCGGGCCATCTTCCTCAGCCGGGCGCCGACGTCGGCGAGCTCCCGGTCCGTGAGGCCGGAACCCACCCGTCCCAGGTATCTGAGGTCGATGCCGTCGGGCACTGCGACCAGGAGCGACCCGACTTTCGACGCCCGGTTTCCCTTGCCTGGTCGCCAACCCACCACCACTACCTCCTGGGTACGCTGGTGCTTGATCTTGACCCAGCTCCGGGAACGCGCACCAGGCGTGTAGTCGCTGGTGAGCCGCTTGGCCAGGATTCCCTCGAGGCCTAGTTGCCGGCTCGCCTCCACGGCTTCCTCCAGGGTGGCATCGAGGGCGCCGGGCACCTGCACGTGGAAATCCGGAGCCTCGTCCACCGCCTGCTCGAGGAT
This sequence comes from Arthrobacter sp. Br18, assembly GCF_000520555.1. Taxonomy (GTDB): domain Bacteria; phylum Actinomycetota; class Actinomycetes; order Actinomycetales; family Micrococcaceae; genus Arthrobacter_D. The sequence continues at coordinate 6,348 of NZ_KI914888.1, read as the reverse complement.
CTCCCGGCGCTGGCAGTAGTCGAGGGCAGTGAGGTCCCTGCCCTCGAACTCCAACAGGTCGAAGAGCACGAGACGCACGGGCGTGTGTTGGGCTGCTGCTTGGATCTCGGTGGTGTCGGTCAGCTTCAGACGTGTCTGGAGAAGGCTGAAATCAGGCCGGCCAGCCCTGTTGAGTGCAACGATCTCGCCGTCGAGCACCGCCGTTCCGGCACTGACGTACTCCGCGAGGTCACCGAGTTCGGGATAGAGCAGCGTCATGTCATTGCCGTTGCGGCTTGTCAGCTGCACCGCGTTCCCGTTGACGGCCGCAATGGCCCGGACCCCGTCCCACTTCATCTCATACGCCCAGCCGTGCGGGTCCGGAATGGACTGCGGAGAACCGAGCGTTGCCAGCATCGGCGCGATGAAGGCAGCTCCGGCCGGGACCGGGCCCGGCGCCGGAGCAGCGCGCGGGAGAACCTCCGGGATCTGGTGGTCCAGCCCGGCGGCCGAGCCGCCGGAGTCAGTGGGCTGGTCCTTCATCAGGTGGATCAGCCAGTTCCTCCCGCCTCCGGCCGTCCCGGTGGATCCCGTATGGATGAGCGCATAGCGGCGGC
>NZ_KI914888.1:0-5652 GCF_000520555.1 Arthrobacter sp. Br18 | reverse complement strand
GAGCCGTTGCGCGCCAGTCCGCCGTCTGCGCGCCCGTGCACGGTACAGATCACTTCCTTGCCGTCGCGCCACTTCTCCAGCTCATAGGTGCCGGAATCCCAGATGATCACCTTCCCCGCGCCGTATTCCCCTTTGGGAATATTCCCTTCGAAGGAGCCGTAGTCGAGTGGGTGATCCTCGGTCTGCACGGCGAGGTGGTTCCTGTCGGGTGCTGTGGGGGGTCCCTTGGGTACCGCCCACGACACCAGCACGCCGTCGTGTTCGAGCCGGAAGTCGTAGTGCAGCCGGCGTGCGTGGTGCTCCTGGATGACGAAACTGTTGCCACCGGGGGCGCCCGGCGACTCGAGAACCGGTTCGGGGGTCTTCGCCGGGTCCCGCATGGAGCGGTACTTCGAGAGTCGGTCCCCTGCTGACAGCGAGGGCGCCGCCTGGACCACCCCGGCAGTGCGTGCGGGCGAACCGCCGGCGGCAAAAACGTCCCCGAGCTCCTCCACCCGCAGCATTACGCTGCGGTAATCGAGCTGGCGCAGGCCGGGGTCCTCAAGTTCCTCCCAGGTCCGCGGCGCGGCCACGAGGGGCTGGAAGCGGCCGCGAAGCGAGTAGGGCGCCACCGTGGTCTTGTTGCTGTTGTTCTGGCTCCAGTCCACCAGTACCCGTCCCCTGCGGCGCGTCTTCTTCATGTCACTGACGGCCAGATCGGGGTGATCCGCCTCCAGGGCGCGTGCCAGCTCATGCGCGACGGCGGATACACCTTCCGAGGACTGCTTGCCGTCGAGGTCACAGTACAGATGGATGCCTTTGGATCCGCTGGTGACCGGCCGCGGGTCGAGGCCCATGCCGTGCAGGATTCCGCGCGCAAGCCGTGCCACTTCGGCACATTCCGCCAATCCGACACCCTCGCCTGGGTCGAGGTCGAGAACCAGGCGGTCCGGGTTGCACTGCTGCCCCTGCGCTCCGAAGCGCCACTGGGGAACATGGATCTCGATCGCCGCGATCTGCGCCAGCCACATCAGTGTGGCAGCGTCGTTGACCATCGGATACACATTGGCGTGGTCCTTGTGTTCGATGGTGTGGCGCTGCACCCAGACCGGAGCCCCGGCATCAATCTTCTTCTGGAAGAATACTTGTTCCGGCCTGTCCGGAGTACCCACTCCGTGGATCCACCGTTTCCGCGTGACCGGCCGATCCCCCGCGGCGTGGATCAGCTGGTCCGACACCGCGGCGTAGTAACCGAGGACGTCAGCCTTCGTGGTACCTGTCTCCGGGTAGAGCACCTTGTCGAGGCTGGTCAGCTTCAGCACCCTGCCATCCACGCGAACGCTCTGCGTGGAGGAGCCCGGGGTGGTCATGACTCAAGTCTTGCCCGGATGGGAGGGGAATTCCAGCCCCGATCAGCAGGCTTCCTTCCCCGGAGATCAGTCGGCGAACTGCGCTCGGTAGCGGTCGACGTAGATCTGCCAGAGCGCGGGGTCCTGTCCGAGATCCCGCTCGCTGAGGAAATCATCCAGTCCGGACAGGGTGAGGTGCCATCCTGCCGCCATGGTGCCGAGGTGGGCGGGGTTGCCGGCAATGATGGAGAGCACCAGGCGGCAGCCGTTGTTCTCAGCCCGGTTCAGTTCCCAGCGCAGTGTCTCCTTCTCCCAGGTGAAGGCGAGCAGGGAAGGCTTTTCGGCCTCGAGGACAGTCCCATGCAGTGGCCGCTGGTCGGCATAGGTGAAGCTCACCTCGGTGTCCTTGCGGGGCTGGATGTCCATTTCGCAGGGAAACCAGTACTTCAGCTTGTCAGGCTCGGTCAGGTGCTTCCACAGCTTGGCGGGCGGAAAAGCGAAGGGATACTCGATCGTGAGCACCGTGGCGCCGTCGTCGTCGATCCTTTTGCTGACCGAGGGTTCGGTGGGTACAGCGGGCTCTGAAGTCTCGGAGGTCACTGGGCAAGTCTAGACGGCGGACGGGGACCCGGGGTTCCCGGCAGGCTCTGGCGCAGGCTCGCCGGCCTGGTGTTCACTTGGTGCATGGAAACTGAGTCATGAGAGCCATCTGGAAGGGCGCCGTCGCCTTCGGCCTCGTCAACGTCCCGGTGAAGGTCTACAGCGCCACCGAGGACCACGATATTGCGCTGCACCAGGTCCACGACAAGGACGGCGGCCGCATCCGCTACCAGCGGCGCTGTGAGATCTGCGGCGAGATCGTGGACTTCAAGCACATCGACAAGGCCTACGACGACGGCGAGCGCACCGTGGTGCTCACCGACGACGACCTCTCGTCACTGCCCGTCGAGAAGAGCCGCGAGATCGAGGTGGTGGAGTTCGTGCCGAGCTCGCAGATCGACCCCATTCTGTTCGACAGGTCCTATTTCCTCGAGCCCGATTCTCCCTCGACGAAGGCGTATGTCCTGCTGCGCAAGACACTCGAGGACACCGACCGCACTGCCGTGGTGCAGTTTTCCCTGCGGCAGAAGAGTCGGCTCGCGGCCCTCCGGGTCCGCGGCGATGTCCTGATGCTCCAGACCCTGCTCTGGAATGACGAGGTGCGCGACGCATCCTTCCCCGCACTTGAGGAGAAAGTGCGGATCTCCGCGAAGGAGAAGGAGATGTCGGCCGCCCTGGTGGAATCCTTCTCCAGCGATTTCGATCCCGGGAACTTCACCGACGACTACCAGGTGCAGCTGCGCACCCTCATCGACGCCAAGATCGAGAAGGGCGACACCCTCGACACCGAGGAGACCTTCGGCGGGCAATCGGGCGATGACGACGGCGACAACGTCCTCGACCTCATGGAAGCCCTCCGCCGCAGTGTCGAGAAGAACCGCGAGAAGAAGGCGGCGGCACAAAAGCCTGCTTCAAAGAAGGGCGCGTAGCACCGCGCGTGGGCTGATTCCTAACCGTTCCGCTCGAAGACGTCGGGAACGCCGTCGTTGTCAGCGTCGATCTTTTCGCGTTCCTCGATTTTGCGGTATTGCCGGTTCCGGCTCCGCAGGATCACGGCGGCGACGAGGGCCGCGATGAGGGAGTCGGCGAGGATGGCCACCTTGGCATGGTCGTCCTCGGGGGTCCCCTGGCCGAAGCCGAGTTCGCTGATCAGCAGCGACACGGTGAAACCGACGCCCGCGAGCATGGCAACGCCGAGGATGTCCACCCATCCGAGGTCCGGATCGAGGTTGGCCTTGTTCGTCTTGGTGACGAGCCATGTGGCGAGGAGGATTCCCACCGGCTTGCCGATCACGAGCGCCACCATGATGCCGACCGCGATCGGGTCTGTGACTGCGCTCAGGAAGCCCTCCGCTCCGCCGATGGCGACACCGGCGGAGAAGAACGCGAAAATGGGGACGGCGATCCCCGCCGAAATCGGCCGGATGCGGTGTTCCATCGTGTCGGCAAGGCCTTCGGGATCGATATCATGTGCCTGCGCGAGGTCACCGGACACCGATTTGTCGACCTCCTGCAACGACTTCCTGGGCGGCAGTACTGGAATGGCGAAGCCCAGCAGGACTCCCGCGACCGTCGCATGGACCCCCGAGGCATGGACCAACGCCCAGACGGTGAAGCCGATGGGCAGCAGGATCAACCAGGGCGCCCACACCCGGCGCTGGAAGAACCGGGGAAACTTCTGGGCGAGGAAGGCGTAGGCGGCAAGCGGCAGGATCGCCAGCAGCAGCGGAGTGGATGCAATATCGCTGGAGTAGAAGAAGGCGATGATGCTGATCGCCAGGAGATCGTCAACGACGGCGAGGGTCAGGAGGAAGATCCGCAGCGAGCTGGGCAGGTGCGAGCCCACAACGGCGAGCACCGCCACCGCGAAAGCGATGTCGGTGGCGGTCGGGATGGCCCAACCGCGCAGGGCTTCCGGTCCGGCGGTGAAGGTGATGGCGACGTAGACGAGCGCGGGAACGACGACGCCGCCCACGGCCGCAGCGACCGGAACAACTGCCCGGTCGAACTTCCGAAGGTCTCCGGCAACGAATTCGCGCTTGAGCTCCAGTCCTGCGAGGAAGAAGAAAATAGCGAGCAGCCCGTCGGCAGCCCATGCACCCACACTCAGTTCAAGGTGCCAGGGTTCGTAGCCGAATCGGTAGTCCCGCACGGCGAAGTAGCCGTCGGCAGCCGGAGAATTGGCGAGGACCAGCGCCGCGACGGTCGCCAGGAGCAACAGCGCGCCGCCCACCGTCTCCTTGCGCAGGATCGAGCTGATCCTCAGGTGCTCCGGATAGGTGCTCCTGAGGAAGACGCGTTTTCCGTCCGCAGCGACGGGCTGGTGCTCGGGCAGTGGGGGTGGGTGGGCCACGGGGATTCCTTTGGTTGGGCTCGCTTCAACAGCGCCGACCAGTCTTCCCGGCTCACCACGGCCAACTATAGCGGACTGGAACACCTTCGACGTGACTACCGAGCAGTCTTCAGGTGTTGCTTTTAGTACCTGAGCCCCTGGATGGGTGTGTGCCTGGGCGTTACCAGCGGATCAGATCGAAATAGGCTACGCATACTGCTTTTGATGCAGTACAACGCGAAGCGGTAGCCCCAATGGGGGGCGAGTTCCCGATTGTCTGGGGCATGGTGCTCGCACACTACCGTCCGGTCTCACACCACAGGAGCTCTCCATGAGTGCATTTTCCGCGCGCGCCAGCCGCAAAAAGAGAATTGCCGTAACCACTGCGGTCCTCGTTCTCGGCGGAGGCGCCGCTTTCGCGTTCTGGTCCTCCATGGGTGAGGGCACCGGCGGAGTAACCACCGGTACGGCTTCCCCCTTCACTGTGACCACCAGTGCGGCTACAGGTGTGCCGCTGACCCCGGGCGGTGCTGCCCAGACCGTGTCTTTCACCGTGGCCAACCCCGGCACCGGTTCCCAGAACCTTGCCGCCGTGCGCGTCACCGTCGCAGAACCCGGTGGAATCCTCTGGGATGATGTCGCTAACTGCTCTGCCGCGGATTACACCGTGGGCGCTCCCGTGTTCATCGCCGGGCAGATCGCCGCGGGAGCAAGTATCTCGGGCACGGTCACCGTCACCATGAACAACCTCGCCACCAATCAGGACGCCTGCAAGACCGCCGCCGTACCGCTGCACTTCGCCGCAAGCTAAGCCTCCGACTGAAGGTCGGCCTTTCCCTGCGCCGGGGGCTGCCCGCACTCCGGGGACATTTGTTGCGGTGACGCACCTGCAGGGGCAGTGCGTCAGTTCCGCGCGTGACTATCCGCGGAGCTGACGCAGGAACATTACAATTCGGAGGACTTTCATCTGACATGGCAGTGACCATCAGCGGCTTCTCCCCCACGGCAGGAACACCGCTGGCGGTCCAGTCATCCCGAACAGTGCTGCGCCGCTGGTCGACGCTGATCGTCGTTGCCCTGGTTCTGATGATGACCGGACCAGTGCCTGTCCTTGGAACACACATCGGCGCCGGCCCTGGTTCCCTGTTCCAGCTTCCCTCCGCCTCCGCCTCGTTCTCAGCAACCGGCACCGGGGTGGGATCAGTGAGAACGGGTACCCTGGCCCCCCCGTTACCTTTTTAGTAGCCCCTGGATGAGCAAGGATGGGGTTGCTGGCCTGTCGGTCGCGGCATGATTTATTCCCCCTGTCATAGATGATCCGGGGGGTGCTGTCACCGGGATTCGATAGGCGCCAGGGATATCGCTAATAGGGGCCGGATAAGGGCGGGAACC
>NZ_KI914887.1:5254-14936 GCF_000520555.1 Arthrobacter sp. Br18 | reverse complement strand
TCACGGTTGCGTGCTTCGAGGGCCTTGTATTTTTGCCAGTCCACCGGCCCTGGCATCCCGTCATCGTGCTCGGGGTGCTCAAGTTTGAAATCCTTTACCCACCGGCGCAGCGCCCCATCGGAAACATCGAGCTGGCGGGCTACGGCCGACACTGATTCCTTCGACGTCAGCACCAGCTCCACAGCATCGGCCTTGAACTCGGCGGTAAAGACCGGCCGAGACTTTTTCTCAGACATAAGCACAATCCTCTCAAACCGTGTCTCACATCATTGATACACCTCAGTTTCGGGCTTCCCGGACTGCTGCACGGAGCCGCTTGATGTCTCGGTTGATCAATGTGGGAATTATCCGGCGCGCGGGCTTTGTGCCCAGTGGCGTCAACGCCGGGGCGGACATCAGGGACTCGAGCATGTCGAGCAGGAGGAAGTAGCGTTGCTCGTCCAGCGCCTCCAATACTTGGGTGTGGGCCTTTCGGTAGCCGCCTCCGAGTTCTATATCGACCCTGCGTGCGACCGGGCCCATGAGGAGTTCGACTGGTTCTTTGCCTAGCATGTCTTTGAGGCGTCCGTGCATGACTTCCGCGTCCCGTGCTTGACCGAGGACCCCGGCCAGCCACTTCAGCTCAGCGCGCAGGAGGCCCACCGTCTGGGCGTCCTCGAGTAGTGTGCGGTAGGTCGCCAGAACCGAGCGCATCCGTCGGGTAGCGACCCTCATCCGGTGTACCGCGTCGTGGGCGTCGAGCCTGACGCGGGGATCTTGCTGCCTGAGCACGGAAATCTGCTCACCAAGGTAGGCCAGCAGGACATCACTGGCGGGACCGTTCGCTGTAGGCGCCGACGGCCTTTCACTGATGGTGTGCAGGTGCGTACCCAGGGCGCGTGCCAGCTTGGAGCCATGATGGGCGGGACGGATGCCTGCGGCGGTGAGCATGTCCTGCCCTGCTTCAAGCAGGTCTCTGGACCCGTCGATGAGCTCTATCTCCCATTCACGCCAGTGTTGGTTGCCCTGTTCGGGAACAAGGGCTTCGGCCTGTACCTGGTCATCGCTGAAGTCGGCTCCGGTGTTGCGGGCGAGGACGAGCAGGATTCGGCTGCGCTCGCCGGGAAACTCCTCGGCGGTCTTCCCGCTCGGGATGCCGCCGAAGTGCAGCGGCTTGTCCTCCTGACCATCTCCCACGTCCCGGAGGTGGCCGACCGCGCGGGGGAGCTGCTCTGCGACGCCGATCTTGCGGTGCTGGGCAGTCCGCGCGCGGAGTACGCACGGTATGTCACGGCGGTCCGGGAGGAATACTCGCAGGTGCCCGATGCTGACTTTGCCGCAGGGCGTGCCGGCGTCGTCCGCGGTCTGCTGGAGATCGAGCCGCTGTATCGTACGCGTCGCGGGCAGGAACTGTGGCTCGATTCTGCCCGCAGAAACCTCGAGGACGAGCTGGCCGCGCTGGAGGCATAGGAAAGGCCCTGACCGGGCGGGAGAAATGGGGGAAAACGCCCGATCCGGTCAGGGCCTCACAGAATTCATCCTACAAGATGTACCGCGCCCTGTGCACACCGATTATTTCCGGAACGGTGTTGCCGTCGGGAAACTGCTGCCGCAGCTAGTCGTGGGTGGGTTCGCCGGTGACGCGGTGATCCGCGTGGTTCATCCCTTCCATGACGAGACGGCCGAGGTGGCCGTCGACGATGCTGTAGACGACACTGCGGCTTTCCTTGCGGGTGCTGACGAGTCCGGAAAGCCTGAGCTTCGCGAGGTGTTGGCTGACTGATGTCCGGGGGACTCCGGTCCTGGCGACCAGTGACGTGACATCGGCCGGACCCTGCGTGAGCAGCCAGAGGAGGTGCAGGCGGGTCGGGTCGGACAGCATGCGGAAGATTCCGGCACCCACCTCGAGGCGGGCCTCGTCCGGGGTGACCGGGTGGTGCAGGCTCGGTGTGGGTCCGATCTTTCCACCGGGGTCGGTGCTGTTCACGTCAGGTCCTCTCCTGCGCGGCGGGCGTTGCGTCGCTCGCCTCGCGAGCTTCCGGCGTCCACAGCCTGATGGCGGCCAGTGTTCCCAGGGTGGCGATGCCCGCCAGCAGCAGAGCGGCGCGCGGCTGGCCGGCTGCTGCGCCGACCCAGCCCGCAATCGGGTACGTGAGCATGAAACACGCGTGCGAGAGCGAGAACTGGGCGGTGAAGAGGTAGGAGCGCGTGGAGTCCGTCGCGGTCCGCCGCAGGAGACGGGCCGATGGGGTGTTGATCATCGACGTTCCGGCACCCAGTACTGCCCACAGTGCGAGCAGAAGCAGCCAGGAAGGATTCGTCAGTGCCGCCGCGGATCCTTCAGTCGCCCCAAGGTATGCCGCGGCAAGAATGCCGACCGGCAGGATGATTCCACCTGCCAGCATCAAGGACCGGTCAGTTCTCCGGTCCAGCAGGTTCGGGGCCGTGAAGGCGATCAGCATCGAGCCGGCTCCAAAGCAGCCCAGGGCGATCGCGACGTCACTGTTCGTTCCGTCGAAGACGTCGCGCGCATAGACGACGGTATTGACGAGGACGAGCGCCGTGCCTGCCGCGACAACGAGATTGAGCGCCATCAGGCCGCGAAGGCGCGGCTCGGTGAGGAAGATCCGCGTACCCAGCGTGGTGCGGTGAAGCAGCGATCCCTGGTTCCGCAGGGGAACGGCACCCGGCAACCGGGTGGCGACCACCAGAAGCGCCGACACCAGGAATCCTGCCGTGGTGCCGATGAACAGATTGGAGTACCCCATCACGGTCAGCAGGGCCGCTGCCAGCAGCGGGCTCAGGAGGGATTCAAGGTCGTAGGCCAGACGGGACAGCGACAAAGCCCGGGTGTAGTCCTTCTCGGCGGGCAGGATCACCGGGATCACGGCCTGGAACGCCGGCGTGAAGGTGGCTGATGCGGATTGGAGAAGAAAGACCAGAAGGTAGATCTGCTCCACCGAATCGACGAACGGCAGGCCCAGGGCGATGCCCGCGCGCACCAGATCCGCAGCCACCAGCACTGCCTTGCGGGGCAGGCGCTCGACGAGCGCCGCCATGACCGGCGCAACGAAGACGTAGGCGATCATCTTGATGGTCAGGGCGGTTCCCAGCACCGCTCCGGCCCGGCCGCCGGCGAGGTCGAACGCCAGCAGACCCAGCGCGACCGTCAGCAGACCGGTCCCCAGAAGGGCCACCACCTGCGCAATGAAGAGGTTCCGGTAGGCGCTGACCCGCAAGACGTTGAACATGGTGGACGCTCCTGATGGCGGACAAGGACAACGTATCACTTAGGTGCATACGCGTGCACACGTTCACTTATCAGCTGATCGGTCTTCCCGATGCCGCATCGGTGCCTGCTAGCTCCGGGCATTGCCGCCGTCGTCCCTGTACCGCAGGGGATTTTCCCGCCACGGCTTCTGGTCCTCCGAAGCCGGTCCGTACCCGGGGCGCAGAAGGGGCTCGTCCGGATCGCCCCCGGCGCTCGACCTCCGCGCGTTCTCGCGATGGTTCAGCCAGTAGCCCCGTGCCAACAAGGCCGCTGCGGCAAGGATCAGCACCATCCCGACGGCGAACAGCAGGCCGGTCCCCGAAGGGGCCTGCCGGCCGGAGGCTGCGGAGCGTGCGAAATCAGAGACGGCTCCGGGGACGAAGAGCGTGCTGGTGAACAGCAGGATGCCGCCAGCGATGAAGTACTTCACACCGGTTTTCATGTGCTCTCCTGGAATCGGCGCCCGTGCGGGCAGGTCCTCCAAGCCTAAGCGATTCCGCCCGGATCGCCGCGGCCGCGGCGGGCTTATAGGGTGAAGCGGTGAGCGAAACTGCGAGGGGGAACCGGCACCTCAACCGGACCATCCTCCGGCTTGCCGTACCCGCCTTCGGCGCGCTGATCGCAGAGCCGATGTTCCTCCTCGCAGACTCAGCGATCGTGGGTCATCTGGGGGTGGCGGAACTCGCCGGGGTGGGGCTCGCGGCCACGGTCCTGCAGACCGCCGTGGGGCTCATGGTGTTCCTTGCGTATTCGACCACGCCGGCGGTTGCGAGGCTGCTCGGCGCCAACCGGCGTCCGGACGCACTGGCCGCCGGACGCGACGGCGTCGGGCTGGCCCTGATCCTGGGCATCGGATTGTCGGTGGCCGGGTGGATCAGCGCTCCGGCGCTCGCGTCGGCCATGGGCGCCGACGGGGACGTGCACACCTTTGCCGTCGACTATCTCCGCTTCTCGATGCCGGGCCTCACCGCGATGCTCGTGGTGCTCGCGGCCACCGGAGTGCTCCGCGGGCTGCAGGACACCACTACCCCGCTCGTGGTCGCGGGCGTGGGGTTCGGCGTCAACATCGTGCTGAACTACGTCCTCGTGTACGGGGCGGGAATGTCGGTGGCCGGGTCCGCCCTCGGCACCAGCATCACGCAGTGGGGCATGGCCGCGGTCTACCTGGTCATCCTGGTCAGAGGGCTCCGTGCATCGTCGGTTCCACTGGTCCCCTCGCTGCGGGGCGTCCGCAGGACGGCGTCGGTCGGTTCGTGGCTGATGCTCCGTACGGCGACCCTGCGCTTCGCAATCCTTGCCACGGTGTTCGTGGCAACGGCGCAGGGGCCGCTGTCGCTGGCGGCGCACCAGCTTGTCATGACAGTTTTCACCCTCCTCGCCTTCGCCCTCGATGCACTCGCGATCGCCGCGCAGGCCCTCATCGGAAAGGAACTCGGCTCGGGCAACAAGCCGCTGGCACGCGCGCTCACCCGCCGCATGGTGGTGTGGGGTCTCGGTTTCGGAGCTGTAACCGGGGCCCTGCTCGCCATCATCGCGCCCTTCGTCGGCTGGATCTTCACCACCGATGAGGGCGTCCAGTCGGCGTTCGCCGCCGGTCTGTGGGTTCTCGCCGTGTCGCAGCCGGTGTGCGGGCTCGTCTTCGTACTCGACGGCGTCCTCATCGGAGCGGGCGACGCACGGTATCTGGCGCTCGCCGGCGTCGTGAACCTCGGAGCCTACCTTCCGCTGCTCGCCGCGGTGTACGGCGCGAACCTCACCGGCAATGCGGGGATCGGCTGGCTGTGGGCCGCCTTCGGGCTCGGCTACATGGCGGCCCGCGCGCTCACCCTGGGGTGGCGGGTCCGGAACGACCAGTGGATGGTCATCGGCGCCGAGCGGCGCACCACCGCATCTGCCGCCAGCGAATAAGGTACGCCGGGGGTGGACGACGCCGTAAACTAGGAGGGTCTGTTCTACCAGTTGTAGAAACGGTGGAAGCGATCGAGGAAAGCATTACCGGAAGGAACGCACGTGGCCAGGAGCCAACCGGGGAAACCCACGCAGGGCAGGATGCGCTACGGCATCAAGGGACCGCTTCTGTTCTCGGCGGTGCTCGGCCTGGTGGCGGGCGTGGCGACGTCGATCTTCGCCACGGGCGGCGGAAGCAAGGAGTTCCGGCTGGATCTCGGGCTGACGGCCGGCGGAATTGCCTTCATCGTCTCGCTGGTGGTGTGCGCGATGCTCATGATGGCTGAAATCCCCAACCCCGAGCACCTGGGCAAGGGGTCCGGCGTCAACCGTTCGTCGGCCAACCCTGACCGGCCTGCGGCGGACACATCGGCTGCCGGTTCCTCCGGTGCTGCCCAGCCCGGCGCCGACGAGCAGCCGCGCTACGGCCAGCGGCTTCCCGACAGCGGCGCCTGAGGCTCTGCGGTCAGGGCCTTCCTGTGTATTGCTAAGCGGCACGTGGTCCACAGCCAGCAGCATTTGCCACCAGTGCGAGCCAACGTGAAATGGGCTTGGTGTGACGGTGTCGCGTCCGAAGGACAGTTTTAGTCGCTGAGTCCTTCGATGTAGTCAGCCATTCCCGGGACGGTGAAGGAGACGCGCCCGAGGGCGGGTGGATAGATAATGCCTTTAGTGATGAGGGACGCCCGCGTCATTGTCATGGAGCTTTGTTTCCGACCAATCCGTTGAGCGAGGTCAGCTGTGCTCGAACCCGCGTCGCCATCGATGGCCATGAGTTTGAGGAATTCTTTCTCGCTCTTTGAGGCTCGCTTCCACCGCGAGGGAAAAAATCCCTGGTCGAGTTGTGAGCGTCCGATGGCGGCGGCGATCTCGGCATCCTGAAGCGTGATTGTCTTCTCGGGTGCGGTTTCCCAGGCTGCGTACCCGTATTCCTGGATGAAGTATGGGTAGCACCCTGAGGCGTCGAGCAGTAGGTCGCGTGCCGCTGGTTCGAAGGTGGCCCCGTATTTGGCGGCAGGAGCCAGAAGAGCTGAGGACGCGGCGTCAGGAGGCAGCGCTCCTATCTGCCGATAGGTGAAGAGCCGCTCGGCGTAGCTTCGGGCTCCGGCGAGGATGGAGGGCAGGTTCGGCAATCCAGCGCCCACGATATAGAAGGGCCACTCTCTTTGGCCGGCCTGGTGCTGAACACTGAGGAGCGCGGCCACGAGCGACCTATCCAGGTCCTGCATCTCGTCGATGATGAAGACCAATGCGGATTGCTGTTCGGCAAGGGCGGTCGAGAGATCCTCGACCATTTCTTCCAGATCGACCTCGATAGAGCCGGAGTCCGCGCGCCCGGTGTTGAGCTCCACCCCGATGTCGATGCCGGTGACTCCGAGTTTCGCTGAGAACGACGCAATGCTCCCCAGGCTGGTCTTCAGCCCAGCCGCGATACCTCTCCGATTGGCTTTCCGGCCCGCCTGGAGAAGGTTCCGGGCAAGCTTGGCCCGAACAGCTTCGGGACCGCCGTCGGCGTCCCGGCCCTCCAACGAGACGGTCATGAAACCGGCGTGTTCAGCCTGCTTTCCATACAACACCATAAACATATATCCAAAAATATGGATGGTGTTCTATAGAGCTGGATGTCTGGATGTCTGGAAGGCCTCAAGTTGATCTATGGCTGGGACGCGCGCAGCATCTTTCAGAATGCCCGGGGCAAAGCAATAACGCTGCGGTAACGGCGCCCTGGCTAGATTGACCCGGAGGTGTCGCTTCGGAGTGCGTTCCTGAAAATCCCATGAACCTACGGTCAAAACTATGTGGAGCATTTGGAGTGCAGGGCTGATCACCGGCCTCGCATTGATCCTCGCCATCGGAGCACAGAACGCCTTCGTACTGCGTCAAGGCCTCCGCCGCGAGCATGTCGGCATGGTGGTGGTGCTCTGTATTGCCAGCGACGCGATATTGATCCTGGGGGGCACTTTCGGGATCGGGGCATTGGTGTCAGGGGTCCCTGCAGCCTTGATCATCCTGAAGTGGGGCGGGGCCGCTTACCTGGCATGGTGGGCGGCACGGTGTTTTGCGGCTGCGCACAGACCGTCATCCTTGACCGCTGAGGCTCCTCGGTCTCGGGGACCAGTACTGGCTACCACCCTGGCCGTGACCTACCTGAACCCCCACGTCTATCTTGACACCGTGGTGTTGCTGGGCGGTCTCGCCAACCAGTACGGCAATGATGCCCGCTGGGTCTTCGCGGCAGGGGCTGTGGTAGGAAGCGCCGTGTGGTTCCCCGCACTGGGGTATGGGGCCCGGGCGCTGTCCGAGGTGCTCAGCAGCCCGCGCACCTGGCGGGCAGTAGATCTAGCTACCGGTGTGGTGATGCTCGCCTTTGCCATCAATCTGGTTCTCAGTGATCCCGCCGTTGAACCCGTCACAGCGACGCCGACTCGGCCTTCCGCGCCCGGTAGGCCTTCACGTGCATCCGGTTGGCGCAGTTGCCGGTGTCGCAGAACCGCTTGGAGCGGTTACGGCTGAGGTCCAGCACCACGCCGTCGCAGTCGTCCGCCGCACAGCTCCGGAGGCGGTCCAGTTCGTGGCTGCGGATCACGTCGATCAGGGCCATGGCTGCTTCGGTGGCCATCCGTGCCTCCAGGGGCGCCTCCGGCCCGGTGGCGTGGAGGTGCCAGTCCCAGTCGTCGTGGCGCACCAGCTGGGGCAGGGCGTCGGCCCGGCGCAGGATGCCGTTCACGCGCCCGACGGCGTCGTCCTCCTGCGCGAACCAGAGGATTTCCAGCTCGGCGCGCAGGGCCCGGACGGCGTCGAGCTCTGCCCGGGTGTGGGTGCGCGAGCCCGAGAACCTCTGTTCGGTGAGGAAGGTGTCGAGATCGGCCGGCGTCCGCAGCTGGTCCGGGTCCTCTTTTCCCGTGTTGATGAGTGCCGCCGCAGAGATAAGGGCAACCTCGGTGTCATGGGTGAATGACATGTTGACTCCTGACGATTCCGGGCGTTAGTGTCACTACCATAACCATCCGACGGTCATGACACCTAATGGCCCGCGGACCCGCACAGTAAGGACTCACCCTGTGAACACGCGCGCCGCCTCTGGCCTCTGGATTGCGGTGCTGTCCGCTGCGACCTTCGGGATGTCGGGCCCCTTCGCCAAGGCGCTCCTCGAGATCGGGTGGAGCCCGGGAGCCGCCGTCGGCGTCCGGATCGGCGGGGCGGCCCTCGTGCTGCTCGTGCCCGTCCTCATCGCCCTGCGCGGCCGGTGGTCCACGCTGCGGGGCAACGCGCTGACCCTCACCATCTACGGGATGACGGCGATCGCCCTCTGCCAGCTCTTCTACTTCAACGCGGTGGAGCGCCTCTCCGTGGGTGTGGCACTGCTCCTCGAATACCTGGCCCCGGTGCTGATTGTCGGCTGGCTGTGGATCCGCTCCCGCAGGGCACCCCATCGCCTGACCGCTGCCGGATCGGTGGTGGCGATCCTCGGCCTGCTGCTGGTGCTCGACCTTGCCGGCGACACACGGCTGGACCCCATCGGCGTGCTGTACGGACTGGCCGCGGCCGTGTGCCTCATGGTCTTCTTCCTGATGTCGGCGAAGATCGACGATTCGCTGCCGCCGCTCGTGATGGCGGGCGGTGGAATGGTGATCGGTGCGCTCACCATCCTCCTGCTGGGGCTGACGAACGTGATGCCCTTCGAGTTCGCGTTCACCGACGTGACCATCGCCGGAGCGCGCTTCAGCTGGCTGGTTCCCGTGGCCGTGCTGGTGCTGATTTCCACGGTCGCCGCGTACGTCACCGGGATCCTGGCGGCCCAGAAGCTCGGCTCCAAGGTGGCATCGTTCGTGGCGCTCACCGAGGTGCTCTTCGCCGTCGTCGCGGCCTGGCTGGTGCTCGGCGAGCTGCCCGGGCTCATCCAGCTCCTCGGCGGCCTGCTCATCGTGGCCGGCGTGGTGTGCGTGCGGGTGGACGAGCTCCGCTCAGGCGCTGGAAACCCGGACGGGCCGCACGGGCCGCAGGGAATCGAGCTGGCGGGAGCCGAGCCGATGCCCCACGTCCACTCACTTCCCGAAGCTCCGCAGCCGCAACGAGTTGAGCACTACGAGCACTGAACTGGCGGCCATCGCCGCCCCGGCCAGCATGGGGTTCAGCAAGCCCAGTGCCGCCACCGGGATGCCCACAGTGTTGTAGAAGAACGCCCAGAAGAGGTTGGTCTTGATGGTGCCCAGCGTTTTCCGCGACAGTTCGATCGCCTGGGCCACCTGCTCCAGGCTGTTGGCCATGACAGTGAGGTCGGCCGCCTCGATCGCGACATCGGTGCCCGATCCCATCGCGATCCCCAGATCCGCCTGGGCAAGCGCAGCGGCGTCGTTCACGCCGTCGCCGGCCATGGCCACCGTGGCACCGGCGGCCTGCAGCTCTCGGATGGCCGCCACCTTGCCCTCGGGCAGGACGCCGGCGCGGACGTCGGCGGGGTCGATCCCGACGGCCTCCGCCACC
>NZ_KI914887.1:4509-5154 GCF_000520555.1 Arthrobacter sp. Br18 | reverse complement strand
CCACCGACTCGTTGTCGCCGGTGAGCAGGATGGGCTTCAAGCCCAGCTCCCTCAAACGCCGGATAGCGCGGGCCGAACCTTCCTTCACGGTGTCCGTCAGGCTCAGTAGCCCCTCGACCCGGCCGTCCACAGCGAGCCACACCACGGTGGCACCGCGGGCTTCGGCCTTCCGCAGTTCCAGCAGATGCGCCTCGGACACGGCGACGCCGTTCTCCTCCAGCCACCCCGCCCGGCCGGCAATCACGGATCGGCCCTCGACCACCCCGCGCACGCCGCCGCCGGGAGCGCTGGCGAACGCCTCGACGTCAGGCAGGCTGCTGTCGTGCAAGGCGATATCGGGCGAACTGCCGGCGGGGGAGCAGGATGGGCTTCAAGCCCAGCTCCCTCAAACGCCGGATAGCGCGGGCCGAACCTTCCTTCACGGTGTCCGTCAGGCTCAGTAGCCCCTCGACCCGGCCGTCCACAGCGAGCCACACCACGGTGGCACCGCGGGCTTCGGCCTTCCGCAGTTCCAGCAGATGCGCCTCGGACACGGCGACGCCGTTCTCCTCCAGCCACCCCGCCCGGCCGGCAATCACGGATCGGCCCTCGACCACCCCGCGCACGCCGCCGCCGGGAGCGCTGGCGAACGCCTCGACGTCAGGC
>NZ_KI914887.1:0-4409 GCF_000520555.1 Arthrobacter sp. Br18 | reverse complement strand
GGGAACGGCGCTCGATGAGCCGCCGATGGACGGCACACGCGCGAAGCGGGCGCTCGCCGCGGCCGCAATGGCCTGCGCGATGGGATGCTCACTCGCGGCCTCCAATGCCCCGGCGGTGCGCAGCACCTCATCCTGCGTCAGGGCACCCAGCACGACGACGCCGCTCACCGCCAGCTTCCCGGTGGTCACGGTGCCGGTCTTGTCCAGCACGATGGTGTCCACGGTGCGTGTATCCTCGAGCACCTGCGGCCCGCGGATCAGGATGCCCAGCTGGGCACCGCGCCCGGTTCCCGTCAGGAGCGCCGTGGGAGTCGCAAGGCCCAGGGCACACGGACACGCGATGACCAGGACGGCAACCGCCGCGGTGAACGCAAGATTGGAATCGCCAGTGAACACCAGCCAGGCAAGGAACGTGACGACGGCGATCCCGAGGACGATCGGGACGAAAACGGCGCTGATGCGGTCGGCGAGGCGGGCGATGCGGGCCTTGCCGCTCTGGGCCTGACTCACCAGCCGGCCCATGGAGGCGAGCGTGGTGTCGCTTCCCACGCGCGTCGCCCGGATGATCAGGCGCCCGGAGGTGTTGATGGTGGCGCCGGTGACGCCCGAGCCCGGCGACACCTCCACCGGAACCGATTCGCCCGTGAGCAGTGAGGCGTCGACGGCACTATGGCCCTCGACCACCACCCCGTCCGTGGCGATCTTCTCGCCGGGCCGCACCACGAACTCGTCGTTGGGGATGAGGGTGCCGGCCGGGAGCGTCACTTCGGTGCGGACGCCGTCCACCGTGCGCAGCACGGTGGCTTCCTTGGCGCCGAGGCTCAGCAATGAGTGGAGTGCATTTCCCGCACGCTGTTTGGCGTTGGCCTCCAGGAAGCGGCCCAGCAGAAGGAAGGTGGTGACCACGGCAGCCACCTCGAAGTACAGGGCGTGGCCGCCCATCATCATGCCGGGGTGCTGGGTGGCGAGCGGATCAGCGGTCAGCTGCCATGCGGAGAACGCGAAGGCCGCGGTGACCCCGATCGATACGAGCGTGTCCATGGTGGACGAGAAGTGCCGGGCGTTCACCAGTGCGGCCCGGTGGAAGGGCCATGCGGACCACGCCACCACCGGGAGGGCCAGCGCGAGGACCACCCACCCCCAGTGCGGAAACTGGAGGGCAGGAATCATCGAGATGAGCACTACGGGCAGCGTCAGCACAGCGGCCACGATCAGGCGGGACCGGAGCAGGGGTGCGGCGTGCGCATCGTCGTGCGCAGCGTCGTTGTGCCCGTGAGGATCCTCCGGCTTCAGCTGAGCGGAGTACCCGGTGGCCTTGACGGTGTCCAGCAGGTCCTGGTCGGAGATGTGGGCCGGAACCCGGACCACCGCCGATTCAAGCGGCAGGTTGACGCTGGCCTCCACGCCGTCGAGCTTCCCGAGCTTGCGCTCGACCCGGCCCACGCAGGACGCGCACGTCATGCCCTGGATGTCGAGTTCCACCACGCGCGACGGCGCGGGGGAGGTCTGTGTCGGGGCTTCGGAGGCGCTCATGGTCAGGAGTCGCTGGAGGCCACGCTGTAGCCGGCCTCGGCAACGGCGTCGTTGACCTGCGCCGAATCCAGTGCACCCTCCGAGGTGATGGTGGTGGCAGAGAGGCCGCCCTTGACGAGGTCGATCTCTACCGACTGGACCCCGGGAAGGGCACTGAGCTCGCTCTTCACCGCTTCCACGCAGTGGCCGCAGGTCATTCCGGTGACATTGACAGTGGTGGTGCTCATGATGAATCTCCTTGAATAGTGTTGTGGGTGGTATTGCTAGCGCAGGAGACGGCCGATGGCTGCCGTCGCTTCCCGCACTTTTTCCTGGACGTTCTCGTCATTGCCGCTTACCTGTGATTCCTGGGCGGCACCGACCACGCAGTGCGCGATGTGGTCCTCGAGGAGGCCCATGCTGACGGCGTGGAGAGCCTTGTTGATGGCGGACACCTGGGTGAGGATGTCGATGCAGTACTTGTCCTCGTCCACCATGCGCGCAATACCGCGGACCTGGCCCTCCACGCGGCGCAACCGCGTGAGGTAGGCATCCTTTTCGGCGCTGTACCCGCGGGTGGGTGGCGCTGAGGATGTTGTTTCGCTCATGAGTCTCCTTCATCGTTGAGCCTAGTATACCCTCTGGGGGTATAACTCGGGGGAGGAAGATCCTATTCCCCTCTGCCGTCGAGGAAACCACCAGCATTGTGCCGTACGTTTGAATGCGAAACCCCAATTCCCAAGGACCTCAATGTTCACAACCATGTCCGCCTGGCAAAGGCTGACCCTGCTCGTACTTGCGGGAATCGCCGTGGTGGCACTCTTCGTCCTGGCATTCACTGCGGGCCGCGTGTCAGCAGGTTCGCCCCATCCCGGTACCACCAGCGCCGACGCCGGTTTCTCACGGGACATGCAGGTGCATCACGCACAGGCAGTGCAGATGTCCATGATGCTGCGGGACCGCACCGATGACGAGACCCTGCGCACCATCGCCTACGACGTCGCCATGACGCAGCAGCAGCAAAAAGGTCAGATGTACGCGTGGCTGCAGGAATGGGGCCTTCCGCAGAGTAGCGGAGAACCTCGGATGGCATGGATGACGTCGATGGCTGAGGGAGCCATGGCTCATTCGATGGAGTCGGGCAGTACGGCCGGCATGGAAAGCGCCGGCGGTGCAGGCAGTATGGCTGTCGGTGCCGACGGACTGATGCCCGGCATGGCCACGCCCGAGCAGCTGGAAGAACTCGCCGCAGCCTCGGACGACGACGCCGAGCGCATCTACCTGACCCTGATGATCGATCACCACGTGGCGGGTGTCGAGATGGCTGCAGCCGGCGTGGAACTCGCCTCGACCGAGCAGGTGCGCACCCTTGCCAGCAGGATCGAGGATTCACAACAGGCCGAAATAGATCTCATGCAGGCGTTGCTCGACGAGTTGTGACCGGCTCCGCCGGTAGATTGAACATAGGAACCAAACCCCTCCGCACTAAGGAATTGATCGTTGAATAAGAAGAGAGCCCAGGAAAACACGGACCGCCAGGCGCGTCTGGCGGCCATCCAGGCCAAGCAGCGTGCCGGCGAGCGAAAGCGCAACGCCCTGATCTTCGGGGGAATCGGCGCCGTGATCCTGGCCATCATCGTGGCGGTGACCATCGTGATCGTGGGCCAGATCCAGGAGCGGAACCGCGCCGAGGAGCTCGCCGCCCAGCCGATCGAGGGCGTGCAGACCTACGAGGACCTCACCTTCAACCACACCGAGGCCGAAGTCACGTACCAGCAGAACCCGCCGGTCGGCGGGGACCACAACCCGGTCTGGACCAACTGTGGGGTCTACACGGAGCCGATACCTGCTACCAACACCATCCACTCCATGGAGCACGGAGCGGTGTGGGTCACCTACCAGGCCGACCTCCCGCAGGAGGAAATCGACGTGCTGACCGACCTCGTCGGCAGCCGCTCCTACGTGGTGCTCAGCCCCAATGCCGACCAGGAAAGCCCGGTCACCGCTACGGCGTGGGGCCTCCAGCTCGAGGTCGACTCCGCCGATGACGAGCGCCTCGGCGCCTTCCTGACCAAGTACATCGAGGGTGAGCAGACGCGCGAGCCCGGCGCACCCTGCACCGGCGGCATCACCCCTCCGGGCGCCTCGTAGAGTACGGCTCAGTGATCCCGAGAGGTGTAGGAGCCCTGCGACGCCGTGCCACCACCCAATTCAGGGTCAGCGTCACGGCCGTTGCCTTGGCTGGATTACTGGCTGGATGTTCGCAGCCGGTGGCAGACAGCGAAGGCGCAACGTCGGAACGGTCGACGGTGCTTTCCACCGGCGTCGCTTCTCCTCCGGCACCTCTCAGCGTCGGAGGGGAAGCATCTCCCGGCGCCCCCTCCGCAGAGTCGGAGACAGGTGCAGAGGATAAAGCCCTTCAGCAGACCATGGAGAGTGCACTGACGGACCTCGTGGCATCCTCGCCGCAGCCCAGCCGGGATCAGCTGAGGGATGCCCTTGTATCCGCGGGCGTTCCAGCTGACGCGCTGGAAGTCTCCGCCAGCACTACGCCCACGGGGCTTGAGGCAGACGCGATCCAGGCTGGTGTGCGCACCGGCACCAGGTGCCTGATGGCGTACATCCGGGACGGCAATGTCTCGAGCGTGGTGCTGCCGGTCCTCGCGAGCGGAACATGCTTCATCGGTGACGACCGTGGCTAGGGCCGAAAAGGTGGAAAAACGTAAGCGTTCTGGGTCCAGGCGGACAAGTGTCATCGGAATTGCAGGCGAACTGCTCCTCACGTTCGGCATTCTTGCCCTTCTGTTCGTGGGCTGGGAGTTCTGGTGGACCGGAGTGCAGGCCGGTGCCGTACAGAACAAGGCGGTGGAGCAGTTCGTCCGGGAGAGCGGCCCGTC
>NZ_AZSA01000237.1 GCF_000520555.1 Arthrobacter sp. Br18 | reverse complement strand
CCCACCGGTGGATTCAGGCTTAGTCGTGGTGTTGACTCGTTCGAGCCGACGGAGTCGTTCCTCATGTTGCCGGGCGCGGTCGGCGACCGCTTCGAGGCTGGCGCGTGCCTGGGCGATCTCGGTGGTCAGTGCGGAGGGTGTCTGTCCTTGAGCACCACGGAGTCGGTATTCCTGGATCAACGTCCGCAGTTCGGGGTTTCGGTAGAGGGTCGCCCGGGAAATTCCGGTCGCTGCCACAATGAACGACCGCAACCGACCAAGGCGTGCCTGGCCGAGGAGGGTTTCCACCCGCCAGCGCGAGCCGCGTCTACGACCCGATCCTGCGTGACGAGGTGGGGGAAGACCTGTACGGCATCTTCCGTAAGGATCACAAACCGGTGGCCTGGTGAACCTGCTCGTCGACTTTCCGCTCGGCACCCGGCTCGTCGTTCGTTCGCGCATCGAGGGCGGCTTCACCGATGCGCTCGGCTACCTGCGCGAAAATACGCAATACGCAATACGCAATACGCAATACGTCATCGAGACTAGGCGCGGGCCGGTCACCGTCCTCCTCAGCGAGGTTGTCGCGGCGAAGGAGGTACCCCCGCCGCCGCGCTCCCCCGCGATCGATTAGGGGTGCTTTAGACGATAGCCTGCGGCGGCAGCGCGGCGATCAGGGGGTGATCCTTGGCAAATGCGCCCATCTTGGCGGCCCCGCCGGGAGAGCCGATGTCGTCGAAGAACTCGACGTTGGCCTTGCAATAGTCGGCCCACTGCTCCGGCACATCATCTTCGTAGTAAATCGCCTCGACCGGGCACACAGGCACACAGGCATCGCAGTCAACGCACTCATCCGGGTGGATGTAGAGCATCCGGTCACCCTCATAGATGCAGTCGACCGGGCATTCTTCGATGCAGGCCCGATCCTTCACGTCGACGCAGGGAAGAGCGATAACATACGTCACAGCGGCAGGACTCCCTTCACGCAGGGCAGGCCCCGAGCCTACTACAACCGGGTGGTCAAATCAGATGTGGCTGTGACAGGTTGGAGTGGCCCCGGTGTGACGGGGTGAATAATAACGATCGTCGCAACACTGGGGTTGGCACGTACTCGACGAGCCGGCAACCGTCCGTTTCCTGCCCAGCGGCACACCCTTGGCGCTGCGCTGGCGGGGCAGCATCTGGCAGATCATCGGAGAACCTGTTTCCTGGTCCAGCTCGAGCAGCTGGTGGGAACCCGGCGCCACTGCCCTGGGCGGACGCGGCAGCATCATCACCACCCGGTTCTGGCGGTTCCAAGCCCAGACCGGGCCGGCGTCCCCGGTCCGGGAGTTCGACATCAGCGCAGATCCTCGGTGGGAAAACTGGCGGCTGCGCCGCGTCGCCCGCACCTCTGGTTTCTGACCGGACGGTGGACGGTGGGGTCAGTGTCAGGGCATGGGTGGCAGCAAAAGGTACCCGAAATATTACGCGGGACTAATGGATCAGCGGATCGAGGAGTTCGTGATGCGCGAGGAACTGATCATGCTCACCGCAGCCGAACTCGACATCGAAAACACCCGGCCCACGGACTTCCCGGAGCCACGCCGGGTGTACGCGTGGATCCGCTACCCCTCCCAAGCCATCAGGATCCAAACGCACGCGATCGCCTACACGAAGACGGCCGTGAAGATCCGGTTCTTCGAACCCCTGATCATGATCCAGCGCGAAGGTTGGGTATGGCTGGGCGCCGTCACCCCGGTTCCTCCGGACTGACCACGAGATTTCCGCGGCTGACTGTCTTTGGCCGCCCGCGCGTACGCGGCGGTGATGTAGTCCTCAACATCGACTCGGCCAAGACGCCATTGCCCCCGTCCACTCACCTGGATGGCCGGTAGCTCTCCATTGCGAATGAGTGCCCGGATGGTGGACTCCTTGGTGTTGAGTTCCTCGGCTACCTGCCGGAGAGTCAGGAACCGTAACGGCTTGACGGGCTCTTCGTCTGCACCAGGGATCTCACTCATGGATTCATCCTCTCCCACAGCACGCACTGATCCAGGGAAGGTGGGTTAACGGGGTGGGAGCGGAGGCTGCACCACCAGCTCCCGCTCCCCGTTTTCTTGCCTTCCCCCTTGCACCGAGGAAATCTAGTGGGCCCGGTTCTTCTCTTCGGCCAGAGTCCGCCGGCCCGGGCGCAGCGCTCGGGGTTGTACCGGTTCCCACGTCCTGCCCTGATTGTGCTTGCGTTGCAGGCGCTTCACCTCGCGCAGTACGGCCGCTTCAATGAGATCCGTCACCGACCGGTAACCCTCAGCTTGCCCCGCGGCCAGGAACACTGCCCTTACCTGATCGGCGTCCTCCTGCGTGAAGTAAGGGGGTGAAAGACGCGGGTTTGTGCTTACTCATCCACTCCCCCTCCTCATTACTAATTTACTCATTTACTCATTACTCGAATGATGCTGCGGTGGCACCCTCAGGACGCTCTTGTCCAGGAGTTGCGTTGAGGTCCTGATCCGGTGTCCGAATGATCCCCCATCTATTCGCACCGGGTCAGGGCCCCCACCCCCTTTTCACGGCACGTTATCCCGGGGTTTCCTCAAGACCCGGGCACGGGGTTGTCCGGGGAGGCTGGGACCGGGCTGATGCGTTGCAGCAGGGCCTCGTAGGCTTCCTGCAGCGTGGTGTTGCGGGTCTGGGCGCCAGCGAGTTCGCTGGTGACTTCCGCCGCTTGCTGTTCCGCGGCCCGCTGGGCGGATTCCGCTTCCCCCACTACTGCCCGCAAACCAACCAACTGCTCCTCCAAAGAAGCGATCCGAGTGCTGGATTCTTTGTCAGCGGTGTCTTTTTACGCCGTGACCCGATCCAGGTCAGCGACGAGATCAGCGACTTCCACATTCCGATCCCGGCTCTCCTGCGACCAGGCGGCTTCCACCGCTACGTGGCGCTCAGCAGCCAGAGTGGAAGCTTCAGCCCAGCACACACCAGCGAGCCGGGCGGCCTGCTCCAGCAACACCGGCGGTGCTACCGCCACGCTCTGGCCTGCGGCGAGTTTCTCCTCGGTCCATTCCTTCAAATACCGGGTGGCATCAGCATTACTCACCCCCGCCGCGGCCCGCACCGTGGACACCGTCGGCCGCCGCTCGGCGCTGATGGTCTCCGCCGCCGCGTACACGCGGTCCTTCACACCAGAACCCACACCCCACCCCTTCTCTCAACGAACCATGATCAAATCCGAATCTACAGTAGTAGGAGTAGTAACGCTACTACTCCTACTACTACGAGACATACGTCGATTCAGAAGGGCAGTTCATTGTCAGATGGACCGCACCGTGCCGGGCTCTGGAATCCCGGTGTGATTTTGGGTGCTGAATGGCGGCATGCGGGGAGGCGCTGTAGGCGGGCTCGGACATGGTTTACGGTCGTCGGTGGACCCGTTGGAGCGTTTGCGGGGGTCCTGCTGCGACCCTTTTAGTGTGAGGCAGAACGCGTGTGGTTATGCGTCAGTGGTTGCCCGGTTTCAGGTTAGAAGTCCGAGGGCGAGCCCGGCGGCGGCGCAGACGCCGAGGGTGCGCAGGACGCTCCATCGCAGCAGGAAGATCATGACGATCGCGGCGATTGTGAGCAGCAGGGCCCCGGGTTGGAGGCTGCTGGCTTCGGGGAGGTCGAGGTGGACGGGCCCCCAGTTCCAGGCGGTGGTGGTGGCGAAGAGGGTGTGGGCGGCGAAGTAGACGGCGAGGTTGGCGATGACTCCGACCACGGCGGCGGTGATGCCGGTCAGGGCCGCCGAGAGCGACTTATTGCCGCGCAGGCGTTCGACGTGGGGGGCGCCGAGGAAGATGAACAGGAAACAGGGTACGAACGTCACCCAGGTGGTCAGCAGTGATGCCAGCATGGCTGCCGTCCATGGGTCGAGGGTGCCGGGGTCCCGGAAGGCGCCGAGGAAGGCCACGAACTGCACGACCATGATCAGCGGGCCCGGGGTGGTCTCGGCTAGGGCCAGGCCCCGGACCATCTCTCCGGGGGCCAGCCAGCCGTAGGTTTCCACGGCCTGCTGGGCGACGTAGGCCAGCACTGCGTAGGCCCCGCCGAAGGTCACCAGAGCGGTGCCGGAGAAGAACAGGCCTTGCTGGGTGTAGATGCTGTCGGCGCCGGTCAGTGCGAAGGCCACGGCGATCGGGCCCAGCCACAGCGGCACGCCGATTCCGAGGATGACCGCCGCACGCCGCCATGACGGACGGGTGTGGTGCAGGGCGTAGTCGGAGATCAGGGGGGCCGGGCCGTCCTTGGCTGCGTCCTTTACCGGTGGGGACAGGATCTCGGGCCGTAGCCGCCCGATGATCCAGCCGGTGAGTCCGGCTGCGAGGATCACTGCGGGAAACGGCAGCCCGAACACTGCCAGGGCCAAAAACGCCGCGACCGCCAGGACCACCATTGACCAGTGCCGCAGGGCGCGTTTGGCGACCTTAATTACGGCTTGGGTAACGATGGCCAGCACGGCCGCGGCGAGGCCGACGAACAGGGCGGTGATGACGGCGCTTTCACCGAAGGCGACATAGATCGCTGAGAGCCCCAGCAAGGCAATGAATCCGGGCAACACGAACAGCGTCCCGGCGATCAGCCCACCGGCGCCGCCGTTGAGCAGCCAGCCAATGTAGATGGCCAACTGCTGGGCCTCGGGCCCGGGCAGGAGCATGCAATAGGACAGGGCGTGTAGGAAGCGGCGTTCCCCGATCCACCGGTGTTCATCGACCAGGGTCCGTTGCATGACTGCGATCTGCCCGGCCGGCCCCCCGAAGGTCTGCAAGGAGATCTTGAACCAGACCTTGGTCGCCTCCCGCAGGGGCACCACATCGTGGATGGGAGGTGTGGTGCTCACGCCGTGTCCCTTCCGGTGAGGACGCTATGGCGGACGTAGTCATAGACCGCGTCGAAGATCGGGGTGGTCATCATCAGGACGGTCTCATCATCGTGAGCCACCGACAGGGCCCGCAGGATCAAGTCGAATCCAGCAGCCTCGGGGGCGTTGTAGAGCTCGTCCTCCAGATCGGCCTCGTGCACGATCGCGGCGATGCGCCACAGCACCGGGTCGACCAGATCATAGCGACGCAGAATGGTCTCGAAGGTGCAGTCGGGCCCATGGTGGCCCAGCTCCGCCCCGCGCATGTCGAAAGCGGTGGCGTCGGCGGGCACCTGATCGGGGCCGTCCACGAACACGAACTGCGGATCAGGATCCAGGTGTCGGCGGATTAACCACGCACACGCCGCCCGGTCGATATGCACGCCGGCTCGGGTCGCCCATCTCACGATGAGACCTCCTTCTGATTCTGTATGCTCGTTTCGGCCAGTTCCCGCAAGGCCTGGCGGGCCTGCTCGCACTGGGGCGGGCGGAAGAAGTCACGGCGTTCAACCCGTCGCATCTGCGCCCGCAACCGCCGCAGAACCCGGACTCGGTCGGCTTCACCAGCCTCACGGGCCTGGTGGGCATCATGGAGGATTTCGATGTATTCGGCCGCACGCGTCTCGTTCATGGGCGCGGAAATCGCACTCTCCAGTGCCTTCGTTGCCGGGCGCGCGAACCACACCCCGGCGGTGCCGCCGGCTTCCTCGACCTCCTCGGCCGCCCACTCCAGCTGTTCCCGGGTGCGAGCATCAGCAGGCAACGCGACCAGCCCATCGGCCAACTGCGCTGCCCCCAGCTTCTTCAATCGCCGCCACAACGCCAACCGTGGACCCGAGGGCTCCCGCGGTAACCGATAGGTCAACAGCACCCACTCACCGGGGGCGGATTGGGAATCGGACATACGGGATATGTAACCATGGTTACACCGCCGGTGGCAATCCGGTCCCGTGCGCGCGATGGCCGACGGGAATGATCTACGAGCAACCCCGCAGGACCGGATCGCTTCGTAACCAAGATCCGGCGCTGGGCCTGCATCTCGTTCCGTACCGGCCGCGATGCTGCTCACCAGGTGCACCCGTGACGGGAGTCTGCCGGGGCAGTGAGCGCGATGAGGTGCTGGGACGGGTCATTGGTCGTTGAACAGCAACACCCGGCCGGAGCCCGCGTCGCAGGCCCAGTAATGGCCGGTGCCGTCAGCGCCCAGACAATGGCCCACCTCGGGTACCGCCACCTCCCGCACCACCTCCAAGCCCCGGGTAGAGGCCGCCAGCGTGGCGATCGTAGTTCCGGGATCGCTGCGGACGTAGAAATGGTCGGTGTCGGTGGAGTACGCCGGTAGGGACTCGCCCCCACCCACCTCATAGTCCCCGAGCTGGCGCCCGTCCTCAAGATCCAGCAGTGTCACCTTCCCTTGATCGGCACAGCTGGCCAGCAGGAGCCGATCACGTTCATCGACCCTGGGGAACCCGTGGGTGGCCTCGCAACCGGTGGGCCACCGTGCCGTGAGCGAGCGTTGCGCGGTGTCAATGGCCACGACCTCCGCCCCAGCGTGGGCGTAAGCTGCGGCACCGTCTGCGGTGAGGGTGAGCCCCTCGGGGCCGCCGGGCACCGACACGAACCCCACCCGGCGGGGTGCCTCCTGGGCTTTCTCGCCCAGGGCGAAGATCTCGATTCCCTCCCGGGCCGGCTCACTGACCCACAGTTCCCGGGCCGATGCCACATAGCGGATGTAGTCAGCCGGAGCAGACACCGCAGCCGAGGAGAGGACCTGACCGCCCTCGGGGTCCAGCACGTCGATCCGTGACGCCCCGCGGTCCAGCACGAACAGCAACCCGCCCCCGACATCGGCAGAATCCACGCTGCCCGCATACGGTACACGGTCCACCTCAGCACTATCCGGGGCCAGGAAATAGACCCCGCTCTCCCGCGCCGGCACCACCACCCGCCCCAGGTCAGCGGAGTACACGACGTCGTCGAAGTCGATCTCTTCGGCAGCACCTGGCAACTCCATTACCTGGGCGGACGGATCGACCTCCTGCGCCGAACTGCAGGCGGTGAGCCCGATGAGCACCACCGCCCCGACCACCCACAACCCGGCCGCACTCGCCCCTGACCTGTTTTCCAGGCGCGCTCGAACCCTGACCCACCCGGGCGTCAACACCGTCAATGCGGCCACTTTGGAACGATAAGGAAAACGCACTTCAATCCTCTTCTCAAGAGTCGACATCCACCACGTCTATGTAACCGTGGTTACAACCCAATGTCGACCCGCCCGCCCGTATGTGGCGTCCAGCGCTGCATAGGGGCACTGCCACTCACCTACCGCACGCTCTCGCCCATGCCGACACGTCCACCACCAGACGCCCTGTCCCCTGCGGACGCGGCATACGGAGCACCAGTCGGCCCGCCACGAGCTGGGTTCCCCGATGACACGAGCTGGGTTCCCCGATGAAAAGTCCCCCATTCGGCACCGATGCCCGAACCGCGGGCCCGCGTAGGGTTTCTCTGCGTGCGATCCCAGCGTGTCGATCAACCGCTGCGCTCCGCCCCCGGCGTCGCCCGCCATTTAGCCCCGTCCGGATGCGCAATCCAGGTACGACAGTCACACCACCTCATCACTGCATTGCACGTACGGAATCGATCGTTCGCGCCGGATAAAGCACGGCCGGGCCGTACGGTCCACTGTCGACCGCGGCCGGCCACCCGTCATTAGTGCACCAAACTCTTGACCTTCCCCCGAAGGGGAAGGTACAGACTGGGGTTAGTACCTCATCGAATAGTCAGCCGCCGGGTCCGCCGGTGCGTTGCAGAGAAGACTTGTGGAGATTTTTATGCCTGAGGCAGTACCGGATTTTGATTTGGCCGTCATCGGTTCCGGCGGTGGCGCTTTCGCCGCCGCTATCCGTGCAACGAACCTTGGAAAACGGGTTGTCATGGTAGAGCGTGGGACGGTGGGCGGGACTTGCGTGAACACCGGGTGTGTTCCCTCGAAGGCCTTGTTGGCCGCTGCCGAGGCGCGCCATACTGCCCTGGATTCGGGCAGGTTCCCCGGCATCACGACCACAGCCAAACCGGTGGACATGGGCGGACTCATCGGGGGTAAGCGTTCCCTGGTGGAAAACATGCGCTCGGATAAATACGTGGACCTGATCGGTGAATACGGGTGGGAACTGCGCCAGGGCAATGCTGTGTTCGCCGGGACCGCGGCGGAACCAGTGCTGGAAGTGACCGCCACGGACGGAACCCGGGAGACGATCCACGCCGCGCACTACCTGGTGGCCACCGGATCGACGCCGTGGGCCCCACCCATCGAAGGGCTGAACGGGGTGAATTACCTGACCTCCACCACGGCCATGGAACTCGATGAGGTGCCTGAATCCCTGCTGGTCATCGGCGGCGGTTATGTGGCCCTGGAACAGGCGCAGCTTTTCGCCCGGCTCGGCTCCAAAGTGACGATGCTGGTGCGGTCCCGTCTGGCATCGCAGGAGGAACCCGAAGCATCCCGGGCGTTGATGGGTGTTTTCGCCGACGAAGGCATCAGGGTTCTCCGCCGGGCCACCGTTTCCTCTGTCACCACGGACGGTGATGGTGGCATTGTGGCCCAGGCAGCGATAGCAGGCGGGCAGGAGGAAATTCGGGCAGCGAAACTGCTCGTCGCCGCCGGTCGGCGCCCGGTCACCGACGGCCTGAACCTGGACGGAGTGGGCGTAAAGACTGGGGATAAGGGCGAGATCCTGGTCGATGACACGCTTGTGAGCTCCAACGGAAGGATCTGGGCCGCCGGTGATGTGACCGGGCACCCCGAATTCGTTTACGTGGCTGCTTCCCACGGCACCCTGATGGTCGAGAACGCTTTCAATAATGCCGGCCGTGAAGTGGATTACCGGCATCTGCCCCGAGTCACGTTCACCGGCCCGACCCTGGCGGCGGTGGGAATGACGGACAAACAGGCGAGGGATGCAGGGATTCTGTGCGAGTGCCGGGTGCTGCCCCTGGAATACGTTCCTCGTGCCCTGGTCAATAGGGAAACCCGCGGATTCATCAAAATCGTCGCGGAAGCCGGGACCGGACGGATTATGGGCATCACTGCTGTGGCCAAGGAAGCCGGTGACATCGCCGCGGCTGGTGTCTACATCCTGCAGGCCGGGATGACGGTGGACCAGGTCGCGAACCTGTGGAGCCCGTACCTGACCATGGCCGAAGGCCTCAAAATCACCGCCCAGTCCTTCAACACCGACGTCTCACGGCTCTCCTGCTGCGCCTCCTGACACCGCAGCCCACACCAACACCGACTACCACTGAAGGAAACGGATCCATGACAAACAGCATCGATCAGGTGACCGACCGGCTTGCCTCCACCGAAACCGGCATGCAGCCGTGGCTTTGGCTGCCCCTGCTGAAACTCCTCGCCCAGGGCGACCCGGTCGATACTGCGGATCTCGCCGCCGCCACCGGCCGGCCCCTGGAGGAAATCCGCACCGCGCTGGAGGCCATGGCCGACACCGAGTACGACGAGTCCGGCCGGATCATCGGCCAGGGATTGACCCAGCGCCCTACCCACCACCGTTTCGAGGTAGACGGCCAACAGCTCTATACCTGGTGCGCATTGGACACCCTGATCTTCCCTACGCTTCTGGGAACCTCGGCTCGGATTGAATCCGCCTACAAGGCCACCGGCACACCCGTCCGGGTAACCGCAGGCCCCGCAGGCGTCACCGGCGTCGAACCAGCTGGCGCTGTCGTGTCACTGGTCAATCCCGATGACATGAGTTCAGTGCGCTCGTCCTTCTGCAACCAGGTGCACTTCTTCGCTTCACCGGAAGAAGCCCAACCGTGGATTGACAGCCACCCCGGTGGCACCGTGATCCCCGTGGAAGAAGCTTACGCGCTGGGCTCGGCCATGGCAGAAAAAATGCTCGCCCAGACAACAGTGCACGCCACTAACAATCCCGGGAACGGAGTGCAGTCCTGCACCTGCTGAATATAAGGACCCCAGCAGCAGCTGGATGAATACCCGGTTCGCAGCCGGACTGACGCGGAAATGAGAGCTTCACGAGAAGGACCCGAAAGATCAACCACATCTGAAGGAGATCAGCATGAGCGAACACTTTGACGTTGCCGTACTCGGCATGGGACCAGGCGGAGAGGTCGCCGCGGCCCGCCTGCTCAAAGCCGGAAAGAAAGTCGCAGTCTTCGAACGCGAACTGATCGGCGGGGAATGCGCCTACTGGGCGTGCATCCCGTCCAAAACAGTGCTGCGGCCACCGGAAGCACGTACCGAGGTGCAACGAGCAGCCGGGGTTTCCGGGGCCGAAGTGAACTGGCAGGAAACCGCCAAGTACCGCGACTCCATGATCCGCGATCTCAACGATCAGGCCCAAATTGACGGGTACGCCGACGAGGGCGCTGTGGTGATCAAGGATGAAGCCCGGATCACCGGACCAGGGCGGATTCAGGCCGGAGAACGCGAAATCACTGCCGAACACATCATCATCGCCACCGGCTCGGACTCCGTGATTCCGCCGCTGGAAGGCCTCGATCAAATCACAGCCTGGACCAACCGTGAAACCTACACCGCCACTACCCTTCCCGAACGTGCGATTATCATTGGCGGCAGCGCCGTGGGCGTAGAAACGGCGACGTTCCTGGCCCGCTTCGGAGTCAAAGTCACCCTTGTCCACCGCGGGGAACGACTGATCGACCGGGAAGACGCCCGGGTCGGTGAACTGGCCCACCAGTACCTGCAGGAAGCCGGTATCGACATCCGGCTCGGCACCTCCGCTGCCCGGGCACGACGCACGGGCACCGACAGCATTATCGAACTCGAGACACGCAACGGGGAACCTGTCGGTGAGGTGGCAGCCGACGTCGTGGTATTCGGCACCGGCCGCGCGCCGCGCACCGAAGGACTCGGCTTTGAACACGCCGGGGTGACGTTGGGCGATCACGGGGAGGTTCAGGTGGATGAACACTGCCGGGCCGGCGACAACACGTGGGCCATCGGCGACGTCACCGGCATCATGCCCTTCACCCATGTGGCGAAATACCAGGGCCGGATCGCAGCGGATGCGATCCTCGGCCGACCACATGCAGCCACCTATGAGGGCATACCGCGGGTGGTGTTCGCCGATCCCGAAATCGCCGCCGCCGGGCTGACCCATCAGCAGGCCGAACAGCGCGGGATCCTCACCACTTCGACTGAACTCGATCTCGCCAACGCAATAGCGCGGCCGTGGACCTACGAACAGGACCCCCGCGGGCACCTGGGATTACTCGCCGACGCTGACGGGAAAGTACTCATCGGAGCCTGGGCGGTGGGACCGATGGCCGGCGAATGGATTCACTACGCCTCCCTAGCGATCCGTACACGGCTGCCCATCGACACGCTCCTTGACCAGGTTGCCCAGTTCCCCACATACCACGAGGCCTACCAGGCAGCTCTCGAAAGACTCGACCTCCACTAGTAGCAGGCCCCACCTCTGCTGGTAAGCAACTATTGCCCCGAGCCGGCTCAGCAGATGGTAAAAAATGAAGAATACTGTCGGTGCAGGGAAACCCTGTGAGGTGCAACCCTCCGCTGCCGAGCCAAGATGAGGGTAATTTGGTCCGTGACAAAGAGCCTGCCGTACAGCCCGGGTGGGGCAGTCGCCCCCTGGTGAAGGCCATGACAGTGTTATATGGAAGGGAATTTCGTGGTTGAACGTCTGATCGTCGTCGGTGGTGATGCAGCAGGGATGAGTGCGGCGTCTGCGGCGCGCCGCCAGGTGCCTGGGAGCGAGCTGGAAATCATTGCCTTCGAGCGCGGTAACCACACCTCTTACTCGGCGTGCGGCATCCCGTACTTCATTGGGAAAGACGTGGCTGATGCCGGTGCACTGATTGCCCGAACACCTGAGGAGTTTTCCCGGAACCATGACATTGATGCGCGGGTCAAGCATGAGGTCCTTGAGATCGATCTGAACCGGCGGGCCGTGCGGGTCCGTGACTTATCCAACGGTACGGATGTTTGGGAAGGTTTCGACCAGCTCATGGTTGCCACCGGGGCGCTTCCGGTCCGCCCCCTGTTGCCCGGAAGCGGTGCGGAGGGAATTTATGGTGTGCAGACACTCGATGAAGGGCTCGCTCTCCGGGCCGCCTTGGAGCGGGAACAGCCACGGCGGGCCGTGATTGTCGGCACCGGATACATCGGACTCGAGTTGGCCGAAGCGCTGTGTGCGTGGGGTGTGGAAATAACCGTCGTCGGGCGGGGACAGGCCCCGCTGCCGGGACTGGATCCCGACATGGGGATACTCATTGCCGATGCCATGCTCGGTTATGGGATGAATGTTCGGCTCAATGAGACCGTGACTGGCTTTGAAACCACGGATGGAAAGGTGTCCGCCGTCGTGACCGACCAGACCACCCTTGCCGCCGACGTGGTGATTCTGGGTCTTGGGGTACGTCCCAACACTGCGCTGGCGGCACAGGCAGGAATACCCCTGGGTGAGACAGGAGCAATAGCAGTGGACCAGAGACTGCGCACCGGAATCGACGGGGTGTGGGCGGCCGGGGACTGTGTAGAGAAGTTTCACCGGGTTGCACGGCGTCACGTGAGGATGGCGTTGGGTACCCACGCCAACAAGGAGGGTCGCACCGCCGGAATCAACATCGGGGGCAGTTATGCAACCTTTCCCGGGGTGATCGGTACCGCCGTCACCAAGATTTGCGATGTTGAAGCCGCTCGGACCGGGCTTGGAGAAGACGAGGCGCGCCAAGCCGGCTTCGATCCAATCACCGAGGTTGTGGAGTCAACCACCCGGGCCGGCTACTACCCCGGGGCGAAACCCATCCGCACCAAGCTCATCGCTGAACGCGGCACGGGCCGGCTGCTCGGCGGACAGATTGTCGGTGAGGAAGGAGCCGCCAAACGCATCGACGTCCTCGCAGTCGCTCTCTGGCACGAAATGACTGTTGAGGAACTGCTCAATATCGACCTGTCCTATGCGCCCCCCTTTTCCCCGCTGTGGGACCCAGTCCTGATTGCTGCACGTAAGACGTGGCAGAAAGTGGCAGCCGAGCGTACTGGGACAAAGCTCGGATGAGTTGGAAGCCCCGCGGTGCTCCGATCACTGGCCGGCCACTTTGGGAAATCGAGCAGCAAGGCAAAGCGAAACTAAATTATCCCTCAACCCTCCAGTATCATGGAAGGTTAAGGAGTCCTCCCAGAACGAGATAAATCATGCGTATCGGTAAAGTTGCAGCAGCATCCGGAGTAACGACCAAGGCACTGAGGTTTTACGAGGAGCGGGGGCTGCTGCCCTACGCTGATCGTTCCACCAACGGCTATCGGGATTATCCGGAGGAGACCATCAGCAGGATCGAGTTCATCCGGCGCAGCCAGGTGGCCGGGCTGGCCCTGGCTGAAATCCTCGACATCCTCCGAATCCGGGACGCCGGTAACGCGCCGTGCGGCCATGTGAGGGACCAGCTTTCCGAGCACCTAAAAAAACTGGACCAACAGATAGCCGAACTTACCGCGCTGAGGGAATCCGTTGCCGGGTTCTACGAATCCGCTGCGGCAGGCGACCCTGATCAGTGCAACGCTGAACGTATCTGCAGCTACCTCTGAATTGGTTCCCTCAAATGCCAGCAATGCCTCCTTCGCTTAGATGCTGGGGAGTCATCGAGCAATTATTGATTGTTCCGCCCCGTCTCGCACCGGATCGTAGGGCTGCGTTGTTGGGGCGCAGCAGTCATCCCCTCTCGTAAGGGCTCGGGCGGACCTCCGCCGGAAGGCCCAAACCAGTACTCCGGCGGCCAACAACAATGGAAGGCCGCAGTACAGCACGTGGAGCAGCACGAAACCTCCGACAAGGGGTCTGAGGAGGATCGGTACGGAAATTCACGTTTAGCAGGTTCCGGTCCGGATGCCAGCTGTAGATGGTGAACCTTTCGGTTCTAGGTGGTGCTGTCGCTGGCGTGGTGAACGGGTGAGAATGCGACTATAAAGAGCCCCGCGGGTTTTGTTGCCGTGCATGTTCTTGCTGTCAGTTACCCAAGCCGCCTGCGCTGGATGTCAAGAGGGGCCTGCATTGTCGAGGTTGGTCTCCGACGAACCCACTCGCTCGGCTTTCAGATACTGGTAGAGGGTCTCGCGGCTGATCCCGAATTCCCGTGCGAGGCCGGTTTTCTGTTCCCCGCCCCTGACTCGCTCCCTCAACTCGGCTGCCTGCAGGGGTGAGAGCGATTTACTGCGACCACGGTACGCCCCGCGCTGCTTGGCCAGAGTGATCCCTTCCCGCTGCCGTTCACCAATGAGTGCCCTTTCGAACTCGGCGAACGCACCCATCACCGAGAGCATGAGATTCGCCATCGGGGAATCCGTGCCAGTGAAGGTCAAGTTCTCCTTGAGGAATTCAACGCGCACGCCCTTCCTGGTCAGCTTCTGCACCAGTGCACGAAGATCATCCAGATTCCGGGCAAGACGATCCATGCTGTGCACGACCAGGATGTCGCCCTCACGGACGAACAACAGCAGGTTTTCGAGTTCCGGGCGCTTCGTATCCTTACCAGAGGCCTTATCAGTAAACACTTTGTCCAACTCGATGCCCTCCAACTGACGCTGGGGGTTCTGATCGAGGCTACTGACCCTGACATACCCAACACGCTGACCAGTCACGGCGCCTCCTACGACAAAGTGTCAGAATGAACCCCTAGAGCCTGAACCACGAACGTCAGGATACTTCAGAACGGACTCTATTCTGACACTATTAGACCCTAGTCCTGACGTCCGGTTAGCCTACACCCCAACCAGACATGGACAACGTCCCATCACGCGACGGCGATCATCTGATCGTGACGATACTCAATGAGCGTGGATTTCCGTACCAATCTTCCTCAGACCCCTACTTCGCCAGCGCTTACGTTCATGCATGTATGCATGCATGAACGTACGAGGGGTGCTGTAGTTATCAGTCCTCGAGGAGCCATCGGTCCTCATCGGTGGTGTGCGTGAAATCAACGACACCGAGTGGGAAAACCAGCTCTGCTGCGATGCGGTCCTCGAGCAGGTCCTCGAATGCCGGAACCTGAAAGCGCGGCAGGTGCTCAACCTGGTACTCGATCAGCTGGTTGGGATGAGTGAGGTCTGCGGATCCTACGAGGGCCTTTCCGATGCTGGTTGTCGATGAGAGCTGCGGGGTTCGCCCACTGTAGCGGGCAGTTTCGTCGTTTCCTGGTGGCTGGTCCTGGTTCCGGGGTTAGGCTCGGAGGATCCTGTGATCAGTCGTTTCTGGGGAAAATCATGCAAATCGTGCCTGACTTTACGATCATCGTCGTCTTCGTGTTGT
>NZ_AZSA01000236.1 GCF_000520555.1 Arthrobacter sp. Br18 | reverse complement strand
GACGTGATCAGCTGAACTGGGTCACCCATTATGCACTGGGAACGATGTGGGGTTCGGCCTACGGCCTCACAGCACATGCCGGTCTTCATGGCGCCAAAGCAGTCGCCGTCGTCTTTCCCGCTGTCTACACCGTTGATGTAGTGCTCAACACAGCCCTCGGCCTGTACAAACCCAGCACCTGGACCGCGGAAGACTGGACCGTGGACCTAATCAATAAATTCGTCCAGGCAGCAGCGACCGGCGTGCTCTACGACCACGTCTTCCAACCGACCAAAGCACCCTAGATCACCTCCTGGCCGAAACCTCCCGACGGACAGTGCAGCGGAGAAGCGTAAGCAACACCCCGTCGCCGCGGAGGATCAAAGGGCAAGACTCTGGGACGTTCCTGGTGTTGCCGGGTCAATACCGGACTAAAAGTCCCTGTCGAGGGTGCCGGTCTCGATGGCCGGCGCGATGGAGCTGGCAAGGCCGGCTGTGGTGCTGACGGTCGACGTCGGCGCCCACACCATTGCGGCAGCGGTGCTGGAGGTGCGGTTGCTGCCGCTTCCGCTCACTACACCTCCCAGCGTCACAGTGACCACCGTGCTAAGAACACCGGCGACAGTTACAGTGGCGGCTGTCAGGGTGGCGTTGTAGGTGATGGTTCTGCGGTTCTTGGCGAAGTTCCCCTTGGTGTTCACCGTCCCCAGGTTCACCGTGCTGCCTGGCCGCTGGACATCCAGGGTGTCCCCGCTGTTGCCTGTGCCCAGGATGCTGCCGTCGCGGAGGCGGACGGTCACTGGCAGTGCGGCGCCGGTCCAACCCGGTGTGACGGAGGCCAGGTTGATCTGCTGGCTGTAGGTGAAGCTGATGGTATCGCCGGCGTCGAGCAGCCCCTGTATTCCTGCGCTGTTGAATGCCTGGACGTCGACACCGCGCAGTGGACTGTTGTCCACTCGCCGCCCGGCGACGTTGGCGGATATGGTTTCCTTGCCCGCACCATCGGTGAGGATCGCGCGGAGATCGTACGGCCCGTCGGGAACGGTTCGTGTCTCCCATCCACAGGAATAGGGTGCTCCGGTCAGGGTGAACCGCGTGGTCCATGTGCTGGTCCCAGTGGGCGCCGTCTGAATGCGGACGCTGCCCACTCCCGCTGTCGAGTTCGCTGTTGCGGTGAGGGTCGCATTGCCCGTCAGGTAGGCGCCCGGATCCTCCACGGAAACCGAGGACACTGTGTTGTCCACCACCCTGTTGGTGACCGTGGTCGACGTCGTGCTGCTGCCGGCTTCATCCGTGGCGACAGCACGGAAGCTGTAGGAAGCGTTGGCGAGGGCGGTGGTGTCGAACCGGCAGGAATACGGCGGCGAGGTAACAGTGCAAAGGGTCGCCCATAAGGTAGTGCCAGTGCGGGTGTATTGGAGCTGCACCTGCGCGATGCCGGAGTGCGCGTCCGCGGCCACGGCCGCGAAGGTGCCGGTACCCCGCAGGGGGGGTACCGGGATCGGTCATGGACACGGTGGGCGCCGAGTTGTCCACGAGCACGTCGGTGATAATGTCCGAGTAGGTGGACGTGGTTCCTGCGACGGCCACGGCGCGGAGGTCGTAGAAATCGTTTGCGAAGGTACCGGTGGTCCAGGTGCAGTTGTACGGGGCCGCCACGTTCTGGCACAGCGTGTTCCACCGGCCGGTTCCGGCCAGTGCATACTCCACCCGGACGGAGTAAGGCGTGTTCCCCGGGCTCACCAGCGCGGCGGACAGGCTGATCGTTCCGCGCTGTATTTCGCCGGGGTCGTTCAGGACCACCGCGAACGTATTGGAAACCGTGGTCTGCACTGTGGCCGAAGTGCTAACGAGGCCCGAGTTGTCAGTGGCCACGGCCCGCAGGCTGTAGCCACCATCTGCAGTTGCCAAGGTGTTCCAAGTGCACGAGTAGGGCGCCGCCGTCGCCGCGCACAGTGAGGTCCAGACCCCGTTGGGTGGTAGGTACTGTATGGCGACCTGGCGAATGCCCGTCTCGGCGTCTGCCGCTTCTGCGGTCAGCGTGACACTGGCTCGCACCGTTGTTCCGGGGTTGGCCAGATTGACCGATGGTGGGGTCCAGTCCGCGGCCGTGCCGAACGTGTTGACGGCGTTCGAGGTTGCGGCTGTGAACGCCGCTGACGAGAACGCTGTAGAGGTGGCCATCACCAAGACAGCTAGGGCGGCCACGATGCCGACGGCGGCACTTGCCTTCCAGCGCCGAGAACGGGCACTAGGGGTGGTGCCGCCTTCCTCTTTCTTATCCTTATCTTCGTCTTCGTCCTCGGTGCGTTTGGTGCCGGAGACAGCCACGACGACGGCGAGTAGCGTCAGCACGCTCCACCACGCCAGCGCAGGGAAGTCGTGGCTGCCCAGCCAGAGACCGGGGATCCCCACCGCGGGAACCAGGAGCCTGGCTTGGCCGGTGATCTGACCGGGTTCCAGGGGAGTGCTGTCAACCGCGGTATTGGCGTCCCCTGCCGTCACAAAGGTGCCGTCCGGGTTTTCGGCTACGATCCGGTGCAGCCGGGTCTTCTCCACCCCGCCGGGCTCGGCCTCAGCCGGGCTGGTGAACTCCACTACGCCGCCTACGGGAATGTTATGGTCGGTGTCGAAACCCGCCGCGAGGACCACATCGCCCGCCCTGATGTGCGGCTCCATGGAACCGCTTTGCACCACTGTGCCGTGCCAGCCCAGCAGGGCAGGCAGCACCGCGATGAGGGCAAGGGTCAGCAGGACCCCCAGATACAACCGCGAGACGACCGACCCCAGGAACAGCACCCAGCCATCAGCGGAGAACAGCGGGCCCCACCAGGAGGGTGGCCGGGCGGACGCGGGCTCCTCCCGGTTCACAGTTTCGCTTGTGCCGAAGCCTCGCGGCTACGGGGCTACGGGGGATTCGTCCGACTGGAGCTCCCATACCAGGTCGATGCCGACGCGGGCGCCCTGCAGGGCGTTGATATCGTCCTGGCTCAGGCCAGTAGTGTCGAAGCGCCAGGTTCCGCGGTAGCTTTGCGTCTCCCCGGGGTTGCCAGCCGTCTGCCAGGAGGCGCCGCCGGTGGCGAAATCGCGGTTGACCGAAGCAAGGGTGGAGATGGGCAGATCGGGGACAGTGTTCGCGACGGGCGTGAACCCGGTGCAGTCATTGAAGGAACCCCCCGTGCCCTGTTCAAGGTCGAAGTAGATTCGGTTCTCCAGGCCCTTTGAGCTGATCAGGTTCTGCGTATACGCCTTGACCTCGCCGGCGACATTGGACCGGGACGTGACCACGATGCACTTCTGCCCAGTCTGACCGGGAACGATGTTTTCCACTGTGAAGGCGGCCGCCCCCAGGTCATCATCGGCCAGAGACTACCCTGCTGCCTCGTACTTCCAGCGCGAATCCGACTCGAAGCGTGCCCAGTCCTTGCTGTAGAAAGGCGGGTTGGCCAAAACGAAGTCTGCGATGTTGATTCCGGTTAACGCAGGATGCTGATCGCGGGCGAAGGTTCTGCCCAGCGGGAAGCCGAATTTGAGGTGAGTCCGCGGCCCTTGGCGTTTTCGGCCAAATAGGTCCATGGTGCCTGCCGCGATACCCAGAATACGCCGCGGCCGGTGTACTCATCGACGTCATCGATCAGCCAGGCAACCTGCTCCTGCCGCAGTCAACGATGACAACAACCACCGGGTTACCTGACGCCGTAGGAGTGTCAGTGCTGCGTGGTCTTCAAGTGAGGTGCGAGGGTGAGGTACTGGGGGTTGTCGGCGAGGAAAACGAATGCGCTGGGGCATTGGGGCACCACGCGCAGGCGGCGCTTGTGTGTGTTGAGCATGATGTGGCGCATTAGGACCATGTCGAAGCCCTTGTCGCGGAAACCGGGCTGTTCGACGCCGTCAGTCAGGTTTATCTGCCCGCCGAGCATCGTGTACTTCATGTAAGCGGCGAGGAGACCGTCAACATACAGTTCGAACCGGCAGTACAACGGGTTGTCCCGGATGACTTCCTGCGCACGTTCGGAGGTTTGACGGTCCGTTGCCTCGGGGAAGCGCAGGCGGAGTTCCTCGGCGATGGTTTCGTAGCGTTCCGTCGCTCCCGCGGGCGGGAAGTCCGCATCGATAAGCCGGTAGAGCTGATTCGCCATCACCCGCAATTCCCTGATTGAGGCGTGGGAGAAGTCGTCGATGGCCAGTGCGCGTTCCAGCCAGATCGACTCACGCTCTGCCCGCGAAGACCGGGAACGAGCGCGGATCTCATGTGCCGATGAATCGACGGGGATTTCTTCGAAGAATCCTGCGGCCGGCGGCGTTGCCGTCCCGGTGGTCCCCGGTGAGCTGATGGTCTCCGGGTGCAACTGCTGTGTCATGGATGAGTCCTGTGCTGGGGCAGTAACCTCGGCCTTTTTCTGGACCCGGTACTCTCCTGACAATAACCAGAAGTACGGATGAAATAAAGTAAGCAACCTGATTCTTTCGAATGAAGTAGTCGCAGCGGGGTCATCCACGGAGTCTGCGCATGCACGGGCACACTATTGCTCCCGAGTTAGCGGAGGGGGGAAACCCATATTTCAACCTGCACACGAGCCGCGAAAGCCCTCAGGTCCCGCTCGTCGTCCTCCGTGAACGCCCGTGGCTGGTCATCGATCAGGCACAGCGCACCGATCCGCCACCCGCCGACCGTAGAGACGGGATGGCCCGCGTAGAACCGGACTTCCGGCCCGCCGGTGACGAGGGGATGATCCCGATAGTCGGGGTCGGTGCTGGCATCAGTGATTACCAGGGTTCTGTCCTTCTCGATGGTGGTTGAGCACAGGCCAACATCGCGAGGCAGGTTCTGGCCGATCGGGCCGATGACGGATTTGATAACCTGCGCGTCTTCGGTGATCAAGGCGATCGAGGCTGAGTTGACGCCAAAGTGATCCCGGGCCTCGGTGGTGATTCGGTCGAACCGTCCCTCCACTCCTGTTTCGAGTAAGCCGGACTCGTACAGGGCATGGCAGCGCCGGAACTCCGCGTCATCATCTACGTCATCTTCGCCAGGCCCATGAAAGGCATCACTCGAGGCATCGGGTGTGCTGCTCTTGCTCGCATCCCCGACAGCCGGGATGTGGAAGGCGTACTCGTCCGGGGAGAGGACCAATGCCCGGAGGTACTCCCTGTACCCTGAGCTGGATGTGACGTCATCGGTGCTGTAGTGGGCGCCGTCGACAACTGATCCTGTGACGTCCAACAGCTCGTTGATGGCCTGCGCAATCAGGTCTCGCTCGAGGGTCGGAATGATGACCAGGCCTGTCAGATACCCGGTGACATCTACCTCGTCGGCGGCCCCGCCGATACTTCCGTAGGCCAGGAACACCTCATCGGAGCGCAGGTTCGACGCGCGGACGGTCTGGAGAGCGGTCCACTGCTGCAGATAGCCATCTAGCACGTCCAGGCCTTCCGTCGTCCAATACCCTGCGCAGGAACCGATCGGCCCAGTTCCAAGGGTAGAGGATCTGCAGGTCTGTGGCGTATCAGCGTTGTCATATTGCTATGGGTCGACGTAGGAAGGTGGATGTGGGACCCGTCAGGTGCAGGTGCGGGAGGCCCGTGGTGGCTTGCCTTATTGTGTGGACGCTACAGGGAAGCCGGTAGGGTTTTTCCATTTTTCGATGCGGTGCGTTTCACATGAGGGACAGGACGAAGGAGAGGACGAATCCGGCCGCGGTGCTGAGGGCTACTGCCGGTCCGCCGTGCTCGTAGGCTTCCGGCATGAGGGTGTCAGCCAGTGAGGCGATGACCGCCCCGGCGGCGAAGGCCAACGGCAGCGAAATCGTCTCGGGACTGGCGCCCGAGAGGGGTCCGGCACCAATGACGACGGCGACGACGAGTAGCGCAGCGCAGGCGCCCCAGAGGCCCAGGATGGTGCGGGGGGATTTGCCTTGGCTTCGCATGGAGGACGCTCCGACGAGCGCTTCGGGCAGGTTGGAAACGAAGATCGCGGCCAGGAGGGCTAGTCCGCCGGTTCCCCCGCCGAGTGCCACGCCGAGGGCGATGTTTTCGGGTACCCCGTCGAGGGTGACCGCGGCCAGCAGGGCCATGCCCGCGGCACCGCGGGTGGATGCGGTCGTGGGGGAGTGTTCCGCGGCGGCGGAATCGGTGTCGAGTTTGGGGCTGCCCTCGTACTCGTTCGCGGGGGTGGGTTGGGAAGTTGGTTGCGCCCAGCGGTCAAGCAGGGCGCTCAATGCCGTGAAGACCACGGCGCCAGCAAGCAGGCCGATCGCTGCGCGCCAGATACCACCCTGTTCGAAGGCGTCCTCAAAGAGCTCGAAGGTCAGGGCGGTGATCAGGGATCCTGCGGCGAAGGACAGAAGGATCGCCAGCATGCGCTTGGGTAGTTCAAAGCGTAGACCGATGACAGCGCCGAGGACGAGGGCGCTGGAAGCTATGACGCCGAATAGCAATGACATTGCCACGTCGTCAGTATACGAAGGCGCATTCCGGGCGGGAAGGGCGTTGAATCCGGGAGATTCCAGCTCACCCTGAGTGGAATCTGCTGTCCGTCGCGCGCATCAAGCTCGGTCGGTGAAGTGAGGCTCGGTCGGAGTGGTAGCGCTGGTGTCTGATGGCGTTGACCTCGTCGAGGCTTCAGCTTTTGGGCTGCTGCTGGCGACCTCCCTCAGAACCGTGGAGGCCACGCACCCCTGAAGGCGACCAGAGGATTCCTTCCGAATTTCTGCTGCATCTGCATATTGCCAAGGGCACAACTCAGGGCCAGAGCGGGGTGAGTAATAGCCAGGCCGGTAATCCGGCCGCCGATCCTCAGGAAGCCGGAACCCGCTGTGGAGGCCAACCATGAGCACGACTGCTGATCAAGCGTCCGACGCAACTCCCGATGGTGCGGAGCCTGAGCTCAATCGGGTCCTCGGGCCCAAACTGCTCCTCCTGTTCATCGTCGGTGACATTCTGGGCGCCAGAGTCTACGCCGTCACCGGAACCATGGCCGGCACGGTCGGCGGACTCGTCTGGCTGCCGTTCCTGCTCGCCTTCATCGTTGCCACGATGACCGCGTTCTCCTACCTGGAGCTGGTCACGCAGTACCCCCAGGCAGCGGGCGCAGCGCTGTATACCCACAAGGCCTTCGGGATCCA
This sequence comes from Arthrobacter sp. Br18, assembly GCF_000520555.1. Classification (GTDB taxonomy): domain Bacteria; phylum Actinomycetota; class Actinomycetes; order Actinomycetales; family Micrococcaceae; genus Arthrobacter_D. The sequence continues at coordinate 8,775 of NZ_AZSA01000236.1, read as the reverse complement.
CTTCGTGACCTTCCTGGTCGGGTTCGCCGTCATCTGCTCCGGCATCACGAGCGCCTCGACCTCAGCGAACGTCCTCGCGCAGAACCTCTTCGGCGGCCTCGAGATCAACGGCTGGATGGCTGTGCCCGGGCAGGGCGTGATCACTGCGGTCGCCTTGGGCTTCATGCTGCTGCTGGCGGTGATCAACCTGCGGGGCGTGGGGGAGAGTGTGAAGTTCAACGTCGTCCTCACCCTGGTGGAGGTAGTCGCGCTCGCGATCGTGATCGGGGTCGGGTTCTACGTGATGGCACAGGGAACCGGGAACCTCGGAGAGGTCATCGTCTTCACCGACTACCAGGACAAGGGATTGTTCCTTGCCGTCACCGCGGCCATGCTGGTGGCCGTCTCCGTGGTCACGGTACTCTCGCCCACCGAGCTCGAGGGGATTCGGGAGGCCGAAGGTGCCGCACTCCTCGAGGTCGTCTCCAAGGGCTCGCCGGACTTCCCCATCGAGAATGTCTTCCCGTTCCTTGCGGTCTTCGCGGTCGCCAATACCGCGTTGATCAACATGCTGATGGCCAGCCGCCTGATCTACGGCATGGCGCGCCAGGGCGTCCTGCCGTGGCCGCTCGGGAAGGTGCTGCCGGGACGCCGCACGCCGTGGGCCGGTATCGTGTTCTCGACCATCCTCGCGCTGGGGCTCATCTGGTACGTCACCAGTGACCCCGACAGCAACATCGTTGCCAACCTCTCCGGAACGACGGCATTCCTGCTGCTATGCGTGTTCACTGTCGTGAACGTGGCGTGCGTCGTCCTGCGTGGCAAGAGGGACCCGAACCGCAAGGTGTTCTTCACCTCGCCGGGGCCGCTGCCGATCGTCGCGGCCCTGCTGTGTGCCTTCCTGGCTGGTCCGTGGGTCGACCGGGACGTGATCCAGTACCAGATCGCCGGAGGACTGATGGCGATCGGCGTCGTACTCTGGGTCATCACCCGGGTGGTGAATAGAAGGACCAACACAGGGCGGGGAGAGCCGGCCGGCAAGCAGGGCATCGGCACCGACGGAAAAGCTCCGCCACCGTCCGGCCGTTGACACCGCGTGTGGCTGTCTGCGCGAGCAGAGCGGGATTGGTGGTGTGGGGTTGCAGCGGATCCCTTTGTGTCCGGGCCGGTACGAACAGAGGAGAACCCCGGTGGACCGTGCCGCCGGGTTACCCCCACGCCCGGTGAGGAGGCCGTGCGCGCCGATCCTCTAGCTATCCTGCTTTGCCAGATCCTTGACCGACTGGGGCGTCTCCCGACCCAGTTGCTGATCGAGGACCACACGGAGCTTCGCCTTCTCGATCGTTATCTGGTGAGCTTCCACAGGTCGACGAATGACGGCGTTCCGGATAGCTGAGAACCGGGTGCTCGGCGCGTTCGCTCGGGCGCGTGCGGTCGAACTCATCACTCACCTCCCTTTCTCCTGACTGGAGTCCATTGTCTGCCCAGATCGACAAGCCGTCCAGCACGCCGCCTCCTGCGGTCCGGGCCAACTGCCGGATCGTCTGACCAGGCAGCGTCGAGCATCTCGAGCTCCTCCTTCGTTGCGAGCTCACTCCGAGCGCCGCAACGATCTCCCACCACGGGGTGCCGTCGGACACGATGTCTACGACGATCGGGTCAGCCGGTTGAGTGGTGGACTGAACGAACATCCGGTCAGCCTAACGTGGCCATGCAACATTGTGGATCATAGGGACCAGTTGCTCCTGCCACTGTCTCGGGCGGCAACAATCGGGTGTGATGGAGTCATGACCTCCATCGAACAGCAAGCGGCCCTCACCATCGTCGCGGCCCTCACCATCGTCGCGGCCCTCACGAAGCGAACTTCCGCGAGCACAAGCTGATGATCACCGCAGCGGCCGTTGCCGCCTGCGTCGTCCTCGCTCTCCTTGCCGTTTTCCAGGTGTTGCTCATCGCCGGCGCGCGCCTCGGGCGATTCGCCTGGGGCGGCCAGCACGACGTCCTGCCACGACGGCTCCGAGTCGGCAGCGCCGTGTCGATCATCCTCTACGGCGTCTTCGCGCTGATCATCCTCGACAGCGCAGGGATTATTTCACTGGTCCCGGACAGCGTGTCCACGCCGGGGATCTGGATCCTGACGGGCTACTTCCTGCTCGGCGTCGTTCTGAACGGCATCTCCCGAAGCAGGTACGAGCGGTACACCATGACGCCCGTGGCCCTGGTCCTGGCACTGCTGTGCCTGGGCATCGCTCTTTACTAGGCGTCTGCGCGTCAGCGCACGTCGATGGTCTTGACGATCTTCCCGCGGAGCTGCGGCACGATGTGGTGCAGCCCCATCATGCCCAGGCCGTACTTCCTCACGCGCCGCATCGACGTCGCCACGGTCAGCTGGGGATCGATGCAGATGGCGGAGCGGCCGAACATCTTCGAGACCTTGACCGAGAAGTCGATATCCTCGTCGCGCTGATCGATTGCGGTCCGCGCGAAGCCGCCCACAGCCTCGTACGCCGTTGCACGTGCGGCCATGTTGTGGCCTGCAACGAATTTCAGGTAGTGCGGGTTCAGGTAGCCGACCGCCATCATCACCCGCAGGGTATGCAGGGCCGATGACATCAGGACGTCGTCGCCCCAGCGATAGTAATGGTCGTCCAGCGGTACGCTGGTGCCGCCCGCGAGCTGGAGGGTGGGTTGGCGCTTGAAGTGGTCCTGGAGACGCGTGGTCCAGTCCGCTGACGGGACGCTGTCGCCGTCGGTGCGCGCGATCACTGTGTAGCCGTCTGCTATCGCGCGGCGGAAGCCCGTGTCCGAGGCTGCTCCTGTGCCCTTTTCTCCCTCCTCGAGGATGGTGAGGGGGAAATCGTCCCTTGCGCGGAGCCAGGACTCGAGAAGTAAACGGGTGTCATCAGTCGAGCCGTTGTCCACGACGTAGTGCTGGACGACGCCCCGCGCGTCCTGCGCATACAGGGAATCGAGGGTTCGCTGGATGAGCGGTTCGTTGTAGACGGGGACAACAACCGCCAGCCGTACGCTGCCTTCACGGGACGGGACATCACTCGGCACACTGTTGTCGAAGACCATGAGTCAATACTAAGCGTGCTGATGGATACGTCCTGCACCGGTTTGTTCCCATCCTGTGCGCCAGATGGAACAGTAGGAGAATCCAGGCATCCCGACGTTTCCCTGAAGCTTCCGCCGAACGGAACCGGGCCGCGCCACTGTGTTTCAAGGAGACTCTGTGAACATACTGCACACCATCATCGACACCATCGAGGGGCTCAAGCCGCTCGACAAAGCTGCCGATCCCCTTGCCGCCGTGGTGAGCAGGGCGGTCCAGCCGCGACGCATCCGGAACCTCCTGAGCGGTGCGGCGATCGGGCACTCGGTCCACCCCGTACTCATCGTGGTTCCGTCAGGCGCCTGGCTCATGGCTTCGTACCTCGATTTCGCCGGGGGGAAGAGTTCACGCCACGCAGCGGACCTCCTGGTGAATGTCGGCATCGTCTCCGCGGCGCCCGCAGTCATAACGGGCCTGCACGACTGGTCGGACACGCAGGAGAAGGAGCGCCGGGTGGGCCTGGTGCATGCGGCCGGCAATGCCATCGCACTGGTGCTCTTCACGGCGTCCTCGATCGTGCGCCTTCGGGACCACCGTGTTCTGGGGAAGCTCCTTGGCCTTGCGGGCCTCGGGTCCATGGGCTTCAGCGCCTACCTCGGCGGCCATCTGGCCTACGGTAGCGGCGTGAACGTCAACCGCACCGCGTGGCATGAGTTACCCACGGAATGGACGAGGGTTGCGAGTGACGCCGACGTCGTCGAAGGTGGACGCCACCGGACCGAGGTCAACGGCGTGCCCGTCCTGCTCCTGCGCAACGGTGGCAAGCTCACGGCCATGGACAGTGTGTGCAACCACCTGGGCGGGCCCCTCGAGGAGGGGACAGTGGAGGACGGCTGCATCGTGTGCCCCTGGCACCAGAGCACTTTCCGGCTCGACGACGGCTGGAACTACCGTGGGCCGGCGAGTGTTCCGCAGCCCGTCTACGAGACGCGTGTGACCAGCGACGGCTTCATCGAGCTGCGGCAGCCGGTGTCCTGACCCTCACCGCAGAAAGCCCCGCCCGGGGTATCCGGACGGGGCTTTTGGGGTGCGTGGGGTCAGTGGACCGGCGACGGAGCGTCGGTCACCTCGGGCTTCCGCACGAAGAACGAGGCGGCCACAGCGACCAGGAAGATCACCGCACCGTACAGGAAGGCGGCCCGGATGCCGCCTGCCATGGCGGGAAGCTGCGCCACGCCGTTGGAGGCGAGCGCGGTGGACTGAAGGGTCATGACCGAGATGAACAGCGCCGTCCCCGCGGCACCTGCAAGCTGCTGCGTGGTTCCGAAGATGGCGCTGCCGTGCGAGTACAGGGCGGGTTTGACCGATCCCAGCGCTGAGGTGAGCAGGGGAGTGAACATCAGGGCCAGGCCGATGCTGAGGAACACGTGGGCCACCAGTACCAGGTAGACAGGAGTGGTTTCGGTGACCTGCGTCAGACCCCAGAAGACGGCGCTCACCAGCAGTGCGCCCGGAACGAGCAGGATCCGCGGCCCGTGACGGTCGAAGATGCGCCCGACGACGGGCCCGAGCAGTCCCATGGCCAGACCGCCCGGCAGCAGGAGCAAGCCGGACGCCAGCGGATCCATCCCGAGGACGTTCTGGACGTAGATGGGGAGAAGGATGATGGTGCCGAACAGCGCCATCATGCTGACGGCAATCGCGACGAGCGACACCGTGAAGTCCATCGAGGTGAACACGCGAAGATCGAGCAGGGCGCGGTCGTTGCGCTGGAGCGCGATCTGGCGGATCACGAAGAGTGCCAGGGCCACCAGGCCGACGGCGAGCGGAGCCCACGGCAGAAGCGCGCTGCCCTCGGACGCCTCACCGAGCTGGCTGAACCCGAAGATGATTCCGCCGAAGGCGAGGGCCGACAGGACCACGGAGGGCACATCGATGGACGAGCGCTTCGGCGTCGTGACGTTCTGCATCTTCGCCGCACCGATGGCGAGGGCCCCCAGGGAGATCGGCAGGACGAGCCAGAAGATCCAGCGCCAGTCGAACACGCTCAGGATAGCGCCCGAGATGGTCGGGCCGAGGGCCGGGGCCACGGAGATGACGATCGAGATGTTGCCCATTGTCCTGCCGCGCGACGACGGCGGCACGAGGGTCATCACGGTGGTCATGAGGAGCGGCATCATGATGGCGGTGCCGCTGGCCTGGATCACGCGGCCCACGATGAGGATCCCGAAGCCGGGCGCGAGGGCGGCCACGAGGGTGCCCAGGCTGAAGAGGGCCATCGCAGCCAGGAAGACCGGCCGGGTGTGGAAGCGCTGCAGAAGGAAACCAGTCACCGGGATGACCACGGCCATGGTGAGCATGAAGGCGGTGCTGAGCCACTGGCCGGCGCCCACGGTGATCCCGAGGTCCTGCACCAGGCGGGGAATGGCCACGCCCATGATGGTTTCGTTGAGGATCACCACGAAGGCCGAGATCAGCAGCAGGGTGATCACGAGCTTGTTGCGCGCCTCAGTGTCTGCTTCGCCGGTCGGGCGGGTTAGCGGGGCCGAAACGGCGGGAGCCGGGATGTCGGCTGGTTTTGCGCCCGCGAGTTGGGAAGGTGGGCTTTGCGGCATGAAATGTCTTTCAGAGCATGGGAGGATCAAAAAATGTGTACGCCACACCTACTCGTTCCGAGCACAGGCCTATCAGTGGCGGCAACGCCGTCAGCTTCCGCTTCTATTCCTGCTTCGCACGAAGGATTGCTCCCATGACAGATTCCTATTACCGCTCCCTTGCGCCGGGGCGTTTCGAATCGACCATTCACGCCCAGGGCGCCTGGAACGCCGAGGAGCAGCACATGGCTCCCGTCTCCGGCCTGATGACCCAGTGCCTCCTTGATCACGAACCGCGTCCCGGAATGCAGCTGGCCCGGATCAGTTTCGAGATCCTGGGAATGATTCCGGGCGGCAAGTTCGCCGTCGAGACGCGGACTGTCCGCCCGGGGCGCACCATCGAGCTGCTCGAGGCCGAGATGACGGTGGAGGGCAGGCCCATCATCCAGGCACGCGCCTGGCGGCTCGCGGCAGGCAACACCGCCGACGTTGCCGCCGTCGAGGATTCCCCCATGCCCGGCCCGGACGAGGCGGGGCCCTTCGACGGCATGACCCAGTGGCCCGGTGGATACATCGAGTCGCTGGACTTCCGTGTAGTTCCGGGCCACCGGCCCGGCCGCGGTCAGGTGTGGCTGCGGACACCGTATGCAATGCTCGAGGACACATCGTCACCGGAACTGGTGCGGCTGGTGGGAATGGCCGACGCGGCCAACGGGATCGCCACCAGGGTGCCGCCGGGACCGGGCAGCTGGATGTTCCCCAATGTTGACCTGCAGCTGCACTTCCACCGCATGCCGGCAGGGGAGTGGCTGGGCCTTGATACCCGCGTGACCTTCGGAGCCAACGGGGTGGGCCTGACGTCGTCGGTCCTGCACGATGAGGCCGGCCCCTTCGGCCGGTCGGAGCAGATCCTCACCCTGCGCAAACTCTGACCCCGCCGGAACCCGGCTACGCTTTTTGCAAAGACACCACCTCGAACCACAAGGGAGATTTTCTATGGAGTACCGGAAACTGGGTAACAGCGGGACCGCCGTGTCCGCCTACGCGCTCGGCACCATGACGTTCGGCGCCGAGTCGGATGAGACCGAATCCCATGCGGTCCTCAGCGACTACGCCGCCGCAGGCGGCAACCTGATCGACACTGCCGACGTCTACACCGCGGGCGCTTCGGAAACGATCATCGGTTCCTGGCTGGCCAGGAACCCGGCTGAACGCGACACCATGGTCCTCGCCTCGAAGGGGCGCTTCCCGATGGGGGAGGGAGTCAACGACCTCGGGCTCTCCCGGCGTCATCTCCGCCGCGCCCTCGAGGCGTCGCTGACCCGCCTCGGCGTCGATCACATCGACCTGTACCAGGTGCACTCCTGGGATCCGGTGACTCCCCTCGAGGAAACGCTCGGCTTCCTCGACGAGGCCGTACGGAGCGGCAAGATCAGCTACTACGGCTTCTCGAACTACACGGGCTGGCAGCTGACCAAGGCGGCGCTGACCGCTCGGGCACGCGGCTTCAGTCAGCCCGTGACCCTTCAGCCCCAGTACAACCTGCTGGTGCGCGAGATCGAGGCGGAGATTGTTCCTGCAGCGCTCGACGCCGGCATGGGACTGCTGCCTTGGTCACCGCTGGGTGGCGGCTGGCTCACCGGAAAGTACAAGCGGGACACCTCGCCGACCGGCAAGACCCGCCTGGGCGAGGACCCCCAGCGCGGCATGGAGGCGTGGGACAAGCGCAACTCCGACGAACGCACCTGGCGCATCGTCGATACCGTGGTGGAGATCGCCGGGCAGCGGGACGTTTCGCCGTCGCGCGTTGCGCTCGCATGGCTAGCGGCCAAGCCGGCGGTCACCTCGGTGATTCTGGGAGCGCGTACGCAGCAACAGCTGGCCGATAACCTCGGGGCCACCTCGCTCACCCTGTCCGCGGGCGAGATGACGCAGCTCGACACCGTCAGCGTACCGACCTTCAGCGACTACCCCTATGGAACGCCGGGCATCGAGCAGCGCAGCAGGAGCATTGACGGCGGGCGTTAGGTCAAGGGTCGGTCTCTTCGGCGTGCGGTAGAAAAAGGTTGTCGGGGAACTCCGAATCGTGAAACATAGTAAGTCTGCTGATGAATTTGTCGGCGTCACATACGAGGTCTCGAATAAGGCTGGATGAGCCGTTCGGTGCCCGAAAAGGAGGAATTATCATGTCCAAAGACAACAACGCGGGTGCCACTACCCCTCGTGGCCGCCGGGACGATGTGGTCGCTGAGGAAAAGCGGCAGTTCGGCGGCATCAAGTTCGGCTCCGCCTTCTTCGGCTGGATGACGGCCACGGGCATCGCCGTGCTGCTGACGGCGCTGCTCGGCGCGATCGGCGCCGGGGTGGGCGTAGCCAACAATGCCGACGCGGGCCAGGTTGCAGGCCAGGCGACCCAGGATCTGCAGACCGTCGGGATCGTCAGCGGCATCGTCCTCGCGGTCATCCTGTTCGTCGCCTACTACTGCGGCGGGTACGTCGCCGGGCGCATGGCACGGTTCGACGGCGCGAAGCAGGGCTTTGCGGTCTGGCTGTGGGCCGTCATCGTGGCCATCCTGGTCGCGATCCTCGGTGCAGTAGCAGGCAGCCAGTTCAACATCCTCGGCAATCTGAACAGCTTTCCCCGCGTCCCGGTCAATGAGGGAGCACTCACCACGGGCGGCATCATCGCTCTCGTGATCGCGGTACTGGTTCCGCTGATCGCCGCGGTCCTCGGGGGCAAGGCAGGAATGCACTTCCACCGCAAGGTGGACCAGGCGGGTATCAACCACCAGTCAGGCATCCACTCCTGATCGCAGTTCCCCTGGCGTCCCTCCGGGGAACGGACGGGCGCACCCTGTCCGGCTGAACCCCCGAACCTGCGCTATAAATGAGGAGATACGTCTTAGCAATTGCAGGTACAGCAGAAAATGGAGCCCGACCACATGACGAACGCGTGGTCGGGCTCCACCCGTCTTGAGGTCGAGTCACAGGCGGAATCTGCCGGTGCGGCAGGCGACCTCGACGCCGGAATCGAACTGCTCCGGGCGGTTGCGGCCGGGAGCAGGGGGCCGACGTTGCGGCTGTATCGCCCCGCTCCCACAGTGGCCTTCGGGCAGCGTGACGGCAGGCTGCCGGGGTTTCCAGCAG
>NZ_AZSA01000235.1 GCF_000520555.1 Arthrobacter sp. Br18 | reverse complement strand
ATGAAGTCCCGGCACTGCGCGCCGTCTATGGTGCCCTGTACGGATTTGGTTTGTTCGCGCTGATGGATGAAACCATCGCCCCGGCCCTTGGCATCGCCGCCGGACCGACCCACTACCCGTGGCAGGCACACGTGAGGGGCCTGGTCTCCCACATCGTGCTGGGCATCGCCACCGAAACCGTCCTGCAGGTTTCCGACCGTGTCCGCTGAGCACCACGACCCTGCACCAGCGCCGCACGGTACCGTCGGCATAGACAGCGCCGACAGTGCCGATGGTGCCGGCGGTGCTGTGGTCGTGATTACCGGCGCTTCCAGTGGCATTGGCCGGGCCACCGCGCATGCGTTCGCCAAAACCGGTGCCCGGCTCGTTCTCGCGGCCCGCAGTACCGAAACTCTGCAAAAGGTCGCCGCCGAATGTGCCGCGCACGGGGCGCAGGTCATCACCGTGCCTACCGATATCAGCGCGGAGTCCCAGGTAGAAGCCCTCATGAGCTCGGCAGTTGAAGCCTTCGGGCGGATCGACGTGTGCGTCGGTAATGCCTCCGTTTACAGTTACGGAACCTTCGAAACCACACCGCCCGAGGTGTTCCGCCAGATCATCGAGACGAACCTTTTCGGTCCGATCCACACTGCTCGCACGGTGCTGCCGTACTTCCGAAGCCAGGGCCGGGGAACCTTGATCATCATCGGATCGGTGTACTCCAAAATCACCTCCCCCTATGTTTCCCCCTATGTGACCAGCAAATTCGGGCTGCTCGGTTTCACGGAAGTACTGCGCCAGGAGTTACGGAAAGCCAAAAACATCCACATCTGCCTGGTCCTGCCGGCAACGATCGACACCCCCATCTACCAGCACGCCGCAAACTACACCGGCAAGCACGTCCACCCACTACCCCCCGTCGTCTCCCCGCACCGTGTCGCCAAGGCGATCCTGCGGAATTCGAAACGGCCGCGGCCGGTGACCGTGGTCGGCCAGATCCAGCGAACTTTCATCCCGATCCACGGGCTTTTCCCGCGGCTCTATGACCAGTGCATCAACCCGATCATGAACCTGATCGCATTACGGAAAGGCCCCACAGCCCCGTCGAGCGGCACGGTTTTCGCACCGGACCCAGCAAGCAACCAGATCACCGGGAACTGGCGGACTGGCCGGACCAGACGCCTTGGCGCAACCGGCACCATCCTTACTGTCTGGATGATCCTCCGGCGAAGCCGCAAGGCCCGCAGCACGAGTGCCGGTGTTCGAGGACTCTGAAAATAACGGTGCTGGTTGGGCCCGGACCCCACTCTGCGTGCGCCTCGAGCCAGGCCGAGTGCCAGGTAGGGGCAGGGTCAGTCAGTACGGCCATGCCATGACCCTATCTATCGAGGCCCGGCTAGGAGCCGGTCAGGATCCCATACGGGACGCTGCGTGCTGTAGCGGCTACTGACCCCGCCAACCACCTTGGAAAAATCCCGGCATCTTGACAAAAACTCACAGATCGCTGCAAACATTTGGACCCCTCAACTTCCCGCCGAGGTATCGAGTTCGTCCGGTCAAAGGATCCTTTGCTGAGATAGTCAGCGGATGGCACATGAAGACCTTGCTCCCGAAGTAGTCGCCCATCGCGCACGGTCCGCACTCGTCGATTGGAGCCGCGCAACGCTCCACCGGCACCATCCTCGGCGATCAGTGAGAGCACACCGACGTAGGTTTGGATGCCCGCAGTGCGTTGACCGGTTGAGATCGCCTTCGTGTTCGCTACAAGCGCCAGCCCCGCCAATGTCGTTTTTCTAAGTCGTTTGCACGAAATGTCAGAAGTTGACTGCACCGGGTTCAGACGCGGCACTTCTAGCGACAGGGGCCCGACAACGGGCGCCGCGGAGGCATCAACCCTGTAGCTGTTTGGTGCAGGTGACCTCTGAACAGATGTACGACAGTGCAGGGGACTCTGACAACCCGAAATCAGAAGCGGCCTGCACCAGAGGCGTTCTACCGCATGACCTGGTGCAGACGACTTCTGAAAATGACAGCGGGACGTTGATCCGAACCTGCCCGTCGGATCCCGCTAGGCGTTAAGCGCGACCATCCGCGCGGTACCGTCGTAGCCGCCTTGGGGTGCCTTGATGCCAAACAGTGCACCCACGGTGGGCGCGACGTCGACGGTTCGCGCAGGCTCCGATGACACCTTGCCCCGGACCACCCGCGGACTCCCACCGCTGACGAAAAACGGGATGGGCTCCGTCGCCGGATGGCCATGGTTCCCCGGGATCGGGTTGGACACCACGTAGGGGTCCGAGAACCGCCAACCGGCACGGCACGTGGCCACGAGGTCTCCCGCCTCCGGACCCAGGCGAAGCTGCGATGGGGTGTTCACCGCGAGGACTCCCGGATGCGCCAGCACCAGGGCGCGGATCTCGGCCAGTGCGGCGTCCTTCACTGCGGCATCGCCAACCCAGTACAGCAGGTCCGCTCCCCCATTCTGGGCAATCTGGGTTTGCGAGCTCAGGTCCGGGCGGACGCTGAGGATGCGATCAACCGAAATGACGTTGGTGGGAATGGACCAGTCCATCGAATGGTCGGCAAGGACCAGCACCACGCTGGAATCCCACTTCCCGGTTGCCTTCAGCCGGTCCACGAAACGGCCCACCTGCAGATCCGTCGATGCCAGGGCGGCAGTGCGCGCCACCTCTAGGGTCGTGCCCGTCAGGTCACTGTGCCCCATGCGGTCCACGTCGCCGAGGTTGGCAAACACGAAGTCCGGGTCCGCGGAGTCCACCATCGCTATCAGTGCATCCATCGTGGCGGCGTCGGGGGCATGGCCACTCACCGGAACAATGGGAGCCGGCTCCCAACGGTACGTGGCACGCTCACCAAAGATGCCGTACAGGTATTCCTTGCTGAGCACGGTCCCGGTGGTGCGCCCGGTACCGTTTAGTTGCTCGAGCAGGGTGATGAACCGCAGGTCGGAGGGCCGGTCGAGGTCGCGCTGTATAGATTCAGCACGGTCGAAGATCTTGTTGGCTGGCACACCCGTACGGTCCGGGCGGGCACCGGTCATCATCATCACGTGGTTCGGGATGGTCTCCATCACGGGCAGGGACCGGGCAGCCGGGAACGTGGTGCCCTCGGCCCGTAACTGTGCCAGGCGTGGTGTCAGCGCCGCCGTAATCTCGCCGGGCTTGCAGCCGTCGACCACAAGCACGTACGCCCTCATCCGTCCAGCAGCGGCGGGGGCTGGCATACGTGCCCAGGCGGCCCCGGGTGCCCCCGAAAGTACGACGGCGGCGCTACCGGCGGCAGTGACCCTGAGGAACTGCCGACGTGTGGAGTCACTCACAGGACGCCTCCCGTTGCCGGAGTGACCCGCTGCGTGCCGGCTGCAACCTGCCAGGAAGTGGAGATCCTGCTCGTTGCCGAGCGGTCCATCCGTTCCGAGAGCACGTACCAGTCCATGCGCACCCCCGACGGCGTAACGTCCAGCACCGAATACCCGTGGGAGTCGAAGTCGAGGTACTTCACGTGGGGGTTGTTCGCCCTAAAAGCCGCTTCGACGGCGATCGACGCAGTGCGAGGGGGCACGTTCAGGATGTCATCGAGATTGTCGCTAGTCACCGAGGTGCAGACCAGCTCCGTTGCCACGGAATTGCCCGAGGCCGGATACGTCAGCGGGTCGGCGGGAACATCGCAGGCCCAGCCGGAATGGATGTCTCCGGTGAGGAAAACAGTGTCCGTCACGCCGTTGTCCCGCAAGTGCTTCAGCACGCGGGACCGGTCCGCGGTGTAGCCGTCCCACTGGTCGACGTTGTACGGCACTCCATCAATGGTGGTGGTGCCAAGCAGTTCCTGCATGGCACCGATCTCGCTGGTGCTGAGGGTCGACGGGAACCGGATTGGCGTAATCATCACCGGGTTGCCCACCAGCTTCCACTGCACATCCTCTGCGGTGAAACCGTCGAGCAGCCAAGTCATTTGGGCGTCACCGGTAATGGTACGGTCTGGGCTGCTGATCGCCGGATCGACGTTCCCTGCCTGCTGGCTGCGGTAGCTGCGCAGGTCAAGCATGGAAATGCTCGCTAGCGAGCCAAAGGACAGGCGACGGTACAGGTCGCCGCCGTTCTCGTAACGCACCGGCATCCATTCGGCGTAGGCCTGCTGCGAGGCTGTACGCCGGTCGGCCCAGGTGCCTTCGACGCCTTCCGTGTGGTTCTCCGCGCCGTCGGACCAGGCGTCGTTCGCGGACTCGTGGTCGTCCCACGTCACCACAAACGGAGCTACCGCGTGCAGGGCCTGGAGGTCAGGATCTGTCTTGTACTGGGCGTGGCGGCGCCGGTAGTGCTCAAGGACGGTCATCTCCACTGCGGGATCATGCGGGCGAACGACGATTTCGCGCGCCTGGTATTCACCCGGCGCATACTCGTACAGGTAGTCCCCGACGTGTAGTACGAGGTCCAGGTCCCCGCGTGCGGCAAGGTGGCGGTAAGACGAGAACCAGCCGGCCTGGAGGTTCGCACAGGACACGACGCCGATTCGCAAACGATCCACAGCCGCTCCTGCTGCTGGCGCCGTGCGCGTCCTGCCCACTGGCGAGATGCTCTTGCCCAAGCTAAACCGATACCAATAGGTTGTAGCGGGCTGCAGTCCCCGCGGTTCCGCTTTGACGGTGTGGTCGCGGAATGCGCCGGTAGTCGTCGCGCCGCGCGTCACTACCCGGCGGAAACCCGCATCCAGGGCAACCTCCCACTTCACCGTTGCGTCCGGGCCAATCCCTGAACCGGGAGTCGCCTCGGGCGTCGGTGTGATGCGGGTCCACAGCAGGACGCCGTCGGGCAGCGGGTCACCGGAGGCAACACCATGCGAGAACAGCGCGTTTGGCTTCGAAGAAACCTGGAGCGGCGCGGCCTGGGAGGCAGGTGCCGTCACCGTTCCAGCAGCGGCACCTGTGACAGCGACGGCGCCTGCCGTGCGCAGCAAATTACGGCGGGTGATGGGGTTCATGTGTCCATTAGATAACGCCGCACTGACGACATGCCCGGGAACCGTGGCCGACAAGCAAGTGTTCACCGAACGTATAACTGATAATCACCGAAATCCACTCACCTCATGGGCTCAGACTGTTTTTCTCGCTCTGCAGGACGGCCCGGCCAGTCGATGACGGCGCTGAGCCGTCCACCGCGCACGAGGAAATTTCCGGTCGCCACGTCCCCGTGGAACCAAACCGGGCTCCCGACCTGGATGGCCGGCAGCTGGGAATCCGTCGGGACGACTCGGCGCTCTCGCGCAGCTGCTGAACGAGTTCGGCAGCTGCGCAACCTCGCCGCGGTCACGCGCGGTATCCGCTACCATGCGGTCGAAGCTGCCGCGGGCCTTAATGGCGGCCTTGGCGACGAAACCGACCGACGCCCTGGGGATCGTCAGGTGGGCTACCACCTCTCGCACGTTCCGAGCCGAGCACAGCGACTGCGTGGCCCACTCGGCGTCGTCGAGGTCTTCGAGGACGTCGCACAGGTGGTGCCGTTCGGCCTTCACAGCCGCCGTGATCTCATCCTGGTTCATGGTCTAGGCTCCTCGGCTGGTCGTAGGGGCCGCCAGAATCCGCCCATCGACTAACGGGCACCGGTAGGCGGCCACGGAATAAGAGCGGCCCACGACACTGCATGGAGCCGCGCAGTGAGCCGCCCTTACTAATAATTAATGGGGGTCAGCCGCGTGATGCAAGGAACTGCTCGAGGGCGGCGAGGTCGTCCGTGTTGATGTGGTCGACGCCGGCATCCGCCAGCTCCGACCAGACGGCTTCGCGCGCCTCGCCCGGCAGGTCCGGGGTCGCCCAGAACCGGACCCGTGAACCCTGCTCATGAGCCGTGGCGACGTAAGCCCGAAGCTTCTCACGCTCAGCGACCGGCATCTCGCCCACACCTTGCCAGGTGAAGAGCTGGTTCCAGTTGTTGCTGATCAGCGGCATGAGGCTCGATGGCAGCGCCGAACCGAGGTCCGTCGCACGGCCGTCGTAGAAGCTTGAGCGCTGCCGGTCGGCAGTCATCGTTGCGAGGTGACGGTTGCCGCTGACGACAACGCTCACTGCCCCCTGCTTCACCTTGCCGTTGCTAAAGCGTGTGAGTAGGGAGCGGTGCTCGTCGAGCTCGGCTTCAAGGGCGGCGTACGTCTGCTCGGCATCACCCTTGATGTCGACCAGCAGTTGGAACTCGCCGTCCCACCCCGGGTAGACGCTGCCGGCCTTGCCGTCCACAAGCCCGTCGAGCGGGTCAAGGTAGAGGCTCTCGAGCGTCACGCCGGGAGTGACATCGTCGAGGTCGTGCGCCACGAGGAGTTCGCCGTCCACGAGCCACACATCAGCCTCAACGCTGGTGAACCCGTGTTGGAGGGCATCGAACAGCGGTCGTTCGTGCTCATAATCATTATGGGCGTGTGCTGCCTCACGCGGGGTGCCAAGGACGACGTCGTCCGGCGCCTGGGATGCGTTTGCCGGAACGGCGACAGAGACGGCAAGGGATGAGCAGACAAGCAGTAGCGCGAGCGGCCGGGTGATGGACATGGTCCTCAACTTCCTGATGGGGGTTTATGACCCTCCTACGCTAGGAAACTGAGGTAAGCAGCAGGCTGACGCTCACTGGCGCCCGGGTGAACAACGCGCGGACACCGACTAAGCAAGCGTCGCGAAGTATCTGACCAGCCCAGATAGGGCGGACCGGGGTGCAATAGCCTCGACTGCGGCGTATTACTTCGGGCTGGTGTGCACATCATAGGCAACGTGCCGGGGAATCCGACACACCGGTGCCGCCTGACATCCCTCGTCGGCGCTGGCATACCTGGCAAGTGTTCACCTGGTCGTCGTTTACGGGTGGTACCTTCACCGGATGGACGCACCCCTGTCTGGGCCGGAGGCCCCTGCGGGTCGGCGGGTGCGGGGGGCGGCCACGCCCAGCGCGGCGGCCAGTGCGACGGCGGTAGCAAGCGGTGCGAATTTCCTCTTCATGATTTGTATTCCTTGGATTCGGTAGGAGCGGAGGTTGCCGGGTTCTCACTTCCCCGGCGGAACCTACCCTGCCCTTCCTATGGAAACGCCCGCTCAGGAGGATATGAACAGCACGCACACTTTCAACCAGCGTTCCCAAGCACGATCCACCGGTCCACAGCCGCGGTTCTTTGCCGCGCTCGGCTTTTTAGTCGATGTCGAAGCCGTATGTGGTGACCACGGGTTTGTGGTCTGAGGGTGCGATGTCTCCGTGGAAGGAGTCGACTATCTCTGTGGTGAGTGCGCGGATGTTGCCGTAGTGGAATTGGAAGTCGATGACCCAGGGTGTGGTGGGTTGGGGCCAGGTGGGAACGGTGGGCCAGGTGGGGCCGGGCACTACTCCGAGGGCGGAGTAGGAATCGTGGAGCCCGGCGGCGTGCAGTATCCGCGTAACGTGCCAGGACTCGTTGAGGTCGCCCATGAACAGCACTGGTTCACCGGGTGCGCCCATTGCTGTCAGGGCAGTTCCTGCTGCTTCTGATTGGGCAATGCGTGGATTGATGTGTTCGGTGAGTTCGCGTTGGGTCCCGGGGAAGCAGAAGTGGGCGGTGCTGACGACGATGGTGGTTCCGTCTTGTGCGGCGAGTCGAACCCAGAACAGTTTCCGGTCGCGGTGGATCTCATCCACGCCGATGCCGATATCTAGGGCGCCGTGTTCCACTTCGGTGAACAACTGAGCGTTCCACCAGATTGAGCTTTCGTGGCTCCATCCGCGGTCTTCGTCTTGAACGCGTTGGTGGCTGGTGAGTTCGCTGTCGATCACGTCGCGGGTGGCTGGGCGGAGTTCCTGGACGGCGTAGATGTCGGGACGGCGCGTGCGCAGCAGAGCCCGGAGCGCGGGTTCGCGTTCGGGCCAGCGATTGTCCGCCCAAATGTTGTGGGTCATTACAACGAAACGCATGGAATCATCGTCCTTTCTGAATCGGCGCCGCGTGCACCTAGGGCACGTGGGCCAGGTTGTGAGAGCTGGAAGGATTGTCCGCGCTCGGGGAGGATGAGCGGTGTTGTGGTGCGGGGAAAGAGGTGCGGGTGGGAGCTATGGACAGCCGCTACCGCTCCTGGTCGAACCGCTTCAACCAGCCAGGCGAGGTCGTCCGGGCTGGCGTGGCCGCCGGAGTCGAGCCAAACGAAGTCCAGTCCGAGGGTTTTCACCCATGCCTGCAGCGACGCCCATTCCGGGGCCCAGGCGCCCAGCGGCTCCCCGTTGCTGTGAATCAGCACATCGCCGGGACCGGCTCCAGTGGCCAGGGCCACCCAGCGGTCCGGGACTTGCAGCTCTACCAAAAAATTGTTGCTGTTCCGGCGAAGGTCGTCGATGGATACCAGTGTTTCACCGGCTGCGATGCGATCTATGGAGTTGCCGGTGGCAAGGACTGCGACGGCCGCGCCGTCGTCGTTCGGGCGGGGGCTGCTAAGACCATGGTGGACGGCGGCACGCCATCCGGCGAGTGTTTCCGGCCGAAGTACCAGGGTCCGCCCGTTCGCTGCCGCCGCGTCACGCAGGCTGGCCAGTCGTCGAAGGTTACGAGGGTAGGGGGTGACGAAGGCCAGTCCATCGGTGGCCCCCAGGATCCTGTCAACTCGTTCAGCAACCTCGGTCTCCGATAGTGGCCTGACCGGGCTTGAGTCGGGCCGGAGTGTGGTGCCCTCAGTAATGAGAAGATCCACCCCAGCTGCCCGCTCCGCGAAAGCTGCCATGCGTTCCGGTGAATGGCCGTGGCCGCGCCAGTCTCCAGTCCAGGCAATACGCCGGTCGCCTGCTTGCAGGACAAAACCAGCTGCGCCGGGGACATCATGATCCACGTGGACGAGTTCCAGATCCATGTCACCGATAGTTATGTGTTCGCCTTCATCCAGGCCGCGGATCGTGGCCGGAGTAGGTGGCAGGACTCCCACATCCGTGAGACCCGTGTGGAGGGCGGCGCCGTCGGAACTCATCAGGACGGGAACCTCGGGATTGACGAACGGGAGGAGCCCGCAGTGGTCATTGTGGTTGTGGCTGACGAAGATGCTTATGTTTTCCGGCTGGTCCAGGATGGACACTTTGTTCAGCAGCCGGCCTGGCTGCGTCATGGGTTCGACGGTGGAGGCGACACTTCCGCCGGTGGGCGCGAGCTGGGCCGGGTCATAGAGTCCCTCCACCAACGGTGCCATTCCCGCCCTCAGATGTGCGGCGAGACTCCCTTCCAGGGGTGCGGGGGAGGAGCGGGAGAACAGTGAACCGGTGGGGTTTGGTGTGGTCCCGAAGTCGAAGAACAGGGCTGAATTCCCTGCCTGGATTGCGGCCTGCACTCCACCGATGGTGGTGGTTCCGTTGAAGAAGGTCAGAGTCGGTTCGTGATCAGGTGCCATCGGGGATCTCCTTGAGTGCGGCGGCGAAAGCGGAAAAATCGTTATAGCGGGCGCTGGACCAGCGCGCGGTCGGATCCGTGTGGAGCGGATCGATGTGCACCGTCCGGCAGCCTTGCCCGGCGGGGGGTAGCAGATCATTCCAGAGGTTGTCACCGATCACCAGCACTTCCGGGGGCTGGGTGTTCCATTGCTGGTTCGCGTGGGTGATCAGTTCCGCGCAACCAGCGGGCTTGCGGGCATCGAAGCGCACCACCTCGAACGGCTGGCGCAGATTCAGTCGTTGCACCAGCGGTCCCGCGAGCTCTTCCGGGGTGTTGGTGGCCAGCAGCAGCCGGCGTCCCTGGCCGAGGCGCTGCAGTACGTCATCGAGGTGTTCGGACCGGATGAGGGTGGTGGCCCGGTCGTTGACATACCGGCGGGCACGGGTGAAAGCCTCGCGCAGCACAACCTGTCCCGCACCGCGACGCGATGCCAGTGCCCCGATGATCTGCCATTGGTCTCCCAGATAGCGCAGCGGACCGTCGTGGCTTATCCGACCCTGCAGATCCCCAGGTAGGGGCACCGGATTGCCTTGCCAGTCCGTTGCTGTTTCCGCAGTCCACTGCGGGGCGTGGATGACGATCCCGCGGGCCGGTTCCACAAAACAACCCGGCAGCGCAGCGGGGTGGGTCCTTTGGATCACGGCGTCGACCTCGTCCCAGAGGCCGCGACCTCCACTGCGGGGTATGGTCTCCTCCAACGCCGTCGCGTAGTAGCCGGTGACCCGGGGGTCGTCATGCAGCGTGCCGTCGAGGTCAAAAAGTACCACTTTGATAGCAGCGAGGTTCACCAGCGGTGCCGGCGGCTTGAGGTCAAGATTCCCTCGGAGCAGGTTCGTAGAATTCGTTGACATACCGGAGTCCTCAGTTCTGGGGTGCGGACGCCAGAAGGCTGGTCGCTTCGGCGTCCATCCGCTCCGCGGCTTCCTGTGGGGTCAGTCGGCCCAGGACCACTTCTTCGACGATTCCGGTGACCATGTCATCGATTGCGTTGCCGGCCGCGGTTGGAGGCATGATCTGCGCGTTGACGAAAACATTGTCGAAGGCCGCCGCTTTCTGCGGGTTTTCTTCGTAGTTGGTGCTTAGGAGTTCGGTGTCAAGGGCACTTTCCACGGCAGGTGAGTAGCCGGTTCGGGCCGCGTAGATGGACTGGGCGTCGGTGTCGGCAAACCATCGCATGAACAACCAGGAGGCCAGTTCCTGCTCAGGATCATCGGAGGAGAGAATGACGTGGTTTCCGCCGTAAAGCTGGGTGATGGGTTCTGCTGTTTCCTGGGGGGTCAGCGCCACCGACCACTGGAATTTGTCTTGAATCTGCTCGATTTTCGTTGAGGTCCGTGCCGTGGTGCCCAGCTCGGTGGCGGTGCGTTCGTTGGTGAATTCCTGTTCGGTGTCCGCCGCGGTGTAGGCGAGCTCCTCCTCGAAGAGCAGGGCCAGCAGCTCCAGGGATTCGATGGACTCAGGGGAAGTGAACTCGGTGGTTGCTGCGCCGGGATCATAGGGTGTGATGCCTTTGGAGCGCAGCATGTTGTAGTAGATCCCGTTCTTGCCTGTGCCCATGGCGGAGTAGGGCAGCCCGGTTTCGTCCTTCATTTGCCGGGCCTGGTCCAGAAATTCGTCCCAGTCGGCTGGCGGTGCATCGATGCCGGCCTCGGCGAACAGGTCAGCGTTGTAGTACATGCCCATGCTGGAGTTGCCATGCGGCCAGGACAGGGTGCTGCCGTTGTAGGCATCCACTTGCTGCCGGGCCAGGACGCCGTCGACCATGTCTGCCATATCCTCCTCGGGCACACCGTATTGTTCGCTTTCGATGTACGGATCCAGCGGTTCAATCACATCATTTGCCACGTACTCCAGGGTGTCGTTTTCATATGCCATGGAGACATCGGGGGCGCCCCCACCAGCTAGGGACGCCCGGACGGCCTGATTGAGTTCCTGGTAGGAGCCTTTGAAGGATTCGTTGACCACGATTCCCCACTCGTTGGTGGCGTTGAACTCCTGGACCATCTCGGTCATCGCCTCTCCGTAGATGGTGGCCTGGATATGCCAGAAATCAATCTCGACCCCCTCGGGAAGCTCGATGCCGTCAATGCTTTCCGTGCTGGCGGCAGCGTTACCCGGATCGCCTGCGTCTCCGCCGGAGCAGGAGGTCACCAGCAGCGTGCCGGCGAGGAGGAAGGATGGAAGAGCGGCTCTTTTGGACATACTCATGGGACTGGCACCTCCGGTGCGGTTAGGAGAATCGTTTGTGCTATTCGTCGGGGCGGTGTGAGCGGGTAAGAGGATGTCAGCCTTTGACGCCGAAAGCTGTGAGGCCTTCCACGAAGCGGCGTTGGACAAAGAGAAAGAAAATAATGCCCGGGACCGCGACAAGTGTCGTGGCCGCCATCAGCAGGTGGTAGAGCGATCCTTCGTCGCCGGAGAATGCCATCAGTCCAAGCTGGACGGGCCGGATGGATTCGCTCTGGGTGGCGATCAAGGGCCACAGCAGTTCATTCCACCGCCCGATGAATCCGAACAACACCACCGTGAGTACCGCGGGCATGGTCATGGGAATGAGCACCCGCCACAGGAACGTCCAGTGGGAGGCCCCGTCCATGCGGATGGCGTCCCAGTAATCGCGGGGCACTGCCATGAACGCCTGACGCAGCAGGAAAATCGCGAAGGCGCCAGCTACACCGGGCAGGATCATCCCGGCATAGGTGTCGTACAGCCCCGAGCCGCCTTCCCCCAAGAGGTCATTTCCCCCTGTGAGGGGGATCTGGCGGATCAGCACATAGTTGGGCACGATCCTGGCCTCGAAGGGGATCATCATGGTGGCTAGTACCACCAGGAAGAGGAGGTTGTTAAACCGGAACTTCATGCGGGCGAAGGCATACGCCGCGGTGATCCCAGTGACGAGCTGCAACGCGGTGCCGAGCACCGCCACTATCAAACTGTTGAGGAAATAGCGTCCGAACCCGGACGGGGGCCCCTCCCATGCCTGCGCATAGTTGGACCACTGGGGATCCGACGGCAGCATGGTCGGTGGTGACAGGTTCACTTCCTGAAAGGTTTTCAGCGAGCTCGAAATCATCCAGAAGAAGGGAAACAGCATGACCACCGCACCGGCGATCAGGGCGCCGTAAAGGACCACCCGGCTAGCTTTCCTGCGCCAGCGCTGGGCGGCGTGTGCTCGGGCGGACTTCTTGGGGGGACCCACCGGCGACCGGGTCCGGGTAGTTTCTGCGGTCTTGTTCTCAATCGTGTGTAGTGCCACGGGACTGTTCCGCCTTCTCGGTCTGATGGAATGAGGACTGGGACGCCCGTGTCGGCTCAGTCGTAATGCACGCGTCGCTCAGCAAACCGGAACTGCACCAGGGTGACTATCAGGAGAAGGAAGAAAAGGAGCATGGAGAGCGCCGCAGCGAATCCCACCGAGCTGGGACGCTCATAGAGGTGACGGAAGATGAGCACGGGCAGCGTAAGGGTCGAGTCCAGCGGAGATCCGGCTCCGGCGCCATAGCCGCCCCCGCTGGTCAGGACGTACACCTCGTTGAAACTCTGGAAGGACCGGATCGTCGACACCACCAGGAGCAGGAACAGGGTCGGCGAAACCAGCGGCATGGTGATGCGCGTAGCCATCTGCCAGGAGTTCACCCCATCCATCCGCGCGGCTTCCTTCACCTGGGGATCAATAGTGATCAACCCGGCGAGGATGATGACGACGGCGAAACCCAATGTGTTCCACACGCTGAAAGCCATGACGCACACCAGAGCAACGCTTGGACCTGCTAGGAACCCGGGGGCGCCGTCGGGCCATCCGATACCTACTGCCCCCAACAGTTTGGGCACTATCGGTTCAGGGTCCAGTAGCCACTGTTGGGCCGGCAGCCCAAACCACTCCATGAGGGAATTCAGCACGCCTACCTGCGGATTGAGCAGCCAGACAAACGCTAGCCCCGCAGCGACTGTGGAAGTGATGTACGGGACAAAGTAGGCGGTGCGCAATGCACCCAGAAACCGGACCTTTGAATTGAGCAGGTTAGCGATCACGAAGGCGATCACAATGGTCGCTGGCACGGTGCCGAGCACGTAGAAGCCAGTCACCATGAGGCTCTGGCCCACCTCGCCAGGAGCGCCGCCCGGGCGGCTGCCTATCTGCTCGAAGATCCGGATGTAGTTATCCAGGCCGATAAATTCCTCGGGCTGGATACCCCAGCGCCAGAGACTCATCCACGCCGAAAGGAAAATCGGATAGATGTCGAAGGCCCATAGCAGCACTAAGGTGGGAGCCAGGTAAAGAGCGGGCAGCCACAGCCGTTCCATGCGCTGCCGCTTTCGCCGCCGCACAATAATTTCTGACGCCATGTGATTGGTTCCCCCATCGCAGATACCTGACGAGAACAACGCTAAGGAGTCAGAACGACCCAGAGATCAACCACTCATGGACCCCAAGGAAACACTCGATGTCCGTCATCGGAACCCGCTGGCTGCTGCTGCTGACAAGAGACTAGCTACGAAGCGAACAGATTCGGCTGGGCCAGCCCCCGCCGGTCTAGCCATCGAGTTGTGCTCCAACGACCGTCATTGCGAAGCCAGCGCAGCAATGCGATTGGTCGAACGACCGACTGACGTGCCCCACAGGGTCTGAGGATCGGGCTTTTCCTGGGAGGCTCAACCCATGCCACGACCCTATCCGCCGGAATTCCGTGAACGGGCAGTCGCCTTGGTGCGCGCCGGCAGACCCATCACCACTGCCGCGGTCGAACTCGGCGTCAGTGCCGCGGCGATCCATAACTGGGTCCGCCAGGATCAGATCGATCGGGGCGAGCGTCCCGGAGCTCCGACGCCGGAGAGCGTAGAGCTGGCGAAAGCGAAGAAAAGGATCCGGCAGCTCGAGGAAGAAGTCGTCATCCTGAAGACGGCATCGAAGCTGTTCGGGGAGGATCGACCCCACCCAAAAGGGTTCACCCGATGATCGACATCCTCGTCGAGACGGGTCATCGGGCGAAACGTTGCTGCCGACTGCTCGGGGTCAGCAGTCCGGGCTATCACAAATACAAGAAACAGCCGCTGTCCCCGACGCTGATGCGCCGGCAATGGCTCACCGGCCTGATCCGAGAGATCCACACGGCCTCCAGACAGACCTACGGGTCTCGCCGGGTCCACGCCGAGCTGACCCTCGGGATGGGCGTGAAAGTCAGCGAGAGACTCCTCGCCGTGCTCATGAGCGATGCGAAGATCGTTGGATTACCCGGCCCCACGAAGGTGAAACGGCTCCACGGCGTCGCGACCGCTGACGATCTCGTGCACCGCAAGTTCCGACACGTTCCCCCGTCAATTGACAGTGCCCAGGACACCAACCTCGTCATCAACGCGCTCGACATGGCGATCAAGACGCGCATGCCGCCGGCCGGCGGCATCGTTCATGCGGATCATGGCACGCAGTTCACCTCGTGGGCCTTCACGAACAAGATTCTCGAGTCGGGGTTGATGCCCTCGTTCGGCACCGTCGGCGATTGCTACGAGAATTCGATAATGGAATCGTTCTGGTCGAGCATGCAGAGCTACTCAACTGGAAGAAGTGGCGCATCAGAGTCGATCTAGCGAACGCCATGTTCGACTACATCGAGATCTTCTACAACCGGCAGCGGCGCCACTCGAAACTCGGATACATCACCCCGATCGAACACGAACTACGCTTCAACAGAACACCCATCCCCGCCTGATCCTCACACCGACCAGGGCAACGAAACTATGGGGCACGTCAACGAGTCAACCAAACCGTGGGCAGTCCGCATCGCATACTTTAGGTAGCTGGCCATCACGCTCTCACGGAAAAGCTCGAATCGGGATGACAGCGGGTTGTCCCGGAAGGTTCGGTTCGGAGTCTCCGGTGCTGACCGCGTTGCCGCGACGGTTTGGCGGCGGTCGAGTTCCCCGACGAGGATCGCGTACTGCTCCCTGGCGCCCCTTGGAGGAAAGTCGCCATCCAAAAGCTGGTACGTCTGATTGCTCAACACCTGCAGCGTACGGGTTAAGACATTCGAGAGGTCAGCCGGGATCCTTCTGGGTGCCTCATTCCAGGTGTTCCACGTCGGCGGTTCAAGGAGAAGTCCTTTTCGATCACCACCGCGCCCTAATTTTGGCGGGTGACGGTCACGTCTTCCTGCCAGTGGAACAGGCGACGACCCTGCCCTGCACCGAGTTGAACCCACAGCACGCTGTGATCATCCGTGATCGCGTCGATGAGTCCGGGCAATTCGCGGTCTCGGTATTTGTCAAGGGTATTGAGGCCAGCGTGAGTTTATGCGGCTAGTTCTGCGTTGTTTTTTTCCTCGGGTTTGGTGGCGGGTTTGTTGATCCAGGTGGTGCCGGGTAGCACCAGGATTTTCGGGTCGGTTGTGGTGGCAAAGCGCTGGGGATTCCGGGATCGGGCAGCGGCCAGTGTCGCCGAGCGGTGGGCGGCTTTGCCGGCGGCGAGGCCATAGTGGACGTCGGCGGGGGTGTTCAACCCGATGCCGGTGTGATGGTGGGTGTGGTTGTAGCCCTCGATGAACGTGGCGATGAACGCCCGTGCTTCACCTACGGAGGCGAAGCGTTCGGGGAAGACCGGGGTGAATTTCAGGGTCTTGAACCATGCCTCGGAGAACGGGTTGTCATTGCTTACCCGGGGTCTGGAATGCGATTGGGTGACTTCCAGATCGGACAGTAACGCCGCGACGGTTTTGGAGGTCATCGACGTCCCACGGTCGGCGTGAACGATGGTGGGGATCCCGTGGATACCGAAAATCTCCTTCATCATCTCCACCGCCAGGACCCCCGACTCGCGGGTGTGGACGTGCGCCCCGACGATGTAGCGGGAGTAGATATCGATCATCACGTACGCGTCGAAGTACGTGCCTTTGACCGGGCCGGGCAGCTTCGTAATATCCCACGAGTACACCTGCCCGGGGCCGGTGGCGATGAGCTCGGGGATCGCCCGGGCCGGATGGCGGGCCTGCCTGCGGCGTTCCTTGACTTGCTTGTTCTCCGCCAGGATCCGGTACATCGTGGAGATCGAGGCAAGGTAGATACCCTCATCCAGCAGTCGGGCGTAGATCTGAATCGGCGCCAGATCCACAAACTCCGGTGAGTTCACCACCGCCAGGACCCGGTCCCGCTCAGCAGTACTGAGCCGGTTGGCCGGCACCGCCGGTACGCGGTGTCCGGGTCGCGGTGGCACGGGAAACACCCGTCAACCGGGCAGCAGTGCGGGTCGCGATGGTGGCTTTGGTGAGTTGCCGGTAGGTGTCCATCAGGACTTCGTGTGCGGGGGTTCGTCCCGCGAGCTCTTGGACAACTGCTCCAAGAGCTCGTGTGCTTTTCCCATGATCGTCAGCGCCACCTCAGTGGTCGCCAGACGCTGCTGGGCGGTGTCGAGCTGGCGGCGTAACCGGGCGATCTCCGCCTGCTCCGGGGTCAGCCGGCCGATCTTCTCGCCAGGCTTTTTCCCCGCAAGCACCCCCGCGTCGCGGAATTTCCGCCATTTGAGTGATCTGCGAGGAATAGATTCCCTGCTCCCGAAGATACGCACCGCCCTCGTTGCGACCGATCGCGTCCTCATAACCGGAGAGATACTCCAGCTTCTGCGCCGGGCTGAACGAACGCCTCGGCGCCGGACC
>NZ_AZSA01000234.1 GCF_000520555.1 Arthrobacter sp. Br18 | reverse complement strand
AACCTCCGCCCACCCAGCCGCTCACGGCGCAACCGAAAACAACAGTGGAACATCCCCGGACAGACAGGCCCGGAGATCAAACCTGCCGCCAGCCGGAAACACAATCCAAAATCAAAAACCGGCACTCACCACCAGCCCACCGGTGGATTCAGGCTTAGAGAAAGAAGCTACGGCGGTGGATTTGAGAAGCGTGGACGATCTGGAGTTTTTTGAACAAGTCTCCAGATCGAAAAGCCTCACTGGCCTTGACCCCGTTGAGTGGACACCTCACAAGAGAGAATGTTCATTATGGGAAAGATACGTCGGGAGTTCACTCCTGAGTACAAGGACGAGGCCGTGAAGCTGGTGATCAATACCGGCAGGCCGGTTGCGACCGTCGCTCGGGAGCTCGGCATCAACGAGGCCTCGCTGGGCCGATGGGTCAATACTTTCAAAACTCGCAGTGACACCGGTGAGACCGCGGTCACGGAGTCCGAGCGGGCCGAGTTGCAGAGGCTGCGCAAGGAGAACGCGGACCTGAAACTGGATCGGGCGTTCCTAAAAAAAGCGTCTCTCTTCTTCGCCCAGGAAGCCTCGGATACGAACGGCAAGCGTTCGTCCTGATGCACGCGGAGAAGACCAGTTTCAGTTTTACCCGCATGGCCCGGTTGCTGGAGGTGTCCCGGTCCGGGTACTACGCCTGGACCGTGCGCGCGCCCTCACAGGCCGAGGTCCGGCGGGTGCATATCGAGCAGAAAGTCGCGTTCCTTCACGGCGATTCCGACGAGGTCTACGGGTCTCCCCGGATCCTGGCCGACCTGCGCGCCGACGGCGAAATTGTGTCCCGCAAAACCGTCGCCAAGACAATGCAACGCCTCGGCTTGGCCGGTATCTGCCCGAAGAAATGGAAGACCATCACGGTCATCGACCACGCCGACGCGTACCCGGGCGACGCCGTAAAACGACAATGGGATATCGGGGCCCTGAACCAGGTGTGGGTCGGTGATATCACCTACCTGCGCACCTGGCGGGGCTGGGTGTATCTGGCGACCGTCATCGACGCTCACAGCCGCCGCGTGATCGGTTGGGCCATCGCCGAGCATATGCGGACCGACCTGATCGAGGACGCCCTCCGGATGGCGTTGGTGTTGCGACATATCCCGCCGGTGCGGGTGATCTTCCACTCCGATCGCGGAACCCAACACGCCTCGGCGCAGATCACCACGTTTGCTGCCGCCAACGGCATCACCCGATCGATGGGACTGACCGGGATCTGCTGGGACAACGCGATGGCGGAAAGCTTCTTCGCGACCCTGAAAACCGAGTTCTACTACCGCCGCGTCTGGCCCACCCGGGCCCGTGCGGCCCGGGAAGTCGCGGCATGGATAGAGGACCGCTACAACCGCCGCAGGCGCCACTCCTCGATCGGGCAAATCAGCCCTGTGGACTTCGAGATGCAATACTCATCGAAGCAGGCCGAAGTTCAACTCGCCGCTTAACCCGTGTCCACGAACCGGGGTCAAGGCCACCAATACTGGTGCTCCCAATGGTGGAACCACCCCGAAGCCATCGACAGGCTCCGCGCCCTGTACGAGAGGTGGCTGGAAGCCCAAACCGACGGTGGAATGTCCTCATGGTGGATCGACCACTTCGACCGCCACGCCACAGTCCTGTTCGCCAAACGCGGTCCGTTCGGCGAATGCGGAACGACTCACATAAGTAAGACTGCTCGACGGGTCCTTGCTGTTGAACAGCCTCCAGCAGGTTGGTCTTGGTAGTTCTGCTCATCCTCAGTTTGATGTTGCTGACTTGGCCATGAGTAAGCCCGGCTGCTTATTCCACCAGCAGCGCTGTTCCGAGGCCGATATTGACGGTGCTGTGGCGATGTTGATGTATTGACTGGTGCGGGAGCGGAAGCTCAAGATCCTGCTAGCCATACAAGCAAGGGGTAGGTACAAGACGATGCACCCGGCGTTGAAGATCCCGCCAAGTCTCTTGCCTCATCACTCGCGCAGCTTACGGTAGCGTGGGACAATTCGAAGCTTGGACGTGTCGCAGCATGGGGGCCTTTCCCGGCGAGGGAGATGGCGGTTGCTCATAGTGTTGAGCTCAGATTGGCAGTGCCGAGGTCGGTCTCGCTTTCTGCCACGGATTCCGTAGCGCAGGCCCGTTGATAGATGATGCATTCCGGTTATTTCATGACCAGCCCGCCGTCGACGAACAGGCAGGCCCCGGTCACGAAACTGGACCATTTGCTGGCAAAGAACAGTACTGAGCCGGCCACGTCTTCAGGGGTGGCCAGACGGCGTAGCGGTGTGACTGCTTCGAGTTCGTCGCGTTGTTGATCGGTGGTGGCGTGGCTTGAGTCGGTGGGGTAGACGAGTCCTGGGGCTACGCAGTTGACGGTAATGCCGAGAGGTCCGAGTTCGGAAGCCAGGTTGCGGGAAAAGCCCAGGAGGGCCGTCTTGGCGGTGGTGTAATCGTGGTAGGGGATGCTGGGGCGTTCGATGAGATCGGTGACGAGATTGATGATTCGTCCGTCTCCGGTTGTTTTCATCCCCGGCAACACCGAGCGGCAGAGATTGTACGCGCCGCCAACGCTGCCCTGGAATTGGTTCTGATAGTCCTGCCAGGGAATGTCCCACGCGGTGCTGCGGGTCAACGGATTGAACGTGTAGCTGCGCAGGGCATTGTTGACCAGCAGGTTTACGGAACCGAAGCGTTCAGTGACTTCAGCGACCATCGTGGCCACGGCCTGGGGGTCGGTGACGTCGGCGGGGTAGGCTTCAGCCCGGCCTCCCAGTGCCTCGACGTCCTTGACTACTTGTTGCGCGGCTTCACGGTTTTGCAGGTAGTTCACGACGACGGTGGCACCGTGGGCGCCGAGGGCGCGCGCGATTGCGGCTCCGATGCCGCGGCTGGAGCCGGTGACGATGGCCACGCGGTCGCGGAGCAGGTCACTGGTGCCGAGGCTTTCTCCGAAGGACATCAGAGTTGCCTTCTTGCTGGATCCTGCCGTGCGGGCAGGGTCCATTCCGGGTCGTAATGTTCCAGCGCCGCCTCGGCTGCTCCTTCGATGTCGACCCAGCGGACAAGCGCTGTCAGGTTTCCCCGTCCGTCATGGTGCCACCCTGCTGCTGGTTCGGGCATTTGCCCGACGGCGCAGATGCGGTCGACGCCGCACCGGCCCAGGGCCTGGGCCCAGTCGTCCAGCCGGTCGGGTGAACAGGCCACACCGGCGGTTTGCAGGTAGCGGCGCACGGGAGCGGCGAGGCGTTCGACGTCATCCATTCCATCAACGGGGTGCACGCGCAGGAGCCGGTTCAGCGGTGAGGCTTCGAAACGCTCCGGTTCTTCTTCGTAAATCACGGTCCAGCCGGTGCCGGTGTCACTGGTGAAGAGCTCGATCGTGTCGTCGTTGTAGGCCCGGAATTCGTAGGAGGAGCGAACGCGTTCGATTCCGGCGCTTTCTTCCAACGTGAGTCGGGCGCGGGGTTTGCTCCGTTCGAAGCGGCTCATTTCGGCTGCCAGTGCCGCTGCGAAGGTTTTGGGATCCACTGCTCCGCCGCGTTCGATGAACAGGCAGTGCGGGGAGAGGCACCCTTGCTGGTCATACTGGGAAGCATCATGTGCGGCCCGACGCGCCGTCTCTGTGTAGCGGTTGAGCGCCAACGCCTCTCGGCCGATAACGGCAAAACTCACTTTGTGGCCGTACGGCACGAACGGCATGCCGGGTGGCAGGCGTGCTGCCACGCTTTCAATGGCTGCCCGTCCGCCGGTCGCCGTGACTGCCTCGGAGTGGGTGAATGCCGCTCGTTCAACCTCCTTGTTCCCTCCGGGCCAGTGCAGAATCGCAAGGCAAGCGGCGAGGGCGGGGTCTTCTTCGGCGATGCTTCGGGCAAACAACACCGGAAACAACGGTTCACCGCTGGCAGATTTCCCCAACGTTGCGGATTTGACCAAGAGCCCGCAGATAAGGTTCCACACCGGTAGCCCAGGAACGTTGCCGGCGAAAATCTGGGTGGTCAGCCTCGGTCCGTAGGCTCGTGAGCGTCCTTGCGCCCGGTTCGGCTGGAAGCCGTCGAGCACCAGCGGATTCTCGAAGTCCTGGGAAAGGAATCGAAGCAACCGGTCGCGGCGGAACGTTTTCAGGTAGTCCTTCAGACCCCGGCGGACCATGTCGGGGGCATACCCGGTCACCACGGGCAACAACTCTTCGGCCTGCCGCCTCCAGTAGTAGTCCGGATCGGACCACCTGGTGATTACTCGTCCGAGGATTTCGACGATGTCCATCACCGGCCGCTCCGCAAGGTGATCGGCTTGGATCTGGAGGAGCCGCTGGCACACCAGGTCGATCAGGTGCGGCGTCACGACCGGCATCCGCAGCACGACGCCACCCCATGAGCGGGTTTCCCATGCCAACTCGTCGAGCTCGGTCTGGCTGAGCTGAGGCAGGAAGAACCCATCGAGCACCGGGCCCTCGACGGGCGGGTCGCTTATACGTCCCGGGGTTCCCTGTTCGGGTCCAACTGTCATGCCGATCCGTTCCGATTCGCGGCCAGAATCTCGTCCAGGGCGATCGAACACCCGCGGGCTTCGGTTCCCTCGGCGCGGCCCAGCAGGACGAAACCCTGTGTGTCATCTTGCCGGTGGGTGTCCGGCGGGGTGAGGTAGACGATGTCCTCAGCGAGTACCGCCAGGCATGACCCCCTGTTGGCCAGATCGTAGTGGACAACCAGACCCCGCTGTCCGGGTTCTGCGGATGCTCCGCTTTCGGGGTCCACCACGCGGATCCGCGTCCAGGCTGGGGCGGCTTTGCGGCGGGGCTGATTCTCGATTCCCTGCCAGGAGCCCCTCAGGGTGGTGTCGTAATACTGGGTGCTGATCTCGGTCATTCCGTAGTAGTTGACGCACCAGGAATCAGGTATTCCCAGGCGCCGGCCGAACTGGCCGCGCAGGTCCTCGGCGGATAATTCCCGGGAGCGTCCCTTGAAACCCCCGGTGTCGAGCAGCCGGCTTCCCTTTGGCAAGCGGAAGGAAAGCCCCTCTTCCTCAAAGGCGTCAAGGAGGTGGACGTAGGCGAAAGAGGTGCCCAGCAGTGCGACAGGTTCCCCGATTGCCTCTGCTTCCTGCAGGACCGCTGCGACGCGCCGCCACTGCAGGTCATCGTTGTCCATGAAGTAGGCGCTGCCAGGTGCGCCGAAGAAGTCGACCAGCCGCCCGAAGAAGTAGGCGAGGGAGGAGTGCGGCTGGTCATCAGGCCGGGCATTGAGGACCAGCAGCGGGATGCGCTCGCGGTCAGGCAGGAAGTAATGGGCAAAACCGGCCCGCAAGGACGCGTCATACAGGTGAAGGTGCGGATGGTGGTTGCACCCCCGCTGACTCGGGTTGGTGCTGCCGCTGGTCATGAAGATCGCCGCGGCTTTTTCGGGCGGCTCGCAGGCGAGGGTGAGTTCCTTGAACGCGGTCAACGGCACGGCAGGGATCTGTTCCCAGCTGGTAAGCCTTCCAGGCTCCGCCCGGCGCGAGCGGCAGAAGCGCCGGTAGGCCGGATTGTGTTCGTACTGGTAGGCGAAGAGCTCGAGGGCGAGCCGTCCGAACCCGGAATCATCGGATCCCGCCGGGGCGGCACCGCGCTCGATATACGCCTGAATCCGCAGATCCAATTCGTCGCGGATGCCAGGGGCGGGTATGTCCTGAGTGGCTGTCACCGGATGTTCTCCGGCATCTCCTCGGTGGGACGAGTCGCTCCTGGCGGCGAGGGCAACGAAATGACCCGTGAGTTGAGGTTGGCCAGGTCGGTGCTCCGACCGGCTGCCAAGGACACCAGGATGGTGACGGCGGCCGAGGCGGACAGTGCGGCGAGGAACGGTGGCAGTGCGAGCCCGTCCGAGAAAGTGGCAATAGCAACAGCCGCGGGCAGGCTGCCGCCCACCACGAACCCGTACCCCACGGCAGCGATGAGGCCTGCCAATGCCCCGCTGACCGCCCCGGCAGTTGTGGAGCGGTGCCATAACCCCAGCAGTGCCGGCACAATGGTGGCCGCGCAAAACAAATCAGCGATGAGGAAAAGGCGCAGCACCGAGAGCCCCTGGAAAGCGACCAGGGCCGGGATGACGGTGAACACGATCGTGGCAATCCTTCCCCCGGTCAGGCCCATGGAAGGCACATGGGTGACGGCGACGGCAGCGAGGCCGTTCTGCAGGGTGTCCACGGTGGAGGCCACCAGGGCCAGGGTGAGGATGAGGACAGCCGCAAGGACCCACGCGGGTTGAAGGTCCAACAGGGCAAAGAACGGGACAGGCGGCACCCCAAGGGCCACGCCGTAGGCTGCGGCGAGGAGCCCCACCATGCCTGCGGCGAGAACCACCGGAAAGCGGGCCAAGGCCCCGATGATCGCCCCGCGGGTCAGCGCGCCCTCGTCTCGGGCTGCCCACACCCGCTGCCAGTAACCGTTGTGGAACAGGGTGGTGGCTGTCACCGCCACGATGAGTGTCAGTGCCGCCTCAACGCCGGCCACATCCACGATGAAGAACGCAGGGTCGACAGGGGCACCCTCCCGCGACAGACCTGCGAAGAGAATTGCGGCGACCACGATCAGCAGGGGAAACAACATCCAGGACTGCCAACGATCGGTACGGATCGAGGCGCGGAGCCCTCCGTACGCCGTGTACAGGGCGGTGATCACCGCGACGGCGGCAATGCCCAGACGCGGATCTACGACTGAGAGCCGTCCGAGCACCGCTCCCACCGCGGTCAATTCAGCAGACAAGGCAACGAGCATGTACAGCATCGAAATAGTCAGGACATAGACGTGCATGACCCGTCCGTAACGGAGCCGGACGAATTCGATCAGGTTGTGGCCTGTCGGTACCAGGGACCGCAACCGCCGGCCGACAAGGACCAGACCGATCAGGGGAACGGTGATGGCCACCGCGTACCCCACTACCCCGGCCAGACCCGTGGAAGCACCGACCTCGGGGGCCGCGAAAAGAATCCACGCGCCCACACCGGAAGCAAAGAACGACAGGCCCAATCCGAGACCGTTCTGGCTGTTGCGTGCCACCGCAAATTCTTCGAGGTCGCGGTCGCGTCTGACCGCCAGGCCAACCCAGGCGAATACTCCCAGGACAACGATCAGAATAACCATAGTTGTGGAAAATCCAAGCATCAAAGCACATCCCTTCGCCGGCATTACCCGGACAGGTTCCTGCGGTCGGCGACGCCTTCATTTGCCCTCTCAGCCTGGTTCACACCCAAGCTCCCGCTCTACAGAACCGACTGTAGTCGCGCCAAAGCCCGCGCTCAAACCCCTCGAATTTTCATTCCCTTTGGTAGGCCCTGCCGGAAGCCTCGTGCGGCTCCTGGAGTCGCTCCTGTTCCGTGCGCTGGGCACCGAAAGGCTAGGGTGGCAGTAGTGACACGGGGTGCTGCCCGCCAATGGCGCAGCTGAGAATCCACACCCGTTGAACCTGATCTAGTTCGAACTAGCGAAGGGATGTCGCGGATGGCTATTCGCTTCACATCATCTGACTGTGCTCAGCTGCTTGAAGAATTAAGGGCCCGGAGCCCTCTGGTGCAGTGCCTCACCAACGCTGTGGTGACAAACTTCACCGCGAATGTCCTGCTGGCGATCGGTGCGGCTCCGGCGATGGTGGATATTCCGGAGGAGGCCGGGCAGTTCGCGTCCGTGGCGTCAGGGGTCCTGATCAATCTGGGGACTCCGCGGCAGGAGCAACGGACCGCAATGATCGAGGCCGTCCAGGCTGCCAACGCTGCCGGGACTGCCTGGGTTCTGGACCCGGTGGCCGTCGGGTCCCTGTCCGTGCGAACCGGGCTGGCGCACCAGCTCGTCGGGATGGGCCCGCGCATCATCCGCGGCAACGCCTCTGAGATTCTGGCTTTGGCCGGAGTGGGTGCCGGAGGCAGGGGAGTAGATTCGGTTGAGGCTCCCTCGGATGCGCTGGCGGCCGCCAAGGATATAGCTGCCTCGTCTGCTTCGGCGGTGGCGGTATCGGGTGCGGTGGATCTACTCGTGGGGCCCGAGGGGGAAGCCGTGGGCGTAGCGAACGGGCACGTCCTGCTGACTCGGCTCACCGGTGGTGGGTGCGCCCTCGGTGCGGTAATGGCTGCCTTCGCTTCCCTGACCGAGGACCCGCTGCTGGTGGCAACAGCGGCCACCGGGGTCTACACCATTGCTGCTGAGCAGGCTGCGGCGCGGGTGAGGGGTCCGGGGAGTTTCGCGGTGGAATTCCTTGACCGGCTGGCGGGCATCACCCCCGATGACGTCGTTACGGGACTGAGCCTCCGTCCGGTGGGTGCCCTGGGTGGCATCCGATGAGTCGGCGGGATTTTCGGACAGATCTCAGGCAACACCTGCCGTTATATCTGGTGACTGATACGCGTCAGTGCGGTTCACGGACGGTCGCCGCTGTTGCTGCCGCGGCGGTGGCGGGAGGTGTAACGATGGTGCAGGTGCGGGATAAGGAAGCTCCCGCCCGGGCCTTGCTACAGCTGCTCGTGGCCGTTGCGGAATCCGTTGGGAACAGGGTCCCGGTGCTGGTGGATGACCGGGTGGACATTTTCCTGGCCGCCCGGGCGGCAGGAGCGCAAGTGGCAGGAGTTCATGTTGGGCAGTCCGACCTGCCGGTTGACCTTGCCCGCACCTTGGTGGGCCCGGAGACCATCATCGGGTTGAGCGCGGCAACCGACAACGAGATCAGGGCCGCGCACCGGCTGCCGGCCGGGACGGTGGACTATCTGGGGGTCGGTGCCATTCATGCAACCGCCACCAAGGCCGATCACCCGGAACCATTGAGAATTAACGGATTTGGTGTCCTCGTCGCCGCGAGCACCCTGCCCTGCGTGGCGATCGGTGGTATCAGCAGCGCTGACGTGCGTCCATTGCGCGACGCCGGTGCCGCCGGGGTGGCCGTCGTCTCCGCGGTGTGCGCAGCCGATGATCCCCGGGCAGCGGCCCGGGAACTAAAGGAGGAATGGTGTTCTTGAAAGCGTTGACGCTGCGCGATGTCCCGCGGGTCCTCAGCATCGCCGGAACGGACCCGACCGGCGGCGCGGGGATCCAGGCCGACCTGAAAAGCATTGCCGCTCTGGGCGGGTACGGGATGGCGGTGGTGACATCCCTGGTGGCGCAGAACACCCGCGGCGTCCGCTCCGTGCACACGCCACCGGCATCGTTTCTCACGGAACAGCTTGACGCGGTCAGTGATGACGTGGCCATCGACGCCGTGAAGATCGGGATGCTGGGAGATGTGGCGACCATCGCCGTCGTCCGGGAGTGGCTTCACCGGGCCCGGCCGCCACTGCTGGTGCTGGATCCCGTCATGGTCGCTACCAGCGGGGACAGGCTCCTGGCTGCCGACGCGGAGACCGCGTTACGGGAACTGGTGGGAATGGCGGACCTGGTCACTCCCAATCTTCCCGAGCTCGCAGTTCTGGTGGATGGGCCGATCGCCGTTGACTGGCCTGCAGCTCTCGAGCAGGGCAGGAGACTATCCATGTCCTGCGGGACAGTGGTGCTCGTCAAAGGCGGTCATCTGAGCGCAGAATTTAGTCCTGACGCACTCGTGGATGCCACCGGTCAGCTCGATGGTGCTGACGGGGGCGCCGTCGAATTCGTTTCCCCACGGGTGGCTACCAGGAACACGCACGGGACCGGGTGCTCGCTGTCCTCCGCCGTCGCCACGGCCATGGCGCGGACGGGTGATTGGGCCGGTGCCGTCCGCCAGGCGAAGGACTGGCTGCAGGACGCGCTCACCTCCGCCGACGAATTAGAGGTAGGACAGGGCAACGGGCCCATCAACCACTTCCACCTGTTGTGGACTGCAGCAGGATCAATAACGCGCTGAGACGACAGCCAACACCGACCGGTCACGACGGAACGGGTGCTTCGTGTCCTCCGGGGTGCAACCCCCTTTCGGGCCGCTAGTGGAGTTGGTGCGTTGTGTCGGTTTTCGGGCCGATGAATCCGCCGGCCGCTACCAGAAGCCCGGCAAGGATGAGTAAACCGGCGACTGCCGCAGAACGCCCCAGTAGGTCCTGCAGCGGGGGGAGATAGTACGGGTAAAGGGCGGGAAGCACGATGGAAAGGCTGTAGCCAACCCCGTATCCGCTGGACCGCACGGCAGCAGGGAAGCGTTCAACGAGGTAGGCGCCCACAGGACCGTACCCGGAAACCGTCACAATCTGCAGGGCAACCACCAGCAAGACAACGCCGCTGGTGCTTTCGGCGGAGAACACGCCGAGGAATGTGAGGGGAGCCAGGACCGCACCGACCAGCCCGAATCCGATGAAGAAGGTACGCCGTCCCGTGAAGGTGGACAGATGTCCACAACCGGCCATGACTACCGCGGAGGCGGCTGTGGCACACATCAGGGTGAAGGAGATGGCTTTGGCGTCCAGGCGTCCGTCGAGAGCCAGTTCACTGGTCAGAGTAGGAATTGCCATGTAGGTGAACAGCCACAATCCGCTCATCAGGAGAAAAACCTGCCATAGTGCGCGGCGGTGTTCGCCAATGAAAATGTCCTTGAGGGGGTTGGCCCGTTTGGTCGACTGCTTCCAGATGGGGGAATCCGCAACACGGCTCCGGTAGTAGCCGAGCATGCCGAACGCCAGAAGGGACCCCAACAGGAACGGGACCCGCCAGCCCCAGGCGTTGTACGCGCCCTCGTCAAGCACACTGAGCAACCCGAACACCAGGGCGGCGATGCTGGCATTGGCCCAGGGCGACATCCACATGATGAACCCGCTGACCAACCCGCGCCGTTTCGGCTCCGACCATTCCATGGCAAGGGGAATCGCGGACGTGTACTCGCCGCCCAAGAAGACGCCCCCGACGAATCGCAAAGCAACAATAGTCAGCAGGGTTCCACTGCCGAGAACAGTGTGGCCGGGGACCAGCGCGATGAGCAGGGTGGTGACCGCGATACCGATCAGCGCCACCTGCGTTGTTGCCGCCCGGCCGATCCGGTCTGCTATCGGGCCGAAGATGGCGGCCCCCAAAGGTCTTCCGAGGAGGGTCGCGACGAAAATCAGCCCGGCGTTGCCGGCAAGGTTTTCTGGACCGAACAGGTGGGCGGCTGCCGGTGCCAGGGCGACGACAGGCAGAAAGATGTCAAACTGGTCAACGTAATTGCCGAAGATTCCGCCGCGGATGGCCCGTCGGGCATCGAGCGGCATGGTTTCGTGAGGCTCGGTGGCCACATAGTTTTGAGGCATCAATGTCACTTCCTTCGCCGGCATTACCCGGTGCAGGTTCAACGGTCGAAGCCGCTTCAGCTTCTTCTCAGCCCGTAACGCGGGCTCCCGTGTGGATTGGAACACCTATCATCCCACAGAAGTTCCGAACGAGAAGTGGACACCCGCCCTGCTCGGGGTCAAGCCTCTCAAACGAGGACGAGTAGTACGACCCTCCCGAAGGGATGTCGTACCTGAATCGGTAAGACCAACAACGATCGGATTCCCGAGCGCTCAAGTGCGCATCGAGAGGTTATTACCGAACGCACAGTGGAAGATTCCAACTGAGACGCCGCGTGGGATGAACGTGCCCAATCGCCCAGTGACGCGAGCCAGCCAGCTTACGCATAACTATGCAGTGCCGGGTCGAAATGAATATACGAGATGCAAGGTCACACGCACGGTGTCAACGCTGACCTTGCATTAGGTACTGCTGCAGGTACGACCTCGAATCAGGACCAGGCAATAAAAACTGGATAGTGCGGTGCCCCCTCCATGAACCTGATCATGACTCTGTTCGCAGGGACATAACGTAGCCATCCCATGCGCAACTACACCTGATATCGAACGCTGCGAGTCCGAAGCGTGACGTTGGTTGAAAGCTTCCGCTCACTGTTCGTCCCCTGGTGCACAACCGAGTTTTCTTCACCGAGCACAGATACGGCCCCACGCGGCGCCATCGAGCATTTCCAAGTACCACTCCAAAAGTTTCGCTGACGGACACAATCGGCTATGATTTTTGTATGACAAAAAAGGTCGAAACCGCCAGCGGGGTGCCGGTTACCGAGGACATGATTCAAGCCTGGGCCGATGAGGCTGAGGCAGGTTACACGCCGCAACAGCTACACGCTCCTCGGAGGGGAAGGCCTTTAATGGGTTCAACCCCTGCTGCACAGCTTTCGGTGCGCTTTGAGAAGGAACTGCTCGACTTGGTAAAACAAAACGCTAGTCAACGGCATGTAACCCCATCCGACGTGGTCCGCGAAGCTGTGCGTCAGTATTTGCACGCTTCATGAGCCGAGGCGTCCATGCCGCAGCCAGCAAACATGGCGTAAGTGAAGAGAATGCGCTTCACGCCGCTAGCCATCGAGTGCTCGAAAGGTACCTCGACGAGGGCGATCCCGCCCGTCAATTAATCCTCGGATTCGACACCAACGGGCTGATCCTAGAACTCGTTCTGCTGGTCTTCGACAGCGGCAACGAATTGATCATTCATGCGATGCCGGCACGCAGGCACTACCTCAAGCTGATCACCAGCTAATCACCAGACATGACCTCCGATAACCGACGTTTTGTCAGCTGCGCGCGACCGGGGCAACGCTCGACCAGCGGTGGGGCCCGGGCGCCAGGTGGGGATCAGCGCGGTTTGTATACGCTGGATCGGTGTTCGATGCGGTGAACATACAGGATGCGCTCTTCCACATCGAGTGTGAACAACACGCGGTAGTCACCACGGCGCGCGGTGCGCAGGCCCTGGAGTTCATTGGTGAGGGGCTTGCTGAGCCGGCGAGGATTGTCGGCCAGCGCTCCGGTGACGAATTCGACGGTCGCGGCGGCAGCTTTCTTCGGCAGCTGACGGAATCCCTTCAGCGCGGGGCTGGTGACTTCGACCTTCAATGGGCCTTGGTCGTTCGATGGTGCTTCACTCACCGTGGCGGCAGGCCGAACTCACGGCGGAGGTCGTCGCCATTGACTGTTGTGCCTTCCGTGATGTCGCGCCGGGCCTGCTCCAGATCTTCCCTGATGCCCGGCTGCGACAACCAATGGATGGTTTCCTGAAGTGACTCCAGATCATCAGCGGACATCAAAACCGCCGACGGGTGGCCGTGCCGGGTGATCTGGACGATCTCATGTGTCCTGTCCGCTTCATCGACCAGGGAGGAGAGCTTGTCTTTCGCTTCACTCAATGGGACCGTCTTCATACTCGGATTATAGCCTGAAAACAGGCCAGCAACTAGCCTAATATTTAGCCGATATCCTATCTTATGTAGGTAGAAGTGATCCTATTGCAGAACTTGCAGATCAGGACCCAGTGATACGGCTCCCCCGTTTTCGGGCGTCTAAGCGCTGAAGTCCGCGCCATCGTAGGGGTCCCGAGCCGCGGATGTCTTCTGCTGGGCAAACCTTGGTGTGCATCGCGAACTTCAGTAACTCCTTGGAACTGCCGGGCTGGCAAGATGGTGCCGTGACGGCACACGCTGCAGATGGAGGGTTGGGGTCGATGGTTTTGAGGGTAGAAGTGTCGATCGAGGGTAGCGAACCGCTCATTTGGCGGCTCCTGGACATCGATGCCTCCCTGACCCTGGATAAGGTCCACGAGGTCCTGCAAACGGCTGTGGGGTGGCGGGATGTGCACCTGCATTCCTTTACCGATACCGACCCCTACAGACGGCTGCGGCCCGTCGGCGGACGGGTGCCCGAACCTCGTCGCTGGGTCTCCCGGAACCTGCTGGAAGACAGCGACGAGGACCTGCTCGAGACGGACTGGTCGTTGGGCGAGATCCTCACCCCTGATTCTGGGCCCGTGTTTTACGAATACGACTTCGGTGATAGCTGGACGCACCGCCTTGAACTCACCGAGATCCTGCCCACGTCCGCCGATACCCCACAGGTGCGACTCGTGGACGGAGCACGGCGTGCGCCGTTGGAGGATTCCGGCGGTATCGGCGGGTATCACGACCTGCTCGACACCCTGGCGGATCCCTCCCACGACGAGTTCGAATCCCTGACGGGGTGGGTCGCGTGGACGGCCGGGCCGTGGCAGGACTTCGATCCAGAACGACTGCACATCGATGCTGTGAACACCGAGCTGGCACTACTGTTCCCCGCCCACCCTGCCGAGGACGCCGGCTTTAAGGACCGGCCAGTGATCCACGAAATCGCTGACCGGCTTCCTCGTGGAATGCGGCGTGAGTTCCGGAGCATGGGCGGATGATCATGGTCAGATACGTGGAGTCGGGGCCCAGGGTATTCATTGTGGAGATGACCGCGTCGTGAGCCACGCGGTGCTGATGGTGGACGGAAAAGAGCCAGAATGGGTGTCCACGCAGGTCCACGGTGCACACTCGGTTGACTACGTACACTTCGTGAGGGTGCAGAGCAGTGCGGCGGATCCGTTGGTGCATCTCATCCGGAAGCGCACGGCGGACGCCGCGGGAATCAGCGAATCTATTCACATCGAATCGGCGCAGGATTTTCTTGTGCACCTTGAGGTTGAGTGCAGTATCACCGTGGATAACACTCCGATGGAGAAGGTGAAGTCCGGCAATGCTGCGGCGTCGGAGCTGACCGTTGATGGTCTCGAATGGAACTGGTGTACTGCAGAAACCCGGGCACGGCTCGACGCCGGATCGGCGGCGACACATTTTGCGGGCGACACGATCCGCCTCACCTGGTCGGTTGAGCTCGGGCCGGGAGACGGTGGAGCTTCTCTGGCGCTTGAACCTCTCAGATGCCGGCGCGCCCATGGTGGCACCCAGCACCTTCCCTCTCGAAGCTCCACGCCTCGAGGACCGCAGACTCGATCGACTGATGAGCCGCTCTGTCTCTGACCTCAATGGTCTGCGGATGGCTCCCGCAGGCACACCCTCCGACACTTTTCTCGCGGCCGGCGCGCCCTGGTTCTTCACCATGTTCGGCCGGGATTCATTGATCGCAGCACGGATGCTCCTGCCTCTGGGCACAGAATTAGCGGGCAGCACACTGCGCGCGCTGGCGGCGAGGCAGGGAACCACCACCGATTCCAGCACTGCAGAACAACCCGGCAAAATCCTTCACGAAGTGCGCCGGGCAACCCTCCAATTTGAGGAGGGCGGCAATGGAATAGCACTGCCCCCGGTGTATTTCGGCACGATCGACGCGACACCGCTCTGGATTTCACTCCTGCACGATGCATGGAAGTCAGGACTGCCGGAATCGGAAGTCGAAGCACTACTCGACGCCCTCGAAGCCGCTTTGGTATGGCTACGGGACCACGGGGATTCCGACGGTGACGGTTTTCTGGAATACCTTGATACCAGTGGGCACGGGCTCGCCAACCAAGGTTGGAAGGACTCAGGGGACTCCATTCGTTGGCATGACGGGTCCCTTGCCGAAGGCCCCATCGCGCTGGCCGAAGTGCAGGGTTACGCCTACGAGGCCGCCCTCGGAGGAGCAGCCCTGCTGGAAGCCTTCGGACGCGATGGCGCCGAGAATTGGCGGGCCTACGCCGCAAACTTATCCGAACGATTCCGTGCTTCCTTCTGGTGCGCGGATGACCAGGGGGCCTATCCGGCCATCGCCCTCGATGCCCAAAAAAGGCCTGTCGACGGAGTAGCGAGCAACATGGGCCACCTCCTCGGCACCGGAATCCTGAATGAGGACGAAGAAGCCACAGTGGTCCGGCGACTCATGGACGACACGATGTTCTCTGGCTACGGCATCCGCACGGTCTCAACCACCAACGGGGGCTTCTGGCCTACCCGCTACCACGCCGGCTCTGTGTGGAGCCACGACACCGGAATCATCATCCATGGCATGATGCGCTCCGGCTTCCACACCGAAGCAAGAGCCCTCGCCACTGGGCTTCTCGACGCTGCGGAAGGATTCGACTGGCGCTTGCCCGAGCTATTCTCCGGGCACTCATCAAAGGAAGTCTTCCCACCGGTTCCCTACCCAGCCTCGTGCCGCCCCCAAGCATGGGCCGCAGCGTCCGCGGTTCCCATCGCGACCGCGCTCGGTGCGCTGAATCAATCGAAAGTGGTCACTGCCCTTCACCTGAACGCATAAGTTACGTGCCGATGGTTGGCCGCATACTTCTCGGCCCACGACTCCCCGTTCACACCGTTGTCTGCGGAACCGATCCTCGGCAACGAATACCGCAGCGACCCCTATTTCGAGTTAAGAATCTTCTCCCCATCGGGGCGCAGTTCTCCGGTCGATGAGACGTGGCGGTAGAGGGTCTGGCGTGTGATGCCAAGTTCCTTGCAGAGGTCGCCCACCCTGGTCTCGGGTTTGCCCATGGAGGCCATGGCAAGCCGGATCTTGGCGGGGGTCATTTTGTCGGGCCGACCGCCCTTCCGGCCACGCGCGCGTGCGGAGGCGAGTCCGGCGATGGTGCGTTCGGAGATCAACTCGCGTTCGAATTCGGCCAGGGCGGCGAAGATCCCGAAGACGAGCTTCCCGGAGGCGGTGGTGGTGTCGATGGCTGCGCCCTGCCCGGTCAGGACTTTCAGTCCGATCCCACGTTCGGTGAGGTCGTGGACGATGTTGACCAGGTGCCGCAGGTCCCGGCCAAGCCGGTCCAGCTTCCACACCATCAGGGTGTCGCCGTTCCGCAGAGACTTAAGACAGGAAGCAAGTTCAGGGCGGTCTTCCTTTTTGCCGGAGGCTCGATCTTCATACAGCTGTCCGGACTCAACGCTAGCCGCGATAAGTCCGTCGCTACAGGTCCGTGGTCTGGGACCCGTCGGCTTTGGAAACCCGCATGTAGCCGACCAGCATCAGGTTTTTCCTCCATCATTTATACGGTCGATTACGTGACAACAAGCAGGCTGTGGATTGCATCGATGTTTGGCTCATTTTCGCAGCGATCTATGGCGTACTCGTCCCTCTCAGTGGCGGAGGGTGTTTGACGGCGACGACCGCTGTCGGGTACGTCCGTGGTGGGGGGGGGTGCCCCTATCTGGTTCGTCAAGTCATTTGGCCGGTTTTCGTGAAGAATTTTTGACCGGCTTGTGGGCACGCCAATGCGGTCCGGGTCGTGTGGGGTTGAACCGGATAGTTTCGGGGCTAGCGGGTTGGTTTAGGCTGCTTGAGTTTCTTGGGCGTGGTAGATGGTCCCGTCGCGCAGCATCGCGAACAGGACATTGCAGCGGCGTCTGGCGAGGGCGATAACGGCCTGGTTGTGTCTCTTGCC
>NZ_KI914886.1:15332-17843 GCF_000520555.1 Arthrobacter sp. Br18 | reverse complement strand
AACCGTTGGCGGTGCTGCTGCGTCCCGGGAACGCCGGGTCCAACACCGCCTCCGATCACATCCAGGTCACCAGGGACGCCCTGGAGCAGTTGCCGGCAGGATTCCGGTCGGGTAGGAAAGTGATGATCCGCACCGACTCCGCCGGCGGCACCCACGGGTTCCTGGACTGGCTTACCAGTAAGCGCCGGAACCTGGGTTATTCGGTGGGATTCCCGCTCCACGGGGCCGTCGAAGCGGTCCTGCCCCGAATCCCGAGGACTGCGTGGACGCGCGCCTATAACAGCGACGGAGTGGAGCGCGACGGGGCGTGGGTCGCCGATATCACCGGCATGCTGGACTTGTCCTTCTGGCCTGCCGGGATGCGGGTCATCGTCCGCAAGGAAGTACCCCATGTCGGCGCGCAACTAAGGATCACTGATGTCGATGGGATGCGCTACACCGTCCTAGCCACGAACCAGGACCATGGCCAGCTCGCGGACCTCGAGGTCCGCCACCGGTTACGGGCCCGGTGTGAGGACAGGATCCGTAACGCCAAAGA
The DNA here is from genome assembly GCF_000520555.1 of Arthrobacter sp. Br18. Lineage (GTDB taxonomy): Bacteria > Actinomycetota > Actinomycetes > Actinomycetales > Micrococcaceae > Arthrobacter_D. Next base: position 17,305 of record NZ_KI914886.1, on the reverse strand, counting down.
CACCGGCCTGGCGAATCTGCCCCTGCACTCGTTCGCCGCCAACACGCTCTGGTGTCACCTGGTCATGCTCGCCGCCGAACTCATGGCCTGGGCACAGATGCTCGGCCTCCACGGCACGAAAGCCAGACGCTGGGAACCGAAGAAACTCCGGGCGAGGATCTTCGAAATCGCCGGGAAGACCAGCCGACACGCCCGACGCCTGACCGTGCACCTCGCCGCCAGAGCCCCTGACACGCCGCTGCTCATCAAAGCCCTCACCCGCATCAGAGCCCTGGACCCGCCGTAAAAGCCACCATCGCCGACAGACCCCGAGCAGGAAAAGCAGCCTCGACGTGATGGACGTGGAACCATCACCGACCACCGCCACCGGTCAGCGGCAACAATGTCGTACCCACATGCCAGAATCAATCACATCAGGCAACCAGTAAGCCCCGATCACACCGACGAGACCGCCTCATGAAAGATCGAGGTTAGAGGTCGCAGAATTCGTCGTCAGATTCTGGACAACATCGTTTGGTGTTATCGCACCAACATCTACGTCTCGGCTCTACGACCATAGGAGGAGTAATGGGCTCATCGTAATTGAGGGTGTAGGTGGGGTCTGAAGCCGACCGCTGAACAAATCCGCAGATTGGGGGCAGTCGATTCCACAATCAGGACATCTGGCTAAAGGCCTCGCGAACCTTTTGCAGCGTCCGGAGGTTCCGCGTGGTGCACACCGCCTTGTACTCGCGCCCCATGGTCAGTCTGCCCGCCGGGCTCCCTAGGGTTTCCCCCACGGGGGCCTGCCAGGCTACTGCTTCAGGGCCCAGCGCGACGGCGTCGGCCCCGCCCGCGGTGGCTTCGGCAACCCAGGACTGCTGCGCCTCCTCGCTGGAGAACAGGGTGACATAGGAGTGGACTGCTGCATCGTCGGCAGGATACGGGCAGGCGTCGAGGAGCTGCCCGAGGCGCTCCCGGTCCACCACCACCACCCAGGCGTCGTAGCCGAATGTGGCGCGAAGGCGTACCTCCACCTGCGACTTCACGTCGGCTGCCACCATCGAAGTGCGCAGCACCACGTTTCCGGACGCCAGGAGAGTCTGCACGGCGCTGACGGGCAGCGCGGCGAGCGCGTGTTTGACGTCGGCCATTTTCATGGTGGTTCCGGCAACATTGACGCCCCGAAGGAACACGGCGTAATCGACGTCCTCGAGCGCAGTCACGCCTCAGCGCCCTTGCCGACGGCGACGGTGAGTTGCTGGGCGGCGTTCGCAACCACTTCGGCGTGGATGCGGCCCGGTTGGCGTGTGAGCCGCTCCATGGGACCGGAAATCGACACTGCAGCGATGACGCGCCCCGAGGGACCGCGGACCGGCGCCGACACTGAGGCGACGCCGGCTTCACGTTCTCCCAGGCTCTGGGCCCAGCCCCGGCGCCGCACGCCCGCAAGAACCGTCGGAGTGAAGCGCGCGTTCTTCAGGCCCACGAGCAGGCGGTCGTGGTCCTCCCATGCGAGCAGGCACTGAGCTGCGGATCCGGCTTTCATGGACAGCTGGGTGCCCACGGGAATGGTGTCCCGAAGACCAACCGGCCGCTCGGCGGAAGCGACGCACACCCGCCAATCACCCTGCCGGCGGAAAAGCTGTGCACTTTCACCGGTGGCGTCGCGGAGGTTGAGCAGGACGGGGCCGGCGGAGGCGATCAGCCGGTCTTCCCCGGCCGCCGAGGCGAGTTCCACCAGCCGGCTCCCCAGGACGAAGCGGCCCTGCATATCCCGGCCCACCAGCCGGTGGTGAATCAGGGCGAGCGCCAGCCGGTGCACCGTCGGGCGGGCCAGCCCGGTGGAGGAGACGAGCTGAGCCAGCGTGGTGGGCCCGGCCTCGAGGGCGTCGAGCACCATCGCCGCTTTGTCAATGACCCCGACCCCGCTAGAATTGTCCATAGGATGATATTGCCGTCTCATTATCTGAGACGCAAGCCGTGGGACTGGC
>NZ_KI914886.1:0-15232 GCF_000520555.1 Arthrobacter sp. Br18 | reverse complement strand
AAAGCCGTGGGACTGGCGGGATCCGTCCTTGCGCTGCTTCAGTAGGATAACGAGCCCGATCAGCCTCGCAGCAGGACAGTGATCGCGATGAGGCCAGGGAAGAACGAAGGAAAGCACATGGGAAAGACACTTGCCGAGAAAGTCTGGGAATCGCATGTCGTCCGCAAGGGCGACGTCGTAGGTTCCGAGGCGCAGCCTGATCTCCTGTATATCGACCTGCATCTCGTCCACGAGGTCACGTCCCCGCAGGCCTTCGAGGGGCTCCGGCTTGCCGGGCGGCCGCTGCGCAGGCCGGACCTCACCATCGCCACCGAGGACCACAACACGCCGACGCTCGACATCGACAAGCCCATCGCCGACCTCACCAGCCGCACCCAGATCGAGACGCTTCGCAGCAACTGCCGCGAATTCGGAATCCGGCTGCATTCGCTGGGAGACGCCGAACAGGGGATCGTCCACATCATCGGCCCACAGCTCGGTCTCACGCAACCGGGGCTCACCGTGGTCTGCGGTGACTCCCACACCTCCACCCACGGCGCCTTCGGCGCGCTTGCCATGGGGATCGGCACCTCCGAGGTGGAGCACGTGATGGCCACGCAGACGCTGTCGCTCAAGCCGTTTCGGACCATGGGCATCACGGTGGAAGGCACCCTGAAGCCCGGCGTCACCTCCAAGGACATCATCCTGGCGATCATCGCGAAGATCGGGACCGGTGGGGGTCAGGGCTACGTGCTCGAATTCCGCGGATCGGCCATTCGCGCGCTGTCGATGGAAGCGCGCATGACCGTCTGCAACATGTCGATCGAAGCGGGTGCCCGGGCGGGCATGGTGGCTCCCGATGACACGACGTTCGATTATCTCAAGGACCGTCCCCACTCGCCGAAGGGCGAGCACTGGGATGCCGCCGTCGCAGACTGGCGGGAACTGCGGACGGACGACGACGCCGTCTTCGACGCGGAGGTGTTCCTCGACGCCGATGACCTCGAGCCGTTCGTCACCTGGGGTACCAACCCGGGCCAGGGCGTTTCACTCTCTCAGTCGATTCCTGCCCCGGAAGATTTTGCCGACGAGAATGACCGCGCCGCCTGCGAGCGCGCCCTGGAGTACATGGCGCTGGCGCCGCGCACCCCCATGAAGGACATCCGCGTGGACACGGTTTTCCTGGGTTCATGCACGAACAGCCGCATCGAGGATCTAAGGATCGCGGCCGATATCATCCGGGGCCGGACCAAGGACCCGGCGATCCGCATGATGGTGGTGCCCGGGTCGGCCCGGGTGCGACTCGAAGCCGAAGCCGAGGGGCTGGACCAGGTCTTCAAGGACTTCGGAGCCGAATGGCGCTTCGCCGGGTGCTCCATGTGCCTCGGAATGAATCCTGACCAGCTCGCGCCGGGGGAGCGGTGCGCCTCGACCTCGAACCGCAACTTCGAGGGACGCCAGGGCAAGGGCGGACGCACCCACCTCGTCTCTCCCGTGGTGGCTGCTGCGACGGCGGTGCGTGGCACCCTGAGTTCGCCGTCGGACCTTGATCCTGTCCCGCCGCCCGTGGCGCTTCGGCCGGCCGCCTCCGCTACCACCGCTGTTTAGGGGAACGACATGGAAAAGATCACCACTCACACCGGGATCGGAGTGCCGCTGCGTCAGAGCAATGTGGACACCGACCAGATCATTCCGGCGGTGTACCTCAAGCGGATCACGCGCACCGGCTTCGAGGACGCACTCTTCGCCGAGTGGCGGAAGGACGGGAACTTCATCCTCAACCGCGAGCCGTACACCAGGGCCTCCGTGCTCGTGGCAGGACCCGACTTCGGCACGGGCTCCTCGCGCGAGCACGCCGTCTGGGCGCTTAAGGACTTCGGCTTCAAGGCCGTGCTGTCCTCCCGCTTCGCCGATATCTTCCGCGGCAACTCGGGCAAGCAGGGACTCGTTGCCGCCCAGCTCCTGCAGGACGACATCGAACTGATCTGGAAGGTCCTCGACAATGAGCCGGGCGCTGAAGTCACGGTCGACCTTGAGGCACGGACGGCGGTCTGCGGGAGCGTCACCGCTCCCTTCCAGATCGATGACTATACGCGCTGGCGCCTTTTGGAGGGCCTCGACGACATCGGCCTGACCCTTCGCCACGAGGAAGACATCACCGCATTCGAGGGTCGGCGGCCCGCCCACAAACCGACCACCCTGCCGGCGCTCCTGCAGGGCTGAGCCTGGCGGTGCAGGACACGGAGGTGGAACCACTCCGTCGGGCGCCCACTTGCCGCCTGTGATCTTCCTTTCATCGGGAATCCCGGCGGCTCGGGGGTTGTTGAGAGGATAGGCGAGGGCCGGGACACGTGCCCCCGCATTTCTGTTGTTACCCCTATGCTTGGATAAGCATTTGCGCGCGCTGGGGATTTTCACGTATGAGGAATAGGTATTGATGGGTAGCGTTCTGACAATCCGCGGTGGAGTTCCACTGACAGGGAAGGTTTCCGTTCGCGGTGCCAAGAACCTGGTGCCGAAAGCGATGGTTGCCTCCCTGCTCGGCAGTACGCCGTCAGTGCTCCGCAACGTTCCGGAGATCAAGGACGTCGACGTCGTCACGAGTCTGTTGAAGCTGCACGGCGTGGAGGTGACGAAGGACCCGGTGACGGGCGACCTCACCATGGATCCGCGTGAAGCCAAGATGGCCCAGTCCAAGGACATCGACGCCCATGCCGGGGATTCCCGGATTCCGATCCTGCTCTGTGGGCCCCTGATGCACAGCATCGGCGAAGCGTTCATCCCGGACCTCGGTGGCTGCAAGATCGGCGACCGGCCCATCGACTATCACCTTGCGGTGCTGCGAAACTTCGGAGCCGTGGTGGACAAGCGCCCCGGCGGAATCTCGATCTCGGCGCCGAAGGGTCTTCACGGCGCCAAGGTCAACCTTCCCTACCCCAGCGTCGGTGCCACGGAGCAGGTCCTCCTGACCGCGATACGGGCCGAGGGCATCACCGAACTGTCAGGTGCCGCCGTCGAGCCCGAGATCATGGACCTGATCGCGGTGCTTCAAAAAATGGGAGCCATCATCACGGTCCAGACGGACCGCGTCATCCGCATCGAGGGCGTCGAGGAGCTGGCTGGGTACAACCATAAGGCCATCTCGGACCGCAACGAGACGGCATCGTGGGCATCGGCGGCACTGGTCACCAAGGGCGACATCTACGTCGAGGGTGCACGCCAGCTCGACCTCACCGCATTCCTCAACACCTACCGGAAAATCGGCGGGGCGTTCGACGTGGACGACGAGGGCATCCGCTTCTACCACCCGGGAGGACCACTCAAGCCGCTGGTCCTCGAGACCGACGTCCACCCGGGCTTCATGACGGACTGGCAGCAGCCCCTCGTGGTCGCGCTGACCCAGGCCGCAGGTGTTTCGATCGTCCATGAAACCGTGTATGAGAACCGGTTCGGCTTCACCGAAGCGCTGATCCGGATGGGTGCGAACATCCAGGTCCACCGCGAGTGCCTCGGCAGCGTCCCCTGCCGTTTCGGGCAGCGCAACTTCCTCCACTCCGCCGTCATCTCCGGGCCTGCGCAGCTGCGCGGCGCTGATATCGACATCCCCGACCTCCGGGGTGGTTTCAGCCACCTCATCGCGGCCCTCGCTGCAGACGGGGTCTCACGGGTGACGGGGATCGAACTGATCAACCGGGGCTACGAACGCTTCCAGGACAAGCTGGAGGGTCTCGGAGCCGACTTCGACCTGACGGAGGATGCCCCGGCTGTGGCCGCGGCAATTTCCTAGGGTACGTTGGCAGTCATGACCGAAACAGCTGCTTCGCGCGTTATCTTCAGCATTCTCGGCGTGGTGGTACGGCCCACCCTGAACCTGATGATGCGTAAGGAATGGCAGGGCGCGGAGAGGCTCCCACGGAATTCCGGCTTCATCGTGTGCCCGAACCATGTCACGGAGATCGACCCGCTGATTGTTTCGCACTACCTGTTCAACCAGGGTGTCATGCCGCGATTTTTGGCGAAGGCATCACTCTTCCGCGTACCCGTGATGGGTTCGCTCCTGCGCACCATCGGACAGGTGCCGGTGGAGCGGACGACGGCGGGCGCCAACAAGTCGCTCGAGGCCGCCCGGGCCGCCCTGGCAAGCGGTGGTGGCATCATCATCTACCCTGAGGGCACGCTGACGCGGGATCCCGAGATGTGGCCCATGAAGGGGCACACCGGGGCCGCGCGGCTCGCCCTTCAGACGAAAGCCCCGGTGGTGCCCATGGCGCACTGGGGTGCCCACGAAGTGTTTCCGCCCTATGCGAAGCGCCTTCACCTGTTCCCGCGGAAGACCTCCAAAGTGACCGTCGGGGAGCCGGTGGATCTCAGCGAATTTGACGGCCTACCCATCACGCGGGCCACACTCGACGCCGCGACCAACAAGATCCTCGATGCCATCACGGTTCTGCTGGCGGAGCTGCGCCAGGAAAAGCCCCCCGCACAGCGGTGGGATGCAAGCGCGCAGCCGCAGAAACGGACAGGCCGGGATCCCCGGGCGCACGGCGAGGGCACTGCGTGACAAGCCGGCCTGTGCGTGTCGCAGTCCTGGGAGCGGGAAGCTGGGGAACCACCTTCGCAAAAGTCCTTGCAGACGCCTCGAGTGACTGCCGTGTCCGTCTCTGGGCACGCCGCCCCGAGGTGGCGGAGGAGATCAACAGCTTCCACCGCAACAGCAGATACCTCGGCGACACAGTACTTCCGGCGAACCTCACCTCGTCGGCCGACGTTGCCGAGGTGCTCGAGAACGCCGAGCTCGTGGTCCTCGCGGTGCCGGCACAGTCGCTTCGGCCGCAACTGGCCGGCTGGAAGCCGCTCCTGCCCGCAGGCGTCGTCGTCGTATCCCTCATGAAGGGCCTCGAGGTAGGAACCGACGCGCGGATGAGTGAGGTGATCGCCCAGGAGTTCGGCCTGCCGGAGGACCGCATCGCCGTCGTTTCAGGGCCCAACCTCGCCCTCGAGATCGCGCGCCGGGAGCCGACCGCCTCGGTGGTGGCCTGTCCCGACCACGATGTCGCCTCGTGGATCGCTGCGGCCTGCACCGCCACCTATTTCCGCCCGTACACCTCCACCGACGTGGTGGGCGTGGAGATCGGCGGAATCGTCAAGAACGTCATTGCGCTGGCCGTCGGGATCTGTGAAGGACGGCGGATGGGGGACAACACCAAGGCCTCGGTCATCACGCGCGGGCTCGCGGAGACGACGCGCCTGGCAGTGGCCCTCGGAGGCAAGGCGGAGACACTCGCCGGGCTGGCCGGCATGGGCGATCTCATCGCCACCTGCTCCTCGGCGCTGTCTCGCAACCACACCGCCGGGCACCTGCTGGGCCAGGGCCTCACCCTGGATCAGGTGACCGTGCGGATGAACCAGACGGCGGAGGGGATCAAGTCGGCCCAGGCGGTGCTCGACCTCGCGACCCACCTCGGCGTTGACATGCCCATCACCGACAACGTGGTGGCCGTCCTGCAGGGCGCCATCTCCGTCGACGACCTGGGGCCCCGCCTGTTGGCCCGCGACCTCAAGCCGGAAGGCGAACACTCCCTGTGACAAACCCTGCCGTCGCCGTCCCGCCACGCAAGCCACGCGTCCTTGTCCTCTTCGGAGGCCGATCGAGCGAACATGCCGTCAGCTGCGTCACTGCTGCCGGTGTCCTCCAGGCGATCGACCGGCAGAAGTACGACGTCCTCCCCGTCGGCATCGCGCGGAACGGCCAGTGGTCGCTGGTCGCTGCCGACCCCGCCCTCTGGTCGCTCCGCTCCGACACCCTTCCCGAGGTGCCGGCGTCAGCGGAATCTGTGGTGATGGGTACCGCGCCAGGTCCGGACGCAGCCGGGGGGCAGGAACTCCTCCTCACGGCGCCCGATGCCGTGACGCGCAGCCTCGGCGGCGTGGACGTGGTGCTGCCCCTGTTGCATGGACCATTCGGGGAGGACGGCACACTGCAGGGCATGCTGGAGATGGCAGATATCCGCTACGTGGGCGCAGGTGTGCTGGCCTCGGCCGTCGGCATGGACAAGCACTTCATGAAGGTGGTCTTCGCCGCCGCGGGGCTCGACGTCGGACCGTACGAGGTGCTCACGGACCGGCAGTGGAACGGGAACACCGCAGCGTGCCTGGAGCGGGCGGCGGCACTCGGTTTCCCCGTCTTCGTCAAGCCCGCCCGTGCCGGATCCTCGATGGGCATCACCAGGGTGGAACGGGTGGAGGAGCTTGCAGCAGCGGTGGAGTTCGCCCGGACCTTCGATCCGAAAGTCATTGTCGAGGCCGGCATCGTCGGCCGCGAGATCGAGGTCGCCGTACTTCAGGGGCGCGGCACCGACGATCCCCGCACATCGCTTCCCGGTGAGGTTGCCGTGCAGCCGGGAGATCACGAATGGTATGACTTCGAGGCGAAGTATGTGGACCGCGGTGCTGCCGAGCTCAGCTGCCCGGCGGACCTGCCCGACGACGTCACGGCGCGGGTGCGCACCCTCGCAGGTCAGGCGTTCGACGCCGTGGGCGCGGAGGGACTTTCCCGGGTGGACTTCTTCTACACACCGTCAGGGGCGCTGGTGATCAACGAGATCAACACGATGCCCGGCTTCACCCCGATCAGCATGTATCCGCAGATGTGGGCGAAGTCGGGTCTCGGGTACACGGACCTCATTGATGAACTCATCGGCCTCGCATTGAGCCGGACCACAGGCCTTCGGTAGGCTGCGACCGGGAAGATCATGCTCCCTCGATCGTCCGCCGGTAGGGGCTCACATCCGGTCGGGTGACCGGGATCCGGCGGGGTGGAACAGCCTGCTGGAAGCGGGGAACCGCCACGCCGGGTTCGAGTTCGGTTCGCACCGTCATCGGCACCTCACGTCGGTGATACCAGCAGCACGCCCGCCAGGGAGATGCCTGCCAGGAAGATGGTGGACAGGGCGCCCACCATCACCGCACGACGGCCGGTCCTCACGAGCTGGCGGATATCGATCCCGGCTCCAAGTCCGAACATCCCGGCTGCAAGGAGCAGGGTCGCCGCAACGGACGCTGTCTGCAGGGCGGGTTGGGGCACCAGACCGGTCGACCGCAGGGCCACCATGGCGAGGAAGCCCAGCACGAAGAACGGAATCATCGGGGTGTGGGTGGCAGCCTTTCCTGTCCGGGCCGCTGTACTTTCCTCGTGGTCGCCGGCGGCAGGACGCCGTCGTTCGCTGAGGGACGTCACAGCGGCCACGGGTGCGAGCATGAGCACGCGCCCCAGCTTGATCACCGTGGCGACGGCGAGCGCGGTCGCTCCGGCGGTGCCGGCGGCGGCCACGACCTGCGCCACCTCGTGGATGGCAAGGCCAGACCACATCCCGAAGCTGTCATCGCTCAAACCGAGCAGCCCATTGAGGACAGGGAGGGCAAGTATCATCACAGATCCGTACAGGGTGACCATCGCGACCGCGCTGGCGGTCTCGTCGTCGTCGGCGTTCACGATGCCCTGGAGGCCTGCGACGGCCGAGGCGCCGCAAATGGAGAACCCTGCGGCCATCAGTGTGGCACCAGCTCGCGTGAGACCCAGGCGCATCCCCACGTGGAGGGTGAAGACAAAGCTCATCACCACGCACGCAACAATCAGGGCGAGCACCTCGAATCCCAGTGCCAGGATGTCCGGCAGGGCAAGCTGAAGGCCCAGCAGGACGACGCCGGCGCGGAGGAGCTTCTTGGTTCCGGCCTTCACGCCCGGCCGGAGGGCCATCGTATACAGGCCGGAGTTGCCGAGCAGCACGCCGAGCATCAGGGCGATGACCAGGGAACCGAGCACGGACTGGAGAGCACCCAGCCACACCGAGACTGCTACCCCTGCTGCCACGACGCCCAGCCCCGGCACCAGCGGTACGGTGCGCGTCCGCCACACGGCGACGCGGCTGGACAGGGCTGAAGGCATGACGTGCTGCTTCCGGACGTGGCGGAGTGGGGCGATTGCCCTCCGCGATTCTTTCACGGGAACCCAGGTGTGGATCGTCGGATCGTTCACCCGTTGGTTGCGCTGTGGGCTGGCTGCTGCTACTGCCGCCGCGCTTCGAAGACCATCAGCGGACTTTCGGCTTCCATCGGTTCCCGGTGCCAGCCGCTCCAGATGCCGGTGAGGTGGAAACCCGAGGCTTCCAGGTCGGCGCTTACTTCTTCCCTGCCCAGGAAGGACAGGGTGAGGTGTTCGGTAATGGCCTCCGGTTTCTCTCCACCCGAGGCGGTCAGGAGGTTGTGGCTGGTGAAGGAGACATCACCCCTCCGGTCAACCGAAGTCACTTCGTACCACTCGACAAGCTCGCCGATCGCGGTGTTCCGGGTTCCATAGGTGTTTTCCCTGGTCCACTGCTCCCAAGCCCGGGCCAATGGATTGCGGCGCTCGAAAGCAAGGGTTCCCCCTGGGAGGAGTCCGTTCCGGATATCCCTCAGTGCCTGGTGCCATGCCTTCCCTGTGATGTGCTGTGCTACGTTGCCGCTCATCACGACAAGATCGGCCTGTGCGTCGCCGATGTCCCGCGAGTCTCCCAGGACCCAGGACACGTTCTCCGCTCCCCGGCGGGCGCGCGCGGCGCCGAGCATCGCCGGCGAAGGGTCGATCCCGACGACGTCGCGACCCGCTGTGCTGAACGTGACGGTGAGGAGTCCGGTTCCACACCCCAGATCCACCACCTTGCGCGCGTCCAGATCATCCGCGAGCGAACGGAAGAAGTCGGAATCGGCGCCGTCGGGGTTGTCGGAGTCGTACAGCTGCACAAGGCGAGGATCGTAGTCGGCCATGGCGTCGACCCTATCAACCAGACAACGGCCTCCTGGGCCGGCTTCCGGGCATCTGGCGCCGGCCCTGCAGGAACCGGGAGCTCACTACCGGTTCCGACTACGGGCCTGCGGGTTTCGTAGCCTTACCGTCGAGCCACAGTTCGCCGGAAGCATCACTGTGGGACCCGCCCGAGCCGACATGCCTGTCCCCGATCCTCGGACCGTTCTTCACCACGTGGACAAGTGCCATCGCATGTCCCCGACCGAGCCCGTAGTCCTCTTTCAACCAGGCCACGATCGTCCCTGCTGGGGTGGAGGGGTCGTGGAAGCCGCGATCCTGCGCCTGCCTGACCAGCTCACGGGGCGTAAGCCCGGTCTTTTCCTCAATCGCGTCGAGATAGGCCTGGAATGACATTGTTCTTCCCCTTCAGATCCGGTTGCCGAAGCGGACGATTCCACCCGCACTGACCACGCCGTCGGCTCCTAGACCACGCCGTCCGGCCTAGACCACGCCGTCGGCTCCTAGACCACGCCGTCCGGCCTGAACCACGCCGTAGCCCCTAAACTAAGCCGGCGGGCCCTGAACCACGCCGTCCGCCAATTCACAGGGCGTGCCGAAGCGGTGGGCGGTGATGCTGACCGCCTGCTCGTGCAGGAAGGGTAGCAGTTCAACCCGGCCGCCCTCGGTAACAGGCTGGGAGTAGACAGCAATATCCGGCCTGCCCCTGGTCGCCGCAGCCAACGCTTTGCCGTTGCCTCCGATGAGCCGGATCCGGCCGGCGTCGTGCTGCGCCGCAGAGGCGAGCCAGGTGTCGTCGTTCTCCACGCTCACCTCGGCTGCCAGACCGCGCACCGCTGTGTTGAGGGCGCCCGTCAGCTCGGTGGCGCTGGAGACGCGCACCCTCGAGCCTGCCGAAGCCGCAGCCAGAAGCACCCGGAGAAGTGCTGCCACCGGTTCACCCTCGGAAAGCCTCACGGTGACGGGCAGCGGCAGGTAGCGCAGCACATTGCGTTCGGCGGACAAGGCTGACACGTCCTTCACGGCGCCGAACTCGGATGCCCAGGCCGTGGCATCGGAGGCGGCGGAGCGCTGCAGGAACGCGAGGTCGCCGTCGTCGAGCCCGAGCTCCTGCGCTGCCGTCGCTGCCGCCTCGAGGATCGGCTGCGCGGCCGGAACCGGCTCGGCAGATACGGTGGACACGCGCGTTTCCCAGCAACCGAGGCCCATCAGGTAATTGGGCCCGCCGGCCTTGGTGCCCGCACCCACAGCTGACTTCTTCCAGCCGCCGAAGGGCTGGCGCTGGACGATCGCACCGGTGATGCTGCGGTTCACGTAGAGGTTGCCGGCCTGAACGCTGTCGATCCACGCCTCGATCTCGGATCGGCTGAGCGAATGGAGGCCTGCAGTGAGGCCGTAGTCCACGTCGTTCTGAATGGCGATGGCTTCCTCGAGGGTTTCGGCCGTCATCACTCCGAGGATCGGGCCGAAGTACTCGGTCAGGTGGTACGTCGAGCCGCGCTTGACGCCGGTGCGGACGCCCGGACTCCAGAGGCGCCCCGACTCATCGAGCCGGTGCGGTTCCACCAGCCACATCTCGCCCTCGGCGAGGGTGGTGAGGCCGTCAAGGAGCTTGCCGGCAGCAGGTTCGATAATCGGACCCATCTGCGTGGTCGGATCCGAGGGGTAGCCCACCTTCAGTGAGGTCACGGCGTCCACGAGCTGGTTGCGGAACCGCCGCGAGTCCCGGACGCTTCCCACCAGGATCACGAGCGAGGCCGCAGAGCACTTCTGGCCGGCATGGCCGAAGGCCGAGTAGGCAACGTCCCTGGCCGCGAGGTCGAAGTCGGCACTGGGTGTGACGATGATCGAGTTCTTCCCCGAGGTCTCCGCCAGCAGGGGAAGATCCTCGCGGAAGGACCTGAAAAGCTCTGCGGTTTCGTACCCCCCTGTCAGGATGACGCGGTCCACCCGGGGGTCCGAGATCAACTGGGTGCCGAGCGCATTTTCGTCCAGCTGGACCAGGTGCAGGACGCCGCGGGGAACGCCCGCCTCCCACAGGGCCTCGACCATCACCGATCCGCTGCGCCGAGCCTGCGTGGCGGGCTTGATGATTACTGAGGAACCGGCGGCGAGCGCGGCGAGCGTGGACCCGGCCGGGATGGCTACGGGGAAGTTCCACGGGGGAGTGACGACGGTGAGATTCGACGGGACGAAGATGGCGCCGTCGACGTCGTCAAGCCCGCGGGCTTGCTCGGCATAGAAGTGCGCGAAGTCGATTGCCTCGGAGATTTCGGGATCCGATTGATCGAGCGTTTTGCCCGTTTCCGAGGCCATGACCTCCATGAGGTCGGCCCGCCGTGCTGCCAGCGCGTCACCGGCGCGGTGCAGGATGACCGCGCGCTCGGCTCCGGTCAGGCGGCCCCAAGTGGTGGCTGCGGTGAGGGCTTCGCTGATGACGGCGTCCAACCGGGCAGGCTCGGTCAGGGTAGTCGATTCGACGAGGGCCTTGCCCAGGTCGGAGATTTCCACGCGCCCAAGTACAGCACGGCCCCAGTCGCGGTTCGAAGGGAGTGAAGGGTCGGTGTCCGGCGTGTTTGCAAAGCTGGTCACGGGCGAAGGCGATTCAGGCTGGTTGCGGTCCTGGGTCCGGTTCGGTCCCGGCACTGAGGTGTCCAGCGCATCGAGCGATGACCGGAACCGCTGTTCCTCGCGGGCGAAGAGCGCTTCATTCTCCGACAGTTCGAAGACCGCCGACATGAAGTTCTCCTGGCTCGCACCCTCCTCGAGGCGGCGGATCAGGTAGGCGATGGCGACGTCGAACTCCTTCGGGTGCACCACCGGGGTGTAGAGCAGCAGCGAGCCGACGTCCTTCTTGACAGCTTCGGCCTGGCCCTGAGCCATTCCGAGAAGCATCTCGAACTCGATGCCGTGACGCACTCCGCGCTCGCCGGCGAGCAGCCAGGCGAAGGCAAGGTCGAAGAGGTTGTGCCCGGCGACGCCGATGCGGACGTTGGCGATGCGGTCCGGGTGCAGCGCGTAATTCAGCACGCGCTTGTAGTGGGTGTCCGATTCCTGCTTGGAGCGCCAGGTGGCGAGCGGCCAGTCGTGGAGGGACGCCTCAACCTGCTCCATGGGGAGGTTGGCGCCCTTGACCACACGGACCTTGATTCCGGCACCGCCCTGTGACCGCCGCCGCGCAGCCCACTCCTGGAGTCGGATCATGGCGGCGAGCGAGTCGGGCAGGTAAGCCTGCAGCACGATGCCGGCTTCCAGGTTCTGAAAGGCCGGCCTGTCCAGAATGCTGGTGAAGACGGCGATCGTCAGGTCGAGGTCCTTGTACTCCTCCATGTCCAGGTTGATGAACTTCGGAGTGGGGGCAGCTGCCGCGCGCTCATACAGGGGGGTCAGCTTGTCCGTCACGTGCTCGACGGCCTCCTCGAAGGCCCAGGCGGAGTGGGGGGACACGGTGGAGGACACCTTGATTGACACGTAGTCGACGTCGGGCCGCGCCAGCAGTTTCAGGGTGCCGTCGAGGCGCCGTTCGGCCTCGTTCTCACCGAGCACCGCCTCGCCGAGCAGGTTGACGTTGAGCCGGATATCGTTCCGGCGGATCTTGCCGATCGAGCGCCCGAGCTTTTTGTCCGACGCGTCGATGATGAGGTGGCCCACCATCTCGCGCAGCACCCTTCGGGCGATCGGAATGACCACCTGCGGCAGTGCGGGGGCGACGGCGGCCCCCAGCTTGACCGCTGAGCGCATGTACCAGGGGAGGAAGGAGGGCACCTTCGGTGCGATGGCTGCCAGATTCCGGGCTGCGACGGATAGGTCCTCCGGACGGATGATGCCGTCCACGAAGCCCACCGTGAAGTCGAGGCCGTTGGGGTCCTTGAGTACGCCGGCGAGCTGCTGGGCGGAGGCGTCCACGGGTACCTGCGAGGCCTCAGTGAGCCAGCGGCGCACCAGGGCGACGGCCTCTCCTGCGAGATGATCTGTGATGTCGGACCGGTTCGCGGGGGTGCCCGCTTTTCCGGTATCGAACGCGTCGGCGGAGGGGAGGGTGATTTCCTGCGGGCTGGGGAGCTGGGTCGTCATAGTGCGGGTCCGATCTTCTACCCGGAAACATTCCTTGTTTCCTTGTTTCCTTGATTTTTGGCTGCAACGCTTTCCTCCAGTATGGACGCGCCATAGGATTAGCAAAAGTGGCCTTTAACCACGAATCGACTTCACTTTTACTGACGGATTGGACACTTCATGCTCGACGTCCGCAAGCTGCGACTCCTGCGGGAACTGAAGATTCGCGGCACCCTCGCCGATGTCGCAACGGCCCTGCGCTATAGCCCCTCGTCGGTGTCCCAGCAGCTGGCGCAGCTGGAGAAGGAGGTGGGGGTTGAGCTACTGCGCAAAAGTGGCCGGCGGGTGATGCTGACGCCGCAGGCCGAAGTGCTGGTGGCTCACACCGCCACGCTTCTTGAGACTCTCGACCGGGCGGAGGCGGATCTCGCAGCCTCGCAGACCACAGTGGCCGGAACGGTGAGAATTGCCGTCTTCCAGTCGGCGGCACTGGCGCTCATGCCGGACGCGCTAACGATGATGACGCGCGAGTTCCCGGACGTGCGGGTGGAAATGGTGCAGCGTGAGCCGGAGACGGCGCTGTATGAAACCTTTGCCCGCGATTTCGACCTCGTTATCGCCGAGCAGTATCCGGGGCATGCAGCACCACGGCACGCCGAGCTGGATCACCTTCCACTGACCACTGACGCCATCCGACTGGCCGTCCCTCGCAGCGGGCTGGACGGCGGAACGATCCGGAGTGTGGCCGACGCCGCCGACTCGGCGTGGGTCATGGAGCCCCGCGGTGCTGCCTCACGGCACTGGGCCGAGCAGGCCTGCCGGCTTGCGGGATTCGAGCCCGATGTACGCTACGAGACAGCTGACCTGCAGGCGCAAATCCGCTTGATCGAATCCGGTAATGCGGTAGGCCTCATGCCCGATCTGATGTGGACCGGCCGCGAGACCACGGTACAGCTGTTCGAACTCCCGGAGAGCCCGCGTCGGTCCATCTTCACGTCCGCGAGGAAAGCCAGTGCGGAACGGCCGGCGCTGCTGACCTGCCGTGCGGTCCTTGCGCGGGCGGCCGCCGTCGTCGCCGTGTGATGAGGTGGCCGCGCATGGGGAAGCAGCAATAAAGCAGCGGCTCCGAGCGTTGCACAAGTAGCTTCGGTGTCACGCTTTTCGGCGTCCGCGGTGATCCCCGATTAAGGTAGACAGATGCCCACCCAGTTAGATCCGGTTTCCGTGCCCGCCACGGTGGAGCGCGTCGCCGAGACGATGCTTCCCACCAAGTACGGCCTGTTCCGGTTGCTGGGCTACCGGGACGCCGACAACACCGAACACGTCGCGCTGGTGCGCGGCATCGATGAGGAGCAGGTCTCCGCCCGCGGAAATGCCCGCTCCAACGCACCCCTGGTGCGCGTCCACTCCGAGTGCCTCACCGGCGATGCCCTCGGTTCCTACCGTTGTGACTGCGGTGAACAGCTCGACGCTGCCCTTCATGCCATCAGCGAAGAGGGTCACGGCGTGCTGGTCTATGTGCGGGGGCATGAGGGTCGAGGCATCGGTTTGCTCGCCAAGCTCAAGGCCTATGCGCTGCAGGACGCCGGCGTCGACACTGTCGACGCCAACACCTCGCTAGGGCTGCCGGTCGATTCACGCAATTACAGCCAGGCCGCGGATATCCTGCAGGACCTCGGTGTATTCAGAATCCGCCTCCTATCGGCCAATCCCGCCAAACAGGAAGCGCTGGAGGAGCTCGGCATCACGGTGGTGGAGCGGCGTGGCCTCGCCGTCCCCGAGCGTGCCGAGAATGCGGCCTACCTCGCAACGAAGCGGTCGCGCATGCGCCATGATCGGCCAGCGAACGACGACGTCTGGCAGCAACTGCTTGCAGGTTCCGCCCATCCGGTGGCCGGCACTGTGGACGACGAAGACCTCGTACACCGCTACGGGTTCATTGCCGCGGCACGGGGGTCGCTGGTGTTGGCCCACCTGCGGCAGAGTCTCGACGGGTTCATCGCCTCCAGGTCGGGGGACGACAGCTTTCCCGGAGCAGGGGAGGACCACGGACACCTCGACAGGCTGCGTGCTCTTATGGACGCGGTCGTCGTAGGCGTGGGAACCGTTATCGCCGACGATTGCACGCTGACCGTCCAGTCCGTGCGCGGGTCGAATCCGACACGCGTTATTCTGGATCCGGGCGGGGCACTTCCCCTCGCCGCCCAGGTCCTGACCGATGATGCCGCTCCGACAATCTGGGTGGTCGCGGAGGAAACCGTGGTGACGGACGATCTTGCCCGTCACGTCAGCGTGGTGCGCACGGGAAAAGGTGGCTTCGATCCGTCAGCAGTGCTCGGGGTTCTACGCGGCATGGGTCTCGCCAAAGTTCTTGTGGAGGGCGGCGGCAAGACCGTT
>NZ_KI914885.1:170520-180077 GCF_000520555.1 Arthrobacter sp. Br18 | reverse complement strand
ACGACGGCGATCAGGGCGACCATCAGGCCGTACTCCACCATCGTGGCGCCCTTTTCGTTGGCCAGCCGAGCCTTGGCGGTGTGGAGAACGGTCGTGAGTGTTGCGTACAGTGCGATCATTGTTAGCTCCTTGAACAAATGGACGGGAAGTTCGGGTGGGGCTGACCTGATGCTTGCTCGGGCCGAAAGTCAGCAAGGAAAAGGCGACTAAGCGGGTTAGCTTTGCTGCATTGTGAAACGTGCCCGAGGAACGTGACCTTCGCGCGTACCCTAAGGCGAGCATCGTCCAGACCGGCGGTTACATCACTGGTGTATCTGGTCGCAGGCGCCCGGTCCGAGTAGACGGTGGACCAGTTCGCGTATCGTCTGACGCAAGGAAGTACTTCTCTCCCTACCTGGCAGAATGCCCGTGGGGCTTCGATGGCGCTTCCACCGAAGCCATGATGTCTTACGGGTTGAGCCTCGCAGCGACACCCGTGAACAGACCCGCAATCCTGGGGCCGAGAATGAGCAGTCCGGCAATAACGACGACGGCGATCAGGGCGACCATCAGGCCGTACTCCACCATCGTGGCGCCCTTCTCGTTGGTCAACCGAGCCTTGGCGGTGTAGAGAACGGTAGAGAGTGTTGCGTACAGTGCGATCATTTCTAGCTCCTTGAGAAGGTGGACGAACCTTGGACGGAAAGTCCGGGTGGGGCTGACCCGCTGCCAGCTCTAGCCACAAATTAGCAAGGGAAAGAGCCGGTTCAGCTGGTTTTGCCGGATCTTGCGGTAAGCCTGACCAAAGACCGCGCCTTCTGCGGATAACCTGCGCTGGGCGGTGTTCGTGTAGGTAGTTGTATAGCCGCCACCCGTAGCGAGAGGCGGTCAATATGAGTAGCCCAGCGATCGAGTATGAAGTAGCTGGCCGGCGGCGCCTTCGTCGTGCTCGTGATCCAGTGTCGCCAGCCGCGGCGGCACTGGACGCACGTTCTGACCTTCCGTTTTGACCTGCAGCACGCCTTCGCGCTAATCTTGGGAGTCGTTGTGCGTATCCCCTTCTCGATACGTCTGCGCCTTCCGGAGCGGTTCAGTTGCAGAACCACCTGGCCCGGGGGAGCAGCCGAGATGCACGGGATAACTGGTCGTATTTCAGCCCTCACCTGGAGTTCCGGTAACGCATGAATAAGCTGAGCTCGTGCTCGCGGAATCTTCCGTGGCGCGGGCGACACCGAATAAGAAACGAAGGCCATAACCGTGCGTACGTACACCCCGAAGCCAGGCGACATCACCCGCCAGTGGCACGTCATTGACGCAACCGACGTTGTCCTAGGCCGTCTTGCCAGCCAGACCGCCATTCTGCTGCGCGGAAAGCACAAGCCGACCTTTGCGCCCCATATGGACATGGGCGATTTCGTCATCATCATCAACGCTGACAAGGTAGCCCTCACCGGCGCCAAGCTCGAGCAGAAGCGTGCCTACCGCCACTCGGGTTTCCCGGGCGGCCTGAAGTCCACCACCTATGCCGAGCTCCTCGAGAAGAACCCCGAGCGCGCAGTGGAGAAGGCCATCAAGGGCATGCTCCCCAAGAACTCGCTGGCTGCCCAGCAGATCGGCAAGCTCAAGGTCTACCGCGGCGCCGAGCACCCCCACGGTGCCCAGCAGCCGACGTCGTACGAAATCACCCAGGTCGCCCAGTAGTCCTGGCCACCACACACTAAGAAATTAATTCAAGGAGAACCGTGGCTCAGAACCCTGAAGAGCTGAATGAATCTGCTGAGGAGCTTACGAGCTACACCTCAGAGTCCACCGAAGGCAGCGAAGCCCCCGTCAAGGAGCGCCCTGCGCTGACGGTCGGCGGCGGAGCCGTTGGACGCCGCAAGGAAGCCGTAGCCCGTGTACGCCTCGTACCCGGCACCGGCAAGTGGATCGTCAACGGGCGCGAGCTCAGCGACTACTTCCCGAACAAGCTGCACCAGCAGGAAGTCAACGACCCCTTCAAGCTCCTCGAGCTCGATGGTGCCTACGACGTCATTGCCCGCATCCACGGCGGTGGACCCTCCGGCCAGGCCGGCGCCCTTCGCCTCGGTGTTGCGCGCACGCTCAACGACATCGACCGTGAGAACAACCGGCCCGCGCTGAAGAAGGCAGGCTTCCTCACCCGTGACGCCCGCGTGATCGAGCGCAAGAAGGCCGGTCTCAAGAAGGCCCGTAAGGCCCCTCAGTACTCCAAGCGCTAAAACCCGCCTACCCCTTGCGCAACCGCTGGCGCGATTTCGCAAGGGGCCCCGCGCCGGCTTTCGGCGCTTGGCTCCAGCGCTAATACCGCTTCGTGCGATGCCCGTCCGGCTTGCTGGACGGGCATCGTGCTTTAACGAAAATGGCGTGGTGCTCGCTGTTGCAGTGAGGTCGACCTAGGATGAGGAACAATGACTAGATTATTTGGAACCGATGGTGTCCGCGGGCTGGCGAACGGCCTGATCACCGCCGAGCTCTCCCTTGAGCTGGCCCAGGCCGCCGCCGTGGTTCTGGGGCACCGGGCCGTGGAAGGCGGGCGCCGTCCCACGGCAGTGATTGCCAGGGATCCGCGCATCAGTGGTGACTTCATCGCCGCTGCCGTGGGGGCTGGACTGGCGAGCTGCGGCGTGGACGTCTACGACGCCGGTGTGCTGCCCACTCCTGCTGCCGCATACCTGGTGGCGGACCTCGATGCCGACTTCGGCGTCATGATCTCCGCGTCACACAACGAGGCACCCGACAACGGCATCAAGTTCCTGGCCCGGGGCGGCAAGAAGCTTGATGACGCCCTTGAAAAGGCCATCGAAGCCGAACTCAAGGAGCCGCGCCTGCGACCCGTCGGTGGCGACGTCGGGCGCATCCAGCGGTTCGCGGACGCCGAGGACCGCTACATCGTGCACCTGCTCCAGACCCTGCCGCACCGCCTCGACGGAATCAAGGTGGTGCTCGACTGCGCCCACGGCGCCGCCAGCGGCTGCTCGCCCGAGGTCTTCGCCAACGCGGGCGCCGACATCGTGGTCATCGGGGCGGACCCGGACGGCAACAACATCAACGACGGCTACGGGTCGACGCACCTCGAAAAGCTCCAGGCCGCCGTCCTTGAGAACGGCGCCCACCTCGGCATAGCGCACGACGGCGACGCCGACCGCTGCCTCGCCGTGGACCACGAGGGAACCGTGGTGGACGGCGACCAGATCATGGCCGTCATGGCCGTGGCGATGAAGGACGCCGGCAAGCTCGTGGAGGATACCCTCGTGGCCACGGTGATGAGCAACCTCGGTTTGAAGATCGCCCTGCGGAACGCCGGGATCATCATCAAGGAAACCGCGGTGGGGGACCGCTACGTGCTCGAGGGGATGCGCGACGGCGGCTTCAGCCTGGGCGGTGAGCAGTCGGGCCATGTCATTTTTGCCCAGTACGCCACCACCGGCGACGGCGTGCTGACAGGTCTCCAGTTGGCCGCGCAGGTGGCGGGAACCGGGCGTTCGCTGAAGGACCTCGCGGGCGTCATGACGAAGCTCCCTCAGGTGCTCATCAACGTCCGGGGAGTCGACCGCGCTGCGGTGAACTCCGACGAGGGCGTGCAGGCCGCCGTTCGCACAGCGCAGGGCGTGCTGGGCGAGACGGGCCGGGTGCTCCTACGGCCCTCCGGCACAGAGCCCGTAGTGCGGGTGATGGTTGAAGCGGCCGACATGGAAACCGCACAGCGCATTGCCGACGAGCTCGCTGCAATAGTCGAGGACCGGCTCGCGTTGGAGCCCGTGGCCTAGAAGGCAAACGACTCCCTGGCTAGCCGGAGGAGCCCAACCCGAGTGCAGCCTCAATAGACGGCTTCAGCCAGCGCCGGCCGGCATCGGAAAGCGGACGCACTCGGACACCAGTGGTCGGCACGGCCTCGGGCATTCACCGGTGGCGGGCTCCGCAGCCGCACGAAGAACGGCGTCGTACCGGTCCAGCGCGATCGCCGCCACGAGAGGACTGGGCAGGAGCGGTGCACTGACAATATCCGCACCCGCCCGGGCCAGCTGGTCGTGGAAGTACCCGGGCGCCAGCAAGTAGGACGCCACGGAGATTGCGCCGTCGTCGCCCGCACGAGCCTGTGCCACGGCCTCGGTCACCGACGGTTTCGCAGCGGACCCGAAGCCGGCACGCATCGGGCCCGGCCGGAGGGCAACCAGGTCCTCCCGGAGCTCTGCGACATCGACCGCTGCACAGGCGTCCGATGATCCGGCCGCGGCAAGGACAACTGAGGCATCGGCTCCGACACCGGCTTCGGTGAGCCGTACCTGCAGGAGCCCTGCGAGGCGCGGATCGGGACCCAGCGGCAGGGCTGCAATGGTTCCCGGGCGGCTGGCGGCGGCGTGGGCGATGTCCACCTTCACGTGATAACCGACCGAGAGCAGCAGCGGCACGATGACGGCGCCGCGTCCTGCGGGGATCGCCCGCACCACGTCGGGAAGGGCCGGTTCCTGCACGTCCACGTACGCCTCACAGATCTCCAGGCCCGGACGCATCTCCTGAATCTGGTCGCGCAACCGATTGATCTCGGCCCGGCCGCGCGGATTGTCCGTTCCATGGGAACACGCAATGAACACGGGGGCATCGGGGGTCAAGGGCATGGAGTTATTGAAGCATCGCCGGTTCCATCGGTGCCAGCGCCGCCACTTCGATGCAGCCATCCACCACCCGCGTCTCGTACACCGGCAGGTTGGGCTGACCACCGGTGAGGCACTCACCGGTCGCGAGGCTGTACACCTCCTTGTGCAGCGGAGACGCCAGCGTGGTGGTGCCGCCGCGCGAGCCAATGAGGCCGCGCGCCATCACGCTCGCCGAGGTGCGGGGATCCCGGTTATCCACCGCATGGATCCGCCCGCCGGGAAGCCGGAAGAGTGCAACCTGTGTGCCGTTGACGAGGGCTGCCTCGCCCCAGCAGGACTCGAGGTCGTCGACAGCGCAGATCCGGGCCCAACCCGGCAGGGCGGCAGTGGGCATTCTCTCGAGAACCAGGTCCGTCATGGTGTGCGTCCTTCCGTAAGACTGTGCTGCCCATCAAGCGTGCGTGTCGGGACATTGCATCGAATCTAGGATCCGCAGGTTTCAGCCACACCAGTGCAGCATTGTGCCGAGGTAACTTTCGCTTCACCGGAGCGCGCCAGGGCCGTGAGGCCAAAGTTAACTTTGCGACACATGGAAGACACCGAGAGGTAATTCCCTGTTCGTAGGGTCGAGGAGAACCGCTTGACCCTCCCGGCGCGAAAGGCCTCCCATGCGCGACGATCGTAAACCATCAGCGTCCCCGGCACGGGTGGAACGGGACACGGATTCTGCCGCACGGCGCATCGTCGTCGTCGGTGGCGGCCCCGCCGCCCACCGCTTCGTCGAGGCGCTATGGCGCCGGGGGCTCGACGGCCTCCACATCACCGTCCTGGCTGAAGAGGCGTACGCGCCCTACGACCGGGTGGCGCTCAGCAGCGCACTGCAGGCGGAGGTGAATCTGAGCCTCGGAGACGTGCTCATGTGGCGGGAGCCGGCTGTGCACCTGGTCACCAACGAACGCGCGGTCGCGCTCGACCTGCCGGCACGCTGCGTGATCGGTGCCTCCGCGGAGCGCTACCCGTTCGACGACGTGGTCCTCGCCACCGGCTCCGACGCCGTCCGCCTGCCCATGGCCGGGGCGGAGAGTGCTGCGGTCTACCGGACGCTCGAGGACGTACGCTACCTGCGCGGGGAGTCCGCACGGCTTGCCGCCGACCTGGGACGGCCAGCGGAAGCCGTGGTGATCGGCGGCGGGCTGCTGGGCCTGGAAGCTGCCGGCGGCCTCCAGCAGCTCGGCACCCACTCCACGGTGGTGAACCGGGCGGGCTGGCTCATGAACGCCCAGCTCGATGAGGGAGCAGGCCAGGCCCTGGGGCGCCTGATCACCGCGAAGGGTATGAACATCCTCTGCGGGAGCGCGCCGACCGGCATCATCCGGACCGCAACGGGCACCGTCACCGGGGTGCAGCTGCGCAACGGCGAGGTCCTTCCGGCGGACCTGGTGGTCTTCGCCGTCGGCATCAAGCCCCGCGACGAGCTGGCGCGGGACGCCGGCCTGGCGGTGGGCAGCCGCGGCGGCGTGGTGATCAGCGCAACGTGTGAAACCTCGATGCCGGGTGTCTGGGCCATCGGCGAGGTGGCCAGTTATGACGACGTCTGCATGGGTCTGGTGGCACCGGCCAATGCCATGGCCGAGGTCTGCGCGGACGGGATCCTGGGCGGAGTCTCGAGTTTCCCCGGCTTCGACACCGCCACCAAGCTCAAGCTCTCCGGTGTGGAGGTAGCAAGCTTCGGCGACGCACTCGGCGACGCACTCGGCGACACCGAGGGCAGCCTCGAAATCGTCTACGCAGACCCCGCCCGGGGTCTGTACCAAAAGCTCGTCGTCACCGACGACGCGAAAACCCTTCTCGGCGGGATCTTCGTGGGGGACGCCACCCCCTACACCGCCCTGCGGCCCCTGCTGGGCCGCGAGCTACCCGCCGAACCCGGCGCGTACCTCTCCTCCGCGGGAACCGACGGGGCGCCGGAGACGGAACTGCCCGACGACGTCGTCCTCTGCTCCTGCAACAACGTGACCGCGGGGTCCTGCCGCTCGACGATCCACGGGCACCTGGACGACGGCGGCAGCACTGCGCCGGTCCTCGACCTGCCCAGCCTGAAGGCCTGCACCCGCGCCGGAACGCAATGCGGCAGTTGCGTGCCGATGCTCAAGAAGCTCCTCGACGGCGAACTCGTGAAGGCCGGCAAGACGGTCTCGAACGGGATCTGCGAGCATTTCGCCATGTCACGGCCACAGCTCTTCGAGGCGATCCAGGCATTGGACCTCGCCTCCTTCAGCGACATCATCGCCCGGTTCGGTGTGGACGACGAGGCGAAGGGGGGTTTCGGGTGTGATCTCTGCAAGCCGGCCATCGCCTCGATCCTCGCCACGCAGCGGGGCCAGTACGTGCTCGACGGCGGCCGCGGCACCCTTCAGGACACGAATGACCGCGCGCTCGCGAACATGCAGCGCAACGGAACCTACTCCGTGGTGCCGCGCATTCCGGGAGGGGAGATCACGCCGCAGAAACTCGCCGTGATCGCCCGGGTGGCCGAGGACTTCGGGCTCTACGTCAAGCTCACCGGTGCCCTGCGCATCGACATGTTCGGTGCGCGGCTGGAGCAGCTTCCGGAGATCTGGAAGATCCTCGTCGAGGCCGGCTTCGAATCCGGGCAGGCCTACGGAAAGGCTCTCCGGAACGTGAAGTCCTGCGTCGGCTCCACCTGGTGCCGTTTCGGCGTGCAGGATTCGGTGGGCCTGGCGATCGACCTGGAACTGCGCTACCGGGGCCTGCGCGCACCGCACAAGTTCAAGATGGGCGTCTCGGGCTGCGCTCGGGAGTGCGCCGAGGCACGGGGCAAGGACGTCGGGGTGATCGCCACCGACCAGGGCTGGAACCTCTATGTCGGCGGCAACGGAGGGTTCCAGCCCGCTCATGCGCAGCTGCTGGCCCAGGACCTCGACACCCCGACCCTGATCCGGTACATCGACCGCTACCTCATGTACTACATCCGCACCGCCGACCGCATGCAGCGCACGGCCCGCTGGATGGAGGATCTCGACGGCGGGCTCGACCACGTGCGCGACGTCGTCGTCTCCGACTCCCTGGGCATCGCCGCCGACCTTGAGCAGGCGATGGAACGCCACGTCGAACACTACGAGGATGAGTGGGCTGCCACCCTGAAGGACCCCGACAGGCTGCGCCGCTTCCGCTCCTTCGTCAATGCGCCCGACGCCGCGGACCAGTCGATCGTCCTCGTGGAGGAGCGCGGACAGCGCCGCCCGGCAACGGACGCCGAGCTCGCCGAGGCCGAGCTGGTGCAGGCCGGCGGACCGGTCAACCTGGGTGTATCCATCGGGATGCGCCCCCGCAATCCGAGCGAAGGGGACCAGCCATGGAGCTGACCATCGATCTCACGGGCCGCCGCGTCATCGTCGCGGGCAGTCCCGTAGCTGCGCGGCGCGCCGTGCGCCGCTATCGGGCGGCAGGAGCGCTGGTGCTGCCGTTGACTTCCCCGACAGATTTCACGCCGGACCTTCTGGAAGGCACCGACCTCGTGGCCGCCGTCCAGGACGGCCAGCCGGGCTGGTCGTTTCTGGAGGAAGCGTGCCGGTTCCACAACGTACTACTGGCCCATGAAGCGCCTGCCGCGGCAGGCGGCAGTGTCACGCTCGTGGGTGGGGGACCGGGTGCCACCGGGCTCCTGACGCTCGACGGCGCGGCAGCACTCCGCGAGGCCGACGTCGTCCTCTTCGACCGGCTGGCGCCCACCACCGACCTGAAGGAACTGGCGCCCGCGGCGGAACTGATCGACGTCGGGAAGCTGCCCGGACACCATCGGGTGAGCCAGCAGGACATCGAGGCGCTTCTGACGGCGCAGGCGCTCGCAGGGCGCACCGTGGTGCGGCTGAAGGGCGGGGATCCCTTCGTCTTCGGCAGGGGAGGGGAGGAGCTCACCGCCTGCATCGCGGCACGGATTCCCTGCCGGATCATTGCCGGCATCAGCTCGGCCGTTGCCGTGCCGGCCGCAGCGGGGATTCCCGTGACGCACCGCGGCGTCAGCCACCTGTTCACCGTCGTGTCCGGGCACGCACCGCTGACCGACGACGAACACACCCACCTGGCGGGACTCGGGGGAACCATCGTGGTGCTGATGGGGGTGAATACGCTGCCTCAGCTCGTTGCCGGTCTCCGGGCAGCTGGAATGCGGGCGGACATGCTGGCGGCCATCATCGAACGCGGCTACAGTGCGTCGCAGCGCACCACGTCCGGCTCGCTCGGCAGCATCCTGACGGATGCGGGCAGCGCCCGGTGCCAGTCACCGGCGGTCCTGGTGATCGGCGAGGTGGTGCGCACAGGACTCGAGCTCCAGGGCGAGGCAACGCGGTTGGCCTCCCTCGCCGATTCGCTGGTGGCCCTGTGAGTGAGCCGCGTTCCGACGTCGCGGGCCTGCAGCTCGCCGGGTTCCGTATCGGCGTGACCTCCGACCGCCGCTCAGGAGACCTCATCGACGCCCTGGAGCGGCGCGGAGCGTCCGTGATGCATGCTCCGGCGCTGAAGATCGCGCCGATCGCCGAGGATACCGAGCTGCTGATCGACACCCGGGCCATGCTCGCGAGCCGTCCGGACCTGTTCGTGATCACCACCGCCTACGGAATGCGCCGCTGGTTCGAAGCCGCCGACGCTGCGGGGCTGGGCGATGAACTCCTCGACACGATGGGGCAGGGGCGCATCTACGTGCGCGGACCCAAAGCGCGCGGAGCGGTGCGCGCAGCGGGCCTGACCGACGTCGGGATCAGTGCCGACGAGACCACGGCGACGCTGGTCGATGACCTCCTCGCCCGGGACCTTACCGGCCTCACCATAGGCGTCCAGCTGCACGCCTACGCGGATTCGGTGCAGCTCCAACGGCTCGCCGACGCCGGCGCCACCCTCCTGACGGTGACGCCCTACCGCTGGATTCGGCCGGAGGGCGCCGGC
>NZ_KI914885.1:154342-170420 GCF_000520555.1 Arthrobacter sp. Br18 | reverse complement strand
CGGCAGGCTTCCCCGCCTCATCGACGCCATCTGCGCAGGCCAGCTCGACTGCGTGACCTTCACCAGCGCGCCCGCCGTCGACGCCCTGTTCAGCACTGCCGCCGAAGCCGGTTTGGAGGACCAGGTGACGGAGCGCTTCCGCTCCGGCACGATCGCCGCAGCCGTAGGTCCGGTCACCGCGCAGCCACTGCTCGACGCCGGAATTACGCCTATTGTGCCGGAGCGGTTCCGCATGGGCGCGCTGATCCGTCTGGTCTGCGACCATCTGGCCGAGCATTCCGTGCATCAGGTGGCCACCCGGTCCGGGCACGTGGAGCTGAGGGGCCGCTCGGTCAGGGTGGACGAGGTACGGGTGGACCTCGCGCCGGCACAGCTGGTCCTGTTCAGGGCCCTGCTGGGTGCGAAGGGCGCGGTGCTGAGCCGGGACGCCCTGACGGCAACGCTGGCACGGACCGGTGCCGGCCATGCCCTGGACATGAACGCCAACCGCCTCCGCAAGGCGCTCCCCGACGCGGGGCTTATCGAGACCGTGGTCAAGCGAGGCTACCGGCTGCACGTGTGAGCCCAGGGCGGGCTGTGACAGTGCACACATGTTCAATAAGCTTGCTCCTCCTGGTGAGTGTTCCTACGTTGAGAAGGTCAGCCTGCGGGTCCGCACTGACAGACATCTGAACCGAACGATCACAAGGGAGTATTCGTGAAAAGGTTCACCGGCGCATCACTGGCGCTTTCACTATCACTGGCCGTCGGGGTGGCGGGGGCAGGAACTCTCCCAGCCCATGCAAAGAGCAACGAAGGCTCCGGGGAGAAAAAACAGGCCTCCCAGCCGACGGTGGAACGGGTAACGCCCATCCCGGAGATAACGCAGCTTCCCATAACCGACGAGTCATATCCGTTCGGTGCGGCAGATCACCAACTGGTTCCGGAGGACCTGCCGGATCAGGGCTACGTGGAAGAGGAGTACCTCGCAAGCGGCAACGCCAACGTCTACACCTGGCCTGCTCCTGGACCTGCCGTCATCCGCACGGAAGACGCACCCTACACAACACGGGTCCTTGTCCGGAAACCGGCGAAGGGCCAGCACTTCAGCGGCAACGTCGTGGTGGAAATGCTCAACCCCTCAAACCTGTTCGATCTGAACATCGGATGGGCAGTGGCCCACGAGCAGATCGTGAACAACGGGGATGCCTGGGTAGGAATTACTGCCAAACCGATTGCTGTCGACGCCCTGAAGAACTTCGACGCTGAGCGCTATGGTTCCCTGTCGTATGCGAATCCACTTTCGCTGGACGATCCTCAAAACTGCCTGACGGTGGCAGCGGACAGCGCCAGAACAACCGAAAACGGCTTGGTATGGGACATCTACAGCCAGGTCGGCGCGTGGTTGAAGAGTGACACATCGTCAAATCCGCTGGCCTACGGGGGCGATTCGGCCCTCGTGGAGAAGGCTTACGGACTCGGTTACTCACAAACCGGCGGCTATCTGGCCAACTACATCAACGGCGTGCAGCCCCACGTCATCGAGTCGGACGGCGCGCCGATCTATGACGGCTACATCGTGGGTGTGGCAGGTGGTGCCTTCGCCGGAGCCTACCCGATGAACCAGTGCGAAAGCGCGCCCGCAGCCGATGACCCCCGCCGTCAGTTCCAGGACGTCGGAGTACCGATCATCCGCATGATGTCCCAGTCCGACTACCTCGCAGGCATCGGCTCACGCAGGGCGGACAGCGACGAGCCCGGTGACCGCTACCGCCACTACGAGATGGCCGGCGCCGGCCATGCCACTCCGGATGAACTGTATTTCTCAGCCACTTCTGAAGACATCGTGGCCGCCGGACGAACAGTTCCCCCCATGAGCTGCAATGAAGGACCACGCAGCCGTTTCCCGAGCTCCATCTTTTTCAATGCTGCCTTGCAGAACCTCGATCTATGGGTGCGGGACGGTGTTGCTCCACCACGGGCAGAACCAATCCTGGTGGAAAACGGTGCACCGGTACTCGATGAATTCGGCAACGTGCAGGGTGGGCTGCGCTCCCCTTACCTTGATGTGCCGACGAGCACCTGGTACGGAACCGCGACAGGAGCGTCCTTCTGCTTCATTGCCGGATACGAACGCCCGCTCGATGATGAGACGATCGCCGGTCTGTACCCGACCCACAGGTCCTACGTGAAAGCAGTGAAAGACAATGCGAAGGACTTGGAGGATCAGCGCTTCCTGACAAAGGAGGACGTACGGAAGCTCCGCAAGGAGGCCGCGCAGGCTGACATCCCCTGACCCAAGTCGCGGTGGAGCCTCTACGTGGAGCGGGGTGGAACTACACGTAGAGGCTCTTCTGACATACCGGCCACGTAGGATTCCTTCATGACACCCAATCGAGGGCTCGCGCTCTTCAGGTTCTGGTTTGCCGTGCTTGGGTTTTCGGCCGTATTTTTCCAGTTGACACACCTTCTGCAAAACGTTCCCGGCGCCACTGCATGGAACTTCTTCAGCTACTTCACCATCGAATCCAACATTATCGCCGTTCTTACCCTGGCAATCGCCGGCCGGTACGCGTGGAAGGGCAACAGCCCCCGCTGGCTTGAACTCCTGCGTGGTGCTGCGACTATCTATATGACCATCACCGGGATTGTCTACAATCTTCTGTTGAGCAATATTGACGTCAACACTCCGATCCCCTGGATCAACGTCGTGCTGCACTTCACCATCCCGACGATCATGGTGATCGACTGGCTTGTTGACCTCCCCGGTACGAGGGTCCCTGTCCGCACCTCGCTGGTCTGGCTCGCGTTCCCTCTCCTCTATCTGGCCTACAGCTTGATTAGAGGTCCCCTCGTTGACTGGTACCCCTACCCATTCCTGGACCCCCGAATCAGCGGCTACGAAGCGGTTGCTGCCATGTCGGTGGCGATCGCGGCAGCAGCCTTCCTCTTCGCCCTCATTGCCGCGTTCTCCACGCGACTTCACATCGCACGGACACCCGCGGAGGCCACCTCGCGCACTGTCGAGACAAACCTCAAGTCCGACGCGGGGACGGTCGCCTAAGCACCGGGCGTCCCTCCTTCACGAGTGAGCGGTGGAGGAGACAAGTTCGGCGTGAAGCGCATATTCAGAGCTGACGTCCTGAACGATCGGCCGATCTTGGTCGGCAATTATCCTGCAGCGATAATCGGTATTTCTCATCGAACCGGATATATCCTTATTCTGATCTATATCTACATGACGTTGGAATTGGTGGTCGACCTGAATTCAGCGCACGACACTGGAAGTATGCAGATCCAGTAACGACCGCTCAGGCACCTGAGAGCCCCAAATCACCGCTATCCCAAATCACCGCGATCCCAGATCACGGACATCGACGAGCCTCACGGAACGGCTGCCACTGCGAAGTGCTGCTCGATGATCCTCCGGATGTCGCCGTGGCACCCGCCGCAGCCCGATCCCGCCCGCGTATTCGAGGACACCTCGCCGACCGTAGCGCAGCCGGCCGCCACAGACTGTTCGACGACATCGCGCCGGATACCCGCGCACCGGCACAGGGTGGAATCGCCGGCCGGGGCCCCGACCGCGAGCGCCGTCTCCGCCGTGTCCAGCCGCAGGAGGCTCGACCGGTCAGCAGGAAGCTCGCCGCCGCGTTCGAAGAGGAGCACGAGTTCCGCCCCCGTGCGCGGCATCCCGATGCACACCAGCCCGGTCAGGACGCCGTCGCGCGTCACCATCTTGACGTACTGGCCGTGCCCCGAATCCGCCCACACCGCAACGTCCAGCCCGTTCCCGGCGTCCCAAAGCCCTACGCCGGTGTCCCCGGCCGCCACGGCGTCGAAGCCGCAGGCCTTGAGCATGACGACGGCGTCACGGCGCCGCGGCGGTTCCGGCGTCGTACCGGCCGGGCCGAGCGCCGCCCCCGTGAGCCCCGCCGCGAAGGCTGCGCCCACCTGGTCCGCCTGCAACCAGCCGGGCCCGATCACGCCCTGCGGCGCGGTGACTATGGAGCAGGGAGCACATGCGGGATCCGTGCATCTCACCTCGGCACAGTCGCCGATGGCCCAGATCCTGTCCCCGCCGCGCACCTGGAGGGAGTGATCCACCAGGACGCCGTCCCGGGTCTCCAGCAGCGCATCGGCGGCGAGCTGCACGCGCGGACGCACGCCGCACGCGATGACCAGGGCGTCCGCCGGGACCACGGTGCCGTCTCCCATCGCCAGTCCGGTGATGCGGCCGTCGTCGAGCTCCAGTCCGAGCGCCGCCCCGGAGACCAGACGGATGCCGGCGCTTTCGAGGGCGTACCCCACCAACAGCGCTCCCTCGCCCATCAGTCGCTCCAGGGGATGCCGTCCATGATGGACGAGGGTGACATCGGCGCCCTCCTCCGCGGCGGCCAGGGCGGCTTCGATGCCGAGCAGGCCGCCGCCGAGCACGACGAGGCGTGATCCCCCTGCAAGTGCAGCCGACAGCGCGCGGGCGTCTTCGAGGTCGCGCAGGAAGCCGACCCCGGCGGGCAGTGCCGCGGCGTCATCCGCTCCGGCCAGCGGCGGCAGGACGGGTGAGGATCCGGTGGCGAGGACGAGCCGGTCGTAGGGAACCGTGGCGCCGTCGTCCGAGTGGATCTGCTGGATGTTCCGATCGATGCGCTGCACCGTCGACCCGAGCCGGACGTCGATCCCGGCCGACCGCAGCGCCGCGGTGTCGGCGAGCCGGAGAACCTCCTCGGGTGTCCGGCCGACCGCGACATCAGCCACGAGGACGCGGTTGTAGGCGGCGTCCTTTTCCTGACCGAGAATGGTCAGCTGCACCAGGCCGGCGGCGACGAACGGTTCGAGGTGCTCGGTGAGCCGTGCCGCGACCGGCCCGAAGCCGACGATGACAATACGTTCCGGTGTGCTGCGGGATGGTGCCGTCATGCGATTGCCTCCAGCAGGGGACGGGCCGTCACGGCCGGCTCGACGCGTGCAACCCGCACCGGCGTCGTCTTGAACCCGGGCATTCCGGACACAGGGTCGGTGGCGCTGCCGGTGAGGCGGTTGGCGCTCTGGTGGTCCGGGTAGTGGAAGGCCAGAAAGACCGTGTCCTGTCGCGTCTCGGCGGTCAGGTCAGCGGTCGCGCGGACCTCACCGTTGCTGCTGGTCACGACGACGGCGTCACCATCGCCGATCGCGAGGTTGCTCGCCGTTCCGGGATGGATCTGCAGCCGTGCCATGGGCTGGGCTGCGAGGAGGCTGGGCACCCTGCGGGTCTGAGTGCCGGACTGGTAGTGCTCCAGCAGCCGGCCGGTCGCCAGCAGCAGGGGGGCGGGCGAGCGCAGCGCCGTCGTGCCCGCATTCGGCGAAACCGGTACAAGTGACGCGCGGCCGTCGGGAGTGGCAAACCGCTCGAGGAAGAGCCGCGGTGTGCCGGCGCTGCCTGCGGGGTACGGCCAGTAGGCGGGGGCATCCGCGTCGAGGACCTGGTAGTCGAGGCCGGAGTAGTCGGCCGGCCCGCCGGCGCTCGCTCGTGCGAGCTCGGCGAACATGGTCTCGGGATCATCGCTGAAGAGTGAGGGCGCCTGCAGCAGGCCGGCAAGCTCGGCCCAGATCCACAGCTCGCTGCGGGCGCCGGGGGGAGGGATGGCGGCCGCCCGCCGACGGAGGACCCTGCCCTCGAGGTTGGTCATGGTTCCCTCCTCCTCGGCCCACTGCAGCACCGGCAGCACGAGGTCCGCTTCGGCCGCGGTTTCGGAAAGGAAGAAATCGGCGACGACGAGGAAGTCCAGGCGCCGAAGTCCATCGATGACCCGCCCGGCGTCCGGTGCTGACACCGCGACGTTGGCTCCGTGGACGAAGAGGCAGCGGACGCCGTCGTCCTGTCCGAGGGTCGCCAGGAGCTGGACAGCGGGAAGGCCCGGTCCCGGAATGGCCGTCTCGGGGATGCCCCAGACGCGCGCCACGTGCTCCCGCGCCGCAGGATCGCTGATCTTCCGGTAGCCGGGGAGCTGGTCGGCCTTCTGGCCGTGTTCGCGTCCGCCCTGCCCGTTGCCCTGGCCGGTGAGGGTGCCGTAGCCGCTGTTCATGCGTCCCGGCAGGCCCAGGAGGAGTGCGAGGTTGATCGCGGCGGTGGTGGTGTCGGTTCCATCGGTGTGCTGTTCCACGCCGCGGCCGGTGAGGACGTACGCTCCAGGCCCACCCTCCCTGCCGGTGCGGCAGCGGCGGCAAGCAGCCGTGCAGTGGCGCGGATGCTCGAAGCCGGAACGCCGGTGATGCCCGCGACGCGCTCGGGCCACCACGACGCGACCGATGCGATGATCTCCCGCACTCCATGGGTGCGCTCGCGGAGGTAGTCGGTGTCGGTGAGCTGCTCGGTGACGAGCACATGCGCGAGCCCGAGCAGGAGCGCCAGATCGGTGCCGGGAGTGGGCTGGAGGTGGTGGCCCAGACGATCGTCGGTGAGCCTGGCGGTCGCCGATCGGCGCGGGTCGACGACGATCAGGCCCCCCGCGGCCTGGGCCGCCCGGAGGTGCTGGACGAACGGCGGCATGGTGTCCGCGGTATTGGAGCCCAGCAGCAGGACCGCGCCGGCCGTACCGAGGTCCTCCAACGGGAACGGGAGCCCGCGATCGACGCCGAACGCACGGTTTCCGGCGGCGGCGGCCGAGGACATGCAGAACCGTCCGTTGTAATCGATCCGCGAGGTTCCCAGCGCTACCCGGGCGAACTTCCCGAGCGTGTAGGCCTTTTCGTTGGTGAGCCCGCCGCCGCCGAACACGCCGACGGCGTCCATTCCATACCGCTCCTGCGCCGCGAGCACGCGGTCCCGGATGGTGGTGAGCGCGGTGTCCCAACTGACCCGATGGAGTTCCCCGTCCGGTCCGCGCAGGAGCGGTTCGGTCACACGGTCGGGGTGCTGCAGGAGGTCGGCCGCGGACCAGCCCTTGCGGCAGAGCCCGCCACGGTTGGTGGGGAAGTCCCGCCCCTGCACGGTGGGCACGGTGGGGGTTCCGCCGTCGAGTGCGGTGATTTCCCCGTCGGGCGCGGTAAGCGTCATGGCGCACTGGAGGGCGCAGTAGGGGCAGTGGGTGGGAACGGCGGTGCCCATCGTCAGACCTCGCGCATCGCGCTGGAGCGGCGGAGGTAGCAGAACCAGGTGAGGCCGAGCATCAGTGCATAGGCGGCAACGAACCCGTAGAAGGCATAGTCGTAGCTGCCGGAAGCGCTCGCGGACGCATTGAGGACCTGCGGGATGACGAACCCGCCGTAGGCGCCGATGGCTGAGATCAGCCCGAGTGCGGCGGCTGACTTCCGCGCGGTGCTGACGGAATCGCGGACGGGGCCCGCGCTTGTCAGGACGGTGCCGGTGCCCGGCTGGCCGGTACCTGGCTGGCCGGTGCTTATCCGCTCGGCCGCCCCGCGCCGGGCGAAGATCATCGGGATCATGCGGTAGGTTGCTCCGTTGCCGGCGCCGGCCGCGGCGAACAGTGCGAGGAAGAGTGCAAGGAAGAGCCAGAAGTTGGCCAGGGGAAGTGTCCACACTTCGGCCAGGGCGGCAGCACCCATGACGGCGAAGGCGCAGACCGTGATGAACGCGCCGCCGCAGCGGTCCGCCAGCCTGCCACCGAAGGGACGTGCGAGGGAGCCGACCAGCGGGCCGAGGAAGGCGAGTGAGAGCGTGGCCCCCGCCATGTCGAGCGTGGAGAACGTGGGGAAGACATCCACGATCAGCTTGGGGAAGACACCGGCAAATCCGATGAACGAGCCGAAGGTGCCGATGTAGAGGACGGACATGATCCACAGGTGCGGTTCCTTCAGCGCGGCCAGCGAACCGGCGATGTCCGACTTCGCATTCGAGAGGTTGTCCATGTACTTCCAGGCACCGAAGGCTGCCGCGAGGATCAGCGGCACCCAGATCCACCCTGCGAGTGGAAGGCCCAGGGTGACGGCGGCGGTGAGGGCGACGACGAGGGGAACCACGAGCTGCGCAACGGCGGCACCCAGGTTGCCGCCGGCTGCGTTGAGCCCGAGGGCCCAGCCCTTTTCGCGGGCAGGATAGAAGAAGGTGATGTTCGCCATCGAGCTGGCGAAGTTGCCGCCGCCGAAGCCTGCCAGTGCGGCCACTGCAAGCATCACGCCGAACGGGGTGTCGGGATTCGCGACACAGAGTGCGAGTCCGATCGAGGGGACCAGGAGCAGCAGGGCCGAGATGACGGTCCAGTTCCGGCCCCCGAACCGGGGCACCATGAAGGTGTAGGGGATGCGCAGTGTGGCCCCGACGAGGGACGGCATCGAGATGAGCCAGAAGATCTGCGGAGTGGTGAAGGTGAAGCCGGCGGCGGGCAGGTAGACCACCACGATCGACCAGAGTTGCCAGACGACGAAGCCGAGGAACTCGCAGGCGATGGACCATTGCAGGTTCCGTTTGGCGATGGCCTTGCCGGGCCCGTTCCACTGCTCCGCGTCCTCGGCGTCCCAGTTGTCGATCCAGCGGCCGGCGCGGTGCCCGAGGGGGGCCGGACCGGCTGTCGCCGGTGGTGCCAGTCCGGCCGGATGAATAGCTCTGTCAACGCTCATGATGCGTCCTCCGATGGAAATGGCTGCTGCATTCCCTCGAGGCTATGGAGCGTGCATTTCTGCGCCGGACCGCTCACGTAAACGATGCGTGACATTCACCTATCGGCGTTGGCTGGGCGCTGTGAGACTGCGGAGCAGGCGGCGCTCGGTAGTCCGGTCTTCAGTAGCCCGGTCTTCAGTAGCCCGGCGCTGCCGGGAGCCCGAAGTACTCCTCGAACGTGGCGATGTTCCCCGCCTGCATGGCGCCGGCAACCTCTGGTCCGACGTAGCGGAGGTGCCACGGCTCCCAGGAGTAGCCCGTGATCCCGTCGAAGCCCTGGGGATAGCGCACGATGAACCCGTACGCCGCCGCATTGGCGGAGGTCCACTGGGCGGAAGTGGTGCCGCTGAAGCAGGTCGCCAGGGTGCACGTGCCGTCGTCCTGTCCCACATCGACAGCCAGGCCCGTCTGATGCTCCGAATATCCGGGCCGCGCCGAGATGGTCTCCGCCAGTGCAGCGTTCCCGTACTGGCGCACCCAGTAGGCGTAGGTCGACTCCTGGTCCGTGTACGAGCGGTACGCGCTGACCACCGTCAGACCCACCCCGTCCGCCTGGGCGGCTGCGAACATCCGCTCGACGGCGTCCGCGGCATCCGGCCGGAGCAGGGCGCTCCCCGCCGAGGGGCCGAGCGCAACGCGGGGCAGAACGAGTTCCGCCGGCACGAAGCCCGGTGGATCCAGCGGCCGCTGCTTGTTGACGACGACGCCGATCGACGACGGGTCCGAAAGGGAGTCGGGCGCGTCTCCAGCGGGATCCGAAGCTGCAGCCGCTTCCGAAGGGGAAGACTGGATGCCCGGAACCGATGCCTCGGGCGACGACGGCGGCGACGGCGACGAGGCGGGGGAGGGCGCCGGGGAAGCGGGCTCCCCCGGGGCTGATTGCCCTGTCGGCTCGGCTCCTGGGGACGACGCGGGGGCGGAGGGAGAGGGAGTGGAACTTGCGGAAGCCGCCGTCGTTCCCGCATCGGCAGCGGGACCCTCCGATGCGCTGCACGCGGACAGGAGCAGGGCGCCCAGCAGCAGGGCAGGGAGCCGCACGGCAGTGAGGCTGCGGGCGGGAAGCCGCGCGGCAGGGCGCCGGACCCGCGGGGCTGTCAGGTTTTCCGTAGCAGCATCCTCCGGATCGAGTGGTCCGACTCCTTGGTCAGCACGAGCTGCGCCCGCCCCCGCGTGGGCAGCACGTTCTGCATGAGGTTCGGCTCGTTGATCCGCCGCCAGATGCCCTGCGCCGTCTCCCGCGCCTCGTCGTCCGAGAGTCCGGCGTACCGGTGGAAGTAGGACTCGGGGTCCGCGAAGGCACCGGAGCGCAGTGACTGGAACCGCTGGATGTACCACTGCTCGATATAGGACGTCTTCGCGTCCACGTAGAGGGAGAAATCGAAGAAGTCGCTGAGGGCCAGGCCCGTGATGCCGTCCGGCCGGGCCCGTGCCGGCGCGAGGACGTTCAGGCCCTCGACGATCAGGACGTCGGGCCGGCGCACCACCACTTCCCGGCCGGGAACGATGTCATAGATCAGGTGCGAGTACCAGGGAGCACGCACTTCCTCGGCGCCGCTCTTGACCTCGCTCACGAAGCGGAGGAGCCGGCGTCGGTCGTAGGACTCGGGAAACCCCTTGCGCTCCATCAGCCCGCGGCGCTGGAGCTCGGCATTGGGGTAGAGGAAGCCGTCGGTGGTGACGAGCTCGACGCTGGGCGATTCGGGCCACCGGCGCAGCAGGTCGCGGAGCACACGCGCCGTCGTCGACTTCCCCACGGCCACCGAACCCGCCACGCCGATCACGAAGGGGGTTCGCCGGGTTGTTTCTCCGAGGAAGGTGTTGGTGGCCGCGTGCAGTTCGCCGGCCGCGGCGATGTAGAGATTCAGGAGCCGCGAGAGGGGGAGATAGACCTCACGGACCTCGTCGAGGTTCAGTGCGTCGCCGAGCCCGCGCAGCCTCTGGATGTCCTCGGAGTTCAGGGGGGATTCGATCTCGTTGGACAGGCGTGCCCACATCTGTCGGTCGAGTTCCACGAAGGGCGTGAAAGTTTCGGGACCGTTGGCCTGTTGAGTAGCCGGGCTTCGATCGATCACCCTGAGCATTCTGCCTGTTGGCCTTGACATTAACAAACCCCTGCTGCCGGTAGGCTTGAGCGCATGTGTGGAATCGTAGGTTATGTTGGCCGCGAACGCGGGCAGGTCCTCTCAACGCTGGAGAATGTTCCGCCGGCGGTTGAGTTCGCTGATAGCTCTGCCGATGAGGGGGGCAGGCATGGGGCCCTCGACGTCGTGATGGAGGGCCTGCGGCGGCTCGAGTACCGCGGGTACGACTCCGCGGGCGTAGCCGTGCTGACGCCGTCGGGCATCGAATCCCGCAAGAAGGCGGGCAAGCTGACCAACCTGGTGCAGGAGCTCGCGGCGGAGCCGTTGCCGCGATCGCTGACCGGCATCGGTCACACGCGCTGGGCCACCCACGGCGGCCCGACCGACCAGAACGCGCACCCGCACCTCGCCGACCAGGGCAGGCTGGCCCTCATCCACAACGGCATCATCGAGAACTATGCCGAGCTCAAGGCGGAACTGCTCGCCGAGGGCCTCACGTTCATCTCCGACACCGACACCGAGGTGGCCGCCGGGCTGCTGGGTGTCATCTACCGCGGTCTCAAGGACGGCGGAGCGAAGGGCGATGTGCTCACCCTCGCCATGCAGCAGGCCTGCCAGCGCCTCGAAGGTGCCTTCACCCTGCTCGCGATCCACGAGGACCAGCCCGGAGTGGTCACGGCAGGGCGCCGGAACTCGCCCCTCGTGGTGGGCCTCGGCGACGGCGAGAACTTCCTCGGCTCCGACGTCTCCGGCTTCATCGACTTCACCCGCCGCGCGGTGGAGCTCGGCCAGGACCAGATCGTCACCATCACACCCGACGACGTCGTCATCACCGACTTCTTCGGCAACCCTGCGGAGGGCACCGAGTTCCACGTGAACTGGGATGCCGCTGCAGCGGAAAAGGGCGGATACGACTCCTTCATGGAGAAGGAGATCCACGACCAGCCCGACGCCGTGGGCCAGACCCTGCTGGGGCGCTCCGACATCAAGGGCAACCTCGTGCTCGACGAGCTGCGCATCGACGAATCGATCCTCCGATCCGTCGACAAGATCGTGGTCCTCGCCTGCGGCACCTCCGCCTACGCCGGCCAGGTGGCCAAGTACGCCATCGAGCACTGGTGCCGCATTCCCACCGAGGTGGAGCTCTCGCACGAGTTCCGGTACCGCGACCCGATCGTCAACGAGAAGACCCTCGTGGTCGCCATCTCGCAGTCCGGCGAGACCATGGACACCCTGATGGCCGTGCGCTACGCCCGCGAGCAGGGTGCCAAGGTCGTGGCGATCTGCAACACCAACGGCTCCACCATTCCGCGTGAATCGGACGCCGTGCTCTACACCCACGCCGGCCCCGAGATCGCCGTTGCCTCGACGAAGGCGTTCCTCGCCCAGATCACCGCCGCGTACCTGCTCGGTCTCTACCTCGCGCAGCTGCGCGGCAACAAGTTCCGCGACGAGATCGCCACGGTGATGGAGGACCTCACGGAGATCCCCGCGAAGATCCAGACCGTCCTCGACAACGCCGACAAGATCAAGCAGCTCGGTGCTGACATGTCCGAGGCGAAGTCGGTGCTGTTCCTCGGCCGGCATGTGGGGTTCCCGGTGGCTATGGAGGGTGCGCTCAAACTCAAGGAGCTCGCCTACATCCATGCCGAGGGCTTCGCCGCGGGCGAGCTCAAGCACGGCCCGATCGCGCTGATCGAGGAGGGCCAGCCCGTAGTGGTGGTCATGCCGTCGTCGTCGGCGCGGAACTCGCTGCACGCGAAGGTGGTCTCGAACGTCCAGGAGATCCGGGCGCGCGGGGCCGTGACCATCGTGATCGCCGAGGAGGGCGACACCTCGGTGGAGGCGTACTCGGAGCACGTGTTCTACGTTCCGGCGACGCCGACGCTCCTCGCGCCGCTGCTCACCACGGTTCCGCTGCAGATCTTCGCGCTCGCGCTGGCCAGCGCGAAGGGCTACGACGTGGACCAGCCCCGGAACCTTGCCAAATCCGTCACGGTTGAGTAGGGCGCGCCCGGGTATCTGCCGGGGTGTGTCCCTGTGATCATCGGGATCGGCATGGACGTGGTCGATATCGAGCGCTTCCGGCTGCAGCTCCAGCGGACGCCCGGCCTCGTGACGAGGCTTTTCGTGCCCGCGGAACGGGAGCTGACCATCCGGTCACTTGCCGCGCGTTTCGCGGCGAAGGAGGCAGTGGCCAAGGCTCTCGGCGCGCCCGTCGGCATGAACTGGCAGGACTGCTGCATCGCGGTCGACGCCGCGGGCGTGCCCTCCGTGGAGGTGTGCCGAACCGTGGCGGCCGCGGCGGCCCGGCTCGGCATCACCGAGTGGCACCTCTCCCTCAGCCACGACGGTGGGCTGGCGACAGCAATGGTGGTCGCCGAGGGTACACCTGTGTCGCAGGCCACAGCGGAAAATAGTAACCCGGCTGACGATCGGGCCGGGGGCCGCTAAGCTCGTACCTATGCTCAATGCCTTCACCGGCGCCCAGGTCCGCTCGGCCGAGGCACCGTTCCTCGCTGCCGGACACGGCGACGCCCTGATGCAGAAAGCCGCCCACGGTCTGTTTCGGGTGGCCCTCGGCATGCTCCGTTCGGCCGGTCACAGCGCGATCTCCAGCACCGTCATGGTGCTCGCCGGCCCGGGGAACAACGGTGGTGACGCCCTCTACGCAGGGGAGCGCCTGCTGCGCCGCGGGGTGGCCGTCACGGCGATCACCGTCGCCGAGCAGGTACATCCCGACGCTGCTGCGGCCTTCACCCTGCGGGGCGGACGGCTCCGGCACCTGACCCAGGACAACCTTCCCGACCTCGCAGCGCAGGCCGCACGGGTGCACCTGGTCATCGACGGAATCCTCGGCACCGGTGCGCGCGGCGGTCTGCGGGGGAGTGCGGCCGAGCTCGTGTCGACCATCAACACCCGGGCGGGCCTGCGGGGACAGCGGTCCCTGCTGGTGGTCGCGTGCGATGTGCCCAGCGGCGTGAACGTCGATACCGGCGAGCTGTCCGACCCGGTCCTGTTCGCCGACGCGACAGTCACCTTCGGTGCGGCGAAGAGCGGGCTGCTGGTTTCGGGCGGGGCGCTGGCGGCGGGCGAGCTGAACGTCGTCGACCTGGGCCTGTTCAAAAGCACCCCGGCCGCTACCGCCCCGGAACCTGCGATGCGCCGGCTGGAGGCGCACGACGTCGCGGCCCTGTACCGCAGGCCGCGCACGGGCGACCACAAGTACACACGCGGCGTGCTCGGCATCGCTGCCGGATCCGCCCAGTATCCGGGGGCCGCAGTCCTCGCCACGGGAGCCGCGCTGGCCACCGGGCTCGGCATGGTCCGCTACCTCGGCCCGACGGCGGTTGCCACGATCATTTCCGCCGTCCACCCGGAGGTGGTCAGCTCCACCGGGGACATCGAGGACGCGCGCTCCCAGGCCTGGCTCGTGGGACCCGGCGCGGTGGAGGACGACGCCCAGGCCCGGCGCGCGCGCGGCGCCATCGCGAGCGGACTGCCCGTGGTGGTCGACGCAGGAGCGCTCCCCGAGGTTCCCGAGCGCGTGGGATCGCACGTGATCCTCACTCCGCACGCGGGGGAGCTGCGGACGCTGCTGGCCTCGCGCGGCATCGACGTCGCGCGCGCGGCGATCGAAGCCGCGCCCGCGCGGTACGCACTCGAGGTGGCCCAGCTCACCGGGGCAACGGTGCTCCTCAAGGGCTTCACCACCATCACCGCCTCGCCCACCGGGGAAGTCTTCAGCCAGGCCGAGGCTCCGCCCTGGCTGGCCACCGCCGGCTCGGGGGACACTCTGTCCGGAATCCTGGGAGCGCTCGTGGCGACGCTGGCGGAGGACGACGGCGCCGCCGCGCGCCTCGGCCTTCCCGCCGGAGCCACCTGGGCGGCCGTCGCTGCCGCGGCGGCACTCATCCACGGACTGGCCGGTGAGCGGGCCGCAGCGGCGGGGCCCGTCGTCGTGTCCGGACTTCCCGTCCACATCGGATCGGTCCTCGCGGATCTCCTCGCGGAGCGGCCCTGACACTGTTCACCCGCAGGACACTCGGCTGTCCTGCGCCTCGACTACACTTTCCTCGAAACTTTCCTCGAAATATCGAAAACCCCCACAAGGAGCACTCATGGAATTATGGCCCGGCGACGCGTACCCCCTGGGCGCGACCTATGACGGCACGGGAACGAACTTCGCCCTCTACAGCGAGATCGCGGATTCGATCGTGCTCTGCCTGTTCGACGACGACGGCACGGAAACCTGCGTCGAGCTGAAGGAAGTGGACGGTTACGTCTGGCACGGCTACCTGCCGAACGTGACGCCGGGCCAGAAGTACGGCTACCGGGTCCACGGCCCGAACAACCCTGCCGAGGGTCACCGCTGCAACCCGAACAAGCTCCTCCTCGACCCCTACGCGAAGGCGGTGTCGGGCGAGCTCGACTGGGACCAGGCCCTCTTCGGCTACAACTTCGGTGACGAGCACTCGGTCAACAACGAGGACTCCGCCCCGCACATGATGCTGGGCGTGGTGGTGAACCCGTTCTTCAACTGGGACGGCGACCGCATGCCGCGCACGCCGTACCACCAGTCGGTCATCTACGAGGCGCACGTCAAGGGCCTCACCCAGCTGCACCCGGACATTCCCGAGGAGCAGCGCGGAACCTACGCCGGTGTGGCGCACCCGTCGGTGATCGCGCACCTGCAGAAGCTCGGCGTCACCGCGATCGAGCTCATGCCGGTGCACCAGTTCGTCAATGACAGCACGCTGCAGGAAAAGGGCCTCTCGAACTACTGGGGCTACAACACCATCGGCTTCTTCGCTCCGCACAACACCTACGGTTCGGTGGGCGATCACGGCGAGCAGGTCCAGGAATTCAAGGCCATGGTGCGTGAACTGCACCTGGCCGGCATCGAGGTGATCCTCGACGTGGTCTACAACCACACCGCCGAGGGAAACCACATGGGCCCTACGCTGTCGATGCGCGGCATCGACAACTCGGCCTACTACCGGCTGGTGGAGGACGACAAGCAGTACTACATGGACTACACCGGCACAGGGAACTCGCTCAACGTCGGCAACCCCCACTCCCTGCAGCTCCTCATGGACTCGCTGCGCTACTGGGTCACCGAAATGCACGTGGACGGCTTCCGCTTCGACCTGGCCTCCGCCCTGGCCCGCGAGTTCTACGAGGTGGACCGGCTCTCGGCCTTCTTCGAACTGGTGCAGCAGGATCCCGTGGTGTCGCAGGTCAAGCTCATTGCAGAGCCCTGGGACGTTGGACCCGGCGGCTACCAGGTGGGCAACTTCCCGCCGCAGTGGACGGAATGGAACGGCAAGTACCGGGACACCGTCCGTGACTTCTGGCGGGGCGAGCACTCGAGCATCGGCGAGTTCGCTGCCCGCCTGACCGGCTCGGCCGACCTCTACGA
>NZ_KI914885.1:151154-154242 GCF_000520555.1 Arthrobacter sp. Br18 | reverse complement strand
GATCGAGCATTCCGCCCGCCGGCCGGTGGCGTCCATCAACTTCGTCACCGCCCACGACGGCTTCACCATCCGCGACCTCGTCTCCTACAACGACAAGCACAACGAGGCCAACGGCGAAGGCAACAACGACGGCGAATCCCACAACCGCTCCTGGAACTGCGGAGTCGAGGGCCCCACTGATGACCCCAAGGTCAACGCACTGCGCGTCCGTCAGCAGCGCAACTACATCGCCACGCTCCTGCTCTCGCAGGGTGTGCCGATGCTGCTGCACGGCGATGAGCTGGGCCGCACCCAGGAAGGCAACAACAACACCTACTGCCAGGACTCCGAGCTCAGCTGGGTGCACTGGGACAAGGTGGACCAGCCCCTGCTCGAATTCACGGCCGCGGTGAACCGGCTCCGCTCCGAGCACCCGACGTTCCGCCGCCGCCGCTTCTTCGACGGACGCCCCGTGCGTCGCGGCGAGGGAGAGGTGCTGCCCGACATCGTGTGGCTCGACACGTCGGGTGAGCTGATGGCGCCCGAGGACTGGGACAGCGGGTTCGGCCGCTCGATCGGCGTGTTCCTCAACGGCCAGGGCATTCGCGGACGCGACGCCCGGGGCCAGCGCATCACCGACGCCAACTTCCTCATGTACTTCAACGCGCATGATGAAGCCGTCGACTTCACCATTCCCTCCGAGGAATACGGACCGTCCTGGGACGAGGTCATCGACACCGCCGGGAAGTTCGCCGACAGTGCTGCGATCCCTGCGGGCAGGACCATCGCCGTCGAGGGCAAATCGATGGTGGTCCTGCGCGCCCACTCCGAAGCCGAGGATCTCGATCACTCGGTGGCGGCGTCGCTGGCCATCCTCGCCAACGAGGTCACGGCGAAGACCGGCACCGCCTAACCATCCCTGCACCCCAGTTCCCCAGGAGGACATGCGTGAAGACACCAAAATCGACCTACCGGCTGCAGATCCGGAACGAATTCGATCTGCGGGAAGCCGCGGCCCTGGTGCCGTACCTGCATGACCTCGGGGTGGACTGGGTGTACCTGTCGCCCATCCTGACCGCGGAGGAGGGGTCCGGCCACGGCTACGACGTGACCGACCCCTCCACCGTGGACCCCGCACGCGGCGGCCGCGAAGCCCTCATCGAGCTGAGCACCGCCGCCCGCGGGGCGGGGCTGGGGGTGCTGGTGGACATCGTGCCCA
The DNA here is from genome assembly GCF_000520555.1 of Arthrobacter sp. Br18. GTDB lineage: Bacteria > Actinomycetota > Actinomycetes > Actinomycetales > Micrococcaceae > Arthrobacter_D. Next base: position 153,044 of record NZ_KI914885.1, on the reverse strand, counting down.
ACCACATGGGCATCGAGACGCCGGCCCGCAACGCCTGGTGGTGGCAGCTCCTGAAGGAGGGCCGCGGATCCCGGATGGCCGAAGCGTTCGACGTCGACTGGGACGCCGCGGGCGGGCGGATCCGCATCCCCGTGCTGGGCGACGGACCGGAGGAGGAAGCCGCACTCGAGGTGGTGGACGGAGAGCTCCGCTACTACGACAACCGCTATCCCATTGCGGAGGGCACGTTCCGACCGGGCGATTCTGCCGCCGACGTGCACGCGCAGCAGCACTACGAACTCGTGAACTGGCGCCGCGCCGACAGCGAGCTCAACTACCGGCGCTTCTTCGGCGTCAACACCCTCGCAGGCCTCCGCGTGGAGGTTCCGTGGGTGTTCGAGGAGAGCCACAGCCAGGTGCGGAGCTGGTTCGACGACGGACTCGTGGACGGCCTGCGCATCGACCACCCCGACGGCCTCGCCGACCCGGTGGGTTACCTCGAGGATCTCCGCGAGCTGACCGGCGGCGCCTACGTCCTGGTCGAGAAGATCCTCGAGCCGGGCGAGGAGCTCCCGGGAAACTGGGCCTGTGAAGGGACCACCGGCTACGACGCGCTCGCCGACGTCGACCGCCTGCTCACCGACCCCGCGGGCGAACACGAGCTCACGGCGCTGGTGCCCGTGGAGCCGTTCCACGAGATGATCCACGGAACCAAGCGGGGCATCGCGGACGGCATCCTGCACGCCGAAGTACTTCGCCTGGCCCGGCTCGTGCCGGAGAGCGCAGGCCTCGACCCCGAAGCGGCGGCAGATGCCCTCGCCGAGCTCCTGACCTGCTTCCCCGTCTACCGGAGCTACCTGCCCGAGGGCGCCGACTACCTCGCCGACGCCGTGCGGGACGCCCAGGTGCGGCGTCCTGACCTCGGTGCCACCCTCGAGGCCCTCCACCCGCTGCTCAACCCGTTCCTCGAGGGAGCGCCGGACGCCGAGCTGAATGCGCTGGCCCGGCGCTTCCAGCAGACCTCCGGCATGGTGATGGCCAAGGGCGTGGAGGACACCGCGTTCTACCGGTACACCCGGCTGGTCTCGCTCAACGAGGTGGGAGCCGACCCGGCGATCTTCGCCGTCGACCCCCTCGAGATGCACCGCCGCCTCCTGGAGCGGGAGACCAGCAACCCGCTGTCCATGACCACCCTGAGCACCCACGACACCAAGCGCAGCGAGGACACCCGCGCCCGGATCGCGGTGCTCTCCGAGATGCCGGGAGACTGGGCGGAGCTCCTCGCGGAACTGGAGGCCCTCGCACCCGTGTCCGACGCCTCCTTCGCGCCGCTGATGTGGCAGTCCCTGATCGGTGCCTGGCCGCTGAGCCGCGAGCGTGCCCACGCCTACGTGGAGAAAGCCTCCCGGGAAGCGGATCTCAGCACGCACTGGACCGCGCCGGCCGAGGAGTTCGAAGCGGCGATGCACAGCGCAGTGGACGCCGCGTTCGACGACGCCCGCGTTCACGAGCTGGTCGACTCGATGTCCCGGCGCCTTCAGGGTCACGGCTGGTCCAACTCGATCGCGGCCAAACTGCTGCAGCTCACCATGCCCGGGGTTCCTGACGTGTACCAGGGGACCGAGTTCTGGGACTTCTCCCTCGTCGACCCGGACAACCGCCGCGAGGTGGACTACGCGGCGCGCCGGCAGGCCCTGACGGACCTCAACTTCGGGGCGATCCCCGCCGTGGGCGAGGATGCCGCGGCGAAACTGCTGGTCGTGTCCCGGGCACTGAAGCTGCGCCGCGACCGGTCCGAACTCTTCTCCGGCTACTCGGCGGTGCAGGCGGCGGGAACGGCCGCGGACCACGTCTTCGCGTTCAATCGGGGCGGCGTCGTCGTGCTGGTGACCCGCCTGCCGTACGGGCTCG
>NZ_KI914885.1:147112-151054 GCF_000520555.1 Arthrobacter sp. Br18 | reverse complement strand
CCCGCCTGCCGTACGGGCTCGAGAAGCTCGGCGGCTGGGGCGACACCACGGTGCACCTCCCCGAGGGCAACTACGCCTGCGCCATCACCGGCACCGCCGTGACCGGTGGCACCGCCCGCGCAGCCGACCTTTTCTCCACTTTCCCGGCAGCACTACTGGTCCAGGAGGATGCATCATGAGCAGCAGGTTCAATGTCTGGGCGCCGCGCGCCGAGACGCTCTCACTTCTGATCGACGGAGCCACGCATGAGATGACCCAGGGCGACGGCGGCTGGTGGACCGCGCCCGACGGCGTCTCTGCCACCACTGCCACCGCCGACGTCGACTACGGCTACCTCGTCAACGGCTCGGACACACCGGTGCCCGACCCGCGATCGCGCCGCCAGCCGGGAGGGGTGCACGAGCTCTCGCGCACCTTCGACCCAGGCGCACACGAGTGGCAGGACTCCGGCTGGACCTCCCCGGGACTCAACGGCGGTGTGATCTACGAGCTGCACCTCGGCACGTTCACCGCCGAGGGTACCCTCGACGCAGCGATCGACCGTCTCGACTACCTCGTGGAGCTGGGGATCCAGTTCGTGGAACTCCTCCCCGTGAACGCCTTCAACGGGACCCACAACTGGGGCTACGACGGCGTGCTCTGGTACGCGGTGCAGGAGACCTACGGCGGCCCGGCTGCATACCAGCGCTTCGTCGACGCCGCCCACCAGAAGGGTTTGGGTGTCATCCAGGACGTGGTCCACAACCACCTGGGACCGAGCGGCAACTACCTCGGACTGTTCGGCCCGTACCTCACCGAGGGCATGTCCAACACCTGGGGCGATTCGCTGAACCTTGACGGACCGCTCTCCGACGAGGTACGGCGCTTCGTGATCGAGAACATCCTCATGTGGATGCGCGATTACCACGTGGACGGCCTGCGCCTCGACGCCGTGCATGCCCTCCATGACGAGCGCGCGGTCCACCTCCTCGAGGACTTCGCCGCCGCAACGGACGCCCTGGCCGCGGAACTGGGGAAGCCGCTGTTCCTCATCGCCGAATCCGACCTCAACAACCCGCGCCTGATCCAGGCCCGCAACGTCAACGGGTACGGGCTGGCGGGGCAGTGGAGCGATGACTTCCACCACGCGGTGCACGTCAACCTCACGGGCGAGACGGAGGGATACTACTCCGACTTCAATTCGGTGGGAGCACTCGCGAAGGTTCTGGAGAAGGGCTTCTTCCACAACGGGACCTACTCGTCGTTCCGCGAGCGGCACCACGGCCGCGAGATCGACGCCGAGCGCGTCATGCCGTCACAGCTGGTGGTCTGCACGCAGAACCACGACCAGATCGGGAACCGCGCCGCGGGCGACCGCCTCAGCGCCACGCTGAACCCCGCTCAGCTCGCCCAGGCTGCCGTGCTGAACCTTGCCGGGCCCTTCACCCCGATGCTGTTCATGGGCGAGGAGTACGGAGCACAGACGCCGTGGCCGTTCTTCACCTCGCACCCCGAGCCGGAACTGGGCAAGGCGACCGCCGAAGGCCGGCTCCGGGAGTTCGAGCGCATGGGATGGAAGCCCGAGGACGTGCCGAACCCTCAGGATCCCGGCACGTTCGAATCGGCGAAACTCGACTGGTCCGAACTCCAGATCCCGGAGCAGGGGCAGCTGCTGGAGACGTACCGCTCGCTGATCCAGCTGCGCCGCGACCGCCCGGACCTGCGGGATCCCGACTTCACCAGCATCTCCGTGGAGTACAGCGACGACGAACGGTGGCTGATTCTCCACCGGGGGCGGACCGCCGTCGTGCTCAATCTGGGCGACCAGCTCTGCACCGCACCGCTGCGGGCGGCGGGAGCGGAAGTGCTGCTCTCGACGGTCGACGGTGCTGCGGTGGAGGGTGCGGCAGCGACCCTTCCGGCCCACGGCTGCCTGATCCTCGAGACCTCCCGAGGGTAGTTTCCCGGTCCTACACTGGGAGCATGACCAGCGAATCCGCGGAGGTCCCGCAGTCCACCGACGTCCTGGTCGTGGGTGCGGGCCCCACTGGGCTCATGCTGGCCAACTGGCTTCAGAAGCTGGGCTTCCGCGTGATTCTTGCCGACGGAAAAGCGGGGCCCACGCGCGAGTCGCGTGCCCTCGGCGTGCAGTCACGCAGCATGGAGATCTACGATCAGCTGGGCGTGATCGATACCGTCCTTGATCAGGCGCAGCACGCCGAGCGGGTACGGCCGGGATATGGAAAACGATCCTTCGGCGAGGTTCCGGTCGGTGCCCTGGGCAGCGGGCTCACACCCTACCCGGGAATCTACTTCCTCGAGCAGAGCAGGAACGAGCGCATCCTCGTCCGGAACCTGGAGCGGCTTGGCGGGCGGGTTCTGTGGGACTCGGGCCTCGTCTCGCTCGAGGACTCGGCGGACGGCGTGCGTGCCGTCCTCTCCACCCCGGGTGGAGCGCGTCGTGTGGAGGCGCGGTACTGCGTAGGCTGCGACGGCGGTTCCTCCATCGTGCGGAAGCTTCGCGGCATACCCTTCCTGGGCATCACCAATGAGTACACGTTCTACGTGGTGGATGCCTTCAGCACTACCGGAGTGGTGGGCGGCGACGTCAACCTGCGGCTCGGGGAGACGGACTTCCTGCTTGCCTTCCCGCTGAAGGACGCCGTGGAGGGCCGGAGCACGCACCGGCTGATCGGGGTGCTCCGGCAGGCCGGCACCGCGGACATCTCCGAACACATCGTCCGGGAACGGCTCGCGCGGATCTTCGGGGTGGCTTACGGCGAATCGGAGTGGTTCTCCACCTACCGCGTCCACCACCGGGTAGCTGAGCGGTTCCGCGACGGGGCGGTGTTCCTGGCCGGGGATGCCGGGCATGTCCACTCGCCGGTCGGTGCGCAGGGCATGAACACGGGCCTCCAGGACGCCCACAACCTGGCACTCAAACTCGCCGACGTCCTGGCAGGGCGCGCCGGAGATGCCTTTCTGGACCGGTACGACGCCGAGCGGCGGCCCGTGGCTGAACGACTGATCAACAGTACGGATCGGGTCTTCGGACTGGTCACTTCCCACCGGCTACCCGTCCGGCTGGTCCGCCGGCTGCTGCCCCCGCTGTTCGGTCCCGTGGCCGTGCGGCTTCTGCCCCGGCTGCCGATTTCGTTCCGCTTGGCAGGATACCTGGGCCAGCTCCGCATCCACTACTGGATGAGCGCTGGGGCGAAGGCCGCGGCCCGTGGACGCCGGGGCCGTGTGGTGGGTCGGCGTTTACCCTGGACCGGCGTCAACTTCGATGTGCTGCGCGAGGCCGTGTGGCAGGTGCACACCTATGGTGCGATGGACGACGCCATTGTGGACGCCGTCGGGCTGTCGCTCAACCTTCCCGTCCATCGGTTCCCGGCGGCGCAGGACAATGGTCTGCAGGCGGGCTTCTTCTACCTCGTCCGGCCGGACGGGTTTGTTGCGGCGGAGGCCCCGGCCCATTCTGCGGTGTCAGTGCTGCGGGGTGCCTTGCCTGCGGTGTTCTAACGCCGATTCGGGCTGCCCGGGGTGTTCTCGCCGCTGGTCCGCGGGGCGTCCGACGCTTCTCCGGAACCTTGTGCAGTTATGGCGGGTGAAACGCGGGTTCACCCACCGTAGATGCACAACTTCTCGGGCAGCATCGGCGAGAATAGCTTCATGACCACGAAATCCGGCGTGTGGGCAACCCTCGGCGACGCCCGTACCACTGCAGAGCTCGAGCACGCCGGCTTCGACTGGCTGGGCCTCGATGCGCAGCACGGACACTTCGACGACCGCAGCGTCCGCGAGGTGTTCGCCCTGCGGCGGAACCCCCTGGCCACCGTGCTGGTCCGCGTGGCGGCGAACAACCCTACGCTCATCGGGCGCGCACTCGACGCCGGGGCCGACGGCGTGATCGTGCCGTTGGTCGACACAGCGGAGCAGGCCGAGTCGGCCGTAGCGGCGGCG
>NZ_KI914885.1:125767-147012 GCF_000520555.1 Arthrobacter sp. Br18 | reverse complement strand
CCCGCCGCGGGGCAGGCGCAGCTGGGGCCCGCTGCCCGGACACCCCGTAGGCAGTGCGTCGGCAATGCCCGAGCCCTTCTGCGCGGTGATGGTGGAGACAGAGCTCGCCATCGAGAACCTCGACGGGATCGTAGGAACGCCGGGCCTCAGCATGGTGTTCGTGGGTCCCTTCGATCTGTCACTCGCACTGGGGCTCGACGTCGATGACCTCCTCGCCGACCGGGCGGAGCACGCACCGCTGCCCACGGTGGTGCGCGCCTGCCGGAGGGCAGGAATCATCGCGGGCGCCTACGCAGGCTCACCCGACCGCGCGAAGGCGCTCCAAAGGCAGGGCTTCGAGTGGATCGCCCTGACCACCGACGGCGGCGTCCTCCGAATGGGAAGCGCTGCCGCGCGTGCCGCCCTGCCGGATCCTCATGATTCCTGACGAGCTCGACACGCCGGCGGTGATGGTCGACGTCGATGTACTCGACCGGAACATCGCCCGCATGGCCTCAGCCATGCAGACCCGGGGCGTGAAGCTGCGCCCCCACGCCAAGACCCACAAAACCCTGGAGATCGGTGCCCGGCAGCTGGCTGCGGGTGCGGCCGGCCTGACCGTGGCCACGATCGGTGAAGCCGAGACCTTCGCGGCAGGCGGAGTTACGGATCTCTTCATTGCCTATCCGCTGTGGGTCGACGCACGCAAAGCCCGCCGCCTGCGCCTCCTCAGCGAGACAGCCGCCGTGCGCGTCGGCGTCGATTCAGTGGACGCTGTTGTCGAGATGGGCAGGAATCTCGGCACTGGAGTCCTGGATATCAGCGTGCTCATCGAGGTGGACAGCGGTCACCACCGCAGCGGCACAATGCCCGACAACGCCGTGAACATCGCCCGCGCCGCCGCGGACGCCGGCCTGGCCGTCGCGGGAATCTTCACATTCCCCGGTCACAGCTACGCACCCGGCATGCCGGAACAGGCACTGCAGGACGAGGACGGCGCGCTCGCTGAAGCATCGTCGCGCCTCCTTGCCGACGGTTTCGATGTCCAGGAACTGAGCGGTGGCTCCACACCCACATCACTCCTGGGCGGCGGAAGCATGGCCACCGAGCTGCGCCCGGGCGTGTACGTTCTCGGCGACGCGCAGCAGTACGAGCTGCAACGCTGTGCGTTGAAGGACATCGCGCTGACGATCGCCGCGACGGTCGTGAGCCGGTCGGGCCCAGTCCGCGGCAGGGGCAGACGCGTCGTCGTCGATTCCGGCAGCAAGATCCTGGGGAGCGACCGTGCCGCGTGGGCCACGGGCTACGGCCGGCTCCCTGACGAGCCCGAGGCCCGCATCGTCGCGCTCTCCGAACATCACGCCACCATCGAATGGCCCGACGGCGCCGCCCTGCCAGCCTACGGCTCCCGGCTCCGCGTCATCCCCAACCACGTGTGCCTCACCATGAACCTGGCAGACCGGGTGAGCGTGGTGCGGAACGGTTCGGTGGAGGACGAGTGGGAGGTCGCTGCGCGGGGACGGAACAGCTGAGCCGTCACACAAGGCAGGAGCGCAACGACCCCGAATAGAATGAGGGAATGACCTACCACCCCGCAGAAGACCGTTACGAGACGATGAAGTACCGCCGTGTCGGCAGGAGCGGGCTGCAGCTGCCCGCCGTGTCGCTCGGACTGTGGCACAACTTCGGTGATGACAAGCCCTTCGAGACCCAGCGCGCCATCCTGCGCCGCGCCTTCGACCTCGGCGTCACGCACTTCGACCTCGCCAACAACTACGGACCGCCCTACGGCAGCGCCGAGACGAACTTCGGGCGCCACTTCGCCGACGACTTCCGCCCGTTCCGGGATGAACTCATCATCTCGAGCAAGGCCGGTTACGACATGTGGCCCGGGCCCTACGGCAACTTCGGCTCACGCAAATACCTCCTGGCAAGCCTTGACCAGTCGCTGAACCGCATGGGCCTCGACTATGTGGACATCTTCTACAGCCACCGGCCCGACCCCGAAACACCGCTCGAGGAAACGATGGGCGCACTGGACACCGCCGTCCGCTCGGGGCGGGCACTCTACGCCGGCATCTCGTCCTACCCACCCGAGAGGACCCTCGAGGCCGCGCGCATCCTCCGTGACCTGGGCACGCCGCTGCTGATCCACCAGCCGTCCTACTCGATGCTCAACCGGTGGGTCGAGAACGGCGAGCCGAACCTGCCGCAGGCACTCGAGAAGGTAGGCGCCGGGTCGATCGCGTTCTCGCCGCTGGCCCAGGGACTCCTCACCGACCGTTACCTCGACGGCGTCCCCGCCGATTCCCGCGCCGCCGCGGACAAGTCGCTGTCCGAGAATCACCTGTCCGAGGACAACCTCCGGCGCGTGCGCGGGCTCAACGAGATCGCGGGCGAGCGCGGCCAGACCCTGGCACAGATGGCCATCGCCTGGATCCTGCGGCCACAGGCCAAGGGCGCGCCGATCACCTCGGCGCTCATCGGCGCATCGAGTGTTCCGCAGTTGGAGAACAGTCTCGCGGCGGTCGGGAACCTGGAGTTCACGGCCGAGGAGCTGAAAGCGATCGACGAGTTCGCCGTCGAATCGGAGATCAACCTGTGGGCGCGAGCGCTGAAGGCCTGATGCGCAGCGTCCGGACGGCGGTCCCCGGCGACTGGGCCGCCATCTGGCGCATCATGGAGCCGGTGGTCCGCGCCGGGGAAACCTACTGCTGGGACCCCGGTATGGATCAGAAGGCGGCGCGCAGCGAGTGGCTCCCCGAGGCACCTCTCGACACAACGCTGTGCGTCTACGTGGCAGTCGACGACGGCGTTGTCGTGGGTACTGTGCAACTGCACGCGAACCGTGGCGGCAACGGCAACCACGTCGCCAACGCCTCGTTTCTGGTGGCGGGCGACGCCGGCGGTAAGGGTATCGCGCGGCATCTCGCCGACCACGTGATGACCGAGGCGCGCGGGCAGGGCTACGAATCCATGCAGTTCAACGCGGTCGTCCAGACCAATGAACGTGCGGTGGCGCTGTGGCGCTCGCTGGAATTCGAGGTGATCGGCACCGTTCCAGGTGCGTTCCGGCACCCTGTCCAGGGACCGACCGGCCTCCACATCATGTTCCGGAGGCTGTAGCCGCGGTTAAGGGGTGTGTCAGCCGGTGGTGAAGTTCCCTGTTGTCATGTGGGCGTGGCCCAACCGGATCAGTTCCCCGAGCACTTCGGTGTCCACGTCTGAGAGCGAGTTGATGTAGAGGCAGGCGGCACCTTTCCGGTGCTTGCCGAGTCGGGCGAGGAGGTCCTCCGAGCCGGGCGCGATCGTCAGTCCGTAGAGGGCGAGGGCGCTGCTTCTGGGCGAGAATCCGACGGCGAGTGCGTCGCCCTCCCTGCCGGAAGCGTACTTGTAGTGGTACTGCCCGAAACCGATCATCGACGGTCCCCACATGACAGGGTCGAGCTTGGTGATGGACTTCATCATGTCCAGCACCGCAAGCCCGTCCTGGCGGCGTCGCTCGTTGGGAACACCGTCGAGGAAGGCAACCGGATCAGCGTTGCCCGGTTGGGTCTTGTTCTCTGCCACAGTGTGCCCTCTTTCGCGGGAGGGCCCGCCCCATGACGGGCCCTGTCGCAATTCCAGGTGGTCGCTCCTACCGGTTGGCGGATCGGGGGGCGCCGATGCCGGGATCGATCTGATGAGGTCCGGAGGCTGACGGTCGCACGTCGAAATCGAAGATGGCGGTAGGAATGTACACCGTGGAGCAGGAGTTGGGAATGTCCACGACGCCGGAGAGCCTTCCTTCGATCGGCACCGCTCCCAGAAGCAGGTACGCCTGCTCCGGGCTGTAACCGAACTTGGTCAGGTAGTCGATGGCGTGGAGGCAGGCGCGCTGGTAGGACAGGTGGGAGTCGAGGTAACGCTGTTCACCGTCCAGCGTGACCGAGGTGCCGGAGAACGCGATCCACTCGCTGAACTGGGGGTCCACGTTGCCCGGCAGGAAGATTGCATTCTCGCTCACGCCGTAGGTCTCCATGCCGCCTTTGATGATGTCGACTCTCAGGTCGATGAATCCTCCCATTTCGATAGCTCCGCAGAAGGTGATCTCACCGTCGCCCTGCGAGAAGTGGAGGTCGCCCAGGGAGAGGTTGGCTCCATCGACGAAGACGGGGTAGAAGATCCTCGTTCCCTTGGACAGATTCTTGATGTCCTGGTTGCCGCCATTCTCGCGTGGGGGTGCGGTACGCGCCGCTTCGCCGGCGACCCTGTCGAAGTCAGCACCGGGCAGGCTCCCCAGCACGGCGTGTCCGGCTTCAGGTGGCAGTGCCAGTGGTGGAACCCTGCTGGGATTGGTGGCGATCAGGTCGCCTTCACGCTTGTTCCATCGTGCCAGCAGCGCGGCCGACGGCGCCGTCCCCATCAGGCCGGGATGGATCAGACCGGGGAACGAGATTCCCGGTACGTGGCGGGAGGATGCCATCTGGCCGGTGAAGTCCCAGATCGCCTTGTACGCATCAGGGAACTGGTCGGTCAGGAAGCCGCCGCCGTTGTTCTTCGCGAAGATTCCCGTGTAGCCCCATCCCTGACCGGCCAGAGGGCCCGAATCCTCCTGGGGGATCGGACCGACGTCGAGGATATCCACAACCAGCAGGTCTCCGGGCCTGGCGCCCTCGACGGCGAAGGGCCCACTGAGCTTGTGCACCGTCAGGAGGGGTGCGTTGAGGATATCGTCAGCAGAGTCGTCGTTGACGATTGCACCGTCGAACCACTCCCTGCAGTGGACCCGGAAGGAGTCACCGGCCTTCACCGTGGCGACAGGCGGTATTTCGGGGTGCCACCTGTTGTGGCCGATCTTTTCCTGGTCTTCGAACTTCTTCGTGGAATCCAGTGGGAAAAGTAGCTCAGGCATTTCGTCTCCTCTAAACGTTCACCGTGCACGATGGGATCAGGGCCGCGGCAGTTTCCGGTGCAGCGGATTCCGGGTATAGGGCTGGCTTTTCTTCCGGCCGCTGGATGGCAATCGCGACGTGACCACCTGCGGCTCGGAAGCACTCAGTGCCGTCGCGTCGATCAGCTTGACTGCGGCCGATCCGGCATGGGAGATGTTCGGAGCACTGATTCTCCGCTTCGATGGCGTCCTGCACACAGGGCACGATTCAACGTCGGGGGCCGCTCCCATCGGATGGTGAACTTCAAACGTCGAACACCGGGCACAGCGATATTCGTAGATCGGCATGGAATTCCTTTCTTCCCCGGGAATCGAGCGACCTAGGCAATCGACTCGGCCTTGGTTTCCGCCAGGGATCTGAGGTGCGGGAACCCCTTGCGGGACAGGAAGAAGGCTCCAACCAGGGCGGCGGCCCCAAGAGCGGCAACCACCAGGGCATAGCCGGCATTGGTTTCGTACCTGTCGATGAGCAGGAGGAATGCGGGGATCGTGCCCGTGAGGTGGCTGATGAAGACCGTGAACCAACCGGTCGCGAGGGTCAGCGACACCTTCCCGAGAGCCAGCACAAGGAAGAACAGGAACCAGAGGACAGCCCAGATCAGCCAAATCACCCCGAACACCGGATCTCCGACGAGGGTGAATTGAAGGATGCCGATCACGAGCGCGCACGCCGCCACGAATATCGAGAACCAGCCGAGGCCTTCCCCGCTGATCCCGGTGATCTGAAGTACTCCCACATAGAGGTAGGTGAATCCGAAGAGATAAAGGCCCGCGGCACCGAAAATAATCGGCAGCTCGTTATTGGACTGGATAAGGATGATGGTGGGGAAGACGACCTGCATCGTTCCCACGAAGAAGTTGAGAATTGCCGCGGACTTCCCGGGTATCACCCCGAGGAGCATCAGTCCATTGATGAAAAGCACGGCACCGACGTACAGTAATCCAACACTGGCCATGGTCGCTCCATCGCGAGATCACGGGTGTATCGAATGATGAGAATGCGCCATTCCGATGTCCATCTGGATGGCGACATCGTGCGAATGGGAACGGTTCCGCTGGGGAATCCATACCGAACTCGCTGACAGCCTAGTTTTGCCATCCATGGGTGTCAATACTCCGGCCGGACTCACACAGGGTGCTCACGGAACGCAAAAAGATAGCAGATACTGGCACTCTCCCCATGAGAGTGCTAATTTAATGCTGGGTTGAGCGGAGGACGCTCAACCCCCGATAATCGAACCCAGCACCGCTTCCTTGGAAGCGGACCGAAGGTGTCCAGTGGCTGACCCGGGAGCGCGACAGCGGTTCGTTCCTGCGTCAACTGAACCTGGGTCAGGGAATTGACACGGAGAACATCTCGGCGCACTACGAGAATGGTGTCCTGAGCGTCAACATTCCCGTGATCGAGAAGGCGAAGTCCCGCAAGATCGCCGTGACGACCAGCCGCGATTCCGACGTCGTGGACCAGGGCGTGGACACAGGCGGCACCCAGCAGGCCGTGGAGCAGTAGGACGCCGGGCCTCGAGGCCGTCGAGCAGGACAGCGCTGAACAGCACCGGACCCAACCGATGGTTGGGCCCGGTGCTTTCTGGTGGAGAGAACAGCCGTGGGTTTGTTCCGCAGACCGTGTCCTCGCGTGTCCTGACGCCCCTTCATCTAGGATTTCGCTACAGGACATCGTGACCGGGGGAGAGTCGAATGGGCCGTGTGTCAGCTGCCAATGGAAAAGCGTGGATCAGCAGTACCGGAGGGAATGCCCTCCGCCTGGGCTGGGAACCCGCCGCCCAGGTGGGAGTCGAGGATGCCCGGTCCGTGGTGGAAATGAGTACTGTGTTGGCCGGCGGGAGGCCCTACGTTCTGCTGGTGGACCTCACCATGCTCGTTTCCATCAGTACTGAGGCGCGGGAGGTCTTCAATGCCTGCCATGACGTTCTCGCGGCGGCAATGGTCGGCCACGGCCCGATGGATCGGGTCCTCGCTGCCCCCTCGGGAAACGCGGGTCATCCGACCAGATTCTTCACGTCGGAGTCCGAGGCGCTGAGCTGGCTCGACGGACTGAACTCCGGAGGAACCGATTCATGAGCTACCCGCGGCATGGTTCCGGAAGGTTCTTCGCGGTACGCGAGGACAATGACCTCATCCGCGTCGACTGGGAACCGGGCATCACCATCACCGATGATGACGCGCAGCACCTGATCGACCGGCTGGAGGAAATCTCGCCCCTGGTCTGCGGGCCGATGCTCATCAACCTCAACGGAATGATCTCCCTCAGCCGTGGGTCCCTGAGCGCATTCGCCCTGGACCTGAATATCTCGGCGATGGCGCTGGTGGGGCATTCAGCGGTGGACCGGATGCTCGTCGAATTCTTCGTGGAAGTGCATCGTCCCCCGTATCCCACTGGCTACTTCGACTCCGAAGAGCCGGCCGAGGATTGGTTGCTGGGTAACCGTCACCCCGACCGGAAGGGCTTCGTGGAGCCGTCCGTGTCACCGGGGCCCTCAGCCCCGCCAGAAGCTCCCTAGCCCGGGGAACGCTGTCTCGTAAGCGACGAGGACACGGGCTGCTGCGTGAGCCGAATCGATGAGCGGATGGATGGTGAGGGCCCGCAGGGCGGATTCCCTGTCGCCGCGCAGAGCCGCCTGCACAGTCGACTGCTCCGAGGCCTTGACGGAGGACATCAGGCCGAGCTGGAAAAGGGTCAGGGGTGCTGCGGGCAGCGGAACTGTCCCGCTGCCGGACACCCGCGCCGGAACCTCGACGACGGCATCCTCCGGCAATCCCGCAAAAGTCGTGCCGTTGCGGACATTCAGAATCAGTTCCGCAGGAGTGTCCGTCAGCAGTGCGTGCATCACCGAAAGCGCCACCCGCTCGTAGCCGCCCCCGGCGAGGTCGCTCGTCTCCCGCTGCCCGTCCGGGGGCCGTGCCTCCACAAGGTAGCCCGATTCCCGGGCCAGCCGCGCACCTTCCCATACCTGGAAGGGTCGGTCCGCGGTGAGCAGGCTCGGATACAGTCCGCGCTGCTGGCTCTCAAGAATCTCGCCCCGGGTCTGAGCGGCGGAGGACACCGCCCGCAATGCCTCACGGTGGTGGTAGTAGTAGAAGAGGTACTCATTGGGCACGGCACCGAGCAGGCGGGGCAGCTCAGGGCCGAATACCCGGCCCTCCTCGAAGGACAGCAGCCGGGCGGGATCCCGCAGCAGCGCGGGAAGCCGGTCCTCGCCGTCGTGCATCAGCCCCCGCAGCCACCCCAGATGATTCAGACCCACATAGTCGACGCCGGCAAGGGACCCGGGAGCCAGCGGAACCCCGGCGGCGACGGATGCCCTCGTGACGAGGCCCGACGCGGAATCGCAGATTCCGATCACGCGCCCGCCGAGGACAGTGCGCAGCGCCTCGGTGACCATCCCGGCAGGATTGGTGAAGTTGATGAGCCACGCGGTCGGCGCGTGTTCCTGCAACAGGAGCGCCAGGCGCATCATGTCGGGTATGGAGCGCAGCGCATAGGAGATACCACCCGCGCCGACGGTTTCCTGCCCCAGCAAACCCGCACCCAGCGCAACCCGCTCGTCAAGGATCCTGCCTTCCAGCCCCCCGCTGCGGATTGCGGCGAAAACGACGTCGGCCCCCGCCAGCGCTGTGCGCAGGTCCGGTTCGACGATCACTGCAGGGCGGCGCTCGGCATGAGCGTCGGGCTCGGGCACGAAGCCTCGGGGAAGCGGCATGTCCTCGAGGACCCGGCGGATGGCTTCCGCCCGCGCGGGATCGGCATCGACGAGGACCAGGACATCGATCAGGCCGGCGAAGCTCCCCTGGGACAGTGCCCGGTACACCAGTGGGACGCGGAACCCGCCGCCGCCTACGATCACCAGTCTCATCGGCTTTCAGCTCCCTTTCCAGCAGGCCGGCGGTCGACGGCGCACCTACGAGTATTGTGCCGTACATGGTTCATCAGCACCGCTTCGACCCCCTGGCCGGCCAGCGGTCCGACGGGGAGCCACACTTCGATCTCCTGCTCGCCGGCCAGGTGTTCTTCGACATCATCTTCACCGGGCTCGAGCAGCTGCCGTCGCCCGGCACCGAGGTGTGGACCGACGGCATGGGCTCAGGCCCGGGAGGGATCGCCAACCAGGCCATCGCGGCGAGCAGGCTGGGGCTCCGGACGACGCTCGCTGCCGCGTTCGGCGACGACGGCTACGGGCAGTCCAACTGGAACATCCTTCAGGACCAGGAGCATGTCGACCTCTCACGCTCCCGGGTTTTTGAGGAATGGCACTCACCCGTCACCGTCTCGTTGTCGGTGCACCGCGACCGCTCCATGGTGACCCATGGCCATCCGTCGCCGCTGTCCACCTCCGCGCTGATCGGTGATCCACCGCCGTGCCGGGCCGCCGTCGTCGGGGTCGAGCTGGAAGTCGAGCCGTGGGCGCGTGCCGCGAGCGCGAATGGAACCAGGCTCTTCGGCGATGTGGGCTGGGATGCTGCGGGGGCGTGGGCTCCGGAAACCCTGCGATCGCTGGAGTACTTCCACGCGTTCATGCCCAACGGCGCCGAGGCGATGGCCTACACGCGGACCGAGGATCCCTGGGCTGCGCTGTACGCGCTCGCGGACCGGGTACCCGTGGCGGTGGTGACGGTGGGGCAGCACGGCGCCATGGCTATCGACTCCCTGACGGGGGAGGAGGAGTGGGTGCCGGCACTTCCGGTCGCCGCGTACGACCCCACGGGCGCCGGGGACTGCTTCAGCGCTGCCTTCGTGACGGCCGACCTTCTGGGACTGCCGCTCGCCGACCGGTTGAGCTTCGCCAACCTGTGCGCCTCCCTCTCCGTCCAGCATGTTGGAGGTTCGCTCGCCGCGCCCGGCTGGGGGGACATCGCCGACTGGTGGCACCGCATGAGTGCCGAGCGCGACGGCGTCCGCAAGCAGTGGCTGCGGCGGTACGCCTTCCTTGAGGACCTAGTGTCGGACGTACCGCTGGAGGCCGTGCGGCGTGCGTCGGCGACGATCGCCCGGCATTCGGACGCGTAGGCGGCACCACGGATATTTCACGCATGCCGGACATGGCACCCTGATCAAGGCCCTCGCGGCCGGCGTACCCTGCCTCTGCATGCCCGAGGGCCGGGATCAACGGGACAACGCGCGGCGGGCCAGGCTTCGCGGAAGCTCGCTGGTCCTCAAACGCACAGCTTCTCCGGCCAGAATCGCCGACAGGGTGCGCACACTGCTCGATGACCCGTCATACCGGGAGAACGCCGGACACCTCTGCGGTCTCATCCGTGCCGACGCCGACCGCTCCATCCTCCTTGAGGAACTGGAGAACCTGCATCCGGCGGTGCAGCAATAGGCCGCTCGAACGATTCGGGGTGCCCCCTGCCCTGGAGGCGCGCAGAGGATAGGGGGCGCCAATTCACGCTCCCGAATCGCCCGGACCTGCGAGACGCCGGATCCCTGGTTCCGGCGGTTTCGTCGGCGTAGAGTCCGCTCATGACAAAGGATCCTCTTGAGACGAACCCGGGAAATTACCGGCTGGCATTCGAGAACGATCGGGTGCGGGTGCTCGAGTACACGGACACCCCCGGGCACGTGACCACCGAACACAGCCACCCCGACAGTGTGATGATTACGGCCAGCACCTTCCGCCGGCGCCTCTCTTCGACCGGAAAGGACGCCGAGGTGGAGCTGCCGTCCGGAGCGGCACGGTGGGTGCCGGCCCAGGAGCATTCCGGAGAGAACATCGGAGAAACAGACACCCACGCGTTCTTTGTGGAACTCAAGGAACCGGCGCCGGTTCCGCCCGGCCACCGGGAGAACCGTCTGGGACCCGCTGAGTCCTAGCGGACGGTCGCCGAAGAACTTCCGGGCAGCAATGGCAGAATGGGCCAGTGAGTTCTTCAAGCCCGGGACCGGCCGACCGCCGTGCGGAAATCGACCTCGACGCCGTGCGGTCGAACGTCCGCCACATCGCCCGGATAGCGAGCCCCGCAAAGGTGATGGCCGTCGTGAAGGCCGATGCATACGGACACGGCGCCGTGCCGGTGGCTCGGGCCGCCCTCGAAGCGGGAGCCGCATGGCTGGGGGTTGCGCACATCTCGGAAGCCGTGGCGCTTCGGGACGCCGAAATCGACGCACCGCTGCTGGCCTGGCTCCACACCCCCGCGTCCGACTTCGCCGCCGGCATCGAGAACTCGGTGGATCTCGGGGTGTCCGGCTGGGAACTGGAGCACGTGGTCGCAGCCGCGCGGGCCCTCGAGCGCCCTGCGCGGATCCACCTGAAGATCGATACCGGTCTTGGACGGAACGGCTGCCCGCCCGAACAGTGGGAAGCGCTGCTCCGCAAAGCCGTCGAGTACCAGGAGGCGGGCCTCCTCAGGGTGGTGGGAATCTTCTCGCACCTCGCCGTTGCAGATGAACCCGAGCGACCCGAAACCGATGACCAGGTGCAGCGCTTCCGGGACGCGGTGGCCGTCGCGGCGGAATTGGGCGTGGAGGTGGAGGTCCGCCACCTGGCAAACACTCCTGCAACGCTGTCCCGGCCGGACTGCCACTTCGATCTGGTGAGGGTGGGCCTCGGCATCTACGGGCTGTCTCCGTTCACGGACCAGACCTCCGACGCCCTCGGCCTGCGCCCGGCCATGACCCTGACGGCGTCGGTGGCCGGCTGCAAGGAGGTTCCTGCCGGCCAGGGGGTGTCCTACGGGTTCGCGTATCGGACGGCGGAGCGGACCACGCTCGGCCTGATCCCGGTGGGTTACGGCGACGGCGTTCCGCGGATCGCCACCGGGGCGCCGGTGATGGTGGACGACCGTTGTTACCCGGTGGTGGGACGGATCGCGATGGACCAGCTGGTCATCGACTTCGGTGTCGCCGGTCTGGCCGACACGGACCAGAGTCCGCTGGGACACCGCGCGGTTCTCTTCGGCGGAAACGGGGCGCCGTCCGCCGAGGCCTGGGCGGCGGCCTCACACTCGATCAACTACGAGGTGGTGACGAGGATCAGCAGCCGGGTGCCCCGGATCTATCTCCACGAAGCAGCAGACGATGACTAGCCCGGTATGGAAATGGGGGCGCCAGGTTCGTTCAGCGGAGGAGCTGAAGGAGCTGGCCTCGCGGCTCGCCGCCGTTCTCCAGGCGGGGGATCTACTCGTGTTGTCGGGGGAGCTCGGCGCCGGCAAGACCACCTTTACGCAGGGCCTCGGCCGGGGCCTCGGTGTCCGGGAGGGCATCATTTCCCCCACGTTCGTCCTCGTGCGCCAACACCCGAACCTCGGTGACGGTCCGGGTCTGGTACATGTGGATGCCTACCGGCTGGATTCCGCGGCCGACATCGACGACCTCGATCTCGAAGCGACCCTGGACACCAGCGTCACCGTCATCGAGTGGGGTGCAGGCCGCGTTGAGCACCTCAGCACAAGCCGGCTGGAGGTCCATTTTGTCCGACCGTTGGGCGGCGAAGCCGCGCCGCAGGCCGGTGGCTCCGCGCCGGAAGCACACGGCTCCGCTCCGGACCCGCCCATGGTTTTCGACGACGATGCCGACGAGCTCCGGCAGGTTCGGGTCACCGCGTATGGACCCCGCTGGTCGGCCGGGCCGCCGGCGTCGTTGCTGCTCGATTAGGCTGTACTGGTGCTCATCCTTGCCCTCGACACCTCCGCTGCGGCCAGTGCCGCCCTTCTGGACGACGGCGTGGTCGCGCAGCGCTTTTCGAGCACCGACACCCGGGCGCACGCCGAGGTGCTGGCTCCCGCGGTGCAGTCACTCCTTGCCGCGGCAGGGCTGGCGGGCCGGGATCTCGACGCCGTCGTGGCCGGGGTGGGCCCGGGACCCTTTACCGGGCTCCGGGCCGGCCTGGTGGCTGCGCGCACCCTTGCGTTCGTGTGGGATGTGCCGCTGCACGGCGTGATGAGCCTCGATGCGATTGCCTATGATGCCCGGGCTGACGGCCCCGAGGGCTCCGAGTTCGTGGTGGCCACCGACGCCCGGCGCTCCGAGGTGTACTGGGCCCGGTATGCGCGGAGAGGCAATGATCTTCCCTCCCTGCTGGACGGCCCGCACGTGGGGACCGCGGCCAACGTGCCGGACCTGCCGGTGTACGGGCGCGGAGCCGGACTCTATCCCGAGATGCTGGCGGCGGCGCGGGGGTTCGAGGCCGCCAACCCCGACGCCGCGTCCATTGGTCTCGTCGCACGGCAGGCCCTCGTGCAGGGTCTGCCCCTCCGTGACACCACGCCGCTGTACCTGCGGGAATCCGACGCGAAAGTTCCCGGACCGCGGAAGCGGGCAACACTGTGAGCTTCACCCTGCGCGACCTCGCGTTCGAGGACATTCAAACCGTCGGGCGGCTTGAGAACGAGCTTTTCCCCGTCGACGCCTGGCCGCTCCAGATGTTCTATGACGAGTTCTTCCAGCCCGACACCCGCCGCTACATCGTGGCCGAGATGGACGGCACGATGGTCGCCTACGCAGGCCTCATGTGCATCGACACCACCGCGGACATCCAGACCATCGGCGTGCTGCCGGCGTTCGAGGGTCGGGGGATCGGCCGCGCAATGCTCACTGAACTCCTTGCCGAGGCAACCCGGCGCGGCGCGGACACCGTGATGCTGGAGGTGCGCGCCGACAACCCCCGCGCACAGCGCCTCTACACCCGTTACGGCTTCGAACGCATCCACACGCGGCGGAGGTACTACCGCGACGGCGTTGACGCCTGGGTCATGCGCCTTGCGCTTGCGCCGGCACCCGACAGCGCAACCGCCCCTGCGGGTCCGTCTGATCCCGAACGCACTTCCGCGGGTCCGTCTGACCCCGAGTGCACTCCTGCGGGCCGGCCCGACCCCGACCGCACTCCCGCAGGCCCGCCCGCCGTCGACCAGCGCCCTTCCGGGGCCGCAAAGGACAGCCGATGAACCGCACCGACCCCCTGGTGCTCGGCATCGAATCCTCCTGCGACGAGACTGGTGTCGGGCTGGTGGCCGGCACCCGGCTGCTCGCCAACACGGTGTCCTCCTCCATGCAGGAGCACGTCCGTTTCGGCGGTGTGATTCCTGAGATCGCGTCCCGGGCGCACCTCGACGCCTTCGTGCCGACGCTCCGCCAGGCCCTCGACGACGCCGGCGTCACCCTCGAGGACATCGACGCCATCGCCGTGACCGCCGGACCGGGGCTCTCGGGCGCCCTCATGGTAGGCGTCTCCGCGGCGAAGGCGCTCGCCGTGGCCACCGGGAAGCCGCTGTTCGCCATCAACCACCTCGTGGCGCACGTGGGCGTCGGGATGCTGGGAGACACGTTTCCGCACGGGTTGCCTCCTCGCCTCGGCGCGCTCCTGGTCTCCGGGGGGCACACCGAGATCCTGCGGGTCGGCAGCATCGCCACCGACGTCGAGCTGCTGGGTTCAACCATCGACGACGCCGCGGGCGAGGCCTACGACAAGACCGCCCGCATCCTGGGCCTCGGCTACCCGGGCGGCCCCGCGATCGACAGGCTGGCGAAGGAGGGAAACCCCACGGCCATCCGCTATCCCCGCGGGCTCACCCAGCCCAAGTACATGGGCTCCGCGGAGCAGCCCGGTCCGCACCGCTACGACTGGTCGTTCAGCGGACTGAAGACCGCGGTGGCGCGCAGCATCGAACACTTCGAAGCCGCCGGACAGCCGGCCCCAGTGGCCGACATCGCAGCGTCGTTCCAGGAGGCAGTCGTGGACGTCATCACCGCCAAGGCCGTACTGGCCTGCACCGAGAACGGCATCACGCATCTGCTGCTGGGCGGGGGAGTCGCAGCGAACGCACGCCTGCGCGAGCTCGCGGCCGAACGCTGCGCGGCGGCGGGCATCGACCTCACCGTGCCCTCGCCGTCGCTGTGTACCGACAACGGCGCCATGGTCGCGGCCCTCGGCGCGCAGATCATCCGGGCCGGCGGCGCTCCGAGCGGCATCGGATTCGCCACCGATTCCTCACTGCCGGTCACGAGGATCGTCCTCGGCACCGCCGATTGACGACGCCCTCCGTCTGGAGCAGCCGCCGCCGATCGACGACGCCCTCCGCGTGAAGGGACCGCCGTTCGAACGCCGCTGGAACCGGCTACAGCCCCAAAGTCTCCAGCACCGGCAGCTCAGCCCTCACCCGGGCCCGAGCTTCCCCTGCGGTGGGCGAGGCGACGGCAATCGCCGCGAGCTTCCGGGCGTCCTCGAGGCTGACGCTGCCCAGCACCGCACCGACCCCCGCGAGTGCGCGGGATGTCATCGAGAGCGTCGATACGCCGAGGCCCACCAGTACGACGGCGAGGGCCGGGTCCGCGGCAGCCTCACCGCATACCCCGACGGGCTTGTTGGAGCCTTCCGCCGCAGAGCCTTCCACGGTCAGCTGGACGAGCCGCAGCAGGGCCGGCTGCCAGGAGTTGTTGAGCGCTGCGAGGGATCCCAGCTGGCGGTCGGCCGCCATCGTGTACTGGGTGAGGTCGTTGGTGCCGAGGCTCGCGAATTCCACCTCGGCCAGGATCGCCTCTGCGGTCAGCGCCGCCGAGGGCACCTCGACCATCACTCCCGGCGTCCGCAGCCCGGCGGCGGCGCACATTGCGGCGAAGGCGGCTGCCTCCTCGGCGGTCGCGATCATCGGCGCCATCACCCACACGTCCGCCGAGGACTGCCCCGCGGCGTCGGCAATGGCGGTGAGCTGCCGCTCGAGAACCCCGGGGGAGGTGAGATCGGTGCGGTAGCCCCGCACTCCGAGCGCGGGATTGGGCTCGGTGGAGTC
Source organism: Arthrobacter sp. Br18 (assembly GCF_000520555.1). Classification (GTDB taxonomy): domain Bacteria; phylum Actinomycetota; class Actinomycetes; order Actinomycetales; family Micrococcaceae; genus Arthrobacter_D. Next base: position 131,357 of record NZ_KI914885.1, on the reverse strand, counting down.
GGTCAGGAACGGGAGCGGCTTGTCGGCACCGGCGTCGAGGGTGCGCACCACCACCTTCTTGCCCGGGAAGGCGTCGAAGACCCCCTTGTAGGCGGCGATCTGCTCCTCCCCGGTCGGCTCGGTGTCACGCTCGAGGAAGCAGAACTCGGTGCGGAGGAGGCCTACGCCCTGGGCCCCGGCGTCGGCTGCGGCTCGGGCATCCTTCGCTCCGCCGACGTTCGCGAGGAGCGGCACCTCGTGCCCGTCGGCCGTCACTCCCGTGCCGTCGAAGACCGCCAGGGCCGATGTGGCAGCGGCATAGGCCTCCGCGGCCGCCGCTTCGTCTTCGCCCGGATCCAGCGTGATCAATCCCGCGGCGCCGTCCACAAAGACAGTGCTGCCGCTCTCGAGCTCTCCGACGCCGTTTGCTGCCACCACAGCGGGAAGGCCGAGGGACCGCGCGATGATCGCGGTATGGGATTGGGGTCCGCCGCCGGAGGTGACGAGAGCCAGCACCAGGTCGGGGTCGAGGGTCGCTGTGTCGGCGGGCGCGAGGTCCTCCGCCACGAGGATGAAGGGGGTGTCCGACGCCGGAATGCCCGGGGCCGGCAGTCCGCGCAGTTCGGCCACGATGCGTGCGCGGACATCGAGGACATCGGCCATCCGCTCGGCCATGTAGCCGCCGAGGTTGTGCAGCATCTCGGCCACGGACGCGCCGGCGTCCCACACGGCCCGCTCGGGGGAGGATCCACCCCGGATGAGCTTGCCGGCGGCTTTGAGGAGCATCGGGTCAGCAGCCATGAGCGCAGTGGCCTGCAGGACTGCCTTGCCGTCTCCCTTGGCCACGGCGGCACGGGCCTTCAGTTCCTCCTGCACCGACTTCGACGCCGTGCGGAGCACTTCGATGGCCTCCTCCGCCCCCTCAGGGTTTGCGAGGCGCTCACCTGCCGGTGGTTCGCTGATCGACGCCGGCATGTGCCGAACGGTTCCTATCACGCGGCCGGGACATACACCCACCCCTGAGAAATTCTGCATTGAACGTCCTCGTTTCCTCATCTGGTGCTTGTCGTCTCCACCATTCTGCAGGGTGAAGCGGATTGCGCAGGGTCCGGCTGAGAAAGTTTTGTGATGAACTTCATATATCGCCGTTATAGATGCTACGGTAGCAGGCATGAAATCCGCTGGCGACACGGCGCCGAAGACGAGGCTCCTGAGGGCTGCTGCCTCGCTGCTCGCGGAGTCCAACGGGGCGCCGGTGTCCACCCGGCAGGTGACCCAGCTCGCCCGCGTCACCGCCCCCACCCTTTACCACCACTTCGGCGACAAGGAGGGCCTTTTCGACGCGGTCGTCGCCGAGGGCTTCAGCGAGTACCTCGAGGGCGAGCGGAACCTTGCGTCGTCGGGCCAGCCCGTGGAGGACCTCCGCAGGCACTGGGACAACCACGTGCAGTTCGGTCTCGACCACCCGCACCTCTACCTCGTGATGTTCGGGAATATCCGCCCGGAGCGCCGCCCCTCCATGGTCGCCAGTGCCGAGGCGTTCCTCGAGGAGGTGCTCGACAAGGCGGCGGCTGCCTCACGGCTGCTGGTGTCCCCGCATGAAGCAGCGCGCAGCATGCTCGCCGCGAACATCGGTGTCACGCTCATGCTGATCGCCGAGCCGGCAGCCAAGCGGAACCTCGACCTCTCGGCGATGACGCGGGAGGCCGTCATCTCCGCCGTCGCCACCGATTCGGCCACCGATCCGGTGACCGATACCGAGGGCAGTCCCTCGGTGGTGGTGGCGGCGATCGCGCTCAACGCCGCCCTGCAGTCCTCCCATCCCGATCAACTCTCCAGCTCCGAACTCAAGCTGTTCCTCGAATGGCTGCAGCGCATCTCGTCAAGGACCGGCACCTGATCCACCAGTTTCACTTAAACATCCATGCCACCCTGCAATGCTGCAGGGGTATCGGTTAGGAAAGCATGTGGCAACACAAACAGCAGTGACGCCCCGCCCCAGTGCGCGCGTCCGCGTTCAGAAGTTCGGCTCATTCCTCTCGGCGATGATCATGCCGAACATCGGCGCGTTCATCGCCTGGGGGTTGATCACGGCCCTGTTCATCCCGGCCGGTTATTTCCCCAACGAAACCATCGGCGCGCTTGTCGGGCCCATCATCATGTTCCTGCTTCCGCTGCTGATCGGCTACACCGGCGGGAAGATGGTCTACGACGTCCGCGGCGGCGTTGTCGGAGCAACGGCAACCATGGGCGTGATCGTGGGCACGGACATTCCGATGTTCATCGGTGCCATGCTCATGGGTCCGCTCACTGCCTACCTCATGAAGAAGATCGACGGCCTCTGGGACGGCAAGATCCGTCCCGGCTTCGAAATGCTCGTGAACAATTTCTCTGCCGGTATCTTCAGCGGCATCATGGCGATCTTCGCTCTTCTTGCGGTGGGCCCTCTGGTCACCCTGTTCAGTGAGGCAGCCGGGCGCGGGGTGGATTTCCTCGTGAGCACCGGTCTGCTGCCCTTCACCAGCCTCCTGATCGAGCCCGCCAAGATTCTGTTCCTGAACAACGCCATCAACTACGGCGTCCTGACACCGCTTGCCACCGAGCAGGCCACCGAGACGGGAAAGTCCCTTCTCTTCCTCCTGGAGGCGAACCCCGGTCCCGGTCTCGGGCTCCTCCTCGCCTACGCAATATTCGGGCGCGGTGTAGCGAAAGCTTCCGCCCCGGGTGCCATCATCATCCAGTTCCTCGGCGGCATCCACGAGATCTACTTCCCCTACGTGCTCATGAAGCCACTGATGGTCCTCGCCGTGATCGGCGGCGGCATGGCCGGCATCTTCACCCTGGTCCTCACCGGAGCGGGCCTGCGCTCGCCGGCGGCTCCCGGCAGCATCATCGCCGTGTACGCCGCTACCGCATCCGACAGCTTCGTCGGCATCACCTTGTCGGTGCTGATGGCTGCCGTGGTGTCATTCCTCATCGGATCGGTGATCCTGAAGACCACGAAGAACCCCGACGACGGCGACTCCCTGACAGCCGCAACCACCAAGATGGAAGGCCTCAAGGGCCGCAAGAGCTCGGTGGCAGGCGGACTGGCCGGATCGGCCTCCTCCTCGCACGACGGCCCGATCCGCAACATCGTCTTCGCCTGCGACGCCGGAATGGGGTCGTCCGCAATGGGGGCCTCGGTGCTCCGGAACAAGATCAAGGCCGCGGGCTTTCCGGAGGTGAAGGTCACCAACCTTGCCATCGCGAACCTCAAGGACGAGTACGACGTCGTCATCACGCACCAGGATCTCGCAGCCCGGGCCGAACCACTGACGGCCAGCGCAACGCACGTCGCCGTCGACAACTTCATGGGCAGCCCGCGCTACGACGAGGTGGTTGAACTCGTCCGGGCCAGCGCTGCGGCTGAACACGGCACCGACCCCAAGAATCCGCAGCCCGTTGCTGTTGCCGCCGACGCCGATGTAGCGGCTGACGGCACGGAACCGGAGGTCCTCGCCGCGCGCAGTGTGATCCTCAGCGGAAAAGCGACCACCCGGGAGGAGGCCATCAACGAGGCCGGACAGCTCCTCGTGGACCGCGACGCCGTCGACGTCAGCTACATCGACGCAATGCACGAGCGCGAGCGGTCCGTCGCCACGTACATGGGTAATTTCCTGGCGATTCCGCATGGCACCAATGACGCGAAGGACCTCATCAAGCGTTCGGCGGTGTCGATCATCCGCTACCCCGAGGGTATCGACTGGAACGGCAAGCAGGTTCGGTTCGTGGTCGGCGTGGCGGGCCTCAACAACGAGCATCTGTCCATCCTCTCGGCGATTGCGCGCGTCTTCTCCGACAAGGAACAGGTGTCACGGCTGGAGAACGCGACCACCGTCGATGAAGTGCTGGCGCTCTTCGGGAAGGTGAACGCCTAGTGAAGGCCGTCCACTTCGGTGCAGGAAACATTGGCCGCGGCTTCGTGGGGCTGCTCCTTCACGAAGCCGGCTATGAGGTGGTCTTTGCCGACGTTGCCGACGCCCTGATCGACCAGCTTGCTTCGACGCCGAGCTATGACGTGCACGAGGTCGGGGAGGTGCCCACAGTTCGAACTGTGGACAACTACCGCGCACTGAACTCACGAAGCCAGGAAGCGTCGGTGGTCGGCGAGATCGCTTCGGCTGACATGGTGACCACCGCGGTGGGGCCCCAGGTGCTGAAGTTCCTGGCTCCCGTGATTGCCGCGGGAATCGCCGGGCGGTCCGACACCCAGGCCCCGCTGCAGGTGATGGCCTGCGAGAATGCCATCAACGCGACGGATCTTCTGCGGAACGAGGTTGTCGCCGTGTATTCCGGCGCCGACGGGGAACTTGCGCAGCGCGCGATCTTCGCGAACACCGCGGTGGACCGCATCGTGCCGAACCAGGCGCCCGGCCAGGGCCTCGACGTCACCGTGGAGACCTTCTTCGAGTGGGTCATCGACCGGACGCCGTTTGCCGGTGCGGAGCCGGACATTCCCGGCGCCACCTATGTTGACGACCTGACGCCCTACATCGAGCGCAAGCTCTTCACCGTGAACACGGGCCATGCCTCCTGCGCCTACTTCGGGTACGCGGCTGGGTGGGAGAAGATTTCCGAGGCGATGGCGGACCGGGAGGTGGCACAGAAGGTCCGTGCCGTTCTTGACGAGACGAAGCAGCTGCTGGTGGCCAAACACGGGTTCGACGAGGACGAGCAGGAAGCCTACGTGCAGAAAATTCTGCACCGGTTCTCGAACCCTCACCTGCCGGATACCGTGCTCAGGGTCGGCAGGTCACCGCTTCGCAAGCTCGGACGCCGCGAACGGTTCGTGGGGCCGGCCGCTGAGCTCATCGAGCGCGGAATTGTGCCGACGGGTCTGCTGTCTGCCATGCGGGCAGCGCTCACGTTCCGGGATCCTGCTGATCCGGAGGCCGACGCGCTTCCCGGGGTTCTCCGGAGCGCAAACGCCGAGGAGGCAACGGCGTCGATCAGTGGCCTCGAGCCCGGGCATCCGCTGTATCAGCACGTCCTCGAGCTGGTGCAGTCCGCGCAGGCGGGTTCCGGCCCGCCGTCGGCGTAGGCGTAGGTCCGGGCAGGGCGCAGGGCGCAGGGCGCAGGGCCGGCGGTACCGCGCCGGTGCCGCGCCGGCGTAGGTCCGGGCCATCATGGCTCTGGCCAGTGCGCTGGACCGCGGCGTACGCTCGATGAATGACGAGCGCTACGAACAGCAATCCAGCCGGCGAGGACAGCTCTCCCGACAGCTCCGACGTCCAGGCGATCCAGCAGGATGACTCCCTGACGCAGGCGGACCAGATGGACTACCTGGCCAATCAGGCCGTGCCGGATGATACGCCGACCATCGAAACGGTCGCAGGGCATCTCAACCTCGAGGACTCGCCCTCGGACCACCCGTCCGGCGATCAGCTGCGCGGGCGCTAGGCTCCGGTCCTGTAGGCCGGGGCGTTCAGGGCCGGAGCTGCTGCACCATGTCGAGGACGACGACGCGCAGGTCGCCGTCGTTCTCCTTCGCCACCCGCCGCTGGCGCTGGTACCCGGCGCCGCGCGTGAGGATGATCTCGACGTCCGCGAGCTCCGAGCTGCAGCCCAG
>NZ_KI914885.1:99606-125667 GCF_000520555.1 Arthrobacter sp. Br18 | reverse complement strand
CAGCCGGTTGAGCACCTCGACGAGGTGCTCCGTGACCAGCTGCTCCCTGCCCGCAGCGTCGAGGATGACGATGGCGTCGAGCCCATAGCGCGCGGAGCGCCATTTGTTCTCCTGCACGTGCCAGGGAGGCATGGTGGGAATGGTGCCGCCGTCGTCGAGGATGGTCGAGAATTCATCGACGAGGCACTGGGTGAGGGCCGCCACCGCCCCGACATCCTGCAGGCTGGACAGGCCGTCGCAGACCCGCATCTCCACGGTGCCGAGGTTGCCTACGGGCCGGATGTCCCACCGGATCTCGCTCACGGCATCGATCACCCCGGTGGTGAACATGTCCTGGACGTAGGACTCGTAGGCGGCCCAGTCCGGGAACTGGAACGGCAGCCCTGCCGTGGGAAGCTGCTGGAACATGAGCGCCCGCTGTGATGCGTAACCGGTGTCCTCGCCTCCCCAGAAGGGCGACGACGCCGAGAGCGCCTGGAAGTGCGGAAAGTAGTTGACCAGGCCGTCCACCACCGGCAGCGCCTTGTCGCGGGAGTCCAGCCCCACGTGGACGTGCACACCGTAGATCACCATCTGCCGGCCCCACCACTGGGTGCGGTCGATCAGCTTGAAGTAGCGTTCCTTGTCGGTGACCTGCTGCGAACGCGGGGCGCTGAAGGGGTGCGAGCCGGCGCTGAACAGTTCGACGCCCATCGGATCGGTGACCTCGCGCACCGCGGACAGCGAGCGCGAAAGGTCCTCCTTCGCCTCGGACACCGTGGTGCAGACGCCCGTTACGAGCTCCACGGTGTTGAGCAGCAGTTCCTGCTTGATGTGGGGATGCTCTTCATCGTCCTGGAGTTCGGGATGGTTGGCGCTGACGCCGCGCAACACCTCACCGGCAGCCGATACCAGTTCGCCGCTCTGCCGGTCGACCAGCGCCAGTTCCCATTCGACGCCGAGCGTTGACTGGGCGGACTGCGCGAAATCGATCTTCAAGGGCTGGCTCCTGGTCGTACCGGACTGCGGTGGATGAATGCCTCGCTAGCGCGCCGTCGCGGAAGAGAACTGCCCCAATATTAGTCCGGTCCGCCCGCTCTGCCGGAACACGGGGGACAATGGCGACGTGCCAATACTGAACAAGGACATGACCCTGTGTATCTCACTGGCCGCGCGGCCCAGCAACACCGGCACGCGCTTCCACAACTTCCTGTATGACGAGCTGGGCCTGAACTATATCTACAAGGCCTTCACCACCACGGACCTGCCCGCTGCCATCGGGGGAGTACGGGCCCTGGGAATTCGGGGCTGCGCCATCTCGATGCCCTTCAAGGAGGAGGTGATCGCGCTCGTGGACCGCATGGCTGATTCCGCACGCGCCATCGATTCGGTGAACACGATCGTGAACGACGGCGGAGTCCTCACCGCCCACAACACCGACTACCTTGCGGTCGCACGGCTCCTTGCCTCCCATGAGGTGCCGGAAAGCTCCTCGGTGCTGGTGCGCGGCTCGGGAGGTATGGCGAAGGCCGTTGTCGCAGCACTGCGGGATGCGGGCTTCACTGCCGTCACCGTGGTGGCGCGCAATGAAACGGCAGGAAGGGCGCTCGCTGGGCTGTATGGATTCGGGTGGCAGGCGGACGTCGGCGCCTTGACCGCCGACGTCCTCATCAATGTCACACCGCTGGGCATGGCGGGTACGGACGCCCAGGCGGTGTCCTTCCCGGCCGAGGCCGTCGACGCCGCGGCGGTGGTGTTCGACGTCGTCGCGCTTCCCTCGGAGACACCGCTGATCCGGGCGGCGCGGGCCACCGGGAAACCCGTCATCACCGGAGCGGAGGTGGTGGCGCTGCAGGCGGAGGAGCAGTTCGTCCTCTACACCGGGCGGCGCCCCACGCCGGACCAGGTGCGGGCGGCGGGCGAGTTCTCGCGGCAAAACAGCTGAAGCCGGGCCGCCACCACCTGAAGGCGTGGCACTCCCGCAGGGTTTCCGTGCACGGGTGTGTCAGCTGGTTCTGACCCGCAGTGGCAGCAGTTCGAGTAATTGCTTGTTCTCGGTGAGGTTGAGTACGGAGTAGGAGCACAGCCACATCGCCCGGATGCCGCACTGCAGCGCGCAGGATGCGTGCCGCGAGTACGAAGCGGCTTTGCCCGCCGAAGAACATGCCGCCGTGCTGCTTGAGGAGCAGGTCACGTGCCGCGGTGTCTGCAAGGGTATCCGGATCGATGGCGACGGAGAAGGTGCCAGCCGCGAAAGGCCTGTTGTGTAGCGAATGCAGTGTGGGTCGCCGAATTGTGCCCCTTGCCGCGGGAGCTTCTGCCCGGCGCCTTCCTCAATCTGCTCCCACACGTCATCGATGCGTACCTCGGCAAAATCTCCCTTCCATCGCCGGTTGTCCCCTATGAATGCCGCAGGCTGGAAGGACAGCATGTTGTAGGGCGTCGACAGCACTGACCGCGTCACCCCTGCGACTTCCTTGAGGTTCGACGGCGTCGCTGTCATGTTGTGCGCGAGGTAGGAGCGCACGCCGTGATCCTGCTCGAAATCAGTGAACATGCGGGCGAACTTCAGACGGAAGGAATCCAGCTCCGCTTCGCTGCGCGGCCGCACAGCACCGCGTCGTCCCCGCATCAACGAATCAAAGTGCGCGGCGAAGGTCACACGGTCGAACCGGCGCTCACCCTTGGCGTCCAGGCCCTCGCACCCCACGGTGCTTCGACCGAGCAGTTGGTTGGGGGTCTGACGTGATCGGGCAGTTCAGCCCACCGGGCGTCCATTGCCGCACGCGACTCGGGGTGCACGGGCCGGGTCCGTCGTTCGAGGTCTTGAAAAAAGTCCGTCATCACAATTGCCGCCTCCATCAATGAGTATCTCGGTGTGCTGTGGTGGTCGTGTTCGACGTCGATGAAACCCTGTCCGACATGGGCCCGCTTGCTGACGCGTTCACCCGAGCCGAGGTACCGGTCTCCCGTGCCCGGCTGTGGTTTACGGAAGTACTCCGCGATGGGTTCGCCCTCACGGCCGCATCACGCAACTGATCACACTCAGCAACGGTGCCGCTTCGGTGGCGGAAACCCTCCTGAGCCGGGGCGGCGTCCGCGACCAATTCTCCCGGTTCCTCAGTGTCCAGGACGCTCCCCGGTGGAAACCCGCCCGCGAAGCCGATGACTACGCGGCCCGGGTAACCGGTGAAACTGCTGACCGGCTCCTGCCCGTCGCCGTGCCAGCATGGGATATTCACGGTGCCAACGCCGCCGGCCTGAAAACCGCATGGATCAACCGCGCCGGGGCCTCCTACCCCTCCTCCTTCACCGCACTCGACATCGAAGCCGAAGATCTGGTTGCTCTCGCAGGAAAGCTTGCCGGATCGGACAGGTATGTTATCGGGAGTGCTACCGGCGATATCCTGTGCGGATCTGAAGGTGACCGCCGCGCGCGGAGGCAGGTTGTACGTCGGCGCAGTCGCGTTCGAGGGCTGTCCAGGGGTGTGCGGTGATGTCCGCTCCGCCGAGGCGGCACGCGGCCCGGGCGAGTGGGGTTGCGAGTACGAAGATGCCGGTGGGTTCCTGCATGTCCACCACGGCCATCGATGCGCGCGGAGAGCTCATCCGGATCATGTTGGTCCAGGCGGTTTCCCAGTCCGCCATGATGGACAGGGCGTAGGTGGCCAGCGCTGCCTCCGAATACTCACGCCCCCCTTGGGCGGCGATGCTGGCACGTATCGCCGCAGGTGTGAGCATGGTGGCATCCGCCTCGATAAGGATGACGTTGGCCCATTTTTTGCGAGAGGCTTTCCGGCGGGCCTGGGCCAGCATGTCCGGGCTGCGGTCGATGCCCACGATGATGCCTTCGGATCCGATCCTTTGGTGGAGGCGCCCGAAATTGAGGCCGGTGCCGCAGCCGATGTCCAGGACCTGGTCACCGGGATGAAGGTCCAGGGAATTGATGCCGATCTTCCTGCCGGCGCGATATACGGGCCATTCAGCTGAGAGCAGGTCGTAGGAGGGTGCGCAGCGACGGTATTTTTCGGCGATCAGGATCACGTCCGTATCGGGAGCGGGCCGCGACCAGGTTGGCTGCGGTGCCTACAGCTTATGGTGAGGAGAAATGCGCCAGAACCAAACGACGAGGAGAAGATCCAATGGAAAGCAAGGATGGAATCATCGATCTGCTGGTGGCTGGCGGTGGTACGGCCGGGATCGTGGGAGCGAAGACCTCGGCCCGGCTCGGCGCGGACACGGTCCTGGTCGAATAGTCGCGCACGGGCGGGACCTGCTTGTGGACCGGGTGTGTCCCGTCCAAGACCCTGCTCTCCGCGGTCGGGAGCTCGGCAGCTGGGCGCACCCTCGGTGGCCGAGGAACAGCCTTCGCAGAGGTGCGGGCACGCATCTCTACGGCCATCACTGCCATCGAACCTGACGATTCTCCGGCGGCGCTGGAAGCCGTCGGCGAGTCAGTGATAACCGGCACGGTCCGGTTTACAGCTACCGGTGAAGCCGACGTCGGCGGGAGAACCATCTGTTCCCATCAGGCGCTGATCGCGACCGGCAGCGCACCCCTGGTGCCGCAGATTCCCGGATTGGAGGAGGCTCCGATGGTGACATCGGAAACCGTGAGCGATCTGGAGGAACTCCCGCAACGATCGTGGGACCCCGGGCCGGCGAATCCCTGGCGAAACTGACACTTGCCGTGCACAAGAAGCTCACCACGCGGAACCTCGCCGGTGTCACCTATCCCTACCCCGCCTATAACGACGCCCCGTGGCATGCGGCCATCGCCGATACCCATACAGCGCTCGACTCGCCTCTGGTCCGCACCGCGCTGGCCGGCCTGGTGGGATTCAACCGTTGGCGCAATCGGCGGTCCTGAACCCGACCGGCACTTGACCAGCAGAGGTCGGAAATCAATGGGTCGAGGGCAGGAGTGGTGGAGTGGGAATCACCGCAGCCGCCGGTAACCGGCCACGATCCGGTGCGTGGCGCTGGCCAGGACCAGGAACGCCCACCCCGAGGCGATCTGCCATGCCGCAGCCGGGAACAACAACCAGAGACTGTGGACCAGGACCGTTTCCGCACCCTCCGCCAGGCCGCCGAGGAAGGACAGCGAGCGGCCGTCGTCGATTTGCCGGCCGCTTTTCTCCGCGAGGGAGGAGAAGGCGAGGAACACGCTGCCGTTGATGTAGTAGGCGAAGAGCACCACCAAAAAGGGAAGCCACGGGGCGTCGAACCCTGCGGTGGACCCGATGGCTACCCCGACGACGGTGGCGCCGTAGACCACGAAGTCTGCGGAGATATCCCAGAACCCGCCTTGTCCCGCATCCGCTCCCGCCGTGTTCAATCGCACCCTGCGACGAGCCAGTGGCCCGTCGAGACCGTCCGCGAGCCGGCAGAGCAGCCATGCGGCAAGCGCAGGGACCCACAACTGGCCGGCTGCGAGGCCGGCGCTGGCAAGCCCGAGGGCCAGGTTGAGTCCAGTCAGGCGGTTCGGGGTGATCCACGGTACGTCCAGACCCGCCGCGGCCCGGTCCAGTGCAGGTGAGAGGAGGGGCCGAAGTCGCGTATCAAACATGCGGTTTCTCGCTTTTGCGCCGGGACCGCATGGCGACGATCAGCCCCGCGAGGGTGAGTAGACCGAGGGCTGCCGTGGCCAGTTGGGCCGGCCAGCCGAATTCCAGGCCGAAGGCGCCAAGGGCGAGGAAACTCACGGTCCCCGGGATGATGCCGATCATCGTTCCCAGGAAGTAGGGCCACCAACCCAGGGCGGTGAGTCCGGCGGAGTAATTGATCGCGGTAAACGGCAGCACCGGGACAAGCCTTACCCCGACGATGGCGGGAAACCCGCGCCTGCTGAGGACGGCGTCGACCTTCTCCACACGGGTTCCGGTGAATTTCTCGACGGCGTCGCGGCCCAGTGCCCGTCCCAGCCAGAACGCCGCGGACGCGCCCAACATCGCCGCGCCATAGACGATCAGCAGCCCGGGCAGGAAGCCGAACAGCACCCCGGCGGCGACGGAGAGCACGTTCTTGGGAACGGGAGCGAGGGTGAGGGCGGCGTAACCGGCGACAAAGCCCACGGGACCCCACCGGCCGGCCTGCTCCACCAGTGCGCGTAGCCCCTCCACGTCCGGGATGGGGGCAGTGAGGACCACTACGGTCGCTGCCACGATGATCACCGCCAGCAGCAGGACCCGTCGAAGCGGGGTCAGGATCGGTGCGCGACGGCGCGCATGGTCTTCCTGCATGATCTCCCGCCATCGGCTGCCCGGCCTGGCCCGTTCGGGCGCCGGACTCGCTTCGAGGATACTGGAAACAGCATCCCCGTCAGTCTAAGGACACCCATGCCCCGCCTTCCCGCCCCGGTTTCACCACGCCGTCGGGCTGCCCTGTACACGGCCGCCTCGGCCCTGGCACTGCTGCTTACCTCCTGCTCGGGCGCAACCGTCGGGCAGGTGAAGAGCTTCGAGAGCTTCGATGAGGTTCGGGCGGAGGCAGAAGGCCAGACCGTTGACCTGTGGATGTACGGGGGAGATGAACAGGGCAATGCTTATGTGGACGACGTCCTCGCCCCGGCGGCCAGGGAGCAGGGAGTCATCCTCCGTCGCGTGCCGGTCGCGGACACTCAGGACGCGGTGAACCGTGTGCTCAGTGAGCGTCAGGCAGGGCGCGATGACGGGTCGGTGGACCTGGTCTGGGTCAACGGGGCCAACTTCAGCACGGGACGCCAGGCCGAGGTGTGGCGGTGCGGGTGGACGGACCTGCTACCGAACATGGAGTACACCGATCGGGAGGACCCCCTGATTCTCAGTGACTTCGGGACCCCGGTGGACGGCTGTGAAGCACCCTGGCACAAAGCACAGTTCACCTTCTTCTACGACTCGGAAGCCATCGCCGACCCGCCGACTTCCCTGGCTGGGATCCTCGAATGGGCCACAGCGAACCCGGGCCGCTTCACGTATCCGGCCCCACCGGACTTCACCGGTAGCGTCTTCCTCCGCGAAGTACTGCTCAGCGCCGCGGGAGGCGCCGACCAGGTACCACTCGAATACAGCGAGGAAGCATTCGACGAACATGCCCCCGCCGCGCTTCAGGCGCTGAGCGAGGTGGCGCCGTCGCTCTGGCGCGAAGGCAGCACCTACCCTCGCGACGAACAGGCCCTGAATACCCTTTTCGCCAACGACGAGGTGGACATCGCCATGACCTACGGGCCAGCCACCCTCACCGACCTCGTAGCCGCCGGCGCACTGCCGGAGTCCACCAAGGTCCTCACGCTCGACGAGGGCACGGTGGGAAACGCGAGTTTCCTCGCCATCCCGGCCAACGCCGCCGACGCAGCCGGGGCGATGATCGTCGCCAACATTGCGCTGTCGCCGGAGCAGCAGGCAGCCAAGGCGGACCCCGCGATCTGGGGGCAGTTCGCGGTCCTCGACACAGAGCTTCTCACCCCTGCGCAGCAGGACCAGTTCGAGCTGTTGCCCGAGTCCCCGATCGTCCCGGACTACGCGGAACTCTCCCGCAACGCTCACGGCGAACTCGCCGCGGACTGGGTTCCGGCACTCAGCGAGGCGTGGCGGCAGGACGTCGCCTCCGACCGATGAGCAGAGGTCAGGGACCTACCACCACCGGGCGGGCTGTGCTTTTTGCACTGCCCGCAGTTTTTCCGGTCGTGGCGGTCCTCGGCGTCTCCCTGGCCGCGGCTGTGCTGCAGAGCCTTGGGCTGATGCCGTTTATCGGGCCGCCCAGTTTCAGTGTCGAGGCGTGGACCGGCAACACCGGTGAACTGGTCCGTGCCACCGGCCTTTCCCTCAACATCGCTGCGACGGCTACCGTGCTCTCCGTGTGCATCGGCTTCCTGATCGCCGCGTACGTCCTCGCGTCTCCGCGGATGGGGTGGATCGTGGGTGCCTTGAGTGCCGCAACCATCCCCATCCCCCACCTGATCGGTGCCGGGGCCATCGGGTTGCTGCTCTCTGACAGCGGATTCCTGGAGCGGGTGCTCGGCATGCCAGCAGCATTCCCCGCGTTGGTCGGGGGCCCCTGGTGGATTGCCGCGATCACGGAATACGCCTGGAAGGAATCGGCGTTCGTGGCGCTGGTGGTGCTCGGCAGCATCGCCCGTTCGGTGGGAGACCTGTGCGACGCCGCCGCAACCCTCGGCGCAACTGCGAGGCAGCGCGTCTTCCGGGTGGTGCTGCCGCTGGCCATGCCGTCCCTGGCGGTCTCGGCCCTAATCGTCTTTGTCTATACGCTGGGGTCCTACGAGCCCGTCTGGCTGCTGGGCCCCACCTCGCCGGAACCGCTACCCGTGCGGGCTGTTCGGCTCTTCGGATCAGTGGATTTGACTGCCCGGCCGGAGGCCATGGCCTCAGCCCTGGTATCCGTGGCGGTAGGCGCCGGCGTGATCCTCATCGGGATCCTGGTCGTGCGGCGATCGAGGGAATTCCGGTGATCCCCACACTGCAGCCCGCATCGACATCGATGCGACGATCCCTCCCCGGCGGCACGCCGATGCGGGTGATCGCGGGGCTCCTGCTCGTCCTATGGATCGTGCTGCCAGTGGTTCCGGTGCTCCTGTGGTCCGTTGCCGTCCAGTGGGCGGCACCGGCGGTCCTCCCGCCGTCGTACTCGCTGCAGAGCTTCTCTGCGCTGGCCGCCACCGACACCGTCCGCGCGGCAGGCGCGTCGTCCCTTCTGGGCGTGGGTGTCGCAACGGTGGCAACCCCCCTGGGGTACCTGGGCGCACTCGCGATCCAGCGGCTCCCACGGGTCCCTGCCCGACTGGTGGAGCTCACCCTGCTGGCGCCGCTGGCCATTCCACCGTTTGCACTGGTGATGGGCATCAATGTGGCTTTCCTGCGGTTCTACCTGCTGCCGTCCGTCGGCGTCGTCCTGGTGCTCGCGGTCACGGCCCTGCCGTACACCGCGTTCATGTTCCGCAGTGCCCTGGCGACCTACGATTCCCGGTTCGAGGAGGTTGCTCGGTCCTTGCGCAACCTCGTCGCAAACGGTCCGCCATGTCCGGGCGCCCCTGCTCGCTGGTGCAACCGCCCGGGCATTCTTCCTCGCGTTCCTGGTGGGCTGGGGCGATTACATCGTCACGCTGCTTATCGGCGGGGGGCAGTTGCTGACGCTTCCCATGCTGCTGGGGTCCGCTGCGTCGGCTACCGGGAATGAGCAGCTCACCGCAGCACTGTCCCTGGCGATCATCGTGCCGCCGTTGGTTCTGCTGGCAGCCCTTGCGCTACCCGCCGGCAGGCAGAGGAGGAAGCAGTGAGTTCCAGCCTGGAGTTCATCGGCACGTCGCGTTCGTTCGGGGAAGCGACGGTCCTCCACGAGGTGTCCCTGATCGTTGAGCCTTCCCGCTGCGTGGCCCTGCTCGGGGGGTCAGGGAGCGGGAAATCGACCCTGCTGCGCATCGCCGCCGGACTCGACGACCCCTCGTCCGGCCAGGTGCTGGTGGATGGCGGCGATCTCGACGGCGTTCCGTCGGAGAAACGCGGCATCGCCCTGGTGTTCCAGAAGCCCCTCATCTTCCCGCACCTGAACGTGGTGGACAACGTGGCGTTCTCCGCCAGGATGGCCGGACAGTCACGACAGGCGGCCCGCCGCCATGCCATGGCGTACCTCGAACTGGTGCATCTGGCGGACTTCGCGGGCCGCTCCGCCGGACGCCTCTCCGGTGGGCAGGAACAGCGGGTGGCCTTGGCCCGGGCGCTGGCGCGGAATCCGCGCATCCTCCTGCTGGACGAGCCATTCAGTTCCCTTGATTCACGCCTGCGGGAAAACATGTACTCGCTGGTGGAGGACATCCGGTCCGAACTCGCCCCCACGATCGTCCTGGTGACCCACGACCGCCGGGAAGCCTCGATCCTCGCAGACTCCATCGCTGTCCTGGACGACGGGCGGATCCTGCAGCACGGGCCCGTCGCCCAACTGCACTATCAACCGGCCACCCTTGCGGTCAACCGGATTCTCGGCGGACTCAACGCCATTTCCGGGCAGGTGGACGGCGGAATCCACCACTCCGTGCTCGGCCGGGTCCGTGTGCAACCCGGCATGGTGGATGGACCCGCTTTCCTGGTGATGCGCCAGGAAGCGGTCCGGATCCTCCCGGCGGGGGAGGGGACGGCCGTCGGAAATGTGGCCGGGCTGAAGTCCCTGGGCGCACACACACTGGTTCGCACGGAGGTCGCCGGGAATGATGGGTTGCCGGAGACACTCACTGTCGAAGTTTCTGGCGACCCTGGGGTATCCGTGGGGCAGATGATAGGCCTGCAACCGGTCAACGGCAGCGGATGGGCCGTCATCCGGTAGGGATCAGCTCGTAGGGGCCACGGTCGGGGCTGCGGCGCGGTGCCAGGGAGGTGCGGTAAGGAGGAAGACTGTAGCGGCGATTATCACGCTGGCGGCGAAAATGGTGTCCAGGTGGGTCGACAACGCGGTGCCGTTGTACATGGTGATGCCCACAGCCAGCAGCGATGCTGCCAGAAGGGTAAGTGCGGCCCAGTGCTGGCGGCGTAGTCCCACCAGGACCAGCAGGGCGGGAACCGCGTACCAGATCATGCTCGCCGTTCCCATGGAGTTGATTTGACTGATCACACTGCCGCTGCCGGGTATCGCGGCAACCACCGAACGGAAGAACATCGAAGTGCAGTGCAGGATCAGTCCCAGCACGCCCAGGACCGTCAAGCCAAGATCCAGTGGGGTCAGCCGTCGCGTTACCCGTTGAAGGGGTAGGCCGGGTATCACCAGCCGAAGGACCAGCAAGGTGAATGCGACTCCGGTGAGGTTCAGGACAAACGAGGTGGACATCGTCCCAGCCTAAGGGCACGCCAGCGGCCCGAGTGTGTCCTGAATTGCAGAACTATTCGCCGGTCGCGACCTACCGTCGTTGATATCAGCGGTGGAGTACAGCGACGAGGAAGGCAATCTGATGACTTCAGGACACAAATCGGCACCGGCGACAACACCCTTTTTCGAGGATGGTAAGGCTCTACCGATGTCCGTGCGGGCTGTGGCCGGCATTGTCGGGGGATTGGCCGGTGGGCTTGTCTTCGGAATCCTGATGGCGATGATGGGCATGCTGCCGATGATCGCTTCACTGGTCGGTTCCACTTCCGCCGGCGTTGGGTTCCTGGTTCACATGGTGATCTCGGTCCTGATAGGGCTCGCCCTGACGATACCCGGTGCTGCCCTGTTGCAGGGAAGCGTGATGAAGAGCGCCCTCGTGGGTGCTCTTTACGGGATGTTGTGGTGGGTGTTGGGGCCGCTGCTGATCATGCCGGCGATGATGGGGATGCCCCTGTTCGCCCTTGGCGCGGCCTCCGTCACTTCGTTGGTGGGCCATGTGATCTACGGGTTTATTCTGGGACTGGTCGCAGCGCTGGTCGTCCGACGCCGCCGATGACAGCTACCGGGTTGAACGCCGCATGTTCCACCACGATCCTGTCCGCCGCTACGAGGCCTTCGAGAGTATGGGCACCGCACGAACAGGAGGTCGAGATCTTGGCTGAAACAGGGGATCCCTTTAGCTGCCTGAACGCTGTGGAGCTCTTCGCGGACCTTACCCCTCAGGATATGGCCGCTCTTGACCGGACGTCTCCGCCGCGGCTTTTTCACAGTGGAGAGCTTGTCTTCAGCCAGGCCCAGCCCATCAGCGCCCTGTTTATCCTCAAAGCGGGCAGGATTCGCATTTTCCGGGTCGCTGAGGACGGAAGGACCCTCACGATTGCGATTCTGGAACCAGGCGCCGTGTTCGGCGAGATGCTGCTGGTGGGCCAGCAGATGTATGGCAGCTACGCCGAAGCGATCGAAGACTCGACCGTGTGCCAGCTCAGCGCCGCGGACGTCGAGGAGCATTTCCTCTCCAACCCCAAGGTGGCGGTGAAGATCTCGCGCCTCCTGGGTGAACAGGTCGCCAGGCTCGAGGAACGCCTGACGGACATGGCGTTGCGTCCCCTCTCCGCGCGCACGGCTGCGACCCTGCTCAAACTCGCCGAAGCAGCCCCCCGCAGCAGGTTCACGCAATCCCAGTCAGTGAAACTCACCCACGAGCAACTCGCAGGGCTTCTGGGGGCAACACGCGAAGCAACCAGCAAAACCATGTCGGATTTCGCAGCCCGCAACCTGATCCGGCAGGGCAGGGGCCGCATCATCATCGAAGACTCTCCAGGGCTCCGACGAATCTCCCGCACCACCTTCTGACCCATCTCCGTGCCCGGCCGTGGTCCGTCCACACCCTGATACGGCGGTGCGGATCCACGAGTGGGTTCTCCGATATTTCCCACACCAAAGACCCCGACGAAAGAAGGAACCCGCATGTCGCGCATCACCGTCCACACACCTGATACCGCTCCTGAAAAGAGCCGCAACGAGCTCGGAGCCCTGGGCCAGAAGTTCGGGAAAGTCCTCAATATTCACGGCGCCATGGCCCACTCACCTGTTGTCCTGCAGTCCTATGTGGCACTCCAACAGGCCATCGGCGACCACGGCACCTTCGATACCCGCACCAGGGAAGCCATCGCCCTGGTGGTGGGCAACGTGAACGACTGCACCTACTGCCAGTCCGCTCACACCATGGGAGCCAAAGCCGCCGGCCACAGTGAGGACCAGACGATCTCGATCCGAAAGGGTGACGTCGACTTCGACGCCAAGCTCGCGGCCCTGCTGGAACTGGCACGGCAAACAACAGCGAACAAGGGAGCAGTGGAGGACAGTGCCTGGCAGGCCGGTATCGATGCCGGGTGGACCGACACAGAACTCACGGAGCTCTCCACGCATGTGGCCCTGAACCTGTTCACCAACTACTTCAACCACCTCGTCGAAACCGACCTCGACGTCCCGGCAGCCCCGGGTCTCCTCGACGGGACGATCCTATGAACGACGTATTCGGCGTCTGCGTTTCGTCGCCTTCAGCTGTCAGGACGGCAGGCTTCCACTGGGACTGGGAGTCCCAGGAAGGGTGCTCCAGAAAAAGAGCTCCGCGCCAGCCCAAGGGCCGGCGCGGAGCTTCGGTGATTCAGGGGGAGGCTGGCTACTCGTTGACCGGAATGGACTGCGCCTTCAGGGCATCGATCGTCTTCTGCTGGCCTTCGGTGAGGGCGTCCATCAGGGTGCCCGACCCGCCGATGGCCGTACCGAAGCCGTCGGAGACATCGGTGTAGGTCTGGGTCATGGTCGGTCCCCAGGTGAAGTCCGGATCGACGTTCGCTGAAGCTTCGGCGAAGACGTCGTAGATCGGCTGTCCACCGTAGAACTCGACGCCGCCGGCGAAGGCCTCAAGTTCCGCTGCCGACTCGGCAGCGGGGTAGAGCCCGCCCAGCTCGTTGGCCAGGGCGAGTGCTTCCGGGTCGGTGTTCAGCCAGAGGGCGAATGCCGCCGCTTCGGCCGGGTGTTCGGAGCCCTTGAGGACGGCGGTCGAGGAGCCGCCCCAGTTGCCTGCGGACTGTCCGCCGGCTTCCCACTGCGGCATGGGCGCCACTGCCCACTTGCCGGCCGTGTCGGGAGCGCCGTCCGACAGTGTGGTGGCACCCCAGACTGCCGATACCCACGTCCACTGCTGGCCCTCGTTGAAGGACGCGTTCCACTCATCGGAGAAGGACGGCAGGGTGGAGACGAGGTCCTCCGAAAGGAGGTCCTGCCAGTAGGTGGCCACCTGCTCGGATTCCTCGCCGGTCAGGTTCACGTCCCAGGCTTCGCCGTCGTTGGCGAACCACTGACCGCCCGCCTGCCACACCATGCCGGCGAACCAGTTCACATCAGACCTAGGGAAGTTGGTGATGTACGCGCCCTCCGCCTTGATCTGTTCTGCTGCGGCAGCGTACTCCTCCCACGTGGTGGGCACCTCGATACCGGCCGCCTCGAAGAGGTCGGCACGGTAGTACATGGCCATGGGCCCGCTGTCCTGGGGGACAGCGTAGACGGCGTCGTCCTCGCCGAACGTGACCTGTCCCCAGGTCCAGTCGACGAATTGCTCCTCGGCGTCCGTGACGCCCTCACAGGCGGCGATGTTCTCGAGTCCGTCCTGGACACGGAAGTTCGGCAGGGCGTCGTACTCGATCTGGCCGAGATCCGGCGCATTGCCGGCCTGCAGCTGGTTGAAGAAGTTCTGGTATGTTCCCGAGTTGCCGTTGGGGCCGGTCTGGACGGTGACCTGGACATCGGGGTTGTCCTCGTTCCACAGTTCCACCACCTGGTCCATGCCCGGAACCCAGGTGGTGAAGGTGAGCTCGACCGGGCCCTCGGATGGCTCGCAGGCGCCGCCCTCGGCTCCTGCGTCGGTGCTGCCGCTGTCCCCGCCGGCTGAGCAGCCGGCCAGGGTCAGCGCAGAGATCATGGCAAAGGCCGCAGTGACTTTTCCGTAATGCGCGCGCATTCTCGTTTTCCTATCGGTGGTAGTCCTGCCGGGTGGTAGGCCCGGCAGTGGAGGGGGATTGATGGTGGTAGGAGGGGCAGGAGGCACCCCGGGAGCCGCTACTTGACGCCGCCGGCGCCGAGTCCGCTGCTCCAGAAGCGCTGCAGGCCGAGGAACGCGAGGATCAACGGAAGTATCGAAACCAGCGCGCCGACGATGACGAGCGAGCGGAGTTCCGGTATCTGGCTGATCTGGCTGTTCCAGGCATACAGGCCGAGGGTGACGGGGAAGAGTGCCTGGTCACGGAGCATGATCAGGGGCAGGAAGAAGTTGTTCCAGATCGCCACGAACTGGAAGAGGAAAATGGTGACGAGGGCGGGGGCCATGAGCCTTGTGGAGACGGTGAAGAAGGTGCGGACTTCCCCCGATCCGTCGAGGCGGGCTGCCTCCAGGAGTTCACCCGGCACACTCGCGGCCGCATAGATGCGGGCGAGGTAGACGCCGAACGGGCTGACCAGGCTCGGGAGGAACACGGCCCACATGGTGTTGGTCAGGTTCACCTCGCTGAAGATCAGGAACAGGGGCAGAGCGAGTGCCGTCGCCGGCACCAGGACGCCGCTGAGCACCACGTTGAAGATCGCTTCGCGGCCGCGGAACTCGTACTTGGCCAGCGCATAGCCGCACATTGCCGCGATGATGGTGCCGATCAGGGCTCCCACTCCGGCGTAGATCGCCGAGTTGACGAGCCACCGACCGAACAGTCCGTCGCCGTAGGAGAAGAGGCGCCCGAGGTTGCCGAAGAACGTGGTGAGGGACTCGGCGGTGAACCAGAGAGGGGCGGATCCGGTGATCTGTCCCCCGGTCTTGGTGGAGGACACCAGGAGCCACCAGATCGGAGTCAGGAAGTACAGGGTGAAGACACCCATGATGAGCATCGCAGCGCTTCGGGAAAGCATGCTCTGCCGGGGACCGCGTGAGCGGGTGCCGGCGTCCGAGGTGTCGCCGGTGCTGCGGGGACGCCCGGGGGCGGCTGGGACTGCGGTCACTGGGTAACCTTCCGCTGGGTCGATTTGAGGAAGACGAAGGACAGGGCGAAGGTGGCCAGGGCCAGCACCACCGAGAATGCTGCGGCGAGGTTGTAGTTGGGCACGGACGCCGTGGTGTAGACGGCAAGGTTCGGGGTGAACGTGCTGTTGATGGCCGAGCTGAAACTGCGGAGGGTCTGTGGCTCAGCGAGCAGCTGCAGGGTGCCGATGATCGAGAACACCGCGGTCAGGATGATGGCGGGGATCACGAGCGGAATCTTGATGCGCCACGCGATCTGGATGTTGCTGGCGCCGTCGAGCCGTGCCGCCTCGTAGATCTCAATGGGGATGGCCAGCAGCGAGGAGTAGATGATCAGCATGTTGTAGCCCACGTACACCCAGGTCACGATGTTGGCGATGGCCCACAGCACCAGCTCCGCTGACAAAAAATTGACGTTGGAGGTCACTGCCTCGAACGGCGAGAGCGACGGGGAATACAGGAAACCCCACATGATGGCTGCAATGACTCCGGGAACGGCGTAGGGGGCGAAGAACGCGAGGCGGAAGAACTTCTTGCCCTTGAGCAGCGGTGAATCGAGCAGCAGCGCGAAAAGGAGCGCAAGGCCGAGCATGATCGGAACCTGGACCACGCCGAACAGCAGCACGCGCGCCACCGATCCCCAGAACTCGGTGTTCGAGAAGACCTGCTCGTACTGGGTCAGCCCACCGAATACCTGCCGGGGCGGGCCGAAGGTGCCGTCCCGTTCCACGGTGAGCAGCGACTGCACCACGGCGAAGACGATGGGTATCGCGTAGAACGCGAGGAACAGGACCGCGAAGGGCGCGATGAAGATGGCGACAGCCCGGCGCTGGGCGCCGGACGAACGGTTCTTCCGTGCAACCGCGGGCGCGTTCGGCGCCGCGGGCGGAGTGCTAGTTGCTGACACGGTGTGCATCCTTTCGGTCCCCGACGGGTCCGTCGTTCTTCGGGAAATCGGCGGTCATTGCCGGGGTGCGCACCACACGCACGGCACCGGCGGGAACGACGACGGCGTTGTCGGACGCCTCGGCGGTCATCAGTTCGGTGCCCGCCACGCGATACTTGCGGTCCTCGCTGGAGTGGTTGATGAGGAAGACGTAGGTCCGGCCGTTGCCGCTGCGCACAATGACCTCCAGCCCCTCCTGCACGTCAGGAAGGACGACTCCCGCCTCTGCTGCAGCGGTGGTGAGGAGCCCCTTCAGGGTGGCGGGGTCGAGGACGGTGCCCGTGTACCAGGCGCGGCCCTCGCCGAAGCCGTGGCGGGTGACAGCCGGTCCGCCGGCGAGGTGGCCGCCGTCGTAGGTCAGGACCGCCTCGGCTCCCTCCAGCCGCAGGGCTTCGGACCAGAGGGTCGCCGTGCCGCCGTTGCTCAGGGTCAGCGAATCCCGGGGGTGGAGCGGGAAGAACTCCTCGCTGCGGATGCCCAGCAGGTCGCGGAACGCTCCCGGGTAGCCGCCGGGGCGCACGCGCTCGTTCTCGTCGACGATGCCGCTGAAGAAGGTGACGAGTGCGTGCCCGCCGCCGGCCACGTACGCGGCCAGGGCTGCGGCGTCGGTGTCCCGCACCAGGTAGAGCCCCGGAACTACGACGAGCCTGTAGGCGGTGAGGTCTGCTCCCGGAGCGACGACGTTCACGGTGATTCCCGCGTCCCACAGCGCCCGGTAGGCCGCATGCACCTGGTCGAGGTAGCGCACGTCGGAGGACGGGTGGGATTCCTGGTCATGCGCCCACCAGGCCTCCCAGCTGAACACGAGGGCGACCTCGGCCTGCACCCGGGTTCCCGCGACTTCTGCGAGGCGATGGAGCGAGGATCCCAGCTCGAGGACGTCGCGCCAGTTCTGCGAATCGATGCCCGCATGCGGCAGCATCGCCGAGTGGAACTTCTCACTGCCCTGCAGTGAGGCCCGCCACTGGAAGAAGCACAGGCCGTCGGCGCCGCGTGCCAGGTGCGCCAACGAATTACGCAGCATCTCGCCCGGGATCTTCGCGATGTTCCGGGGCTGCCAGTTGACAGCACCGGTGGAGTGTTCCATCAGGAGCCAGGGCGCGCCCTGCGCCAGGCCGCGGGAGGCATCGGCGGCGAAGGCCAGCTCACTGGTAGGGGAGTCCAGCCGGTGGTCGAGGTAATGGTCGTTGGCGATCAGGTCCATGTGCGGCGCCCAGGACCAGTAGTCCTGGTTCCGGATATGCGCCGACACCATGAAGTTCGTGGTAACGGGAGCGGCACTGAGGCGTCGCAGGATCGCTTCCTCGGCCGTGTAGTGCGCGAGGAGCTCATCGGAGCTGAACCGCTGGTAGTCCAGCGTCTGCGTGGGGTTGGTGGCCGACAGCGTCAGCCGCGGCGGGAGGATCTGATCCCAGGCGGAGTAGCGCTGACTCCAGAACGCCGTGCCCCAGGCGTTGTTCAGCTCATCGAGGGTGCCGTAGCGGGTCCGGAGCCAGGCCCGGAAAGCATCGGCGGACACCTCGCAGTAGCACAGTGCATTGTGGCAGCCGAGTTCGTTCGACACGTGCCAGATCCGCAGGGCGGGGTGGCCGCCGTAGCGCGTCGCGACCTGCTCCACGAGACGCAGGGCATGTTCGCGGTAGACCGGCGAGCTCGGGCACCAGGCCTGGCGTCCGCCGGGCCAGCGGCGTGTACCGTCGGCGGCCTGCGGCAGCACCTCGGGGTGCAGTGTGGTGAGCCAGGCCGGCGTCGAGGACGTGCCGGTGCCGAGGTTCACGCCGATGCCCTGCTCGGCCAGCAGGTCCAGGACGGCGTCGAGCCGGTCGAAGGAGTAGGCGCCGGGTGTGGGTTCGAGCTCGGCCCAGCCGAAGATATTGACGGCCACCAGATTCACGCCGGCTTCCTTCATCAGCCGGACGTCCTCCACCCAGACCTCGGGGTGCCATTGCTCCGGGTTGTAGTCGCACCCGAACACCAATCGACCATCGGCGAGTCCTGCCACGGCGGTACTGCGTGCCACTCGTGCTCCTCAATCCTGGCCTCCGAATCGGGAGGCATGTTTCCTTCGACCAGAAATGAACCGCATCTCTGGGAACGTTCCCAGGACGTGACAGGACTGGCTTCCGTCGTTACCCTGGGAACGTTCCCAGAGTAACGTGGATCACATGGCGCTGTCAACGGACGTGTCGACTCGAGGGTCAGGGTGCTGCGATCGGGGCAATGCGCGCCGCCGTCACCTTCTCGAGATCAGCGGGGCTGAGCTCGATCTCCAGCCCCCGCCGGCCACCGGAAACCAGAACGGTACGGAATTCCAGCGCCGACGCGTCGAGCACCACGGTGCACGCGTGCCGCTGGCCAAGGGGTGATATGCCGCCCAGGACGTACCCTGTCCGGCGCTGGGCAGCGGCCGGGTCTGCCATGGCAGCCCTTTTGGCCCCGAGCGCGGCTGCCAGCGACTTGAGGTCCAGGTGACCGGTGACTGGTACGACCGCGGCTACCATGACGCCGTCGGCCACGGCCATGAGTGTCTTGAAGATCCGCCGGGGGTCCTCGCCGAGTGCTGCTGCCGCCTCGGATCCGAAGGACGCCGCAGTGGGGTCGGGCGTGTAGCTGCGGAGGAGGAAATCGATGCCCGCGGCGGACGCCGCCACTGCGGCGGGAGTGGGTCCCGGCTTTCCTGCCTTCACCACCGGCTCCCCCGGGCAAAGTGGTTGCACCGGACTCGGTCAGGGCTGCAGCTCGAATGGATGGCCATGATCGGAAGTATGCCCCCTGGTGGTGTCCGGCTGCCAGCAGCACCTGCGCCATTCCGACACAGCACACCAGCCCCTCGTCTGTCGACTTCGGTACGCCCCACAGGCATCGGAGGACTCGCTGCTCATTCCGCAGCCGACTCAGCTAGGCTCGATCGTAAGCAGGCTGATTGTTTGCGGCAGGACTGAACATGGTCTTCCGTCAAATGATGAGGGCCCACGGTCAATGAACTTGGAGTGCCTTGCATGGATGGACAAGCCCAGCAGAAGCTCACCTTCGCTGCAGCCGCGCAGGCGGGGCTGCAGCCCGAGGACATCTGGATCCAGTACTTCGCCATGGGAGGATCCCTGGCACAGATCGAGATCGAGGCCTACCTCCGCGGGCTGTTGGACCTGCCGGCCGCGGAACGCGATACGCTCGCCGGCGCCGTCAACGAGATCCTCGAGGATACGTCATCGAGCCTGCGTGTTCCCTACAGTGCGGGGCGCGACCAGCAGGACTCACCGGCCCAGGCGCGCAGGGCACTCGGCGCCGCGGGCGCCTTCCTGCTGTCGGCCGGCGAGGCGGAGGAGGAACGGCTGGATGCCCTCCGGCGAACCGGGCTGCTCGACACGCGGCCCGAGGAAAGGTTCGACAGCATCACCCGCCGGGCGAAGGAACAGTTCGGGGTGAGCTCCTCCACCATCGCCCTGATCGATGACCACCGGCAGTTCCTGAAGTCGGTGGTAGGCCCAGTGGGAAAGGACATGCCCCGGGAAATCTCCTTCTGCAACGTCACCATCCGCAACGCCGGACCCCTCATCGTGAATGATGCCTCGACCGACGAGAGGTTCCGGGAGAATCCGCTGGTGCTGGGGGAGCCCTACATCCGCTTCTACGCCGGTTATCCGCTCAGGGGGCCCAGCGGCTGGACCATCGGAACGCTGTGCCTCATCGACCAGCAGGCGCGCGCTTTCTCACCCGAGGATGAGCAGGTACTGCGGATCCTGGCGGAGATGGCCCAGCGCGAGCTCAATCACCCGTAGATCTGCTGGAGCTCCCATTGAAGGGGCGGCCGAGTGTCCGAGGACACCCTTCGTACCGTCACGCAGCCTCCCGAGCACGATCGACCGGAAGTCGGCGAATCCCGCCGGCACACCGGCCGGCCGTGGTGCTCGGCTAAAGTACAGATATGCCGCCCTCCCGCACCCGCATACGCCGGGCGACCATCAACGACGTCGCAACGGCTGCGGGGCTTTCCCGCGGGACAGTCTCGCGGGTGGTCAACGGCGAGAGGTATGTCTCGCCGGAAGCGAGGACCGCCGTCGAGGACGCCATCGCGCAGGTGGGCTATGTGCGCAACTCAGCGGCCCGCAACCTCGTTCTGCAGGAATCCCGCGCCATCGCGCTGATCATCCATGAGCCGCATTCGCTGCTCTTCGAGGATCCCAACATCGGATCGATCCTGCTCGGGGCCAACGAGGTGCTGTCCACGGCGGACTACCAGCTGGTGTCCTTGATCATCGACTCCGGGCGTGACAGCCGCAGGGTGGCGGAGTATCTCAGCGGTGGACTGGTGGACGGCGCGGTCATCGTGTCGGCCCGGGCCTCCGATCCCATCGCCTCGGCCGTGCGCGACCTCGGTATCCCCGCGGCGTTCGTCGGTCATCCTCCCGGGACGCCGGACCTCCCCTATGTCGCCATCGACAACGCATCGGCCGCCCGGGACATCACCGAACGGCTTGTCGGGACGGGCCGCAAGCGCATCGGCATGATCGCCTGTGCCATGGACCGGGACTCCGGGCAGGACCGCTTCTCCGGTTTCAGAGCGGCCCTCGGGGACCGCTTCGATCCTCACCTCGTGGTGCGGTATCCGCTCTATACCTACGGGTACGGGCTTGAAGGGATGCAGGAACTGCTGCGCCGCTGCCCGGAGATCGACGGCGTCTTCGCCGCCTCGGACGCGGTGGCTGCCGGCGCCATGACGGCGCTCCAGGAGAACGGGCGGAGGGTGCCCGACGATGTCGGAATAGTGGGGTTCGATGACAGCAGCTGGGCGCTCCGATGCAGGCCGCAGCTGTCGACGATCCGGCAGCCGGCGGACCTTCTGGGGAGAACCGCCGCCCAGCTTGTCCTTGCCCAGATTCGGGGGCTTCCAAGTACGGTCCAGGTACTCGAGACCACCGTCGTGTGGCGCGATTCCGCCTAGGAATCGGGCCGGCGCTGCTCCTGCGGGCCGGGAAGCTGGCTCAGCGCACTCCCCTCGAAGGCCGCGAGCAGTTGCGCGACATCCGCGTACACCTCCACGGCACCGGCCTCGCGGAGTTCCGCTGCACTGGTGCCGCCGGACAGCACCGCGATCGTGGGAATGCCCAGCTCGCTCGCTGCGAGCACGTCCCATACCGCATCGCCCACGAAGACCGAGTTCTCGGCGCGGAGCCCGGCGGAGTCGAGCGCCGCGGTCAGGATGTCGGGGGAGGGCTTGCTGTGTTCGGCGTCGGACGACGACGTCGCTCCCGCAATCACATCGTCAGCATCGATGATTTCCCGCATGACCGTGACTTCCTGTGTCGACGAGGACGACGCCAGGACAACAGTCAGCCCGTCGGCGGCGCAGCGCTGCAGCAGTTCGCGCGCACCCTCGAAGCGGCGTATCGATGGCCAGTAGCTCGAGTAGACGGCAGCGTGGGTCGACTCCAGCTCGCCGTCCTCGGACGCGTCCCGGTCGGCTCCGAGCAGGTGCCCGATGAGCTTGTCGCCGCCCATTCCCACCGCCCGGTGGATTCCCGCCATCGGGGCGTCGTGCCCGAACCGGCGGAACGCCTGCCACCACGCGAGGGTGTGCAGGTAGTTGGTGTCGACAAGAGTGCCGTCGACGTCGAAAAGCACGCCGCGTCCGGTGCTGTCAGCCATTCGTCCGCCTTTCTTCTTCCGTCGGGAGTTTGCACCGACTCTACGGATTTTCTGTGGTCGACGCGACGCTTTCGGGAAGCCCGCGCCTATGGTAGGACGGGCTCCACCACGATCGCCACGCGGTCCTCGCCGATGCGCGTCAGCACCAGAGTGGCCTTCTTCTTCCCCTTGCCGGAGCCCATGAGCAGCTGCCTGCGCACTTCCTCCGGGGTGACGGCGGTGCCCCGCTTCTTGATGTCGAGAACGCCGATCCCCTCCGCGCGTACCCAGGCCTTGAGGCTTTTGAGGTGGTAGGGCCGCACCTCGATGACCCGATACGCCCGCGCGAACGGCGTCGGAAGCAGCGTCGGTGCGCAGATATAGGCGATCCTCGGGTCGAGGAGGTGGCCGCCCAGCTCGAGTGCGACGTCGGCGACGAGCGCTGCGCGGATCACGGCGCCGTCGGGCTCGTAGAGGTAGCCCTCCGCCGGCCCGATCGGCGCGTCCGGCCCTCCATCGAAGTCGCCGGCGCTCGTCAGTTCGGCCGCGCCGTGGGCGCTGATGACCAGTGCGGCCCGCCGGACGCCCGGGCGACGCAGTGCATTGAACCAGAGGGACACCTCGGTGACGTCGCCGTCCACCGACACCCACTGGGCTTCGCAGTTGGCCGGCACTGCCTCGTGCGGCATGCCGGGGCCCATCTTGACGCCTACGGCTGTCCCGCCGTCGGCAAGCTTCTCCACGAAGGACAGCGGCGGCGAGAACGCCTCGGGGTCGAAGATGCGGGTGGTGCCCGACGACGACGTGCTGCGGCGTGCGGGGTCCAGCCACACGCCGTCGTACGCTGCAACGTCGACCGATTCGGCATCAGCATTGACCACCGTCGCATTCGACCACGGCAGCAGGTTCATGGTCGCGGCAGCGGCAGTGGTCTCGTCACGCTCGACGGCGGTGACTTTCCGGTCGAGGGTGGCCAGAGCCATGCTGTCGGCACCGAGGCCGCAGCCGAGGTCGGCCACGCGGACCAGAGAGGCGTCCACAAAGCGCTGCGCATGCCGCGCTGCGACCTTCAGCCGCGTGGCCTGCTCAAGCCCTGCCGTGGTGAAGAGCATCCGCTCGGCGAAGGGTCCGAATTTGGCCCGGGCCTTCGCCCGCAGCCGTGATTGGGTGAGGGCGGCGGACACGACGTCGGGGGAGTGGCCGGCGGTTCGCAGCTGCTCACTCAGGCGGAGGCTTTCCGCTTCGGAATAGGGGCCGAGCGAGTTCAGCAGCTCCCATCCTTCGGGCGTCAGGATGGGCGCAAGGTTGTCGGTGGCCATGGCTCCAGCCTAGGCGACCGGAAAGCTCCGGGCCCCTCCCGCACGGCCGAACGGACCGCATTTTTCCGACCGGATCACTCGAGGGAGGATAGAGTGGAGGTCCTGGACCGGCCGGTCGCGCCCGCTTCAGGAGGGTCCAGCAGCGGGCCTCCACCTGCCGGGCCGACGTGCCCGGCTTTTGAAATTATGAGGCAGTCCGTGGCGATCCAGTCATCACTCAATGAGATCGAGGTCGTCTTTGGGCGGGTCAAGGGTCTCCTCCTCACCGCCGAGACCGTTCAACATGCCGTCACCGTTCTTGCCGAAGCCGCAAAAGAGGTGATTCCGGGAGCAATCGGCGCCGGGGTCACCCTGGTGCGGGACGGTCGACGGACGAGCGCCGGCGCCACGGATGCTCTGGTCAGCCAGGCGGACGACATGCAGTACGAGTTGGGGGAAGGTCCGTGCCTGACTGCCTTCGCCACCGGGAAGCCCGTGCGGATCGACGACACGCGTATCGACCCCCGCTGGCGGAAGTGGAACGACGCCGTGTCCCAGGGGCCTGTGCGGTCCTGCATGAGTGTCCCGCTGCTGCGCAGGCAGGAGCGCCTCGGAGCCATGAAAGTGTATTCAGCTGATCCTTCAGCATTCGACGACGCCGCCGAGGCTCTACTTCTCCGTCTCGCCGCTCCCGCGGCGGCCCTTCTGGGCCACGTGCAGACTACCGAAACGCCGCAGCAGATCACCAATGAACTGCTTCTGCACTTCGGACGCGGGATGTGATCGGATTGGCCAAGGGAGTGCTGATGGGGCGTCAAGGTATCACTGAGGAGCAGGCGCAGACGGAAATCCTCGAAAGAGCCAAGCGCGACGGGATTACCGCGGGTGCTGCCGCTCAACAGACGATTGATTCCTTGACCGGTTTGGAATAGTAGGGAGTAGCTCAGATGGGTTCCACTGGGGAGGAAGACGAGCGCCTGTTGCTTGCCGAAGCGTTGAACCAGGCCGGGTACACGGTCGGTGACCTCTGGCTCAAATTTTTCGCCATCGGCGGCAGTGTTGGTGAATATGAAGTGGAGGCCTACCTCAGCGGGCTGATTCTTCTGCCGCCATTGCAGCGGGACCTGCTCGCACATGCAGCCAACGAGCTCATCAATGAGCTCCCGCCACCCCTTCGGGCACCCTACAGTGACGACTCCGAGAACGGGCTGGATGTGGAGGGCAGTAACAGCGGTGGGAGTAGGGAACCCTACGCGGATGACCAGCGGGACGGGACCCGGACAGTGGATATTCAGCGGCCACAGTCGGCAGAGGCCGATCCGGAGCAGGAAGGTCCCGGCGGCCGCTGACGATCCGCCGGTGCGGGCGTCCGGTCCGCTTCCGGTCCGCCGGAGCTCCTCAGCTGAAGTGTGTCGTGACGGTGTCCTGTCCAACAGAGGCAAGGACCGCCGCGGCGACATCGCGAAGCTTGACGTTGCGTGTGTTGGACGCAGCCTTGAGGATGGTCATCGCCGCATCCTGGCTGCACCTGTTCTGTGCCATGATCACCCCTGCCGCAAGATCGATGGCAGTCCGGGATTCCATTGCCGCCCTCAGGTGCTCGCCCGAATCGGTCAGGCGGGCGATACGGATAGCCAGACGCAGGGAGGCCGATGCCTCGCCCGCCAACTCCTGCGCAGCCGCCATTGCAGTGGGATCGAAGGCGGAGGCGTTCGGTGAGTAGATATTCAACGCCGAGCGGGTATCACCTTCGAGTGGAATGGGAACGGCCAAAGCCGAGCGGATGCCATGGCCTGCGATGGCCGGGCCGTACCGGGGGAACCGATCATCTTCCCGAAAGTCCTCGACGTAGTAGATGTGGCCTTCCCGAGCCGCCCGCAGACATGGACCGTCATCGAACCGGTACTGGACCTCGTCCATTTTCCGGGCGTTCTCGCTGCTGCTGGCCACAGTGGTCTTCATCCGCGGCCGCAGGAGCGTCACTGCGCACAGGACCTCGTCCTCGGATCCTGACAGCACCTTGCCCGCAACCTTCACCAGTCCGATCAGGAACTCCTCGACGTCGGCGCTGTCCAGCACCAGGTCCTGCAGCAGCGCGGCGACGTCGGGCTCACCGGCTCCGGAACTATCGACGCCCGACTCGCGCAACTCGGTGGGGCTGTCGGTCATGGGGACCTCCGCTATTGATTCCCTGCCTGCCCTTCGGCGGCGCCGGGTCAACTGATAGAGCCGCCCTCTGCTGAGCGACTTCCTCAACTCTAAGGGAAAGCGGCTTCATCCCACCCCGTTCGGCTGCCCTTCCCGACTTTCTGGCACTCGCCTTGACCGAGTGCTAACGAATGCATAAGGTCGGAGTTGGCACTCTCAGTAGGAGGGTGCCAACCCTGAGGGAAGCGCCAGCCGGCACCGCGACGACGGCCAGCGCCATCCCAACGGCCACATTCCATTAGTAACCAACGCAAAGGAGAGCCCGAGTGTCGGTCTCTATTAAGCCTCTTGAGGATCGTATTGTTGTCCGCCCACTGGAAGCCGAGCAGACCACTGCATCCGGCCTCGTGATCCCGGACACCGCCAAGGAGAAGCCCCAGGAGGGCGAAGTTGTAGCAGTTGGACCGGGTCGCGTCGACGACAACGGCAACCGCGTTCCAGTCGACGTCGCCGAGGGCGACATCGTCATCTACTCCAAGTACGGCGGAACCGAAGTCAAGCACGCCGGCCAGGAGTACCTGGTTCTTTCAGCGCGTGACGTTCTGGCGATCGTCGTTAAATAGTCCATCCGCTCACCCTCGTACTGCTCG
>NZ_KI914885.1:90946-99551 GCF_000520555.1 Arthrobacter sp. Br18 | reverse complement strand
CCCTGAGCGAACGGCTCCAATCCGCTCACCCTCGTACTGCTCGCAGAGCTCGCAGCACCAGGGAACCCTGAGCGAACGGCTCCAATCCGAAGAGGGACCCCGGCCTCGAATGGCCGGGGTTCTTCTCGCTGCACCAGCCTGAAAGGAATAGACAATGGCAAAGCAGTTGGAATTCAACGATGCCGCCCGCCGTGCCCTGGAGGCCGGCGTGGACAAACTCGCAAACACGGTTCGGGTGACGCTCGGCCCGCGCGGCCGCAACGTCGTCCTGGACAAGAAGTGGGGTGCTCCCACGATCACCAATGATGGTGTGACGATCGCCCGCGAAATCGAACTGGACGACCCGTACGAGAACCTTGGCGCACAGCTGGCCAAGGAAGTTGCCACGAAGACCAACGACGTAGCCGGTGACGGAACCACCACAGCCACCGTCCTGGCGCAGGCACTGGTCAAGGAGGGCCTGCGGAATGTTGCCGCGGGTGCTGCTCCCGGTGAGCTCAAGCACGGTATCGAGGTGGCAGTCGAGGCGGTAGCCGCGCGTCTCCTCGAGAACGCCCGGGAAGTCGTCGGGCAGCAGACCGCCAACGTTGCCTCGATCTCCGCGCAGAGCACCGAGGTGGGCGACCTCCTCGCGGAGGCGTTCAAGCAGGTCGGCAAGGACGGCGTCATCACCATCGAGGAATCCTCCTCGACCCAGACCGAGCTGGTCCTCACCGAGGGCATGCAGTTCGACAAGGGCTACCTCTCGCCGTACTTCGTCACCGACGCCGAGCGCCAGGAAGCAGTGCTCGAAGATGCGCTGATCCTGATCAACTCCGGCAAGATCTCGTCGCTGCAGGAGTTCCTGCCGCTGCTCGAGAAGGCGCTGCAGGCGGGCAAGCCCCTCTTCATCATTGCCGAGGACATTGACGGTGAAGCGCTCTCAACCCTCGTGGTGAACAAGATCCGCGGCACCCTCAACGTGGTCGCGGTCAAGGCACCCGGCTTCGGCGACCGCCGCAAGGCCATGCTGCAGGACATCGCGACCCTCACGGGCGCGCAGGTCGTCTCTCCTGACCTGGGCCTGAAGCTCGATCAGGTTGGCCTCGAAGTGCTGGGCTCCGCCCGGCGCATCACGGTCACCAAGGACACGACGACCATTGTGGACGGCATCGGCAGCGAGTCCGACGTCGCCGACCGCGTGGCCCAGATCCGCGCCGAGGTTGAGCGCACCGATTCCGACTGGGACCGTGAGAAGCTCCAGGAACGCCTGGCGAAGCTCGCCGGCGGAGTGGGAGTCATCAAGGTCGGCGCAGCCACCGAGGTTGAGCTCAAGGAAAAGAAGCACCGCATCGAGGATGCTGTCTCCTCGACCCGTGCGGCGCTCGAAGAGGGCATCGTTGCAGGTGGCGGCTCCGCGCTGGTTCACGCCGGCAAGGCGCTCGACACCGACCCCAACGTCCTGGCTCTCGAGGGCGACGCCGCCACGGCTGTCGGCCTGGTACGCCGCGCGCTCGCCCAGCCCCTGCGCTGGATCGCCGAGAACGCGGGCCACGAGGGCTACGTGGTGGTTGCCCGCGTAACCGATCTCGAGGTGGGTAGCGGTTTCAACGCCGCGACCGGCGAGTACGAGAACCTGGTGGACGCCGGGATCATCGACCCGGTCAAGGTCACCCGTTCGGCACTGCGCAATGCAGCCTCGATCGCGGCACTCGTCCTGACCACTGAAACCCTGGTGGTCGAGAAGCCCGAGGAAAGCGACAACGACGGCCACGGACACGGCCACTAGGGCAGAGCCTGCAGTGGCCGGCTGGGTGTAACACCCCAGGCGGCTGAACGATCAGCACAACGAAATGCCCGGCCAGGGTAACCTGGCCGGGCATTTCGCGTTGAACCGGGGGCCTGTGGCATTCGGCGGGTGAACCGATTCGGTGCGGAGCGGGACTGGTGCACCGGATCTGCCGCCATTCAATTTCCGACGGCGCTGATAACCGGCGTGTCGCACGTCGACACGGCATCCGGCTCCTCAAACGCGTCGATTCTGATGCAGGGGAGGGCAGGGTGCCCCATGAACGACGAAGCGGCCGCTGCGGCTCCCGGAATCCGGTGCTGCAACGACCGCTTGAAAGCCGGAAGTGGTCAGGCGTCCACCACGATGGCCGTGATGACCGGCGTCCTGTTGTAGAAACGACGCATCCAGTTCGCCGTCGCGCGCTCGATGATGGTCTCGAGGCTCAGGGACCGCCCGCCCTGCCGATTCGACGACGCATCCTTCAGGGCCTTGTCGACCGCAGCGCCCGCCTTGTCGAGGTCCTCGCTCGAGCATGAGAAGCCCTTGGTAAAGAACTCCGGAACCTCCGCGGTCTGGCCGGTCTCGGCGTCGACGATCGCAAGCACCGTCACGGAACCCTCCTCGGCGAGCCGGCGGCGTTCGCGCAGCGTGTCCTCGGTGATGCCGCCGACGCTGTCGCCGTCCACGAAGATCAGGCCGGCGGGCACCTTGCCCGAAATCGTGGCGCGGCCCCGGTGCAGGTCAACCGTCACGCCGTCCTCGGCGATCACGACGTCGCGCTGGTCCACACCGGTGCTGACGGCGATGGCGGCATTCGCGCGCAGGTGGCGCCACTCGCCGTGCACCGGCATCACATTGCGGGGCTTGACGATGTTGTAGCAGTAGGCCAGTTCGCCTGCGCTGGCGTGTCCTGACACGTGCACCTTCGCGTTACCCTTGTGCACCACGTTGGCGCCGATCTCGGTCAGGGCGTTGATGATGCTGTAGATCGCGTTCTCGTTCCCCGGGATCAGGGAGCTCGCCAGGAGCACGGTGTCGCCCTCGTGGATACGGATTGCGTGGTCCTTGTTGGCCATTCTGGACAGCGCGGCCATCGGCTCGCCCTGGGACCCGGTGCAGATGAGCACCACCTTGTGGTCGTCGGTTTTCTCCAGCTTCCGGAAGTCCACCAGGATGCCCTGCGGGATCTTCAGATACCCGAGATCGTTGGCGATGGTCATGTTGCGCACCATGGAGCGGCCTACGAAGGCCACTTTCCGCTGATGGCGCTGCGCGGCGTCGATGATCTGCTGGATGCGGTGGATGTGGCTGGCGAAGCTCGAGACGATGATCCTGCGCGGTGCCGTCCGGAACACGGTGTCGATGGCGGGCGCGAGGTCCTTCTCGGAGGTCGTGAAACCCGGGACGTCGGCGTTGGTCGAATCGGTGAGGAAGAGGTCGACTCCTTCGGCTCCGAGCCGGGCGAAGGCGCCGAGGTCGGTGATGCGGCGGTCAAGCGGGAACTGGTCCATCTTGAAGTCGCCGGTGTGGAGGACCATGCCGGCAGCGGTGCGGATCGCGACTGCCAGGCTGTCCGGGATCGAGTGGTTGACCGCAACGAATTCGAGGTCGAATCCGCCCATGGTGCGGCGGTCGCCCTCCTTGACCTGGATGGTCTTGGGGGTGATGCGGTGTTCCTTGAGCTTGGCCTCGATGAACGCCAGCGTCAGTTGCGAGCCCACCAGCGGAATGTCGGCCCGTTCCTTCAACAGGTAGGGAACTGCTCCGATGTGGTCCTCGTGGCCGTGCGTGAGCACCACCGCCACGACGTCGTCGAGCCGATCCCGGATGGCCGTGAAGTCGGGCAGGATCACGTTCACGCCGGGGTGGTGGTCCTCGGGGAAGAGGACACCGCAGTCGACGATCAGGAGTTTGCCGTCGAACTCGAAGACCGTCATGTTCCTGCCGATCTCGCCGATACCGCCGAGGGCAACAATGCGCATCGCGCCCTTGGCAAGGTCGCGGGGGGCTTTTAGAGTGGCAGGTGCTTTATTCACAGAGAGGGATTCTTTCGTGGTGTTTGTCGGGGGATGCGAGGCGGTCCCACTGCGCTGAGGGGACGTTGTGGCGGTACGCCACTGCCAAAGGTCTTGGTATCGAGAATAACGCTGTTCGGGCCCGCGAGCCTACCCGGGGATGCCGGGTGCACATCTGATGGGAGTTGCCGGCGGGTGAACTGGAGGTTTGCACCTAGGCCGAACGAAGGAATTTCCCGCGTGACGATCGCCGGGACCACGAGGGACATGTGCGCTGCAGCGGCCGCTCCAACCCCCGGTGAACGCCGCTTCCCCGCTGGCCGCTCTGCCTGAGGCCGCGCCGTGGGTAGGGGTGCTGGACATGACCGACCAGCTGTGCACCGATGCCACCTGCCCGGGTGTCATCGGCAATGTGGGCGTGTACATCGACCAGGACGTATGTACTGACCACGGTGCCGGCGTTCGAGGAGAAACGCCGGGCGCAGACCGGCTGGTAGATACTGTCGACCATTTCCGGGTGTGTCCAACGGCACCGGCAGTGGAATAGGGCGGTACTTTGATCCGTTCTAGACTTGAGTACCTGCCCGCCGGCTGTCCGCGGGCGCCCCCCACCGCAGGCGACACCGAAAGAGGCTCACGCAGTGACCCAGCTGTCCGCGCAGAACGAAGCCCACGACCCCTTCGGATTCGTCGGTCTCACCTACGACGACGTCCTGCTGCTGCCCGGCTACACCGACGTCATTCCCTCTGAGGCGGACACGTCGTCGCGCATCTCCAAGCGCATCACTGTCCGGACCCCGCTGCTGTCCTCCGCGATGGACACGGTCACCGAGGCACGCATGGCCATCGCGATGGCGCGCCAGGGCGGGCTCGGCGTCATCCACCGCAACCTGTCCATCGAGGACCAGGCCGAGCAGGTGGACCGCGTCAAGCGCAGCGAATCGGGCATGATCACCAACCCGCTAACCATCGGGCCCGGCGCCACCCTGGCGGAACTCGACGAACTGTGCGGTCGCTACCGCGTCTCGGGGCTTCCCGTGGTCGACGATCAGGGGCGCCTGCTGGGGATCGTGACCAACCGTGACACCCGCTTCGTCCTCGAAAGGGACTTCCCGCACCGGCTGGTGCACGAGGTGATGACGAAGATGCCGCTCATCACCGGCCGGGTGGGAATCAGCGGCGACGACGCCATCAACCTCCTGGCCGTGAACAAGATCGAGAAACTGCCGCTCGTCGACGGCGACGGAGTGCTCCGCGGCCTCATCACGGTCAAGGACTTCACCAAGGCCGAGCAGTACCCGCTGTCCACCAAGGACGACGACGGCCGCCTCCGGGTGGGCGCGGCCATCGGCTTCTTCGGCGACGGCTGGGACCGGGCCATGGCCCTCGTCGACGCCGGCGTGGACGCCCTGTTCGTCGACACCGCCAACGGGCACAGTGCGGGCGTCCTCGAGATGATCACGAAGCTCAAGGCGGACAGGGCCCTGGCGCAGGTGGACATCATCGGTGGCCAGGCGGCCACCCGCGAGGGGGCGCAGGCCCTGATCGACGCCGGCGCCGACGGCATCAAGGTGGGCGTCGGGCCCGGCTCCATCTGCACCACGCGCGTCGTCGCCGGCGTGGGCGTGCCGCAGATCACCGCCATCTACGAATCAGCGAAAGCGGCCATCCCCGCCGGCGTTCCCGTCATCGCCGACGGCGGCCTGCAGTATTCGGGCGACATCGGCAAGGCCCTCGTGGCCGGCGCCGACACCGTGATGCTCGGCTCACTTCTCGCCGGTTCGGCGGAGGCGCCCGGCGAGCTGGTCTTCGTCAACGGCAAGCAGTACAAGACGTACCGCGGCATGGGATCGCTCGGGGCCATGCAGACCCGCGGCAAGAACACGTCCTACTCGAAGGACCGCTATTCCCAGGGCGATGTGAGCGGCGATGACAAGCTCATCCCCGAGGGTATCGAGGGCCGCGTCGCCTACCGCGGGCCGCTCGCCTCCGTGGCGCACCAGCTGGTGGGCGGGCTCCGCCAGACCATGTTCTACACCGGCGCGCGCACCATCCCGGAGCTCAAGGCCCAGGGTAAGTTCGTCCGCATCACCTCCGCCGGTCTGAAGGAATCACACCCGCACGACATCCAGATGACGGTCGAGGCCCCCAACTACGGCTCCAAGTAGCAGCATGCCTGCCGGCCGCGGACGTCCCGGACGGTCCGGCGGAGCGTCGTCCCGGTGACGGGCGGAGGAGCCTCGCCGGCCCCGCGGCGGCGCATCGCGCTGCGGCCCTATGCACGGGCCGTGGGCCAGGTCCTCAAGGTCAGTGCCAGGGCCTCGCCCGGCGCCGTCGTCATGAAGGTCCTGGGATCGCTCATCTCGGCCGTCCTGCCGCTGGTCACCACCTATTTCGCGGCGCTCACGACGACGGCGCTCGCGGAGGCGTACGCCGGAGATTCCGACGCGGGGCGCCGGGCCGTCACCTACGTTTTCATCACTGCGGCGCTCGGCCTGCTCTGGGGCGGGTTCACGAGCGTTGACCGCTACATCCAGCAGGTGCTGAGCTTCCGAGTGGGCGCTGTGGCGGGCGACCAGATGTACGAGCGGTTCCTGGCCCTCGAATTCTGGCGCTACGACGACAAGGAAACGGTCGACCTGTACGACCGCGCGAAGCGGTTCTCCGACTCCTACGCCCGGGTCCTCGACAGGATCGCCGCGATCTTCACACAGCTGGTATCGGTGGTGCTCGCGATCGGGGCACTCCTGCTGGTCAGCTGGTGGGTGGCACTGATCGTTCTGGTGGCGATCATTCCCAGCGTCTACCTGCAGTTCCGGCTGTCGCGGGAGCAGATGGCGCACTGGAACACCCAGGTGGATTCCCGCAGGCAGCGGCGCATGATCGAAACCAACCTCATGCGTCCCCAGCACATCGCCGAGATGCGCCTGTACGGCATAGTGGGGTATCTGATGGACCTGCGGTCCAGGCTCCGCGACGCCGACGAGAAGCGGCGGCTCGACTTCCAGCGGCGCTACATCCCGAAGCAGCTGCTCGCGGATGCCCTGCAGTACGGGGCGGAAGTGATCGCCCTGCTCTGGGTGGTGGGCCAGATCATCGCGAGGGCGCAGCCGGTGGGCCAGTTCCTCTATGTCCAGCAGATCGTCAGCCGGGCGCTGAATACCGCGAAGTCACTGGTGACGTCGCTGAGCTCCATCGACGAGGACCTCGCGAACCTCAAGGACTACGAGCAGTTCATGGGGTTCCCGGTGGCCACCTCGCCCGCGCGGAAGTTGTCCGCGGCCCCGTCGTCCGTGGAGCTGCGGGACATCCACTTCACCTATGCGG
Organism: Arthrobacter sp. Br18; assembly: GCF_000520555.1. Lineage (GTDB taxonomy): Bacteria > Actinomycetota > Actinomycetes > Actinomycetales > Micrococcaceae > Arthrobacter_D. The sequence goes on along the minus strand of NZ_KI914885.1, from coordinate 92,438 downwards.
GCGGTAACGCCGAGGTGCTGAAGGGCATTTCGCTGAGTATCGGGCGCGGAAGCCACATCGCCGTCGTAGGGGAGAACGGGGCAGGGAAGTCGACCCTGATCCGGGTCCTGGCAGGGCTCTACGAGCCGGGTTCAGGACAGGTACTGCTCGACGGGCAGGACCTCCGCAGCCTCGGGACGGCGCCGTGGCACCGGCACCTCGCGGTGATGTCCCAGGATTTCCTCAAGTACGAGTTCGCCACCGCTTCCAACAACATCTACTTCGGTGACGTGGACCAGCCGCGCGACGAGGACCGGATCCGACGTGCAGCTGACGACGCCGAGGCGACCGACTTCATCCAGGGAATGCCGAACGGTTTCGAGAACTACGTCAGCAACTGGATGGAGGACCCTCGTGGGCGCAAGGGCAGCGGACTGTCGGGCGGGCAGTGGCAGCGCCTCGCCATGGCCCGCAATTTCTACCGGAACGCACCCTTCGTGGTGCTGGATGAGCCGACGTCGGCCATCGATGCCCTCGCCGAGCACCGGATCTTCACGCGCCTCTTCGCCGACCGGTCGCGTACCATCGTGGCCATCAGCCACCGCCTCGCCACCATCGAGAAGGCCGACGTCGTCTACATGCTTGAGGACGGCCGCATCGTGGAAGCGGGCACCCACCGCGAGCTCGTGGCGCTTCGGGGCAGGTACTTCAGGATGTTCGAGAGCCAACTGACGGGGGATCAGCTCCGTTGAGCCTCCCTGGACCCCACCCCGCCCCAGGTGGACGCCCGAACCGCGCCCGGGAAAACTGCTGGATAACTGCTGGGATAACCTAGAGCAGTGACCTACGAGATTGAGATCGGCCGAGGCAAGCGTGGACGCAGGGCGTACTCCCTGGACGACGTGGCGGTGGTGCCGTCGCGGCGTACCCGCGACCCGCTCGACGTATCGGTGAGCTGGCAGATCGACGCGTACCAGTTCGAGATGCCGGTGGTCGCCGCTCCGATGGACTCAGCGATGTCGCCTGCCACCGTGATCGCCATGGGCAGGCTCGGCGGGCTGGGAGTACTCAACCTCGAGGGACTGTGGACGCGGTACGAGGATCCGCAGGCGGCGCTCGACGAGATCGCCGGCCTGAGCGACGGGAACTTCAGCCCGGCCGCAACGAAGCGCATGCAGGAGATCTACGACGCGCCCATCCAGGCCGAGCTGATCACCAGCCGCCTCGCCGAGATCCGCGAAGCGGGCGTGACGGTGGCGGGTTCCCTGACCCCCCAGCGAACCCAGCAGTTCTACAAGACGGTCCTGGCCGCCGGCGTCGACATCTTCGTCATCCGCGGAACCACCGTGTCCGCCGAGCACGTCTCGAAGAACGAGGAACCCCTCGACCTCAAGAAGTTCATCTACGAACTCGACGTCCCGGTGATCGTCGGCGGCGCCGCGGGCTACACCCCTGCACTCCACCTCATGCGCACCGGTGCGGCAGGCGTCCTCGTGGGGTTCGGTGGAGGGGC
>NZ_KI914885.1:73519-90846 GCF_000520555.1 Arthrobacter sp. Br18 | reverse complement strand
CGACGACGACGACCCGCCGCGCGCTCGGCATCCACTCGCCCCTCGCCTCGGCCATCTCCGACGTCGCCGCCGCGCGCCGCGACTACATGGACGAATCCGGCGGCCGCTACGTGCACGTCATCGCCGACGGAGGCATGGGTGCCAGCGGCGATATCGTCAAGGCGATCGCCATGGGCGCTGACGCCGTCATGCTCGGCTCCGCGCTTGCCCGCGCCGAGGAGGCGCCCGGAAAGGGCTGGCACTGGGGGCAGGAAGCGCACCACGCGGAACTTCCCCGCGGCGACCGGGTGAGGATCGGCACCGTCGGTCCCCTCAAGGAAGTGCTGTGGGGCCCGTCCCACCACACGGACGGAACCTCCAATGTGATCGGCGCGCTGCGCCGCGCGATGGCGACCACCGGATACTCGGACCTCAAGGAGTTCCAGCGGGTCGAGGTAGTGCTCTCACCCTATGTCTCCAACGACTGACGCAAGCGCGTGATTGGCCTAGAGTTGGATGAGGCAGGACGGCAGGATCCACCCCAACGAAGGGTCACGACCATGGCATCTGGTGCACTCAGTCCACAGAACCGCGAAGAAGCAATCGCCGCGCTGAAAGCCACGAGCGGGCCGGGCCGGGAACTGGACATCCTGATCGTCGGGGGCGGGGTGGTGGGAGTCGGTTCGGCGCTCGACGCCGCGACCCGTGGCCTGACCACCGGAATCGTCGAGGCGCGCGATTGGTCCTCGGGAACGTCGTCGCGCTCGTCGAAGCTCATCCACGGTGGCCTGCGCTACCTGGAGATGCTCGACTTCGCCCTGGTCCAGGAAGCGCTCAAGGAGCGCGGGCTCCTGATCCAGCGGATCGCTCCGCACCTGGTGCGGCCCGTGCCGTTCCTCTACCCCCTGACCAAGCGGTTCGTCGAGCGCCCCTACGTGGGTGCCGGCATCGCCCTGTACGACGCCATGAGCATGTCCGGCGGCAACTCCAGGGGCGTGCCGTTCCACAAGCACCTCAGCCGGAAGGGAACCCTCCGTGCGGCACCGAGCCTCAAGGACGACGCCATGGTGGGCTCCATCCGCTACTACGACGCCCAGGTCGACGACGCGCGGTACGTCGTCAACATGGTGCGTACCGCCTCGCACTACGGGGCGAAGGCCGCCAACCGGGTGAGCGTGGTGGACTTCCTGCGCGAGGGGGAGCGGGTGGTCGGCGCCCGGGTCAAGGACCACGAAACCGGCGAGGAATTCAGCATCCGCGCGAAGCAGGTGGTCAATGCCACCGGCGTCTGGACCGACGAGACGCAGGCCATGGTCACCGACCGCGGCCAGATGAAGGTCCGGGCATCGAAGGGAATCCACCTCGTGGTGCCGCGTGACCGGTTCCAGTCGACCGTGGGCCTGATCCTTCGCACCGAGAAGTCCGTGCTGTTCGTGATCCCCTGGGGCCGCCACTGGATCATCGGCACCACCGACACCGACTGGCACCTCGACAAGGCCCACCCGGCCGCCACCTCGAAGGACATCGACTACGTGCTCGAACACGTGAACCGTGTCCTGAAACGGCCACTGACCCGTGAGGACGTCGAGGGTGTCTACGCGGGCCTCCGGCCGCTCCTCGCCGGCGAGAACGACTCGACCGCGAAGCTCTCGCGGGAACACGTCGTCGCCCACCCCGTCCCCGGGCTCGTGGTGGTTGCCGGCGGAAAGTGGACCACCTACCGGGTCATGGCCAAGGACGCCGTCGACGAGGCGACGCGGGCACTCGACGAGCGGGTCCCCGAGAGCGTCACCGAATCGGTTCCGCTGCTCGGCGCCGATGGCTACAAGGCGGCGTGGAATGCCCGTGGCAATATGGCCGACGACGCCGGCGTGCATGTTGCGCGGGTGGAACACCTGCTGCAGCGCTATGGAACGCAGGCCGCCGAGGTGCTGTCCCTCATCAAGGAGGACCGCACGCTGGGCGAGCCCTTGCCCGGCGCCGACGATTATCTGGGTGCCGAGGTGGTCTTCGCCGTCACGCACGAGGGCGCCCGGCACATCGACGATGTCCTCACGCGACGGACCCGCATCTCCATCGAGGCCTGGGACCGCGGCGTGTCGGCCGCGCCCGTCGTCGCCGACCTGATGGGGCCGATCCTGGCCTGGAGCGACGAGCAGGTGGACCGCGAGGTGAAGCACTACGTGGCGCGCGTCGAAGCTGAACGCCTGAGCCAGGAACAGCCCGACGACGAATCGGCGGACAGTGCGCGCCTTGGAGTGGCGGATATTGTCCCGCTCAGATAGGAAACTCCCGAATCGTCCAGGACACCCTGCTGGACAGGAAGGCCGAACGTGAGTGTGCTTCCCCTCGACCTGCACGACGCCGAACTGACCACTCCCGACATGGTGATCCTCGAGATGGTGGCGGCGAGCCGACAGGATGCCTCAGCGCAGCTGGCTGCCCGCATGCACGCCGGCGGCCGGATCTCGGATCTGGCCGCCTTCCTCGACCAGGTAAGCTCCCGCGAACACCAGATGGCCACCGGCCTGCCCGGAGGCGTGGGTCTGCCCCACGCCCGCAGTGAATATGTCAACCGGACCTCGATCGCCGTGGGCGTCACGAAATTCGGCCACAGCCTGGATTTCGGCGCCGTGGATGGACCCGCCACCCTCGTCCTGCTCATGGCGACGCCTGCCCAGTCGTTCTCCGAGCACCTCGAGGTCCTCGCGACCATCGCGCGGAGCCTGTTCAAGGAGAACTTCCGCGAGTCGCTGAGGAGGGCGCACGACGCCGAAGTGATCGCCGAGCTGATCAACTCCTCGCTCGTGTTCCACAACCACTGACGATCCGGCTGACAGACCCCTGCGGCCACCTGGTCCGCCCGGATGCAGCCCTGCCGCTACTCGGTCCGCCAGGAACGCCACAGCGACGCGTAGGCGCCGTCGAGCGCGATCAGCTCGTCGTGGGAGCCGAGCTCGATGATGTGGCCGTCCTCCACCACGGCCACGCGGTCGGCGTCGTGCGCGGTATGCAGCCGGTGTGCGATGGCGATCACGGTGCGGCCCTCGAGCACGGCGCTCAACGAGCGCTCGAGGTCGCGGGCCGCCTGGGGGTCGATCAGCGAGGTGGCCTCGTCGAGGACGAGCGTGTGCGGATCGGCCAGCACCAGGCGGGCGAGCGCGAGCTCCTGGGCCTGCGCCGGAGTGAGCTCCAGGGCCCCCGATCCCACTTCGGTCTCCAGGCCCTCGGGGAGGGCCAGCGCCCAGGCGAGCGCGCCGACGTCGTCCAGTGCCTCGGCCAGTTCGCCGGCGGTGGCGGACGCGCGGCCGAGGCGCACGTTGTCGGCCAGCGAACCCACGAAGACGTGGTGTTCCTGTGTCACGAGGGCAACCTCCCGGCGGAGCTGATCCAGGGGCAGGTCGACGAGCGGGACACCTCCTACCGTGACGGAGCCGGTGGTGGGGGGATGGATGCCGGCGATCAGCCGGCCCAGTGTCGACTTTCCGGCTCCCGACGGTCCCACCACGGCGAGGCGCTCACCACGCTTCAGCGAGAGGTCGATGCCGTGCAGGACGTCGTGGCCCGGCCGATAGGCGTAGGTCACCGACGAGACGAGGATGTCCTCATTGTCCGGCACGGCGTCCGTCGCTTCGCGGTCCGGAGGCACGTCCTTCACACCGATGATGCGCGCGAGTGACGCCGCCCCCACCTGGATCTCATCGGTCCACATGATCAGCAGGTCCACGGGGTCGATCAGCCGGACGGCGAAGAGTGCGACGGCGGCTACCGCCCCGGGGGTGACGACATCGTTTGCGGTGAGCCACCCGCCCCACAGGAGGACCGCCGCGACGGGAAGCCAGAACGCCAGGTCGGCCGCGGGGAACAGCACTGAGCGCAGCCACAGGGTGTAGCGCTCCACACCGTAGCTGACCTTCAGCGCGTCATTCATGCTCTGCCGTCGGATCCCTCCGAGGCGAAGGGCGTCCACGGTGCGCGCGCCCTCGACGGTCTCGGTGATCGTGCCGTTGACCACGGCATACGACGCCCGTTCCCGCTGGTAGCCCGCCGAGCTGCGCCTGAGGTACCAGCGGGTCACCGGATACAGCAGCGGGACCCCGATTAGCAGGGCCACCGACAGCACCGGAGACGTGAGGATCGCGATGCCCACGGTCAGGACGATGGTGACCGCCGAAACCACCACCTGCGGCACGCCGAAGCGCACGGTGTGCGAGACCGCATCGATGTCATTGGTGGTGCGGGCCACCAGGTCACCGGTCCCGGCCTTCTCCACGGTGGACAGCGGCAGCGCGGTGACCTGCTCCAGGAAGTCCTCGCGGAGCTCTGCGAACACCCGCTCGCCGAAGACCATGCCGGAGCGCACGGCGAAGCGCCGCAGCACCGACTGCACCGTGAGGAAGCCCAGCATGGACAGGGACACCGCGGCGACATAATCGCCGGTGGTGCCGTCCGTGACGGCGTCCACCAGCGCGCCGAGCAGCAGCGGTCCGGCCAGTCCCGCCACCGCAGAGCCGACGTACAGCGCGATCACGCCCGTCAGGGCCCTGCGGTGCCGTCGGATGAGGCGCCGGGCTTCAGCGCGCACCGTCGCCGGCGAGGCGACCGGCAACTTGCCCTGGGCCGGCGTGGCCCTGCCATCGGCGGTTGTCGCCGTCCCGGTCGCCGTTCCTGACCCTGTCTCCGTCCCCGGTTCTGTTCCTGTCTCCGTTGCTGACTCACTCACTTCGGATCACCACATCCCGGTATGCCCTGTTGTTCGCCATCAGTTCCGAATGCGTGCCCTCGGCCCGGACCCGGCCAGCGTCGAGGAACACCACGGTGTCCATCACCCCGAGCAGGAGGGGGCTGGCGGTGACGACGACGGTCGTTCGATCACGACGCCCCCGAATGTGCTGGAGGCGCGCAGCAATGCGAGCCTCGGTGTGGGCGTCCACGGCACTTGTGGGTTCGACGAGGACGAGCGTTTCCGCGTCGGTCAGGAACGCCCGGGCGAGGATCAGGCGCTGGCGCTGGCCACCCGAGAAGCCGCGGCCGCGTTCGGTGACTTCAGAGTCCAGGCCGTCATCGATCCCGTCGAGGATGTCGAGCGCACTTGCGGCGTCGAGGGCACCGAGCACTGCGGCGTCGTCGTGGGTTCCGTGCGGATCGAGCTGGGAGCGCAACGAACCGGTGAACAACTGCGGGCTGGCCTCGCTGACCACGATCCTGCTGCGGATCTCGGGAATGGCCACGTGCCGCAGGTCGGCCGTACCCCACCGCACTTCCGCTTCCTCCAGGACCCGGTCCTCGAAGCGGCCGAGGCGGCTTGCCACCTCGGCCGATGCTCCGGAATCCGCTGACACCAGTGCCGTGATGAGCCCCGGCCGGATGGTCAGGCCGGTACTCACGTCGACGAGGATGGAGCCCGACGGCGGCGCAACCAGCGTAGAGCCTTCGTTCGACACGTTCGGCTCCACCCGGAGCACCGCGATGATCTTCCGGGCTCCCACATGGGCCCGGATGAACCGGGCCACGGAATCAGCGGCCGCCCGGATCGGGGTGACGAGGAAAATCGAAAAGCCGTAGAGCGCCACCAGTTCGCCGGGACTGATGGCACCCTCGATGGCGAGGTTTGCCCCGACCCAGGTGAAAATCACGCTGAAGGTGCCGGCAATGAACACCTGGGATGCTTCAAGATCCGCCAGTGAGCGCGCTACCCGGATTCCTGCATCGCGGGTTGCGGCCGACTTCCCGCGGTAGCGGTTGACAAAGATGGATTCGCCGCCGATTCCGCGAAGGACCCGCAGGCCGGCCACGGTGTCGGCGCCCACCGCCGTCATCCGGCCCGCTGCCTCGCGCTGCTCGCGCTGCCTCACCTGCATCGGCTTCACCACGAACAGCAGCAGTGCGCAGCAGATCGGCACTCCGACGAGCACCAGGAGAGCCAGCACGTCCGAGGTCTGCCAGATCAGGACGGTGACGACCAGCCAGGCCGCGACCGCTCCTGCAAGGCGCGACAGGACTTCGTAGAATTCGCCCAGCCGGAAGACATCGGATGCGGCGGTCGACACCACTTCGCCCGTCGCGATGGAAGCCGGCAGTGCCTCACCGGTCCGCGTGATCTTGTGGCCGACCAGCTGGGCGGATCGGAAAGCCGACTGCATCCAGCTGCTCACTGCTGCCCGGTGACTCCCGGTATCCGCCGCGGCCTGGACCACCATGAGCACGAGCAGCCAGAGGACCCACGAGAGAAGTGCGGACATGTCCCCGGCGAGGACTCCCTCATCGATGGCGCGGCCGAGGAGGAAGGGCATGGCGGCCTGCGCCGCCATCCAGATGGAACCCAGGCAAATCCCGGCGCACAGGGTTGCCTTCTGCTTCGAGGCAAGCCACACGAGGTACCGGGTGGGCGAAGCGGTGTCGGGGGGACCGGAGTCGGGGTAGGGGAAGACGCGCACGAGAGCCAATCCTAGACGCCTTCGCGCATGAGCGATAGAGGTTTCCCAATCACTTGTGGCAGCTGCTGACGGCTGAACCATTCGTTGTTCTACATGCGCACGAAGTATCTTTAAGGAGTGTTGAAGACCGCCCTCAAGCCCCGCTGGATCCTTTTGTTGATCCTCGCGATGGCGATTGCCTCGGTCTTCGTGCTGCTGAGCGAATGGCAGTTGTCATCGTCACGCAATGACGGCCCGCCTGCTCCCGCCGCTACCGAGTCCGTCCGGCCGCTGACCGAGGTCTTCTCGCCCGGAGTGCCGCTGGGGGCTGCAACAGCCGACCAGATCGTGTCATTCGACGGGGAATTCGTGCCGGACACACAGATCCTGATTCAGGACCGGGTGCGTGAGGGGGACACGGGACTGTGGGTGGTGCGTGCCTTCGAGGTAGACGGCGCCCCCGCGGCCACCGACCCCGCGGTCGATGATCCAGCGGTTGATGGTCCGGCGGTCGATGACCCCGCGGGCGCAGCGGACACTGCCGCCGTCATCCCGGTGGTGCTCGGCTGGGTCCCGACAGCGGATGCCGCGGACGGCGTGGAGGCCCCCGAGGGACCGGCGCGGGTCGAGGGCAGGCTCCTTCCGGGTGAAGGCCCCGTGGCCCAGCGCACCGTTGAGAACCAGGTGCCCACCCTTGCGACGGCGGAACTCACCAACATCTGGGACCGGCCGTCCTACTCCGCGTTCGTGGCGTCCAGCGAAATCACCCAGGGCGGCGCCGTCGTGCCCGTTCAGGCTCCGCTCGAAACCGTCGTCGTCGGCCCTCAGCCGCAGGACACGCCCCTCAACTGGCTGAACATCTTCTACGCCGTCGAATGGTTCGTGTTCGCCGGTTTCGCCTTCTTCCTCTGGTGGCGCCTGGTGGCGGACGATCACCGCAGGAGCCTCGAGGACGCTGCAGACGCAGCAGACGCGGCGAACGATACCGATGTGGACGAGGCAGACGCGGCAGACGCGGCGAACCTTACTGATGCAGCTACGGCGAACGATACCAATGGAGACGCGGGCCCGGAGCAACCGGTCCTGACCGCAGCGACACCCGAGCAAAGTGGAACCAGGAAGTGGAATCAAGAGTGAATGACCGCGTAACCGCAGGGAAAGCCGCGCAGCAGCAATCGGGCAAGTCCGTGACCACAACCCCGAAGAAACGGCGCTTCGGCGGCACGCATGCGCAGATCCGGTCCGCGCTGGGCTTTTATCGGGTGCTCGCGTACGCCACGGGTGTCATGCTGCTCCTCGTCGTCGTCGAGATGATCGCGAAGTACGGCTACGGTGCGGAAATAGTTGCCGGGGGAGGATCGGCCCTGCAACTCCTCCCGGAAGCGGAGGCCGACCTGTCCACAGGGTTCAACCTCTCCACGGCGGTCCTGATCGTGCACGGCTGGCTCTACGTGGTGTACCTGATCGCGGATTTCCGGCTGTGGCAGTTCCTGCGGTGGCCGTTCAGCCGGTTCGTGCTCATTGCGCTGGGCGGGGTGGTTCCACTGCTCTCCTTCGTCGTTGAGAAGCGGATCCACCGGCAGGCAGAGGCCGACCTCGCCGCCCACCCGGAAGCCGCCGCGCGGTACTGAGCTGAAGGCTCCGCGAGGTGCGGCGCGCCCCCCATCCCGACTATTGTTGATGGGTGACTACCCCCGAGCCTGCCCCTGAACACCGCCCGGTCCTTGTCGTCGACTACGGTGCCCAGTATGCCCAGCTCATTGCGCGGCGGGTGCGTGAGGCCGACGTCTACTCCGAGATCGTGCCCCATACCCTGAGCACCGAACAGATCCTCGCGAAGAACCCCGTGGCGATCATCCTGTCCGGCGGCCCGTCGAGCGTGTACGCCGACGGCGCCCCGCGCGTGGAACCCGGACTCTTCGATGCCGGCGTGCCGGTCCTTGGCATCTGCTACGGATTCCAGGCGATGGCCGCCGCTCTCGGCGGCACCGTGGCGAAGACCGGCTTGCGCGAGTACGGGTCCACCGACGTCTCCTCCTCCGGGGCGGCCCGCTCCATCCTCGAGGGCACACCCGAGCACCAGAACGCGTGGATGAGCCACGGCGACAGTGTCCAGGCGGCCCCCGACGGGTTCGACGTCCTGGCCAGCACGGCCGGCGCCCCGGTGGCGGCGTTCGCCCACGAGGGCAGGGGCCTGTACGGGGTGCAGTGGCATCCCGAGGTGAAGCACTCCCGGCACGGCCAGCAGGTGCTGGAGAACTTCCTCTTCAAGGGCGCCCGGCTGCACCCGAACTGGACCACCCGGGACATCCTCGAGGAGCAGGTCGAGCGCATCCGTGAGCAGATCGGCGACGCCCGGGTAATCTGCGGGCTGTCGGGCGGCGTCGACTCCGCCGTTGCCGCAGCACTGGTGCAGCGTGCCGTGGGGGATCAGCTCACCTGCGTCTTCGTGGACCACGGACTGCTGCGCGAGGGAGAGGCCGAGCAGGTGGAGCGGGACTTCGTCGCTGCCACCGGCGTGAAGCTCCACGTTGCCAACGAGCAGGAACGCTTCCTCGACGCGCTCGCCGGCGTGTCGGATCCGGAGACCAAGCGGAAGATCATCGGCCGCGAGTTCATCCGTGCCTTCGAGGAGGCCGAGCGCGCCATCATGTCCGAGGCCGAAGCCCACGGAGAGAAGATCCGGTTCCTGGTGCAGGGGACCCTCTACCCCGACGTCGTGGAGTCCGGAGGCGGCGAGGGAGCCGCGAACATCAAGAGCCACCACAACGTGGGAGGGCTCCCGGAGGACCTGCAGTTCGAGCTCGTCGAGCCGCTGCGCACCCTCTTCAAGGACGAGGTGCGGGCGGTTGGAGCGCAGCTCGGCCTGCCCGCCGAGATCGTCGGCCGCCAGCCGTTCCCCGGTCCGGGGCTTGGCATCCGGATCGTGGGCGACGTGACGCGGGAGCGCCTGGAACTCCTGCGGAAAGCCGACGCCATCGCGAGGGCGGAACTCACTGCCGCGGGGCTCGACACCGAGGTCTGGCAGATGCCGGTGGTGCTCCTTGCCGATGTCCGCAGCGTGGGGGTGCAGGGCGATGGACGGACCTACGGCCACCCGATCGTGCTGCGTCCCGTCTCCAGTGAGGACGCCATGACCGCTGACTGGTCACGGCTGCCCTACGACCTCCTCGCCCGGATCTCGAACCGGATCACCAACGAGGTGGACGGCGTCAACCGGGTGGTCCTCGATGTCACCAGCAAGCCGCCGGGCACCATCGAGTGGGAATGAGCGGTTCGCGCTGAGTCGGCGCATTCCGCCGACCGGGGAAAACCGGGGAAGGTATCACGCGTTGCTATCCGACGCCCCGATGCCCCCATCGGATAGCTTGGAAGTTATGCCATTCGGGTCAGAATCAGTGCCAAACGATGCAGGGAAGAGGACAGTTGTGCCGGAGCAGGACCGTGGGGATTCGGCGGAGGATTTCCTGCTGCCGTGGCTGAATTCGTTGGGTCCGCAGGCAATTGGTGACACGCTGCTGCACTTCCGCCCGTCGGCCGGCACGAGCATCGACCTGACGCATGCACACCCCTCGGGGCTCGCCCAGCTCCTCGCCGGTCGGCGCACCCGGCTTTCGACGCTGCTTCGGGATCCGGTCCAGTACAACGCCGCAAAGGCCGCTGCCCGCGTGCTGCGAGCCAAGATCTTCGAACTCGGCACGGAGCGGGGCATCGACGTCGGGCACCTCGCCGCGGGAACGGCGTCCTGGCGGTCCGTGGACGACGCCGGGAGGTCCGAGACCCTCAACGCTCCGGTGTTGCTGACCGCTGTGTCGCTCACAGTCCATTCATCCCAGGACGACTACGAACTGCAGATCGTCGAGCAGGCCCGGATAAATCCGGCGCTCGTCCGGCACCTGCGGACCGTCCAGGGGATCGACGTCGAGCCCGAGGCCCTGGCTCGGCTGGCCTACGGCACCGCCCGCTTCGACCCTTATCCCGTGCTGGAGCGCCTTCGCCAGCTGGCGGACGGCGTGCGGGGCATGTCGGTGGAGCACCGGATCCTGGTATCGACCTTCGCCGACCTGGCAACGATCTCCGACGACCCTGCGGTGCATCCCGGCCACCCGGTCCTTGCCGCACTGGTCGCTGCCGTCCAGGAAGGCGGCATCGGCGGCGACGCGGCACCTGCGTTCACCGCGGCGGCGGGTTTCCCTCCCATCGATGAGCGATCCCCCGGGGATGAACTGCTCATTCTCGACGCCGACAGCGCCCAGCAGGAAGTGCTCGATCAGGTTGGTGCCGGCACCTCACTGGTGGTCTCCACACCTCCCGGGACGGGCCAGACCCAGACGGCGCTGAATGCCGCAGCGCTCCTGGCGTCGCAGGGCAAGCGCGTGCTGGTCGTGGCCGAGCGCCGCGGAACGCTCAATGAATTCGTGCAGGATCTCGATGCCCTCGGGCTTGGCTCCCTGGTTCTCCAGGTCGGCGAGAATGTGCCCGCCGGGCAGTTGAAGGACGCGGTGGTCCGCGCCATCGTCCGTAACGAAAAGGCCGCGGAGCCGTCGCTGGACAGCCTGCACCAGACCGTGGTGGGGCACCGGCACCAGCTCCTCGAGCATGTTCAGTCCCTGCATAACATCCGCAGCCGCTGGGCCTGCTCCCCGTACCAGGCGATGCAGTCCCTCGCCGGATTGACCGCCCTCGATCCCGCACCGTCCACCACGGTCCGCTTGAGGCGCAGTGTTCTCGACAGCATTCCCGATCGGGTGGAGCTGACGTCCAGGCTGCACCGCGCAGCGGAGCTCGGCAGCTTCAGCAAGGCAGCCACCAGGAGTCCCTGGTATGGCGCGCAGCTGTTCAACCGCACCGAGACCGAGCACGCCTACGAGCTTTCAGCAGGGCTCGCCAGGGACATTCCGGAGCTCAGGGCACGGGTGCTGCAGGTGGCTGACTACTCCCATATCGCGCCCGGGAAGACCTTCACGGCATGGGGTGAGCAGCTCGAGCTCCTGGTGGCGGTGCGTGCCAGTCTCGACAAGTTCACACCGGACATTTTCGACCGCCCGGTGACCGACCTCATTTCAGCGACGGCACCCTCGGCGTGGAGGCGTGAACACAGCGTCGAGATGAGTTCGATGACCCGTTCACGCCTCCGTCGGGTGGCCAAGGAGTACGTAAGGACCGGCGTGCACATTGCCGACCTCCACTCATCCCTCATCGATGTACAGCAGCAGCACACCCTCTGGGCGCGCTATGCGACGACGGAGCGGCATCCGTCGGTACCCACAGGCCTTGCGGAGATCAACAGCTCCTACCGGGCAGTGCAGTCGCGCCTTTCGGAGCTGACCGGGATCCTGCGGGGCACACAGGCCAGCCCCGAGCTTCCTGCCTGCGGGCTCGACGACCTGGAGCGCATCCTCGCCGAACTCGTCGCCGACAAAGCAACGCTTCAGACCCTGCCGGAGCGCACCTTGCTCCTGAAGGAGATGCGCGAGCGCGGCCTGGGCGACCTCCTCGACGACCTCGCGGAGCGGGAAGTGGACGCCGCTGAAGTAGGTTCCGAGCTCGAGCTGGCCTGGTGGCAATCGGCTCTCGAGGCGATGATCAGCGGGGACGACTACCTGGCCATGTCCGACGGCGACAGCCTCCGCCAGCTCGAGGCCGAGTACCGGCTGGCCGACAGTGCGCATATCTCCTCAGGAGCGGCCCGGCTGCGCTGGAGCCAGGCACGGCGCTGGAAGGCTGCCATCGCCGCGCACCCGGAGGACGCCGAACACCTCCGAACCCGCCTTCGGGAGGACTCCCTCACCCTTGACAGCCTCGCGAATCTCCCAGCGGCACTGGTGGCATCGCTGTTGCCGGTGTGGACCGTGAGCCCGTTGCTTGCTCCGGCGGTTCTTCCTGCCGATGTGGGATTCGACGCTGTCCTGGTGCTGGACGGCGAGTCCGTTTCGCTGCAGAGTGCCGTGCCCTCCGTTGCGCGTTCCCGGCAGCTGGTCGTGTTCGGTGACGAGCAGCTGGCAGTACCGAGCCGCTTCAGTATCGAGATCGAGTCCTCGAACCGGCCGGCTGCCTCCGAGCCGCTGCCCAGCGTGCTCGGTGCTTTCAGCGGCATCCTGCCGGCCCGCGGACTTACGGAGGTTTACCGGGCGGTGGACAGGAGCCTGGGGGATTCCCTCAGCGAATCGTTCTACGAGGGGAAGCTTTCCCGTTTGCCGCAGGCTTCCGAAATCACCGGGTTCGACCGTGGGCTGGTGGTCGAGTACCTGCCGAATGGTACGGGGATGCCACGGTCCGACGACGACGGCGTGGAGAGCGTGGCGGTGGAGGTGAACCGTGCAGTGGACCTGGTCTTCGAACACATCCGGCACCGTCCGGGTTCCTCGCTGGCCGTCATCACCGCGAGCTCACGCCATGCCGCGCGGGTGGGCGAGGCGATCCGTCTCCAGATAGCGGATTATCCGTGGGCCGCCGGTTTCTTCGCTCCCGGACGTGAATCCTTCCGGGTGGTTCCCATCGAGCGGGCCGCAGGCCTCGTGCGTGATGACATCATCTTCTCGTTGGGCTTCGGCCGCACTCCGCACGGCAGGGCGCTTCATGGCTTCGGGCCACTCTCGGCTCCCAACGGCCGGCAGCATTTCGTCCTGGCCATGACGCGTGCCCGGCGCCGGCTGCACGTCCTCACCTGCTTCCAGCCGGCCGATCTCGATCCGACACGGCTGGCGGCTGGAGCCGTGGACTTTTTCGAGCTTCTGCAGCGTGAATTGGGAGAGCCGGCGGAGCCGCGGCCCACACGCTCGAGCCCGTCGAATGCGGATCCGTTGGTGGCCGACCTCGTGGACCGGCTGCACCGTCGGGGTGCCGACGTGCGGGACCATTACGACGGGGTCCTCGATATCGCCGCAGTGAGGCCGGTAGCCGACACCCGTGCGGGCGGCCAGTCCGGTGAGCAGACCGACAGGGTTGCCCTCGCGGTCGAGTCGGACGGAACCGCCCGATACGGGAACCGAACGGTCCGTGAACGCAGCCGGTTGCGGCCGCAGTTCATGGAGCGCCTGGGGTGGCACTACATGCCGCTGTGGACCATCGAGGTGTTCACTGATCCGGATGGCTGCGCCCAGCGGGCTGCAGACGTCCTCGGGCTCGCCCCCGTCGAACAGTCAGGACAATCACGGACGAGCAGATCGGGGACTCCCGCCGATCCGCAGGACGCACTGCTTCCCGCCCTCGCGGCCGAGGACGACGCTCGGCAGTGGGGCGACCGCGTCGAGGACAGGGACAGCTGGCTGAGGGAGCAGCGTCCGCCGCACTGGGACTAGCCTCACCACCATTGCCGACAGCCTCTCTTCACCGCTGCCGTGCAGGACCATCCCAAGTCGGTCTTCGCGAAGGTGGGCGTCAACAGTCGGAGCGGCTGGTAGCCGCTCCACTCACGGGCGGCTGCGCGTCACCGTCAGCGGTGCGCTCGAGAACGTCGATAGGAGTGCAGAGGCTCTAACCCCCGCCGGTAAGGACCAGGTAGACCTCGCCGGAGCTCGCAGAGCCCGCGAGGGCTGCGGCGTCCTCTGGCGGGGCGGCCACCACCACCAGCCCCGCCTGCGGATCGGCGCCGGACCAGCCCTGGTCCGTGCCGGGCGCCGACCGCCACAGCACGGGCACCCCGCTGGCCAGGACCCGGGTCTCCGAGGCGACGTCGTATCCGTTGCCCGTGGTGAGCACGACATCGACCAGCTGCCCCGGCGCCAGAAGCTGGACCGTCGATTCGTCGGCCGGACGCAGCGGCACCGCAACGGTACCCGGCGGGGTTCCCGCGAGGAGCCCCGTGCCCAGCAGTGCCGTATCGGTCACGATGTCGCCCTTGCGCAGCGGAGTGGCCGACCGTTGGCCGAGTAGGGGTTCCACGGCAAGGAACGCGGTGGCGGGAAGCACGTCGGGGGGTATCTCCCGCGGCACGAGATGCGCCGCCGTCAGGACCGTACCCACCGGAACGTCGATGGCGGCCGCAATGACCGTCGTCGTGCCATTGGAGTTCTGCAGAAGAGCCTCAACGCCCACTCCGGCGGCTGCGCACAGCAGCAGTGCAGCGACCACACGCCGGTGCAGGAGGACCAGGCGCCGCAACGGCACGGCGCTGCTGGAGCGGCGATCCAGTTTTCCGGATGGGTGCATGAATCCACGCTAGGGCCGCCCGGCATTCAGGGGCGTTCCATCACAGCTATGTGGACAAGGCAGACTGGACCCCGGGCTGAACTGCTAGGAGGCTTTCTGCCCGGCGGAAACCGGAGTCTTTGCACCCGTCCGGCCGGCGGCCGCGGGAGAAGCGCTTGGTGTCCCGTTTCCCGATGCAGTTGAGGACGATGCCGCGGGGGATGCGGGAGCCACAGGCTTGCCCGCTTCCTTCGCGTCAATGGACCCGGAAGTGGGGGAAGCGGCCCCTGCGTCCGACGAGGATTTCGTGTCGCGTGAGTCGTTGCGGTAGAACCCGGATCCCTTGAAGACCACGCCGACGCTGTTGAACTTCTTCCGCAGGGCTCCGGAGCACTCGGGGCAGACTGTCAGCGAGTCGTCGGAGAAGGACTGCTGGATGTCGAAGGCATGGATGCAATCCTTGCAGGCGTAGGCATATGTGGGCACGGGTCCTCCTGGGCGGTCTTCGGGTGGCCTGTGGGCTTCCCGAATCCGCTGGATCCGGGAACCGGTTTAGCACTCTACACGGGCGAGTGCCAAGTCTACACCTCCCGCGCGGCACCTTCCAGCCGCCGGAAATCGATGTGGCGTGACGGCGTGAAGACCGCCGGAAGCGGCACGTCGAACGGCTCTACCGGAAATGCGCCCTCGGGGAGCAGTTCGTGGTCGTAGACCACTCCCGCCAATTCGGCGCGGGGGTTGCTCCCACTCAATCCTGCAAGCATCCGGTCATAGTACCCACCGCCCTGGCCGATCCGGTTGCCGCAGCGGTCGATCGCCAGGGCGGGAACGAGGATCAGGCGCAGGTCCGGCAGCGCGTCCACCGGACGCCGCGGTCCGACCGGCTCGAGCAGGGGGCCGTAGCGCGACTTCTCCACAGGGGCATCAGGGGACCAGTCGACCCAGCTGAGCCGGCGCTCCGCCTCGCACACCGGAACCACGATGGGGTGGCCTGCTGCATGCAGGAGGAAGAGCAGGTCCACCACAGGCGGCTCGGGCGGAATGGCAAGGTAGCCGGCCACCAGCACCTTGCCCGAAGCGGCAGTGCCGTCGAGATGCTCGAGGACCGTGGCGGCCAGGTGCCGGGCCAGTGTTCCGCGCTCGGAAGCGGACAGTGCCCGGCGACGGGCACGGAGCGCTGTGCGGGCCGCGGCTTTGCTGTCCCATTTCTCCAAGGCGATGCTCACTTTTCCATTCTGTACGTCATCGATGGAATCACCGCACCATTATGTAGTGTGGGTGCCATGACCTCGCGAACCACAGTCACCAAGGCCGTCATTCCAGCGGCAGGTCTTGGCACCCGCTTCCTCCCGGCAACGAAGGCGATGCCCAAGGAAATGCTCCCCGTCGTCGATAAACCTGCCATCCAGTACGTGGTGCAGGAGGCGGTCGACGCCGGACTGTCCGACGTCCTGATGATCACCGGGCGTAACAAGCGCGCCCTGGAGGATCATTTCGACCGCGTCCCCTTCATCGAGCAGACGCTCGAAGCCAAGGGCGACCTCGAGAAGCTTGCCGCGGTCCGCAGGCCCTCCGAACTCGGGGACATCCACTACCTCCGGCAGGGCGATCCGAAGGGGCTGGGGCACGCCGTGCTGCGGTCCAAGCTCCACGTGGGCAACGAGCCATTCGCAGTCCTCCTCGGCGATGACCTCATCGACGAACGCGATCCGCTCCTCGAGACGATGATCGCGGTACAGGCGAAGACCGGCGGGTCGGTGATCGCGCTGATCGAGGTCGATCCTGGGCAGATCAGCGCGTACGGGTGCGCGGACATCTCCGCCATCGAGGGCGAGGACTACGTCCGGGTCAACCAGCTGGTCGAGAAGCCGGCCGTCGACGAAGCGCCGTCGAACCTTGCCGTCATCGGCCGGTATGTGCTGCACCCGCGGGTGTTCGATGTCCTCGAGACCACAGGTCCGGGACGGGGTGGGGAGATCCAGTTGACGGATGCGCTTCAGACCCTCGCGGCCGCCGACGGCGAGGGTTCAGGAGTGTACGGCGTCGTGTTCCGCGGCCGTCGGTACGACACCGGGGACAAGTTGAGTTACCTGAAAGCCGTGGTGACCCTCGCCTCCGAACGCGAGGACCTGGGGCCCGACCTCTGCGCATGGATCAAGGAATTCAGCCGCGGCATCCCGAAGTAGCCCGCGGTGTGGTCGGCAGGGAACTGGCCGGTGACGCTCGCCGCGGGTGACATCGTGCTGCGGCCGGTCCGCCACCGCGACCGCCGGGAGTGGAGTGCGGTCCGGCAGCAGAACGTGCAGTGGCTGGCGCCCTGGGAGGCCTCGAACCCCGATCCCGGGGGATACCTGCCCAGCTATCACGAGATGGTCCGGGCCCTCTCACAGCAGGCCCGGGCCGGATCTGCGCTTCCCTTCGTCATCACGCAGCGACTGCAGGGCTCCGAGCCGCAGCTGGTAGGTCAGCTGACCGTCTCCGGGATCATTTACGGATCCGCCCGAACGGCAACTCTCGGGTATTGGGTCGATTCCCGTCAGGCAGGCCGGGGCATCGCTCCGACCGCTGTGGCGCTTGCGACCGATTATTGCTTCGGGGCCCTGGGCCTGCACCGTATGGAAGTCAACATCCGGCCCGAGAATTCAGCAAGCCTGCGCGTGGTGGAGAAGCTGGGTTTCCGGGACGAAGGACTCCGGCCGCGTTATCTTCACATTGCCGGCAGGTGGGCCGACCACCGCAGCTTCGCCCTGACCACCGAGGACGTGCCGGGAGGCCTGGTGAAGCCGTGGCTGGATCGGCAGG
>NZ_KI914885.1:71779-73419 GCF_000520555.1 Arthrobacter sp. Br18 | reverse complement strand
CCCGCCGGTCGTGAGCCGCCCTGTCCTTCGAACGTCCTGCCGACACGCCCGGCGCAATGCACGCGACCGGCACGCTGTTCTCCTACCGTTCTATAGGTGGACTTCTCTCTGAATAGCTCGGTTGTACTGGCTGCTGTCGTCGGTCTCTGGCTGGTCTGGGTTGCACCGTTCTTCCTGCGGCGTGCCAGGTCCTCGGGGAAACCCGCAGCCGCCCGCCGCCGGGAAGCACAGCAGGTCCACCGAAATTCCCGTTCCGGGAACCACACATCCCAAGGGCGCAGCCAGGAGAGCACGATGGACAGACAGGCTACCGACCAGACCGGCGATGTTCCCCTAGTGCACCGAGCCGAGCCGCGGCCGTCCGCACTGAACGTCCGCTACGGCAGGGCCGCCCTGGCGGTCACCGCAATCCTCGGTGTGCTGGGCATGGTTCTCACCCTTGCCCTCGCGGCGTTCGGTACTGTTTCTGCAGGTTGGCCTGCGATCCTGGCGGTGCTCGCGGTATCGGCGATCGCACTCCTTCGCACCCTCGCGGTACGGGACCGCCGCAGACGCGTGAACCGGGCATTCGCTGAGGCGATGTGGCCGGAACCTTCCAGGCACGCGGGCCACGACACCCTGATCCCCTCTCCACCGAGGGAAACTCCCCGTGTCGGCCTCAAGCGTGAGACCGCGCTCTTCGATGCCGAGCAGCCGTCACCGGTTGCGGCCGAGGCTCCCGTACGCGAGGCTGCAGCCGGTGCCGAACAAATCGGGCCCGGGCACACCGGTTCCGGGGAGAGCAGTTCCGCTGGCCTCCCCGTCGGGCCGCCGGACACCGATCGGTCGGGTGACCGGCTGGAGGAGGACCCGACACAGAACGACACGCCCGGCGCAATGCACGCGACCGGCACGCTGTTCTCCTACCGTTCTATAGGTGGACTTCTCTCTGAATAGCTCGGTTGTACTGGCTGCTGTCGTCGGTCTCTGGCTGGTCTGGGTTGCACCGTTCTTCCTGCGGCGTGCCAGGTCCTCGGGGAAACCCGCAGCCGCCCGCCGCCGGGAAGCACAGCAGGTCCACCGAAATTCCCGTTCCGGGAACCACACATCCCAAGGGCGCAGCCAGGAGAGCACGATGGACAGACAGGCTACCGACCAGACCGGCGATGTTCCCCTAGTGCACCGAGCCGAGCCGCGGCCGTCCGCACTGAACGTCCGCTACGGCAGGGCCGCCCTGGCGGTCACCGCAATCCTCGGTGTGCTGGGCATGGTTCTCACCCTTGCCCTCGCGGCGTTCGGTACTGTTTCTGCAGGTTGGCCTGCGATCCTGGCGGTGCTCGCGGTATCGGCGATCGCACTCCTTCGCACCCTCGCGGTACGGGACCGCCGCAGACGCGTGAACCGGGCATTCGCTGAGGCGATGTGGCCGGAACCTTCCAGGCACGCGGGCCACGACACCCTGATCCCCTCTCCACCGAGGGAAACTCCCCGTGTCGGCCTCAAGCGTGAGACCGCGCTCTTCGATGCCGAGCAGCCGTCACCGGTTGCGGCCGAGGCTCCCGTACGCGAGGCTGCAGCCGGTGCCGAACAAATCGGGCCCGGGCACACCGGTTCCGGGGAGAGCAGTTCCGCTGGCCTCCCCGTCGGGCCGCCGGACACCG
>NZ_KI914885.1:70163-71679 GCF_000520555.1 Arthrobacter sp. Br18 | reverse complement strand
GGTCGGGTGACCGGCTGGAGGAGGACCCGACACAGAACGGCAGTGGCCTCCGCCGCGCCGTAGGGAGTTCCAGCTGGCAGCCGGTTGACGTTCCCCGCCCCACCTACGTCGATGCGGCCAAGGCAGAGCGGTCCGCTCCCGCGCCACTCGACCTGCCGGATGCCCCGAAAGCGAGCGGAAGGACCTCCTTCAAGGACAGTGCAGCCGCGCTGGCGCCTGGCAGGCCCTCCGTCAGGTCCGGAGAACCGGCAGGCGCCACCGCAGCGCGGACCATCAACCTCGACGACATCCTCCAGCGGCGCAGGGCCTGACACCCGCCGCCCGGTGTGGAACGGCCACCTAGGAACCCATCCGACCGTGAACGGAGCGACAGCGAGTTTCACGATCGCGAGGTGCTTGAGTCGGGAGCAGCGGGGACGCTGCTGGCCGCAGCACTCCGATGCATGGGGTATCCCCTGCGCAGCTGGCGCCTCCTGCAGATCCATTCCCGTCCCGGCGCGGGAGTAACCGGCGTGTACTCCGTGGCGGCAGGAGCCGGCAGGGAGGCCGCGGCCCCTGCTCCGAGCTTTCTCTGCGTCACGACGGCGGTGCTACCGTCGGAGGCAGAGGGAATCGTCTCGCTCCGGGGCGCCCGGCAGCAGACGTTCTCAGTGTGGGCCCACCCCCGGGACCCGCTCCTGCCCGGTCTGGTGTGGGCAACGGATCCGGGTGCGGTGTCCGCACTGTTCGCCCCGGCGGACGGCGCTGGAATGCTCCGTGGTCCGGCAAGCCTCAGGACAGCGGGCTACCGGCCCCTGCGTCGTGCGGTCATCATTGCTGAGCTCGGTGGCGAGCGGCGCTACCTCAAGGTGCTGCGCCGTGGCCAGGGTGAGGAGTTGCTGGGTAGACACCGACTGCTCCGGGATGCAGGCATTCCCGTCCCCGAGGCCACCGCCGTACCGGGGGAGGACGTAGTGTCGATGCACCAGGCGGCCGGGCGGCCGCTCGCCGGGCTGCTGCTGAAGGACGGTGCGGCGGGCGTGGATCCGCACGCCCTCGTAGGCCTGGTCCAGGGCCTGCCCGCGGCCGTCCTGGGTCTGCCGCGGCACCCACCGTGGAGCGAAAGGGTGCGCACCTACGGCCGAAGTGCAGCAGCAGTGTTGCCCGCGTCCGCCCAACGCATTCATGCCCTCTCGGCAACCATCGACGACCTCGTCCGGAGCACCGACGCCGGACCGGTGGTGCCCTCCCACGGTGATTTCTACGAGGCCAACCTGCTGATCACGGGCGGGCGGGTCTCGGGACTACTCGACATCGACGCGCTGGGTCCGGGCCACCTTGTCGACGATCTCGGCTGCTTCCTCGGGCACCTCGCGGTTCTCCCTGCTGTCCATCGGGAGTACGTGCATATTCCGGCTGCGCTGGAGCGCTTCGCCGGAATTTTCGGGAGATATGTGGAGCCTGCCGCCCTGTATGCCCGGGCTGCCGGCGTTGCGCTGACGCTCGTCGCGGGAGCGAAACGGCGGGCCGGGCTCCC
>NZ_KI914885.1:57145-70063 GCF_000520555.1 Arthrobacter sp. Br18 | reverse complement strand
CGCCGAGGGGGGCGAGGCGCCGGGGTGGGCCGAGGATGCTCGTGGACGCCTCGACGCGGCGGCGGCACTTGCCGCAAACGCACGCCGGCTACGGCACTAGGCGTCGGAAACCAGCCGGTAGCCCATGCCCCGAACCGTCGCGAAGCGTTCAGCTCCGAGTTTGTTGCGCAGGTACCGAACGTACACATCCACCACGTTCGACCCGGGGTCGAAGTCATACCCCCACACCCTGGACAGGAGTTGTTCCCTGCTCAGCACCTGTCCGGGATTACGGAGGAAAGCTTCGGCGAGCGCGAATTCGCGGGCGGAAAGGTCGATCTCCCGGCCGTCCACGAGGGCACGGCGTGTGCGGAGATCCAACTGCAGGTCGCGGTGCGAGAGGACAGCGGCGTTTCCTGCGCCGTTGTCCTGGCGCAGCCGAAGGCGCACCCTGGCCAGCAGTTCCTCGAACCGGAACGGCTTGGCCATGTAGTCGTCGGCGCCGCCTTCCAGTCCGGCGACGGTGTCGTCCACTGACGTGCGCGCCGAAAGGATGATGATGGGTGTGTCGTTCTTCGACTCCCGAAGCCTGCGCAGGACGGTGAAGCCGTCCTGATCAGGGAGGCCGAGATCAAGGATGATGAGCTCGAAGTCTCCGGTCTGCCCCAGGTGGTAGCCGTCCCTGCCCCTGGTGGCCACCGTCGGAGCATAGCCGGCGGATCGAAGGCCCTTGGCGATGAAGGAACTGATGCGGTCCTCGTCCTCGATGATCAGGATCTGGCTCATGGGTCCTCGTTCGGCTGTTGTGTCGCATGGGGAATGCTCATCGTGAATGTCGAGCCCCTGCCCGGCGCCGAGTCCAGTTCCACGATGCCGCCGTGGGCGTGCACGATCGCGTCGACGATGGTGAGTCCGAGCCCTGAGCCTTCCGCGCGGTTGCTGTTCGCCCCGCGGGTGAAACGGTCGAAGATCCGCTTCCGGTCGGCCTGCGGTATCCCGATGCCCTCGTCCCGCACCCACAAGCTGAGACCCTCGGGCTCGAGCCGGGAGCCCAGCGCCACGATTGAGCCTTCGCCCGAGAATTTCACCGCGTTCGCGGCGAGCTGCAGCCACGCCTGCGTGATGCGGCGCTCATCGATCCGGAAGACCCCCTCGGCGCGCGAGTCGACCAGCCAGGTACGGGACCCAAGGCCGCGGGTTTTGTCGAGGACCTCGTCCGTCAGGCGGCCGATGTCGGACCGCTCCACGCGGACGAAGTCAGGGCGCGAACTCCCGGCGAGAGTTACGAGGTCGTCGACGAGGAAACGCATGCGTCCGAGTTCGTCGAGCGCGACTCCCCGGACGGCGTCGACATCGGCGCGGTCAGCCGAGTCCTGCAGTTCGAGGTGGCCCTGCATGATCGTGATCGGCGTGCGCAACTCGTGCCCGACGTCGTCGAGCAGTTGCCGTTGGGAGGTGAATGACCCTTCAAGGCGGTCGAGCATCGCATTGAAGGTGTGTCCAAGGTCGGAAAGGTCGTCGTTGCCGGTGACCGTGATCCGTTGGGAGAGGTCGCAGTCGCTGATCTGCCGGGCGGTATCCCGAAGGCGCCGGACCGGCTGCAGCAGGTTTCCCACCAGCAGCCACCCGACGACGGCGATGAGCAGCAGCGTGCCCAGGCTGATGAGGGCGAAGGTCGCGAACGTCTGGTTGAGCTGGGACCGTTCGGCCTGCGTGTCGAAGGCGAGGACGAAGACCGTGGGCTGGGGATCCTGCGCGAGCTGCACGGGCACCGTGACCGCGCGGTAGGTGGTGCTCGATGTCGAGAACGTGCTGATCTGCGCCGACGGTGAGCCGGCCCTGCCGGCAACAGCGCTGACCAACTCGGGGTCATTCTCGAGCCGGACATCCACTGAGTCGTTCGCCACCAGGATGGCCCGGCCGTCCTGCACCCCCATCATGCCCTCGTTGGGTGCGGGGAGTGTGCGCTGCATCACGAGGTACACCAGTTGCTCCGCCTCCACGAAGCCCGTGCGGGTGTTCGGGTCGATTCCCGTGTCGAGGAGCGTCTGGAGCTCGCCGAAACTACGCGACAAGGAATCGTCCACGTCGGCGTTGAGGTTGGTTCGCTGCAGCGCATAGGCGGCAGTCCCTGCCACCAGAAGCCCGAGTGCCGACAGCATCAGGACGGCGCTGAGGACGCGTGAGCGCACGGTCCACTGCCCGGCCAGGCGGGCCAGGAGACCGTCGACCCGCCCGTGCTTCGGTCCCGTGCCGGCGGCCGCCGGATCCGGACGTCGGGAGGATAGCGGGGACGCTGCATTACGCGATGCGCCCGCTGCCGCAGCCGTCGGTGCCGGAGCCGGTGCGGGTGGTACGGACGGGGTTCCAGGTGCTGCGAAGGGGGGAGTTGCCGGTGGACCGGCCCGTAGGTACTGCCGGCCGGAATCGGCGACGGGGAGTCGCTCGGTTTTTTCAGTCATCGTCGGAGTCATCGGAGTCATCGAACCCACCGTCATCGGAATCCCCGCCGGAGCCGTCGTCGTCATCGGAGTCATCGTCGGAGCCGTCGTCGAGCAGGGGAGGCTGCGCCGGAACCACGAGGGGAGGCGGAGCAGGCACGGCCGGTGCCGGTGCCGGGGCCGGAGGAGGCACTGCAGGCACTGCCGGAACCGCCGGATCCCGCTCCGGCACGGTATCCGGCGTTGATTGCGGGGGATCGGCATCCGGTACGGCATCCGGTGTCGGGTCTGTGGGTGTGGCGGGCGGGATCGTGCCGGGCACGGGGGGTTGGGCGAACGGTGTGGAGGGCGCCGTATCGGTCGGGGGTGTGCCGGGCGGAGGAGATGTCGGCGGCGCAGCGTTCGGGCTCGGGCCGACCATCACGGCGGGGCCGAGATCCCGCACGGGCTGCTCAGCGGCGAAACCGAGCGCCGTTGCGCCGCCCACCGGCACGCCGACGGCCAGGGCCGCGATAAGCCAGGTATTGAGCCGCGATGACTTCATGCCGTCAAGTATGGCCGTTGTTCATGAGATGAAGATGAGAGATCAGGCCACGACGGTGGCCCTGGTGTCCATCCGAACCACGGATGTGCCGTCGACGTCCTCAAGGGTGAGGGCCACCCGGATGGCGGCGAAGCGCGTGAGGGACTGAGCATGCGTGCCGCCGCACGGAATGCTTACGCTTCCGTCCGGAAGTTCGCACTCCCAGAAGCGGCGGTCGGTGAGTCCGGCGCCGGCATGCCGCACGGTGATGGGAGCGCCGGATTCCACCCACCGGCCCAGGACCCGGTTCACCGCTGCGCCGGTTGCTGCCAGGTCGATGTCCTCGCTCACGAAGCCCTTGCGTCTGAGTGACCGACCCAGACGGTAGGTGTCGGTCGAGCAGTTCTCCCCGATGCTCGACACGTCGATCGCGACGGCGTCGAAGTTGGGATGGCCGAGGGCGTCGGCCGGGATGTCCTTCCTCCAGCGGTCCGCCAGCGCCGCGTTGAGGGCGAGCGAGGCGAGGTGGCAGGCGGTGTGGCCGGCGGACACACGCTGCCGGTGCGCCTCATCCACCTCCACGGACGCGGCAGCACCCTCGCGGGGTGCTTCTCCCGCCACGATGTGCGCCACCACGAACGCCCACCCTTCCGTGCCCTTCCGGACCGGCACATCGGATCCCAGGAACAACGAGAGCCCGTCGGTGGCACCGACCACGCATTCCTCGATGTCCACCCTGCGTGTCCCGAACACCAGCACCGCCCGGTCGGCGCCCTGGTCGGGCCATGCGGCGTCGATCGGGTGGCAGGCGGTTTCCGCGAGCAGTACGGCAAACCTGCCGTCGGGGAGTGACTCGACATGCAGCACGGTCGACGACGACGTCACGGCTCCGGACGCGTAGGTCACGGTCGTGTCGATCGAGGGAAGTGTCATGGGGTTCCTTGGGTGAGCACGAGTTTTTCGAGGAGCGGCTGGGTGCGGTACGGGATGTGCTCGTGCAGGGCGAGCACCGTCTCGGTGCGGATCACTCCCTTGATGCGCAGGACCGAGCGCAGCGCGGACTGGAGGTGGTGGGTATCGGACGCCGCAACCCTGCACCAGACGTCACCCCGCCCGGAAATCTCGTGGACCTCGAGGACCTGGTCGAGCTTCCGCAGCGAGGCGATCACCCCGTCGAGCTCGCGGTGCAGAACCTCGATGGTCACGAAGGCGACGACGTCGTAACCGATCGCTTCCAGGTTCAGCTCGCGGCCGCTGTGGCGGAGGATTCCGGCGCGCATCAGGCGACGGACGCGGGTCTGCGCGGTGTTCCTCGCAATGCCGAGGGAGTCGGCGAGCTCGCTGATCTGTATCCGGGGATCCTGGACGAGCGCCAGCAGCAGCCGGGTGTCAAGGTGGTCCAGATTGCCCATGAAGCTCACTTTCCGGTGCGTGCCTGCTCATAAGTTGCCGGGAATGCTCATTCCAATCATAGGCGTGCCCTGTCGGGCAGCTGGAGGGCTCATGCTTGAAGGGCAGGCGCGGACGCCTGCCCACAACGGTCATCCGTGGCTACCCGGCGCTGAGCCCGGACCGGAGCCGCCCCCCCTGGAAAAGTTTGAAGGAAAACGGATGAGCGTCCTGAGTGAATTGAGAATGCGGCCCTCTGCCGGCGGACGGTGGAGCTGGGACGCATCGCTCGCAGCCCGGCTCGGGCTCGCCGTCGTCGTCATCTCCACGCTGCTCATCGGCGCCAACCTGGCCACGCCGCTGTACCCCCTTATTCAGGCCGACCTCGGCCTGTCCCCGTTCGGCCTGACCGTGGCGTTCTCCTCCTATGTGGTGACCCTGGTGGCCGGGCTCATGCTCGCGGGCCACTGGTCGGACCATATCGGCCGACGTGCGGCACTGGTCCTTGCCGTTGTCCTCGGATTCGGCGGCGCGGCGGTCTTTGCTGACGCTTCGTCCCTCGGCACCCTCGCACTGGGGCGCGCACTGCAGGGCGCAGCGGTTGCCCTCGCCACCGGCGCCAGCTCGGCCGCGCTTCGGGATCTGCTGCCGCACCGTCCCGACTGGGCCTCGCGCTTCACGCTGGTGGCGTCGAGCGGAGGAGTTGCGGCGGGCCCCGTCATCGGGGGCTTGATGTCCCTCCTGCCGGCGCCCACGCGCACGCCGTTCATCATCTACCTCTTCGTTCTTGCCTTCCTCCTGGTTCCCCTTCTCTTCCTGCGCGCCCGGCCTGCGATCAGGGTCGCCGCGGAAACGCGGCCCCTGGCCGCGCTGCGCCCTCGACGGCCCGTTGTCTCGCGGGCAGCGCGGCGCGCTTTCTGGACGGCATCGGCGGTGGGATTCCTCAGTTTCGCGGTGTTCGGTTTCACCCTGAGCCTTGCGCCGACATGGTTTGCCGCGATTGCAGGAACAACCTCGCGGCCCGTCATCGGCCTGCTGGCGGCACTGGTGCTCGCTTCCTCCGCCGTGAGTCAACTGGTGGCGCCGCGGGGCCGCTTCGTGGTGCCCGCCGGACTGGCCGCCATGGCAGGGGGAATGGCGCTCCTGCCTCTCGCGCACGCACTCGGCAGCCTGTCCCTCCTGATTGCCTGTTGCGTGGTGGCCGGATTCGGCCAGGGCATGGCGTTCCGGGTGGTCTTCAACGAGGTGGCACTCAAGGTGGAGCCCTCGCTCCACGCACAGGTCATCAGCACCGTCTATGTGCTGACCTATCTCGGGAGCGCCGTTCCCGTCCTCGGACTCGGGGCCGCAGTGGGGGTGTGGGGCCTTGATGTGTCGGTCACCGGGTTCACCGTCGTCATCGCCACCGCGAGCGGGATCCTGGCCGTGGTCTCCCTGCTGGCGCGCACCCGTAGGGCAGTGGAACCGTAGGGTGGTCCCATGACCTCTACCTCCGGCCGGCCGCCCATCGGCGGCGTCGTCGTCGGTCTCGACATCGGCGGATCCAAGACGCACGGCGTCCTCTGGCGGGACGGCGAGAAGGTCGCGGAGGCGGCGTCGGGCAGTGCGAACGTCCAGAACGTCACCCCGGCCGAGGCCGCCGGGCACCTCCTGTCGCTGTTCACCGTGCTCGCCGACCCCGCTGCCCCCGGACATCAGCCGGTTCACCGGGTGATCGCCGGCTCCGGAGGAGTTGACACCTCCGACGACGTCGAACGGCTCCGCGCGCTGATCGCGCCGCACGCGCCGGAGGCGACCATCGAGATCCTCCACGACACCCGCCTGATCCTGGCGGCGGGGCGGGTCGCTGAAGGAATTGCCGTCATCGCCGGAACCGGATCGGTGGCGTGGGGCGTCGCAGGCGGGATCCAGGCCCGCTCCGGAGGCTGGGGCTACCTCCTCGGGGACGAGGGCAGCGGGTACTGGGTGGCCCGTGAAGCGGCCCGTGCGACCCTCCACCGCGCCGACCTCGGCCTGCCGCAGGACGAGCTGGGGAGACTCGTCCTGCGACGCAACGCCCTCGAGTCCCCGGCCGGACTGATCGGGCTGTTCCATTCCAGTGCAGGGCGTACCTACTGGGCGTCGCAGTCGCCGCTGGTGTTCGACGCCGCAGCGCTCGGTGAACCTGTTGCCATGAGCATCATCCGGCGCGCGGCGGACGCGCTCGCCTCGCTCGTCCTCGATGTGGCATCGGTGATCCGGAGCAACGGGCCCGTCGTGATCGGAGGTGGGCTCGCCGTCAACCAGCCGCTCCTGCAGGAGGCGCTTCGAGCATCGCTCTCGGGGCAGGGCTTCGACGCCGTCGCCTTCCTCGCCCAGGATCCCGTGATGGGCGTGGAATTCCTCCTCCGGCAATAGTCAGGCAGGAGGGGGTGACCGTCCGTGAAACCCGGGCACCGCACCAATACCCGGCCTTGCCTGCTCCGAACTGAGGGATAGACTCAAACCTCTGACCTTCGACTGAAAGCCGCGCCGGACGCGCCACCACCGCCCATCAGGCCGACCGCCTGCCGCTGCGCCGGCGCCGGCCGCGGGCCCGCCCGTCAAGCTCCTGCCACGAAAGGCAAAGCTTCAATGACTACCTCCCGTGCCGGTGACCCCGCATCTCCGCAAACAGACGAACTCCGCGGCGCGCTCCAAGAAGCACCCCCTGGGTCGTCACGCACGGCACCACCCGAACCGATGATCCAGTTCCGCGGCGTGACCAAGACGTACGACGGCGGCCAACCCGCCGTCGACAACCTCAGCATCGAGATCGACCGGGGAGCCATCACCGTCTTCGTGGGCCCCTCCGGCTGCGGCAAGACCACCTCGCTGAGGATGATCAACCGCATGGTCGAGCCCACCTCGGGAACCATCCTGCTCGATGGAGTGGACGTGGCGGGGCGGAAGGCCGCGGAGCTGCGCAGGTCGATGGGGTACGTGATGCAGTCCTCGGGCCTGCTGCCGCACCGCACCGTCCTGGACAACATCGCTACCGTGCCCCGCCTGAACGGCGTCCCCCGATCCGAGGCACGCGCAACGGCGGCCGGACTGCTCGACGTCGTCGGCCTCGCCTCGGCGCTCGGTGCCCGTTACCCCGGGGAGCTTTCAGGCGGCCAGCAGCAGCGCGTCGGAGTTGCACGGGCGCTTGCGGCCGACCCTCCCGTACTGCTCATGGACGAACCGTTCAGCGCCGTCGATCCGGTGGTGCGCGGTGAGCTCCAGGAAGAGCTGCTGAGGCTGCAGCGGGACCTCGCCAAGACCATCGTCTTCGTGACCCACGACATCGACGAGGCAACGGTCCTCGGGGACAAGGTCGCTGTGTTCGCGGTGGGCGGGCGGCTCGCGCAGTACGCAACGCCCGAGGAGATCCTCCGGGCGCCCGTCGACAATTTCGTGGCAGGATTCGTGGGGCGTGACAGGGGCTTCCGCCATCTCTCCTTCCAGGACGGGACCGGCGTCCCTATCCACCCCATCGAGACGATCGACGTGGAGCGGCTCGGAGACCCGACCGTCAGCGTGCGCTCGCCGTGGACCCTGGCCGTGGACGGAGAGGGGCGCCCGCACGGCTGGGTGCCCCTGGCACGCCGCTCCGAGGTCACCTCACAGGCCGAAGCGGTCCCCGGCGGGTCCCTTTACCGTCGCGGGGACACGCTGCGGCGTGCCCTCGACGCCGCGCTGTCATCGCCGTCAGGACTCGGCGTGACGATCGACGACGACGGCCGCGTGGTCGGAGTCGTCCATGCGGGCGAGGTGTTCGAGCTCATCGAGCGGGCCCGGCTCGACCGCGGTCGCGCCGACCACAACACGGCGGTCTAGGGATGGACTGGTTCCTCGCGAATTTCGACTTCATCCTGCGGCTGACCGGCCTGCACCTGTTCCAGGCCGTCCTGCCGATCCTGTTCGGGGTTCTCCTCGCCGTGCCTGTCGCCCAGTTGGTGCGCCTGAACCGCACGGTGGGTGGGGTGCTGCTGACGGTGTCCTCGATCCTGTACACCATCCCGTCTCTGGCCATGTTCGTGTTCCTTCCCGTGGTTCTCGGGACGCGGTCCATCAGCATGGTCAACGTCGTGGTGGCCCTGACCATCTACGCATTCGCCCTGCTCATCCGTTCCACCCTCGATGCGCTCAACTCCATCGACGACGGCGTCCGGCAGGCCGCCGTGGCCATGGGGTTCACACCCGTCCGGCGTTTCTTCAGCGTTGACCTTCCGCTGTCCATTCCGGTGCTGATCGCCGGGGTCCGGGTCATTTCCGTGACCAACATCTCCATGGTCAGCGTCGGCGCCTTGATCGGTGTGCAGAGTCTCGGCACGCTCTTCACCGACGGACTGTTCCGCTCGTTCCCCACCGAGATCGCGGTGGGCATCATTCTCACGCTGCTTCTCGCGCTCGTGATGGACCTCCTGCTCGTAGGCCTCGAGCGCCTGCTGACGCCGTGGGCCCGGCGGGCAACAGCCGGTGCAGTGTCCGCGCCGGTTCCCGGGGCGGACGCGGCACCTGCCGCGGGGTCCGCCGCAGCGCCGGCCGCGGCCGGAACCCGGAAGGCCGGCGCCTGATGGACTACTCGAGCGACAACCTTTTCGTCCAGATGGGGGAGTGGCTGGCGTCACCGGACAACTGGTCCGGCCCCGCGGGCATCCCGACCCGGATCGTCGAGCACCTCGGCTACACCGCGCTGACCATGCTCATCGCCCTGGCCATCGCCGTGCCGGTCGGTCTGTTCGTCGGCCACACCGGACGGGGGCGGGTCCTCATCGTCTCCGGCGTGGGCATCCTCCGCGCGCTTCCGACCCTCGGTATCGTCTTCCTCTTCGTGCTGCTCGCCGGCCGGGGGCTGATGCCCCCCATCTGGGCGCTCGTGCTGCTTGCTGTTCCTCCGCTGCTCGGCGGAGTCTACGCCGGGATCTCCTCGGTTCGCCGTTCCGTGGTGGACGCCGCCCGGAGCATGGGCATGACCGAGTGGCAGATCCTCATCCGGGTCGAGGTGCCCAACGGGATGCAGGTCATCCTCGGCGGCGTGCGGGCGGCGGTGCTCCAGGTCGTGGCGACAGCGACGGTCGTCGCCTTCGTCAAGGCCGTGGGCCTCGGCGTGTTCCTGGTGGAGGGCACCCAGCTCGCCGACTACGGGCGGCTGTTCGGCGGCGCGGTGATCATCGGTGCCGTCGCGATCGCGGTGGACGGCGTCATGGCGCTGTTGCAAAAATTTGCTGTCTCCCCGGGGTTGCGGGCAACCACATCTCCGGCGCGACCCCAAGAATCTGGCCGGCAAGAGGCCGTCGCCAGTGCACAAGGAGGAACAACATGACAAACCTGTCAGCACACGGCGCCGCTCGGCGCGCGATGATAGGACTGGCTGGCGGCCTGACGGCCGCGCTGGCGTTGACTGCCTGCGGTGCCAACAGCGACCCCCAGGGGGAACCCGAGGACACAGCTGCCGCGAGCGGCTCCGTGGTGGTCGGCTCGGCAGATTTTCCGGAGAGCCAGGTGATCGCGGAGATCTACGCCGGTGCGCTCAATGCCGCCGGCGTCGAGGCCACCACGCGGCTCGGTATCGGGTCCCGCGAGATCTACTACACCGCCGTGGAGGAGGGATCGGTCGACATCATCCCCGACTACAGCGGCAACCTGCTGCTGTTCGCAGATCCTGCTGCCACCGCGGCCTCCGCGGGAGACATCGTCAGTGCCCTGCCCGAGGCACTCGCGGCGAGGTCGCCGGACGCCAACCTCGGGGTGCTCGAGCCCTCGGAGGCGGAGAACAAGGATTCACTGGTGGTCACTGCAGCGACCGCTGAGCAGTACGGACTCGAGTCCATCGAGGATCTTGCCGAGGTGTGCGGGGAAATCACCATCGGCGCCCCGAGTACCTTCCAGGAACGGGCCTACGGACTGCCGGGCCTGGATGAGAAGTACAACTGCGTGCCCGGCGGTTTCGAGGCCATCAATGACGGCGGCGGTGAGCTGACGCTGCAGGCGCTCCTCAGCGACGACGTCCAGGCGGCCGACATCTACACCACCACGCCGTCCATCGAGGACAACGACCTGGTGGTGCTTGAGGATCCGGAGGACAACTTCATCGCCCAGCAGGTCCTTCCGTTCGTCAACCTGGACACCGTGGGGGAGGATGCGCGGACCGTCCTCAACGAGGTATCCGCACAGTTGACCACCGAGGACCTGCTGAGCCTCAACCGTGAGGTCAGCGGTGACGAGAAGCGCAATCCCGCTGATGCTGCTGCCGACTGGCTGGCGGACAAGGGCCTGGCCGGCTAGCGGCACCAGAGTGGCAGTCCCCCCTTTCCAGGGGGTTCGGAGCCCCGGCGCGTGGCAGAACAATGCCGCGTACCGGGGCTTCGCTGTGGCATCCTGTTTCAATGGCCAAGTTCAAGCAGTCGGATAAACTCCACAACGTCCTCTACGACATCCGGGGCCCGCTGCTGGAGGAAGCGATGCGCATGGAAGCCCAGGGCCACCGCATCCTCAAACTCAACATCGGGAACCCCGCGCCCTTCGGCTTCGAAGCACCCGAGGCCATCCTCGTCGATATGATCCGGAACCTGCCGAAGTCCCAGGGGTACAGCGATTCCCGCGGGATCTTCTCCGCGCGCACGGCCGTCGTCCAGTATTACCAGGGACGCGGGATCAACTCGA
Source organism: Arthrobacter sp. Br18 (assembly GCF_000520555.1). Taxonomy (GTDB): domain Bacteria; phylum Actinomycetota; class Actinomycetes; order Actinomycetales; family Micrococcaceae; genus Arthrobacter_D. Next base: position 59,062 of record NZ_KI914885.1, on the reverse strand, counting down.
TCGATGTGGACGACGTCTACCTGGGCAACGGCGTCAGCGAACTGATCACCCTGTCACTGCAGGCGCTCCTCAACAACGGGGACGAGATCCTGGTGCCCACTCCGGACTACCCCCTGTGGACGGCATCCGCGAGCCTCGCCGGCGGGACCGCGGTCCACTACCTCTGCGACGAGAACGACCACTGGTACCCCGACCTCGAGGACATGGCGGAGAAGATCACTCCCCGCACCAAGGGGATCGTGCTCATCAACCCCAACAATCCCACCGGGTCGGTCTACCCCCGCCCGATCCTCGAGGGCGTGGTCAGACTCGCACGTGAGCATGGGCTGATCATCTTCGCCGACGAGATCTACGAGAAGATCCTGTACGACGACGCCGTGCACATCAACGCCGCATCGGTCTGCGGCGACGACGTCCTGTGCCTGACGTTCAGCGGACTCTCCAAGGCCTACCGGATCGCCGGTTTCCGCAGTGGGTGGATGGCCATTTCCGGTCCGAAGCATGACGCCGCGGACTATATCGAGGGCATCAACCTCCTCGCCAATATGCGGTTGTGCGCCAACGTGCCCGCGCAGCACGCCATCCAGACAGCGCTGGGCGGCCACCAGAGCATCAACGACCTCATCCTTCCCGGCGGGCGCCTGAAGAAGCAGCGGGACAAGGCGGCGCAGCTGCTGAACGAGATCGAGGGAGTGAGCTGCGAACTAGCCATGGGCGCCCTGTATCTCTTTCCCAGACTGGATCCCGAGGTCTACCCGATTCGGGATGACGAGAAATTCGCGCTCGACCTTCTGAAGCAGCAGAGGATCCTGGTGTCCCATGGAAGTGCCTTCAATTGGATCGCGACGGACCACTTCCGGATGGTGACCCTGCCGAGTGTCGACGTGATCGAGGACGCCATCGGGCGGTTGGCCGAATTCCTGTCCTCCTACAAACCCTGACCCGAAGCGGGGCCGGACTCCGACCGGTCCTGTCCGCTCTCCAACCTCAGGAGGATCCATGGCACATCGCAAGGGTTTTGATGCTGATCCCCGCAAGCTCCTGCTTGCCGGACCCGATTTCCGGCTGGACGCAGTGGATCCGCGGTCCACTCCCGGGTTCGGGCACGACAAGGCTGCCGGGCAGGCCGCGCTTGGAGCGGGTTCCGGCGTGCTGTCGGAGCTGCAGGAGAAGCTGTTCGCCGAAAGCCGCCACGGCAGTGGGATATCCCTCCTGCTGATCCTGCAGGCGATGGACACGGCAAGAAAGGGCGGGATCGTCCGCCACGTGGTGGGAACTGTCGATCCACAGGGCGTCCACCACCACGCCTTCAAGGCGCCCACCGCCGCGGAGAAGCGGCATGACTTCCTGTGGCGGATCGCCCGGCAGCTTCCCGGGCCGGGCATGATCGGGGTGTTCGACAGGTCGCACTACGAGGACGTCCTGATCCACAGGGTCCGCGGCCTGTCAGCGACGAGCGAGATCGAGCGGCGCTACGGAGCGATTTCCGCCTTCGAAGCGGACGCCGTGGCCTCCGGGACCCGGGTTGTGAAGGTGATGCTGCACATCAGCAAGAAGGAGCAGAAGAAGCGCCTGACGGAGCGGTTGAACCGCAGGGACAAGTTCTGGAAGTACGCACCCTCCGACATCGAGGAGCGCGCGCTGTGGAACGAGTATCAGGCGGCGTACGAAACCGCCATCGAGCGCACGTCGACACCGGACGCCCCCTGGTACGTGGTGCCGGCCGATCGTAAGTGGTACGCCCGGCTCGCGGTCCAGGAGGTGCTCATCGGGACGCTCGAAGACATGCAGCTCAGTTGGCCTCCGGCCCACTTCGACGTTGAGGCCGAAAAGAAGCGGCTTGCGGACTCATAGGTGCGTTGGCGCGTGACGACGGTGTGCCGCCGCTGCTTCAGCCCTCGTTCTCGGCTCGAGCGC
>NZ_KI914885.1:37749-57045 GCF_000520555.1 Arthrobacter sp. Br18 | reverse complement strand
GCGGCGGCGAGCCGTTTCTTGGCGCCCTCCAGCCAGGACTCACAGTGATCGGCGAGGGCTTCACCCCGCTCCCAGAGGGTGAGTGACTGCTCGAGGCTGACTCCGCCGGCTTCGAGCTGGGTGACGACGGACAGCAGCTCTTCGCGGGCCTGCTCATAGGAGAGGGCCGCGACGTCGCCCCCGGTGGGGGAAGAGGTGTTCTGGCTCATTCGGGAGTGTCCTTTGCTGGTGGATTAACGTGCCTGGCCGCGCTGCGGGGTCTAGGTGAGGTAGCCGTTCGCAGGATCGTCGTCGCCCATGGTCACTTCTGCGGAGAACGTACCGGCGGCGACCCGCACCTGCACCTGGTCGCCCGGCTCGACGGAGGCGGCCTCACGCACCACACTGCCGTCGTGCAACTGGACCACGGCATAGCCGCGGTCGAGGGTTTTCTGCGGGGACAGCGCCCGCACCTGCGCACGAAGGTGGCGGACACTGTCGGACTCACGATCCACGGCGGCGACGGCGGACCGGTGTGTGCGCTCCCTGAGCCGTGCGACGTCGGCCTCGCGCACATCGATCATCCCCTCGGGCCGGGCGAGGGAGGGCCGCGACCTCAGGTGGGCCAGACGCTCCGTCTCACGGCCCACCAGGGTGCCCACCGCGCGCTCAAGGGACGCCCGGGCCCGGCCGATGCGCTGAAGCTCCTCGGCGACGTCGGGAACCACGCGCTTTGCCGCGTCGGTAGGGGTGGAAGCCCGCAGGTCGGCTACTTCATCCAGCAGGGGACGGTCAGCTTCGTGGCCGATGGCACTCACCACCGGTGTGGTGGCGGCAGCGACCGCGCGGACCATCTCCTCACTGCTGAAGGGGAGCAGGTCCTCGAGAGCGCCGCCGCCGCGGGCGATGATGATGACGTCCACGTCCTCCAGGGCGTCGAGCTCGGCCAGGGCGGCCGTCACCTGGGCGACGCAGCTTCCGCCCTGTACCGCCACCTCACGGATTTCGAACTCCACGGCGGGCCACCGGCGCGAGGCGTTCTGCAGCACGTCCTTCATGGCGTCGGAGCCGCGGCCGGTGATGAGGCCGATGCGGTGCGGAAGCAGGGGCAGCGGGCGCTTGCGCTGGGGGGAGAAGAGCCCCTCCCCGGCGAGGAGTTGGCGCAGGCGCTCTATCCGGGCGAGCAGGTCGCCGAGGCCCACCGGCCTGATGTCGCGGGTCTGCATGGACAACCGGCCGGTCTTGACCCAGAAGTCCGGCTTCAGCTGCGCCACCACCCGGGAACCGCGCTCGAGCGGCAGCGGAAGCCGGTCCAGCACGCTGGAGAAGACGGTCAGCGAGAGCGACACCTCGGCGTTCACATCCCGCAGCGTGATGAAGCACATGTTCGCCCGCCGGTTGAGTTCGATCACCTGCCCTTCGATCCAGGCGGCAGGGGCACGCTCGATGTGGGCTTTCAGCTTTTCGGAAAGCACGTGCAGGGGCCACGGCGACTCGGCGGACGTTTCAGCGGCCGTGCCCGGCAGGGTTGTGGCCGGCGCAGTGGGAGGCCGACCGGAGCCCGGTGTCCCCGCGCGGGCCGCGGATCCGTCGGGCAGGGACGGAGACTGGTGGGACGGTGGCTGCTGGGACGGAGAGTGGTGGGACGGAGACTGGTGGGACGGTGGCTGCTGGGACGGAGACTGGTGGGACGGAGGCGGCGGGGAAGAAGCCGGCGCGGAAGGGGACATGCGGAGGCCGCCGCCGCTCGTGTTCTCGCTTGTCATCAGCGTCTGCTCCTTCTTCGATCGTGGCAGCGCATCGTCAACTCCATGTCTACCAGCTTGCACCGACAAAGCCCGGTATCGGTCCGCTATGTGCGGAACGGTCCCGCCATCGGGGCCTCTCTCGAGGCACCGCAACCCTGGGAACGGGCATAATCGAAGGTTCAGCCGGATCCCCGACCCTCAGCCGGATCCCCGACCCTCAGCCGGATCCCCGACCCAAGGACTCCATGCGTACCCTTGCCTCAGCCGTTTTCGCCCTGCTCGCGCTCGTCCTGACTGCCGGCGCCCTCTCGGCGGTGTGGGTCGAGGAGAACCTCGTCCAGGAGCAGGGGTTCGTGGCGCTCGCCGCACCGCTCGGCGACGATCCGAGGTTCCAGGCGGCCCTCTCGGATTCACTGGCAGCCGAGGTGGTGGGAAGCGCCGGCCTGCCGGGCCGGATCACCGACGTGATCGAGCCGGTCATTGCCGACGCGGCGTCGTCCGTCACCGGGTCCGCCGCGTACCCGTCGGCGTGGAACGAAACGCTCCGGATCTCCCACGCCGTCACGTTCGCGGGAGTACCGGCGGGCACCGGCGACGCTGCGCCGGCTGCTCTGTCCCTCGACCTCGGTCCGGTGGCGCGGCTGGTCGCGGACACCGCAGCCTCGAGCCTCGGGATCGACGTTCCCGTTCCGTCGGACACGACAGTGGACATCGGGTCCTTCGAGCGGGGAGGGCTCGTCCGGATCGTGGCGGATGCGGCCGGGAACTGGCCGCTGATTGCCGGGGCAGCCGGTATCTGCGCCCTGCTGGCAGTGTTGATCGCCCGACGGCGAGGCACCACGATTGCACTGCTGGGGTGCGGCGTCGCGCTCATCGGCCTCGCCGGCTGGTTCGCGGCGTCCCTGGTGCCGGGCGCGGCGGTGGCGGCAGCCGGGCAGAACGGGGTTGCACAGGTCTTCGCCGAAGGCCTGGCCGGCCGGGTTGCCCTCGATCTCGCCGAGTCGTCCCTGCCCGTTCTGGTGGCGGGAGGCATCGCCGTCGTGATCGGTGGAGCGCTGAGGCTCACGCTTGAGCGGAGCACGCGGAGTTAGCCCTGCGCGAAGAACCCGTCCCGGCAGGCTGCGGCCGGCAGCGAACCGTTAGCATTGAGGGATGACCAGCACTGCAGTCCAGGTCCCCATGCCCACCGTTCCACGGCGTCGCCGTTCGCCGGAGGAAGTGCACACCGCTTCCCCGGTGGAAGGTACCCGGCGCGTCCTTCTTGCAGCACCCCGCGGTTACTGCGCGGGAGTGGACCGCGCGGTCATTGCGGTGGAGAAGGCGATCGAACACTACGGACCACCCGTGTATGTGCGCAAGCAGATCGTCCACAACCTGCACGTCGTGTCGACCCTCGAAGCCAAGGGCGCCATCTTCGTCGATGAGACCGACGAGGTTCCCGAGGGGGCCCTCGTGGTGTTCTCCGCGCACGGGGTGTCGCCCGCCGTCGTGCAGTCAGCCGCGGACCGCGGACTCCGCACGATCGATGCCACCTGTCCGCTGGTGACCAAGGTCCACCGCGAGGCGCAGCGCTTTGCCCGGGATGATTTCGACATCCTCCTCATCGGCCATGAGGGTCACGAGGAGGTCGAGGGTACGGCCGGGGAGGCCCCCGAGCACATTCAGATCGTCAACGGACCCGAGGACGTCGACAAGGTCCGGGTTCGCGATCCTGAACGGCTCATCTGGTTGTCCCAGACCACGCTCAGCGTTGACGAGACCATGCTCACCGTGAACCTGCTCAAGGAGCGCTTCCCGACCCTGCAGGATCCGCCGAGCGACGACATCTGCTACGCGACCTCGAACCGACAGGCGGCGATCAAGAAGATTGCACCCGAGTCGGACCTCGTGATCGTCGTCGGGTCGGCCAACTCCTCCAACTCCGTGCGCCTCGTGGAAGTCGCGCTGGAGTACGGGGCGAAGGCCTCCTACCGGATCGACTTCGCGAACGAGGTGGATGAAACCTGGTTCGAAGGCGTCTCCACCATCGGTGTCTCGTCCGGGGCATCGGTGCCGGAGAATCTTGTGCAGGATGTCCTGCGGCTCCTCGGTGACTACGGCTACGGGGACGTCGAGGAAGTCGTGACGGCGCAGGAGGACATCATCTTTTCCCTGCCGAAGGAAATCCGGTCGGCACTCAAGGCGATGGGGGACACCACGTCGAACCGCGGCGGGAACCTCAAGCGCAACGGGCAGGGCACCCTCAACTAGCGTCAGGCGGTTCCGTACCGAGGCGGCAAGGCCATGCCGGCATCGCCCGCGTCCTCGTCGGGGCGGTCCATGAGTTCCGGTGCGCTCAGGGAGCGCGGTGCCGCATCGACCGCCGCAGCGCCGGGAAGCCCGCCTTCGGTGGAGGCAAGTGAGGCCGCATCGAAGGCGCCGATCCGGCGCGCTGTGGGCAGGACACGCGTTTCCAGTGCCCCGACGAACGAGTTGTACTTCTCCACGGACGTCCGAAGGGAGGCTCCCAGGCGCGTGACATGGGTTCCCATTGTTCCGAGCCGCTCGTACAGCTGGCGCGACAGGTCGAAGAGTTCACGGGCGTTCTCCGTCAGCACGTCCTGGCGCCAGCTGAAGGCGGCACCTTTGAGAATGCCGAGAAGCGACACCGGCGAGGCAAGCGCCACGTTACGGCTGAAGGCATAGTCGAGGAGTTCCGGGTCGGCCCGGAGTGCGGCGGATAACACGGACTCCACCGGGATGAAGCAGATGACCAGTTCGGGGGAGTTGCTGGTGCCTTCCCAGTACTTCTTCTTCGCGAGTGCGTCGACGTGCGCACGAAGCGCTTTGGCATGCTGTTTCAGCAGTTCGCTCCGCTCGGACGCCGCGGACCCCTCAGACGGAGACCCGTCGCCGCCCGGAAGCTCCTGTGCCCGGAGAAATGCCGACAGCGGCACCTTTGCGTCGATCACCAGCTGCTTGTCTCCGGGGAGCTTCACCACCATGTCGGGACGTGCGAGAGCTGCCGGGCCGTCCACCGCATGCAGGCCGCCGGAACCTGCGGGGAACGATGCCTGCTCCAGGAAGTCGACCCGGTCCAGCATTCCCGCGGCCTCGACCACGCGGCGCAGCTGCACCTCGCCCCACTGGCCCCGGGCGCTGTTGCTTCGCAGCGCTGCGGCCAGCGAGTGCGTGGTGCTCAGCAGTCGGGCGTCAGCGTCGCGTGCCTCTTCCAGCTGCCGTGCCAGCTGCCCGTACTGTTCCACGCGGTCGCGCTCCAGCAGTCCCACCTGCAGCTGGACCTGCGTGAGCTTCTCCGCCACGGGCGCGAGGGCCCTCAGGACGTCGGTCTCCTCCGAGGACCGCCCCGACAGCTCACGGTTATGGTGCGAAAGGAGATTCCGTTCCGCCGTCGCAGCGGCGAGGGCCGACGTCGTGCTTCCCAGGCGGTTCACGGCGTCGTCGAGCTCTTCGCGAAGGACGGCAGCATGCCGGCGCATCAGCAGGGCGACAAGGATGCCTCCTCCGACACAACCCAGCACGAAGGCGAGGAGGACCAGGGCAACCGCAAGACTGTTCATACGATCACTGTGCCACCACGCGGTGACCTTTTCCGCCGAAGCGCTCCGGCGATAGCATGCGGTATGAACCGCCACCGCCACTGGCTGGGCCCCTGAGGCCCGGTAGACTCTATTCCCGTGGCTCTAACTATCGGCATCGTCGGCCTGCCCAACGTCGGCAAATCAACCCTCTTCAACGCGCTGACCCGCAACAACGTTCTGGCGGCGAACTATCCGTTCGCCACCATCGAGCCGAATGTCGGCGTGGTCAGCCTTCCCGACCCGCGCCTTGCACAGCTCGCCGACGTCTTCGGGTCGAAGCAGATCCTGCCGGCCACCGTCTCCTTCGTGGACATCGCGGGGATAGTCAAAGGCGCCTCGGAGGGTGAGGGCTTAGGCAACAAGTTCCTCGCAAACATCCGTGAGGCCGAGGCCATCGCCCAGGTCATCCGCGTCTTCGATGATCCCGACGTCATCCACGTCGACGGCAAGGTCGATCCCCGCTCTGACATGGAGACCATCAACACGGAATTGATTCTCGCCGACCTGCAGACCCTCGAGAAGGCAATTCCGCGCGTCGAGAAGGAAGTGAAGATCAAGAAGCGTGAGGCCGCGCAGCTCACCGCGATGCAGGCGGCCCAGACCGTTCTGGAGCGCGGCGACACGATTTTCTCCTCGGTGAAGAGCGACATGCTCGAGATGGAGCACCTGCGTGAGCTGAGCCTGCTCACCGCCAAGCCCTTCATCTACGTGTTCAACGTCGACGACGCGGTGCTCGGGAGCCCGGAGCGCCAGGAGGAACTACGCACGCTAGTGGCGCCGGCCGACTGCATCTTCCTCGATGCGAAGCTCGAAGCCGACCTCGTGGAGCTCGACGAAGCCGAGGCCCGCGAGATGCTCGAGATGAACGGCCAGGAGGAGTCGGGGCTGGATCAGCTGGCGCGCGTCGGCTTCCATACCCTCGGGCTGCAGACCTACCTCACCGCCGGTCCCAAGGAAACCCGCGCCTGGACGATCAAGAAGGGTGCCACGGCCCCGGAGGCCGCAGGGGTCATCCACTCGGATTTCCAGCGCGGCTTCATCAAGGCCGAGGTTGTCCACTTCGAGGACCTCATGGACGCCCGGACCATGGCCGAAGCCAAGTCCCGCGGCAAGGTGCGCATTGAAGGCAAGGAATACGTCATGTCCGACGGCGACGTCGTTGAGTTCAGGTTCAATGTCTGACCGGCAGGTCAGCCGACGGGACGAACGCTGCGGCCCGCTTCCCACTGTGCAGGCGCCACGGTAAACCTTCCATCACCAGACTTGAGCACTGCGGGGAGCACGGCCAGGCCCTCGTCCGGGTGATGTGGCCTGCTAGCCTCTCTTCATGCGCAAGACGTCGGCACGAGGCCCCGACACCGCTGGAGGGGAGCGCGTACTGATCCTGTCCGCAGGGGTGGGATCGGGGCACAACAGTGCCGCGGCGGCGGTGCAGGAGGCGTGCGCCGCGCGCGACGACATCGCCGAGGTGCAGGTGCTGGACGTGCTGCAGGTGAGTAGCGTGCTCTACCGCGCACTGCTGGGAAAGGGCTACTTCGTCCTGGTCGAGGGTGCGCCCTGGCTGGTCGAGTGGGGCTACGACCTCAGCGACCCGCCGTTCCGGCGCCGCGGCCCGATCGACCCCTGGACACGGGCGAACGCCGTTCCGGTCATCGGTGCGATCAGGCGATTCCGCCCGACCGCGATCGTGTGCACGCACTTCCTGCCGGCCCAGCTGTTGGCGTCACTGCTCCTTCGCGGCGTGATCGACGCGAGGACCGCCGTCGTGACGACGGACTACGACTTCCAGGGGCTGTGGCTCCCGGGCGCGTTCCACGCGCTCTTCGTGGCCAGGGAGGAGGGGAGGGAGGAGCTGATGGCGCTCGGCCTTCCTCCCGACCGCGTCGCGGCCACGGGCATCCCGATCGCCCGACAGCTCGATGCCGCGCCCGCGCGCGATACCGACGAGCCCCCGATGCTGCTGATCTCGGCGGGCGCGACCGGTGGCGACTATGCCGTCTCGGTGGTGCGGCAGACGATGCACATGCGTACGCCGTTCACGGCCACGGTGGTGTGCGGACGCAACGATGCGCTGCGGCAGCGCATCGAGCAGTTGGTCGCGTCCGCCGGCGACCGCTACAGTGTGCTCGGCTTCACGGCGGAGATGCCGCAGTTGCTGCGCCGCGCCGACCTGTTCGTGGGCAAGCCGGGCGGGCTGTCGGCGTCGGAGTGCATGGCTGCGGGGCTGCCCATGGTGCTGGTGAATCCCATCCCGGGGCAGGAGGTTCGCAACGGCGACTACCTGTTGGAGCAGGGGGCTGCCGTCCGGTGCAACACCGCCGCGACGATCGGCTGGAAGATCGACGAGGTGCTCCGCGAGCCGGGGCGCCTGCAGCGGATGCAGGTGGCGGCGCGGAGAATCGGACGCCCTGATGCCGCGGCGGATGTGCTGACCGGTCTGCTGGACGGGCCGTTCCGTCCGCTGGTCGTGACCCGCGCGGCGCAGAAGACGATCCACGCCGCGAGCGAGCAGCGCCTGGTCGCGGCCGATCTGACGGGACCCTCCTCGCTGGTCCGCCTGGTCGACTCGGCCGCGGGTAGCACGGTCGCGCTGCTGCAAGCCCAGGAGCTGGGGGATCTGCAGAGGCGGTACGCGACTCCGAACGGGGATCTGGTGCTTCAGCGCGGCCAGGCGCCCGTGTCGCTCCGGTGGGAGGCGCGGCGGTTGCTGCGCGCCATGCTGCGGGGCGACGACGCGCTGCCCGTCCGCGTCGAGGGGCTCTCGAAACCCCTGCGTGTCCTTCCCGGGTGACCGGCGGACGGCACAAATCGACCTCAGGTCGGCCGACCGTCCGAGGCGCCTTCCTCGTCGATCGGTCGCACAGGGCGCCGCAACCGGGCTGCGTCCGCCCAGCTGCCCGGGCTGTGCTGGGCGGCGAGCAGGGCCCAGTCGCCCTCGCGGGGGGACCAGTGCCGTGTGGCCGGATCGCGCTGCAGGGTGGGCCCCGCATCCAGGGGAACCCGCACTGTCGTCTCCTCGCCGGGCTGCAGCAACACCTTCCGGAAACCCAGGAGCTGAGCCACCGGCCTGCGGACGGACACGTCCGCGGCGTAGACCTGGACGACAGTCGAGCCCTCGCGGCCGCCGGTGTTCGTGACGAGCACGTCCGCGTTGCCGCCCGTGTCGTCGAATTCATGGTCGAGAAGCCGATGCTCGATCGTCGTGTAGCCCAGACCGAATCCGAACGGGAATGCGGGTGTGTGTCCCTCGCCGTCGAGCCGGCGCTGACCCCATATGTCGTCGTAGACGACGGATTTCGCCGCGCGGTCGAACGGTGGCAGATGCGCGGCGTCCGTCGGCAGCACGAAGGGCAGCCGCCCGCCGGGCTCCGCACTGCCGGTCAGCACGCTCGCGAGTGCGCGGCCGCCCTCCATACCGCCGTACCAGGCGATGAGGAGCGCCGGCACGCGGTCCCGCCACGCCTCCATGAGGATCGCGCTGCCGCCGATCAGCACGACGACGGTCCGAGGGTTCGCGGCGACCACCGCGTGGATGAGGTGCACATCGGAGGGGCGCAGGTCGAGCGAGTTGCGGTCGCCTCCACGGACGAAACGCGACGCCAGGTGAGCAAGACCGATGAGCAACCGACGGAGGGGACCCGAGCCGAAGGCCCGACCGAGCACGCCCACGTCGACGCCGCCGGTGACCACGGACTCGCCCTCGTCGTGCTGGTCCAGGCCGACGACGACGATCGCCAGCTCTGCGGCGGCTGCCAGAGCGGCCGCGGCGCGCTCGTTCCTCCCGGAAGTGGTCGTGATCCGCACCCAGGGAAGTGCCTCGCGCAGCCCCTGCAACGGTGAGACCGTGGAGGGTGGCCGAACGCGTGACGAGCCATGATCGCCGAGGTTCGCCCGCGCCGCGAGCCGTCCGATCACCGCGACATGCCGGGTGGCGGACGCCAACGGCAGAAGCGGTGCCGCGCCGACGGTCTCGTTCTTGAGGAGCACGATCGACTCCGCAGCGACCTGGTGGGCAAGCGCCCGGTGCGCCGGGGAGGCGATGAGGGCAGGGGACGGGCTCATCGACTCCCGGGTCGCGGCATGCAGCACGCACGTGCGCAGGATTCGGCGCGCGGACCGCAGCACAGTCGCGCGGGCCAGGTCGCCGCTGCGCAGCGCGGCCGGCAGATCACGGGCGCGCAGCAGCCGCAGCGGCATCTCCACATCCATCCCCGCCTCCAGGCTGGCGACCGCGTCGTGGGTACCGAACACCCAGTCGCTCGTCACGAACCCCGGGAAGCCCCATTCGTGCCGCAAGACATCCGTCAGCAGGGCGCGATTGACGTCCATATATTCGCCCCGCACCCGGTTGTAGGAACTCATCACGGAGTCGGCGCCGGCTTCCACGACGGCCTTGAAATGCGGCAGGTACACCTCGTGCAGGGCGTGTTCGTCGACCGACACGTCGACCTCGAAGCGTTCGTCCTCCATCGTGTTGAGCGCGAAGTGCTTCACGCACGCCATCACGTGCACGCGTACGCCTCGGGTGAGGGCCGATCCCATCCGGCCGGTGAGCACCGGATCCTCCCCGTAGCACTCCTGCGCCCGGCCCCACGCGGGGTGGCGAAGCAGGTTCACGCAGGCGGAGGCGGAGTAGTTTGCTCCGCACGCCCTGGTCTCGAGACCGATCACGAGTCCGACCCGTTCCTCCAGGGACGGGTCCCAGGTCGCTGCCCGTGCCATCGTCACAGGGAAGGCGGTGGAGGCCCCGATCACGACGCCGCGGCCGCCGTCGCTGAACCTGATGCCCGGGATGCCGAGCCGCGGGACCGCCCCGGCCACGAAAGGCCGCCGACCGAGCAGCATCGGGACGAGCGGGAGAACCAGCCCGGGGGAGTCGCCGTCGAGCAGTCCGAGGATCTCCCCGTCCGTCATCCGGTCGATCAGTTTATCCGCGGCCTCATCCGCGTCGAGCTCGCCCACCCGGACTGCCCGGACTGCCTCGCTGTACGCGGCGCCCTCCGTCGTCATCGTGTCCGTCGGTGCCGGCTCTTGCGCTCGTGCTGCCCGGCGCCCTTCAGTCATCTTCATGCACCAAATTCTGCACCCTGTGGGTGCGCGAGCGCGGAAGCGCGGCATTGCGGACTGACGCGCTGCTGCTCGTATGATCGTCTGATGCCGGAAATCCAGCAGATACCCGCCGCACACACCAGCCGGACCTGGGCGCGCATCGTGACTGAAGTCTTCGCGCCCACTGTGCTCGTAGGTGTCCTCCTGCTGTTGCAGCCCCTGCTTTCTCCAGGCGTGACGTGGACCCAGACCATCACAGCAGCAGTCTTCAGCGTAGGTCTGCCGTTCACATTGGTCCTGTGGCTGAAGCATCGCGGATCCGTCACTGACCACCATGTCAGCGTCCGCGAACACAGGGCCCCTGTCATGGCCGCCGCAGCCCTCTCGCTGGGGATTGGTGCTCTGCTGCTGGTGCTCCTGCAGGCACCGGCGGTGCTCTTCGGCGAGATCGGCGGAGTCTTCATCGGTCTGGTGCTCTGTCTGATGGCGAACCTGGTGTGGAAGCTCTCTGTTCATTCGGCCGTGGCCGCGTATGTCGGACTGGCCCTGCTCGTGCCTGTTCCGGTCATCGGACCAGCACTGGCTCTGCTGCTTGCATCAGCGGTGGGATGGTCCAGGGTGAAACTGGGCGACCACACACCCGGACAGGTGCTGGCCGGTTATGCTGCCGGCTGCCTGGCTTTTGCAGCCGCATTGCTCCTGCCTTGACGCTGCGGGACCGCGAAACAGCCCAGCTGGAGGCTCGTTCGGCAGCCAGTGCTGCGATGCTCCCGGCAGACGGCGTCCGCTTTATCGTTGAGGTATGAATTCCGGCCCCTGTGTGCGCCTCGTTCTGCCGCATCAGCTCTTCGATCAGCATCTCGACGTTGCAGGCGGCACCGTGTTCGTGCTCATCGAGCATGACCTTCTCTTTCGCCAGTACGCGTTCCATTCGCACAAGCTGATCCTGCATCGCGCGTCGTTGACCCGCTTCGCACGACGCCTGAGCGAGCACGGCTACGAGGTGAAAGTCCTTAGAAGCGAAGCCGACCATAGCTCCTCCGATCAGCTCGCCGAGTTCGTTCGGAACCGCGGCCCGGTGCAGGTGACCTGGTTCGACGTGGTCGATGACTGGCTCGAGCAGGATCTGTTCGCTGGGCTCGCTGACGGCGGCTACCAGATGCGCCAGGAAGACGTGCTGGAGACACCGAACTTCCTCACTGACCGTGAGCAGATCGATGACTGGTTCTCACACAACGACCCCCGTATGCAGGATTTCTATGTGTGGCAACGCCGTCGACTCGGCATTCTGCTCGACGACGGGGAACCCCTCGGCGGGAGGTGGTCCTTCGATGCCGAAAACCGCAGGAAGCTTCCTCGCGGGTACACTCCCCAGGTCGTGGGCCGATTCGCGCGCCACCCGGTGCTCCAGCGCGAGGGGACCTTCGATATCGAAGCGCTGATGGCGGACGCCGACGAGGTCGGTGACGGGGTGCCTCCCGAGGTCGACCTCGCGATCGCCTGGGTCAGTGCGGAGTTTCCAAACGCTCCGGGGGATCCCCACCTGTTTGCCTGGCCCACGAGCGGCGACGAAGCCCGGAAGCATCTTCAGGAGTTCGTCCGCGAACGCCTGGGCGAGTTCGGGCCCTACGAGGACGCGATCTCCACGGCGCACCCGTTCGTCGCCCACGGACTGCTGACCGCCGCGCTGAACATCGGACTGCTGGATCCGCGGGACGTCGTACGGACGGTACTCGAGGGAGCCGATTCCAGTATCCCGCTCGCCTCCGTCGAGGGGTTCGTGCGGCAGGTGATCGGTTGGCGGGAATACATGCGAGCCACCTACCGGACCAGCGGCCGCCGGATGCGTACGTCTAACCACCTCGACCACCAGAACGCACTCGGGGACGGGTGGTGGGACGCGAGCACCGGATTGGCGCCCGTGGACATGGTCATCTCCCGAGTGCTCGCTACCGGGTATGCCCACCACATCGAGCGGCTGATGGTGCTCGGCAACGCGATGTCCCTGCTGCGGATTCATCCCGATCGGGTCTACGAATGGTTCATGGAGCTGTTCATCGACGCGTACGACTGGGTGATGGTCCCCAACGTCTACGCGATGAGCCAGTTCGCCGCGGGGGAGGAGATCACCACCAAGCCCTATGTATCGGGCAGCAACTACCTGCGGAAGATGTCAGATCTCCCCGCGGGGCAGTGGATGGCCGATTGGGATGGTCTGTACTGGACGTTCGTCGAGGATCACCGTGTGGTCCTGGAAGCAAACCCGCGGATGCGACTGGTCGTCTCCCAGCTTGAAGACATGGACCCGACCACGCGGGACGGCCATCGACGTCACGCTGAGGCTCTCCTCGACGTCGGGCACGAAACGCCGGTGCTGAGAACGACGCCGCCGAGCGACAGGACTCGTGAATCGTGAAAAAGGCCCGGACGGCGACGTCGTGGAGTTCCGCCTCGACGGATAGGTGAACGGAAGGGCTGCAGGGCACTCATGCCATGGATGCCCTGCAGCCCCGCCTGCCCTCGACGCCCGCTTCTGGACGCACCGGGCCACTTCCAGTGGAGCAAGGTCGCCGGGAAAGGTCGAGCACCACCGGAAATGGAGGGGTCCCTTGACAGCCCGACTCCGTGCGTCTTGACACAGCTTTGGGACGCACGGCCGGATGTACTCGCGCGTGCGGAAGGGTCAGGATGCCCTGGAGTGCCGTTCCGCATTCCTCTGGTCGGACTCGTGCTGCGGGGTGAACGACTGCAGGTACTGCTGCAGGGCGCTCTCACTGACGCGGTAGGAGCGGCCGAACCGGACCCCGGTCAGCGCCCCGGACTGCAGCAGGCGGTACACCGTCATCCTCGACACGCGCATGATCCCGGCCACTTCGGCGACAGTGAGAAGGTCTCGTGGAAGTTCAATACTGGACATTGTTCATTCATCCGATCTCTTGGTCGCAGACCCCCGCTGGGGCGCGATCCGTGCGCCACGCTGGGATTTGCCGGGCGGAGCAGGGATTGCCAGCCCCCTATGCTACCCAATAGCAAGCCTGCTGATCATCATTTGGTGTCCGGTCTCACAGCGGGCCGGGGTATGCCGAAGGGCGGCCGGAACCCGCCGAACATTTTGGTTGCTTTTCGATAACAACGATGATCGCCGTGGCGATTCGGTACTTGGCGGTAACCCGGCGCGGTTAGGATTCTGCTCACGTGATGCGCGCCACTTCACCGAAGTACGCGTCCACCGCCATGTCACATGACATTGAGTGAAGCTGGGTCCACACCAAGAAAGAGGAGGCGGAATGCGTTTCGGACGTACTTCCAAAGCCGTGGGGGTCGCAGCAGTAGCTGCGCTCGCACTGAGCGCCTGCACTGCCAACACCGGTACTGAAACACCTGAAAGCGCCGATGCCGAAGCGACCGGCGGAGAAGTCCGCGTCGTCGAAGTGAACGCCTTCAGTTCCTTCAACTCCGGCACGTCGGAGGGCAACGTCGATATCAACGGCAAGATTGCCTACGCGACCCATTCGGGGTTCAACTACATCAACAACGATCTTGAAGTTGTACCGAACGAAGACTTCGGCACCTACGAGGTGCTGTCTGAGGATCCTTTGAGTGTGAAGTACACCGTGAACGAGGGCGTGAACTGGTCCGACGGCGAACCAGTCGACGCGGGCGATCTCCTCCTTGCCTGGGCGATCGGTTCCGGTCACTTCAACGACTCGACCACCGACGACGCCGGGGAGGTCACCTCCGGCACCACCTACTTCGACTACGCGGGCGACACCGGCGGTCTCGGCCTCACCGAGCTCCCCGAGGTGGGTGATGACGGCCGCTCGATCACCCTGGAATACTCGGAACCGTTCGCCGACTACGAAGTAGCGTTCGGCACGATGACCGAGGGCGGTATCGGCATGCCGGCGCACGTCGTCGCGACCAACGGCGGCCTGGCCGATGAGGAGGCGCTGATCGAACTCATCCGGACGACGCCCGAGGGTGATCCGGCAGCTCCCGAGGAGCGGCCGGAACTGCAGGCCGTCGCGGACTTCTGGAACGCCGGGTTCGACACCAAGTCACTGCCGACCGACCAGTCGCTGTACCTTTCCAACGGCCCGTACATCGTCTCCGCCATCACGCCCGACCAGTCGATGACGCTGACGCGCAACGAGGATTACGACTGGGGCCCCATGCCGAGCGTCGACGAGATCACCATCCGCTACATCGGTGAGGCCCCGGCGCAGGTGCAGGCACTGCAGAACGGCGAAGTCGACATCATCGCTCCCCAGGCCTCGGCCGACACGGTGGAGCAGCTCGAGGCGCTCGAGGGCATCACCGTCGAACGCGGCAACCAGCTGTCCTACGACCACCTCGACCTCAACTTCTCCGGCGTCTTCGCTGAGGAGAGTGTGCGCGAGGCGTTCATGAAGACGGTGCCACGCCAGCAGATCGTGGACTCGATCATCAAGAAGCTGAACCCCGAGGCCGCACCGCTCGATTCGCAGCTCTTCCTGTCGGATCAGGACGGCTATGAGGAAACCATCGCCAACAACGGCTCCGCGGAGTACGCCGAGGCCGACATCGAGGGCGCGCGGGAACTCCTCGCGGGAGCCACTCCCGAGGTCCGCATCATGTACAACCGGGACAATCCCAACCGCCTTGACGCCTACACGCTGATCGCGGAGTCCGCGTCGCAGGCCGGCTTCAACGTCGTCGACGGCGGCCTGGGAGCGTCCGACTGGGGATCAGCACTCGGTAACGGTACCTATGACGCCTCCATCTTCGGCTGGATCAATTCGGGCGTCGGCGTGTCCGGTGTCCCGCAGATCTTCAAGTCGGCGAACGGCTCGAACTTCAACGGGTTCACGAGCCCTGAAGCCGATGCCCTCATGGACCAGCTCATCGTTGAAACCGATCCCGAGGAGCAGAAGCGCCTCCAGATCGAGATCGACAAGTTCATCTGGGACTCCAGCTATGGCCTGCCCCTGTTCCAGGTGCCCGGCGTCGACGCCTACAGCGATACCGTCACCGGTGTTGCCTACATGCCCAACCAGACCGGCGTCTGGTGGAACTTCTGGGACTGGCAGGTAACGCAGTAACGCTCCGCCCTCGCTCGTAACCGAACGGAACTCGTAACCGAACGGGAATCGTCACCGAACGGAAGGCGCCGGGACCGGATATCCACCGGTCGCGGCGCCTTTCGACGTACTGCGCGCCGGCGGAAAGCGCCGCACGATTCCGGACCGGATCCGGCACGGGCCGAATTCCACCCCTTGGTGACCTGCATTACACTGACGCCGTGGGACGCTGGGACCCACGGGAACCTACTTTGAGGCAAAGACAATATGGTGACTTACATCGTGCGGCGGCTGGTGACCGCCGTCCTGATCCTTTTCGGAGCGTCATACCTGGTGTACCTCCTGACAGCGGCGTCGGGGGACCCGCTGGCGGACCTGCAAGCGAGCAACGCCCCGAACCGGGACCAGCTCATCCAGGCGCGCACGGAGCTGCTGAACCTCAACACTCCGGCGCCGCTGCGCTACTTCGGCTGGCTGTCGGGCGCCGTGAAATGCGTGATCCCGTTCGCCGGTTCGTGCGACCTCGGACAGAGCATCCAGGGTGAAGCGGTGGTTGATGCCCTCGCGCGTGCAATGGGCAATACCATCCTCCTCGTCACCACGGCGACGGTCCTTGCCATCATCATCGGCATCTCGCTCGGCATCGTCACGGCACTGCGCCAGTACAGCGGACTGGATTACGGCGTCACCTTCATGGCCTTCCTCTTCTTCTCCCTGCCGATCTTCTGGCTTGCGGTTCTCCTCAAGGAATTCGGCGCCATCGGCTTCAACAACTTCCTGACGGACCCGGAAATTCCATTGACCACCGTGGTCGTGGTCGCCCTGGCCAGCGGAATCATCTGGGCGGTCTTCGCTGGTGGTTCACTGAAGCGCAAGGGAATCGCGTTCCTGCTGGGTGCAGTTCTCGCCGGGGGACTGCTGGCCGTGCTCGACGCCGTCGGCTGGTTCGTGGAACCGGGCCTCGGGCCCGTCGTCATCCTCGTATCCGGAGTGGCCATCGCCTACGGGATCACCCTGCTCAGCGCGGGCCTCAAGAACAGGCGCGCCCTCGGTTCCGCCCTGATCATGGTGGCCCTCGGCCTGGTCGCCTATTACGTCGTCAACCCGCTGCTGGCCGGCGCCACCCTGTGGCTGATCGTCCTCCTCGCGGCCATCACCGTGGTCGTCGGCCTCGTCGTCGGCTACGTTCTGGGCGGCTACGACCGCGGCCAGAGCATGCGCTCCGCCGCAATCACCGGGCTCCTCATGGGCGGGCTGATCGTGCTTGATCGGTTCATGGTCACCTGGCCGCTGTACACCGGCAGCTCCCGTATCCGGGGCCGGCCCATCGCGACCATCGGAGCATCCACGCCGGGCCTCGAAGGTGACTTCTGGATCATGGGCCTCGATTCCTTCACCCACCTCCTCCTGCCGACCCTCGCACTGCTGCTGGCGTCCCTGGCGAGCTACAGCCGGTACTCCCGTGCATCGATGCTCGAGATCATGAGCATGGACTACATCCGGACGGCTCGGGCGAAGGGCCTGTCGGAGCGGACCGTCGTGATGCGGCACGCGTTCCGGAACGCCCTGATCCCCCTCGCCACGCTGGTCGCCTTCGACATCGGAGCGCTGATCGGTGGTGCCGTCATCACCGAGCAGGTGTTCGCCTTCGCGGGGATGGGCCAGCTCTTCATCTCTGCCCTCGCGCGTACGGATCCGAACCCCATCATGGGATTCTTCCTCGTGGTCGGCATCCTCGCCCTGGTCTTCAACCTCATCGCGGACCTCGCCTACTCGTTCCTTGACCCACGCGTAAGGGTGAAAGCATGACCATCCAGAACACCTCCAAGTCCCCGGGCAGTGACCCCGGCCCCTCGCCCGTGGCTGAAGGAGGCTCCGTCGAGCCGGAGCTGAAGGGCCTCTCCCAGGGCCAGATCGTGCGCAAGCGCTTCTTCGACAACACGGCGGCTATCATCAGCCTCGTGGTGTTCGCGCTCGTCCTGATCCTCTCGTTCTCGTCCCTCGGATTCGCGGGCATTCCGGGATGGTGGAAGTACAACCACACCGAGTTCCTGCCCGTCGTCAACGGGGGTGCGCCGACGTACACGAACATCTTCAGCTGGGGTGACCATCCGTTCGGGCAGGATGCCATCGGGCGGGACTACTTCGCCATGACCATGCGCGGCGCGCAGAACTCCATCATCATCATGTTCCTGATCGGCTCGATCTCAGGAATCGTCGGCGTGGTCATCGGTGCCTGCTCCGGCTACTTCCGCGGAATGACGGAGGCCGTGCTCATGCGGTTCACGGACATCATCATCATCATTCCCCTGATCGTGCTCGCGGCGGTTCTCGGGCGGAACGTCGGGGCGTCGCTGGGGGAGGGCGTCCGCGTGTACTTCCTCGGGATCTTCCTCGGCCTCATCGCGTGGACCGGCATGGCCCGCCTGGTCCGCGGAGAATTCCTGTCACTGCGCGAGCGGGAATTCGTCGACGCCGCGAAGATCGCCGGTGCCTCGAACCGAAGGATCATCTTCAAGCACATCCTCCCGAATGCGGTGGGCGTGATCATCGTCAACACCACGCTCCTGATGGCGGCCGCGATCCTCCTCGAAACCGGACTGAGCTATATCGGATTCGGCGTGCAGGCGCCCGACGTGTCGCTCGGGCTGAACATCAGCCAGAATGAGCAGGCGTTCCAGACGCGGCCGTGGCTGTTCTGGTTCCCCGGGCTGTTCATCGTGCTGATCTGTCTCACCATCAACTTCATCGGCGACGGACTCCGCGACGCCTTCGACCCGCGGCAGAAGAAGTTCAATGTACGCAAGGCCGGGACCACAGCGTGAGCCGGCTCCGCCCCGGCGGCTCTGCCCGTCTCAGCTCAGCCCCCGCCGTCTCACCCCGTGCCCTGGGACGCGACGCTGGCACCCAGAAGAACCAGGGCCGGCACGATCAGGATCCAGTTCACCCGACGCGTGACGCGCGCGGAATCCGTCTGATCGACGTCGAGCTCCCCGCTGTCGATCATCGATTCCCACCGGGACCTCACCAGGAACGCCGCGTAGCCGGAATCGGTGTGCTTGAGGTCGCCCGGACGAACCGAGGCTCCGGGGCCGTAGCTGGACGCGGGCAGATTGGTCAGGTGTTCCACCTTCCCGGCATGGGTTCCCCACACCCCGGGTGCGGGCGCCGCCCACGCCGAGTAGGACCGTCGGGGGGTGACGAGCTGAAGGGCGTATTTCGTGTCCACGTGGACGAGCGCGGCCCAGGGGACGCTGATCGTCGCGAGCGGATTCCGCAGTGTCACGGCGGTGCGGTCCACGACGACGGTGGGATACCAGAACAGCCACCACGCCCCGTAGGCGACGGCGAGCAGGGGCCAGGCGCCCAGCAGTCCGGCGGGCCCCTCGGTCGCGGCAAGCGAAACGAGTCCCATCCCCACGAGGACGAACGCGATGAGGGTGAACCATTTGCTGGTCCGCGGTTTGAACACCAGAGCCGCGGGAGTGTCTTCGGGTGTGTTCATGCACCCATAGTTTCAGGATCCTGGGCCGTCCCGGCGCAGCACGCCGTCAGTGGTGCACCGGACCGGCACTTAACGGAAGGAAGCACATCATGAATCCGGAACTTATCGGCAGTACCGGCGACCTACGCCCGGCTCCTCCCGGAGGACAGGGGCCTGTCCTCGAGGTGCGGAATCTCAGCGTGCACTTCGGCGTCGAGAAGAAATGGGTCCCGGCAGCCGTCAATCTCAACTACCACGTCAATGCGGGCGAAGTACTCGCGATCGTCGGTGAATCAGGGTCCGGCAAGAGCGCCAGTTCGATGTCCCTGCTGGGTCTGCTGCCGTCGAACAGCCGCGTGACCGGCCAGGTGCTGCTCAACGGCAGGTCAGTACTC
>NZ_KI914885.1:15263-37649 GCF_000520555.1 Arthrobacter sp. Br18 | reverse complement strand
CAGGTCAGTACTCGACCTGCCGCCCGCCAAACTCCGCCAGGTCCGCGGTAATGACGTCGCCGTGATTTTCCAGGAACCGATGACCGCCCTGAACCCGGTGTACACCGTGGGGTTCCAGATCGTCGAGACGCTCCGGCTCCACAATGAGATCTCGCCGGATGAGGCCAGGCAGCGGGCCCTGCGCCTGCTCGCGCTGGTGGAGCTCCCGGACCCCGAGAAGGCGTACAAGTCCTACCCCCACCAGCTCTCCGGCGGCCAGCGGCAGCGGGCGATGATCGCCCAGTCTCTCTCCTGTGATCCGAAACTCCTGATCGCGGATGAACCGACCACGGCTCTCGACGTGACGGTCCAGGCGGAAATCCTCGATCTCATGAGGAACCTGCGCAGCAAACTCAACAGCGCGATCGTGCTCATCACCCATGACATGGGAGTCGTGGCAGATCTCGCTGATCGGATCGCCGTCATGCGCCGCGGTGAAATCGTCGAGACAGGAACCGTCACAGAAATCTTCGGAAATCCGCAGCACGAGTACACGCGTGCACTGCTGGCGGCGGTTCCGCACCTCGGCCAGGGCGGGGGAGAGGGCGACGACGTCGACATCGATGCTGCGCTGGCGGCAGCCACGAACACCGAACTGACAGGCGTCGATGCCGACGAACTCGAACGACGCGAGCGGAACGTGCTGGCGGGACTGAGCGACGATTCCGCGGACGACAGGATGTCGGCCGATCCTGTCCTCGAACTCGCCAACGTCGCCATCGAATATCCGAAGCAGGGCAGGGTGCCAGCTTTCCGTGCGGTGGAGGGCGTCAACCTCATGATCTACCCGGGGCAGGTCCTCGGGCTCGTGGGGGAATCCGGCTCCGGCAAGACTACCATCGGCCGGGCCGCTGTCGGTCTGCTCCCGGTGGCCGAGGGATCGCTCAAAGTGGTCGGAACCGACATCTCCGGGTTCAAACCGACCTCGAGGGAACTCGGTGCAGTCCGCCGGCACGTCGGGATGGTGTTCCAGGACCCTTCGTCGTCCCTGAACCCGCGGCTGCCGATCGGCGAGAGCATCGGCGAGCCGATGTTCCTTGCCGGAGAGGCAAGAGGCACAGCCCTGCAGAAGCGCATCGAGGTGCTCCTCGATCAGGTGGAGCTGCCCCGCTCCTACCGGAACCGCTACCCCCACGAATTGTCCGGCGGCCAGAAGCAGCGCGTCGGCATCGCGCGGGCACTCTCCCTCCGGCCGAAACTGATGGTGGCGGATGAGCCGACGTCGGCCCTTGACGTCTCGGTGCAGGCCAGGGTCCTCGAGCTTTTCCAGAACCTGCAGCGGGAACTGGGCTTCGCATGCCTTTTCGTGACGCACGACCTCGCAGTGGTGGACGTCCTGGCGGACCATATCTGTGTGATGAAGCGCGGCAGGATCGTCGAACAGGGCACCCGCGACCAGATCCTGCGCAGACCCCAGGACCCCTACACCCAGCGGCTCCTCGCTGCGGTTCCGCTGCCCGACCCCGAGAAGCAGCGTGAGCGGCGTGAGCTGAGGGCGAAACTCCTCGCGTCCTCCGAGTAGCGCACAGGGCGGCCCAGCGGTAGCGGCCCCGGAACGCGCGCCGGCCCACGATTTCCGCGCCGTCCCGGGAGCATACCCCCGGGCGGGCCTGGTGGGAGATATCTCACCTCGACAGGGGAATAGGTGAGATGCAGCGGCCGCGGGCGTATGGTGAAAAGCATGTCTGATTCCACCAAACGTACCGACGCGCCGCCCGGCAGTAGCATCCGGGAACGCTCCATCACACCAAATGAGGACTCAGCACGCGGGCCTGTCGGAAGAGCCCGTGTCGACAGACCGGTGCTTTTCGTGTCCCTGTCGGTCGTGCTGATCCTGATGCTGCTTGCTGTTTTCTTCCCCGCGGACTTCTCCACTGTGACCTCCGGCATCCTGGGCGGATTGGTGACCAATTTCGGCTGGGCCTTCGTCCTGTCCGCCACCGGTTTCGTCGTCTTCGCCCTGTTCCTGGCCTTCAGCAAATACGGCAGGATCACCCTCGGGAAAGATGGCGAAAAACCCGAGTACTCGACGGTTTCCTGGATCGCCATGATGTTCAGCGCCGGCATGGGGATCGGGCTCATGTTCTTCGGTGTCACCGAGCCCATCACCCATTACCTCACTCCGCCCGTCGCAGGGATCGAGCCGGGCACCGAGGAAGCCGCCCGGCAATCGATGAACTACACCCTCTTCCACTGGGCGATCCACCCCTGGGCAATCTACGCCGTCGTCGGGCTCGCCCTCGCCTACTCAGCCTTCCGTAAAGGCCGCGGTGCCGGATTCAGCGAAGCATTCACGCCTCTGTTCCGTGGACGCCCGACCCCGAAGGGGCTCCGGGCTATCGATGTCTTCGCGATCTTCGCCACGCTGTTCGGCTCGGCGACGTCGCTTGGGCTGGGAGTCCTCCAGATCAACGGAGGACTGACGGAAGTCTTCGGACTGGGCAACAATCTCGTCATCCAGATCGGGATCATCGCCGTGCTGACGTTCTGCTTCGTCATTTCGGCCGTCAGCGGCATCAGCCGGGGCATCAAGTGGCTCTCCAACGGAAACATGATCCTCGCGCTCGCGCTGCTGTTTTTCCTCTTCGTCGTCGGGCCGACGGTGTTCATCCTCGAACTGATTCCCGCATCGGCCGGCAGCTATCTGGTGAATCTTCCCCAGATGGCTACACGGACCGGAGCATTCGGCGGACATGAGTGGCTCGCTGCGTGGACCATCTTCTACTGGGCATGGTGGGTCTCCTGGACGCCGTTCGTCGGATCGTTCCTTGCGAAGATCTCGCGCGGAAGGACCATCCGCGAGTTCGTGATCGGCGTCGTCGGTGTACCCAGCGTCATCAGCGTGATCTGGTTCAGCGTCTGGGGCGGCTCCGCCCTGACCGCCCAGAACTCGGGAACGGATATCGCAGCGGCGAACGCCGAGAGCCAGGAGTCAGCGATGTTTGCACTCCTCGCGGAGTACCCGCTGGCGGCAGTCACCTCCGTCCTCGTGGTGATCCTGGTTGCGGTGTTCTTCATTTCCGGCGCGGACGCCTCATCGATCGTGCTGGGCTCGCTGTCCTCGTTCGGAGCAGCGGTCCCCCGGAAGTGGCTGACCATCCTGTGGGGGACCCTGACCGGCGCCGTAGCGGCCGTGCTTCTGTCGGTGGGAAGCCTGGAAGCGCTGCAGACCGTCACGATCATCGCAGCGGCCCCGTTCGTCCTCATCATGATCGGACTCTGTACCGCCCTGATGATGGACCTGGTAAAAGATCCTGTAGTGACCGGAGTCCAGCCCCGAAGGGCGCTGAAGCGGGACAAACCAGCACGGGTCGACGCGAAGTCCTAGCTTCGGCAGGACCCGTGACCGAGAAAAAGGGGAACTCCGCCGGGGTTCCCCTTTTCGTGCCCTGCCTCCGCCCGACGGCTCGCCGTTATGGAACCGTTATGGTCGCCGGCCGGGTTCCCCTCAAGGGCGCGGATCCCGCCCGCCACGGCAAAGGGCTCCAGCCGCAAGCGAGGAGTCGTTGTCCATGTGCTGCGCACCTCGATGATCCCCGTGGTGACCTTCTTCGGCGCCGACCTCGGCGCACTGATGGGCGGCGCGATCGTGACCGAGGGCATCTTCAACGTCAACGGGGTGGGCCTTACCCTGTACCGCGCCGCC
Source organism: Arthrobacter sp. Br18 (assembly GCF_000520555.1). Taxonomy (GTDB): domain Bacteria; phylum Actinomycetota; class Actinomycetes; order Actinomycetales; family Micrococcaceae; genus Arthrobacter_D. The sequence goes on along the minus strand of NZ_KI914885.1, from coordinate 33,964 downwards.
CTCAACGGAGACGGATCGATGGTCGTACCGATCGTCACGTTCCCGATCCTGATCTTTGCCTCGCCAACCTGCTGGTGGATCTCCTGTACGCGGGGCTCGACCCAGCCCGCTCGCTCGGTGTCTCGCGCTTTGGTGCGCTGATGAAGCACGTCATTCCCCCATGCCCTGGCGTCGGTGATCGTCATCGCCACCATCTCGCTCGGAACCTTCTTCGTTGCCGAGTCGACGCTGTCCTTCCTCGGCATCGGGCTCCCACAACCAGCCGCCGCCGTCCGGCCGTTGCTCGAGCTGCGGGACCTCGCGGTCACGTCCGCCACGGCGAACGGTGCTGTCCCGGCGGTGCGCAAGGCGCACCTGACCGTCATGCCGGGCGAGACCGTGGCGATCGCGGGTGAGTCGGAGTCAAGGAAATCGACGACGGCGCTCGCGGCGATGGGACTCCTGCCCGACAACGGGCTGCCCGGCTCATCGAAGGATGTGGCGAAGGTGCTCTCGGAAGCAGGGCTTCCCGATGCCGAGGCCCGGGCCAACCAGTACCCCCACGAATTCTCCGGCGGCATGCGCCAGCGCGCGCTCATCGCCACCGGCCTCTCGTGCAGGCCGCGCCTGCGCCCTCGATCCGAAGGTGGTGATCTGCGACGAGGCGGTGTCGGCGCCCGATGTGCTGGTGCAGGCGCAGATCCTCAGCCTGCTGGCCGATCTGCAGTCGGAACTGGGCCTGAGCTACCTCTTCATCACCCATGACCTCGCGGTGGTCCGGCGGATCGCCGACTCCGTCTGTGTCATGGAGAAGGGAAGACTCGTGGAGCAGGGAACCACCGACGACGTGTTCGACAACCCGCACGGATAATCCCGGTGCGGCTGTCGCATTTCGGCGTGCGGGCCGCCGTGCCGCTGCACGTCGAGTCTTCGGACGCATTAGGTCTGTTTTTGCCTAGCGTTTAGACTGGTGGTGGGTGAGCATTGTAGCCGCCGTCATTTCCCCGCAGAAGATACTGAATTGAGTCCTTACGCATGTCTGAAACCACAGGCAACACCGCTGTCCGCAGCGATCTCCGCAATGTAGCCATCGTGGCTCACGTTGACCACGGAAAAACCACCCTGGTCGACGCCATGCTCAAGCAGACCAACTCCTTCGCTGCGCACGGCGATGTGGCGGACCGGGTCATGGACTCCGGCGATCTCGAGCGCGAAAAGGGCATCACCATCCTCGCCAAGAACACCACGGTGTTCTACGACGGCCCGGCCGCGAAGGGCGAGACCATCACGATCAACGTGATCGACACCCCCGGCCACGCCGACTTCGGTGGCGAGGTGGAGCGCGGCCTCTCGATGGTCGACGGCGTCGTCCTCCTCGTGGACGCGTCCGAGGGTCCGCTTCCGCAGACCCGCTTCGTGCTGCGCAAGGCGCTTGCCGCCAAGCTGCCCGTCATCCTCCTGGTCAATAAGACCGACCGGCCCGACTCGAGGATCGAAGAGGTCGTCAGCGAGTCGATGGACCTGCTCCTCGGCCTTGCCTCCGACCTGGCGGACGAGGTCCCCGACCTCGACCTGGATTCGATCCTCAACGTCCCCGTGGTCTATGCCGCTGCGCGCGCCGGCGCTGCCTCGCTGGAGCAGCCGGCCGACGGCACCATCCCGTCGAACGACAACCTGGAGCCGCTGTTCCAGACCATCATCGAGCACATCCCCGCTCCCCGGTACAACCCCAATGGTGTCCTCCAGGCACACGTGACCAACCTCGACGCATCGCCGTTTCTCGGCCGCCTCGCCCTGCTCCGCATCTTCAACGGGACGCTCCGCAAGGGCCAGACCGTCGCCTGGGCACGGCAGAACGGCGAACTGAAGTCCGTGAAGATCACCGAGCTCCTCGCGACCAAGGCCCTCGACCGTGTCCCCACCGAGTCCGCCGGACCAGGCGAGATCGTCGCCGTCGCCGGCATCGAGGGCATCACGATCGGCGAGACACTCACCGACGTCGACAACCCCCAGCCGCTTCCGCTCATCACCGTCGACGATCCCGCGATCTCCGTCACGATCGGTATCAACACCTCGCCGCTGGCCGGACGCGTCAAGGGCGCGAAGGTCACGGCGCGCCAGGTGAAGGACCGCCTGGACAAGGAACTGATCGGCAACGTGTCGCTCCGGGTGCTCCCGACTGCGCGTCCCGACGCCTGGGAAGTCCAGGGCCGCGGCGAGCTTGCCCTCGCCATCCTCGTCGAGCAGATGCGCCGCGAAGGCTTCGAACTCACCGTGGGCAAGCCCCAGGTGGTCACGAAGACCGTCGACGGCAAACTCCACGAGCCCATGGAGCACATGACCATCGACGTGCCCGAGGAATACCTCGGCGGCGTTACCCAGCTCATGGCCGCCCGCAAGGGCCGCATGACGAACATGGCCAACCACGGGACCGGCTGGGTCCGCATGGAGTTCATCGTTCCCGCGCGCGGCCTCATCGGCTTCCGCACACGGTTCCTCACCGACACCCGCGGTGCCGGCATCGCAGCGTCGATCTCCGAGGGCTATGAGCCGTGGGCCGGTGACATCGAGTACCGCACCAACGGATCGATGATCGCCGACCGCGCCGGCGTCGTCACCCCGTTCGCGATGATCAACCTGCAGGAACGCGGCTCCTTCTTCGTCCAGGCGACCTCCGAGGTGTACGAGGGCATGATCGTCGGCGAGAATTCCCGCGCCGATGACATGGACGTGAACATCACGAAGGAAAAGAAGCTCACCAACATGCGTGCAGCCTCCTCCGACACCTTCGAGAACCTCACGCCGCCCCGCAATCTGACGCTGGAGGAATCCCTCGAGTTCGCACGGGAGGACGAGTGCGTGGAGGTCACCCCGGAGTCAATCCGCATCCGCAAGGTGATCCTCGACGCCAACGAGCGCATGCGCGCCTCACGCTCACGCGCACGGGCCTGACAGCTCCGTCCATGCAGCCTTCCGACGCCGGCCCTTCCGTTTCTTTGGAGGGCCGGCACCCGCAGGTGACGCTGCACCCCCCGGTCCCCGCGAAGCCGCCCCGCCGCTCCTGGAAACCGTCGCGTCGGCGTACGGGGGTGTTCGGAGTTTCCCGCTGGGAGGGGACCGGTGCTTCCGTAGCCGGAGGACTCCTTGCTGCCGTGCTGGGAACCGCACTGCACGGGCACGTCGCCTACGTCGGGAGCACCGCGGTGCCGGCCGGTGCTGTGGCCGCACTTCTCCTGGCCGGGGCGGTCTCTGTGTGGTGCGGGCTGTGGGCCCGGAACATCCTTGCCGCCGCCCTGTGCGGAGGAACCGCCTATGTCGTGGTGGCCCTGATCGCCAGCTCCCCGAAAACACTGATCCTCACCGGCACCACCGGTGGCACGATCCTTCCGGTGGCGGTGGCCGGGAACATGTGGCTGTTCGGACTTGCGGTGGCAAGCGTCCTCAGCGTGGCAGTGTGCGCCGTCGTGCTGCGACGGTCCGCAAGGGCCGACACCCGGTAGTCAGTCAGCGCTCCGGTCGAGGTGGTGCGCCAGCATGATCGAGGTGGCAGTGCCGTCCTCATCCGCATCCTGTGATGCGTACTCCTCGAAAATCCCGCGGATGCGCTCCATCATCCTCGTCCGGTTCTCCTCGTTGAGCCTCACCCCGAGCCGCCAGACATCGATCTCGGACGGGCCGAGGCCCTCGATCTCCTGCAGGAAGGTTTCCACCAGGACGGGCGCCGCGTCCGGCATGCTGCTGCGCCACGACAGGCCTGTCGCACGGTAGGGGATTTCCTTGGCGCCCCGGTTGCCCGTCCGTGGCTGCTCTGCCCGCAGGAAGCCCGTCGCCAGCAGCGTCCGCACGTGATGGAGCGCTGTTGCAGGGTTCAGGTCCAGTGCCTCGGCGATTTCCTTGTTCGTCCTGCCCTTGTGAAGGCACAGGCGGAGGATCCGGAGCCGGAGGGGCGAGCTGAGCGCCCTTCCCCGCGCCTGGAACTCGTCGTCGTTTTCCATCCCTGAATTCTACGCGACAGGGGCGCGGCGATTGGCATTGACCAATCAGTATCCGCCCCCGGCCCGTGAAGCGGGGCCGCTAGCGTCGCGGCCGGCGCGGCGGGGGCGGCGGAACGGTTTTCGCGGCGGTCACGGCCGACAGGCGCACGACGTCGTCGCCGCGCCGGGTGCGGATGGTGCACGCCTGCTCGTCGACGGCGAGAAGGTCGCCCAGCGAATCGGTGAATCCCCCGTCGAGGCGGTGCCGGACCACCACCCGGGTGCCGGCAGGCAGTGAGCGGAGCAGTGCCACGGCGGAGTCCATCTCAGCCATACTACTGGCCGTTCACGGCACCGGCCGTCCCCGCTTACGTTCCGGCGGGCAGGGGTGCGCCCGGGGTGCCGGTGGAATGCGGAGCGGGGGTCCGGTTGCGTTAAGCTGGGGAAAGGACCCAAGGTGCCCCCGGCACACCAGCTTCGAGGAAAGGCGTGGGACGTGACCTACGTAATCGCGCAGCCCTGCGTGGACGTCAAGGACAAGGCCTGCATTGAAGAGTGCCCTGTCGACTGCATCTACGAGGGCGAGCGATCGCTGTACATCCACCCGGACGAATGCGTCGACTGCGGGGCATGCGAACCCGTCTGCCCGGTGGAAGCCATCTACTACGAGGACGACACCCCGGACCAGTGGGCCGAGTACTACAAGGCCAACGTTGAGTTCTTCGACGATCTCGGGTCGCCGGGAGGCGCAGCCAAGCTCGGCAACACGGGCAAGGACCACCCCATCATCTCCGTCCTCCCGCCGCAGAACCAGCCCGCGTGAGGCTTCCCGGGGAGGCACGCCGCTTCGGGCTGAGCCTGCCGGACTACCCGTGGGACGCCATGCGGCCCTTCCTGGAGAAAGCATCGCAGCACCCGGGTGGACCCGTGAACCTGTCCATCGGCACGCCGGTCGACCCCACGCCGGAGGTCATCCGGGCGGCGCTGTCGGCGGCAGCGGATGCACCCGGTTATCCGACGACCCACGGGACCCCGGCGCTGCGGGAAGCCATCAGCGCATGGTTCGCGCGCCGCCGCGGCGTTCCGGGGCTTGACCCCCAGCACATCCTGCCCACCCTCGGCTCGAAGGAGCTCGTGGCCTGGCTGCCCACCCTGCTGGGCCTGGGGGAGGGCGACGTCGTCGTGCGTCCCCGCGTCGCGTACCCCACCTACGACGTCGGCGCGCTGCTTGCCGGAGCAACCCCGGTCGCGGCCGATTCCCTGGCGGAGCTCGACCCCGCGGTCCGGCGAAGGGTCCGCCTCGTCTGGCTCAACAGCCCGGCAAACCCCACCGGGGAGGTACTCGACACCGGAGCCATGAGGGCCGTTGTCGACGAAGCCCGCTCCCTCGGAGCAGTGGTTGCCTCGGACGAATGCTACGCGGAGCTCGGCTGGGGCAGCTGGGATCCGGCCCGCGGCGGAGTGGCTGTGCCCAGCGTCCTCGATCCGGGCGTCACCGGCGGCAGCCACGAGCTCCTGCTGTCCATCTATTCCCTGAGCAAACAGTCGAACATTGCGGGGTACCGCGCGGCGTTCTTGGCCGGGGACGGGACGATCCTTGCTAACCTCGTGAATTCGCGCAAGCACGCCGGGATGATCGTGCCCTTTCCCGTTCAGGAAGCCATGCGGGCGGCACTCGGCGATGACACGCACGTCCAGGTACAGAAGGACCGGTACCGAAGCCGGCGGGTGCGTCTGCTCCCCGCGCTGGCATCCTTCGGCCTGACCGTGTCGGGCTCCGATGCCGGGCTCTACCTCTGGGCTTCCGACGGCGGCGCGACCTGGGACACCGTGGAACGGTTGGCCGCCCGGGGCATCGTGGTGGGGCCTGGAACCTTTTACGGGGAGGCGGGGAACGGGTTCGTCCGGGTGGCGCTCACCGGCACCGACGAGCGGATCGATGCCGCCGTCGAGAGGCTCCGCAGGTGAGCCGCACCGCTGCCGGCACCGCTGCCGGCACCGCTGCCGGCACCGTTGCGGCTGCACGGCAGCGACTGGTCCGATTAGCGATAGGACCGCTCGTACCGGTAGCGTTTCAGCTGAATATGCCAACCTGCGGTTGCAGTCGGGCAAGCGGTGCGATGAATTCACTCAAGCTCCTGAAGGAGAGTCAATGACTGAGCAGAACAGTGCCTCGCTGCACTACAACGGCGGCGAGCTCAACCTCCCGATGGTGCCCGCGATCGAGGGCAACAACGGTTACGACGTCTCGAAGCTCCTGAAGCAGACCGGGCACGTGACCTTCGACCCCGGCTTCATGAACACAGCGGCAACGACGTCCGCCATCACCTACATCGACGGCGACGCAGGAATCCTCCGCTACCGCGGCTATCCCATCGAACAGCTGGCGCAGAATTCAAGCTTCCTCGAGGTTTCCTACCTGCTGATCTACGGGAACCTGCCGACGCCCGAACAGCTGTCGGCCTTCGACGGCAGGATCCGGCGCCACACGCTGCTGCACGAGGAACTCAAGGGTTTCTTCGGCGGATTCCCCCGCGACGCCCACCCCATGCCGGTGTTGTCCTCCGCGGTCTCCGCGCTCTCGACGTTCTACCAGGACTCCCTCGACCCGTTCGACGACGAGCAGGTGGAACTCTCGACGTTCCGCCTCATGGCGAAGCTGCCCGTCATCGCGGCGTATGCGCACAAGAAGTCCATCGGCCAGCCGATGCTCTACCCGGACAACTCGATGAACCTGGTGGAGAACTTTCTCCGCCTGTCCTTTGGGCTGCCGGCCGAGCCATACGACCTAGACCCGATGATGGTCAAGGCCCTCGACCTGCTGCTCATCCTCCACGCGGACCACGAGCAGAACTGCTCGACGTCGACCGTCCGCCTCGTGGGCAGCTCCAACGCCAACATGTTCGCCTCGGTGTCGGCGGGCATCAATGCACTCTTCGGCCCGCTGCATGGCGGCGCGAACGAGGCGGTGCTCAACATGCTGCGGGACATCAAGGCCAAGGGCATGAGGCCCGAGGACTTCATGGAGAAGGTCAAGAACAAGGAGGACGGGGTGAAGCTCATGGGCTTCGGGCACCGCGTCTACAAGAACTACGACCCCCGGGCCAAGATCGTCAAGGCCACCGCCCACGACATCCTGGGCAAGCTCGGAGGGAACGACGAACTGCTCGACATCGCAATGCGGATCGAGGAGATGGCGCTTGCCGACGATTACTTCATCGAGCGCAAGCTGTACCCGAACGTTGACTTCTACACGGGCCTGATCTATAAGGCGATGGGCTTCCCGGAAAAGATGTTCACGGTGCTCTTCGCCATCGGCCGCCTCCCCGGCTGGATCGCCCAGTGGCGCGAGATGATGCAGGATCCCCAGACGAAGATCGGGCGGCCCCGCCAGTTGTACACGGGGGAGCCGGAGCGCAACTACCCCGCGCGCTGACCCGCGTCCAGTGGTAGGTTTCGGGTATGGCTTCCTCATTGGTGCGACCCCGGAACGGCAAGCTCATCGGCGGCGTCTGCGCCGCCCTCGCCAACCGCTTCGGCATTCCGAAAATACTCGTTCGCCTCGGCTTCGTGATCTTCGGCCTGGTCGGAATCGGCGAGCTGGTCTACATCGTGCTGTGGATCATGATTCCGAAGGCCTGACGGCGACGGACGCCCGCGAGGACGACTGACCCGCCGGATGCACGGGTGCGTCCGCCGTCTTCTGCAGCGGGAAAAGGTCGGGCGCCGCACCCGGTCCGCACCGCGGCCCGGACCAGCTAGACGCCCGTCGCGTAGCCCTGGGGGTTGTTCTTCTGCCAGCGCCAGTGGTCCCCGCACATCTCGTCGAGGGTGCGCGTGGCCGACCAGCCGAGGTCCGCCAGGGCCGCTGACGGGTCCGCATAGCTGACGGCCGCGTCTCCCGGGCGCCGCGGAGCGAACTCGTACGGCACCTCGTGTCCGGCGGCAGCTGAGAATGCGGCAAGTACCTCGAGCACCGACGATCCATCGCCGGTGCCCAGGTTCCACCGGTGCACCCCGCCGTGCCGGGCAAGGTACTCCAGCGCTGCGAGGTGGCCACCGGCGAGGTCCACCACGTGGATGTAGTCGCGGATACCGGTGCCGTCGGGCGTGGGGTAGTCGTTTCCGAACACCATCACCTTCTCGCGCCGGCCCACGGCGACCTGCGCCACGAACGGCAGGAGGTTGTTGGGGGTCCCTGTGGGGTCCTCGCCGATCCGGCCCGACGGGTGCGCGCCGACAGGATTGAAGTACCGCAGCAGGGCGATGTTCCACCGGGCGTCCGCGGCACCGACGTCGGACAGGATGTCCTCGATCTGCTCCTTGGTGCGGCCGTATGGATTGACCGCATCCAGCGGCATCTTCTCGATGAGGGGCACCTCCTCCGAAGCGCCGTAGACGGTTGCGGAGGAGCTGAAGACCAGTGTCCGGACATCGTGCGCTTCCATGACGCGGAGCAGGTTGATGGTCCCTGCCACGTTGTTGTGGTAGTAATGCAGCGGTTCGTCGACCGATTCGCCGACGGCCTTCAAACCGGCGAAGTGGATCACGGCGTCCACCTGCTCCTGCTGGAACACCGTGCTCATCCCCTGCTCGTCGAGAAGGTCTACCTGGTGGAATGTCAATCGGCGGCCCGTCAGTTCCTGGACGCGTTCCAGGGAGGTCTCCGTGGAGTTCGTGAGGTTGTCGATCACGACGACGTCGTGCCCGGCCTCCAGCAGCGCCAGCGAGGTGTGCGAACCGATGTAGCCACTGCCGCCGGTAACAAGAATTTTCATGCTGCCCATTCTAGTTGTCCGCGGCCGCCGGATCTGCAGGCGCTGCCGCGACGGAGAGGGCGAGTTGCCCCGGCCCGGTTGCTGCCGGCAGCCACTCACCCTCCTCGCGGGTCCACTCCATCGACGCGAAGGACACCGAGGTGATCTGCAGTGCGTCGGCGTTGGCGACCGCCCAGTGCGCCTCGGCCCAACCCCGCGCTTCCTCGACCTCCCGGGTGAGCACGGCACCATCGGCGGCTCCGCCTCGGGGGCCGAACAGGTTCTCGATATCGGTCGCCACGGCTTCAGCGTTTCCGGTCTGCTCGGGTGTGCGCAGCACACAGGTGAGGGACGCGGCAGAATTGCCGGTCAACGCGGAGGCGAACGCCCGGCCTTCCGGTTCGTGATCCGCATAGGCCTCAGGAAAGGCGCTGCGCTGCACGGTCTGGGCCGCCTCGGTGATGGGAAGGGTTTCATAGCCTGGAATTCGGACGAGGGCGTCATAGAAGGCGCCGGCCGCATACACCGGGTCCATGATCTGCTCCTCGGTACCCCAGCCCTGTGACGGCCGCTGTTGGAACAGGCCGCGTGAATCAGGACCGGCGTCGTCTCCGTAGTCGATATTCTGGAGCCCGGACTCCTGGATGGCCGTCGCGATGGCGATGGAGGCCGCCCTCGCGGGGAGGCCCCGGGCCACTGCGACTCCGGCGATCAGCGCCGCGTTCCGGGCCTGCGACGGCCGGAGATCGTAGCTGTCCGGTCCCACCACCGCCGTGCACCGCTCACGGACCAGCACCTCCGTGTCGTTCACCCGGGTGACGGCGAAGTAGACGGCACCCGCGAGCAGGCCGAGAAGAATAATCAGCACGACGACGACGGCGGTCCGTGTCCGGCGTCGTCGCATCGTAGCTGCGCTTGAACGGTAGGAGGCCGCCACTGGCTACTGGTTCGCGTGGAGCGCGGGATTGAGCGCAATGCCGCTGCCCCTGCGGGGTCGGGCTTCGACGACCCCGGTCGAGGAGTTCCGCAGGTACAGCACCCCCGATTCGCCGGAGAATTCGGAGGCCTTGACCACGGTGCCGTCCTGCAGGGTGAGCTTGGTGCCGGCGGTGATATAGAGGCCGGCCTCCACCACGCAGTCGTCGCCGAGAGAGATGCCCACCCCCGCTTCGGCACCGAGGAGGCACCGTTCGCCGATGGTGATGGTTTCCTTACCGCCGCCCGACAGCGTGCCCATGATGGAGGCACCGCCGCCGATATCGGACCCGTTCCCCACCACGACGCCTGCTGAGATGCGTCCCTCGACCATGGAATGGCCGAGGGTGCCGGCGTTGAAGTTGACGAATCCCTCGTGCATCACCGTGGTGCCGTCGGCAAGGTGGGCTCCCAGCCGTACGCGGTCGGCGTCGGCGATCCGCACACCGGTCGGCACCACGTAGTCGACCATCCGCGGGAATTTGTCCACCGCGAGGACCGTGACCGGTCCGCGTGCGCGCAGCGCCAGGCGGACCGCCTCGAAGCCTGCGACGGCACACGGGCCCCAATTGGTCCACACCACGTTGGCGAGCAGCCCGAAGACGCCGTCGAGGTTGATGCTGTTGGGGGCTGCGAGCCGGGAGGACAGCAGATGGAGGCGAAGATAGGCATCAGCGGTATCCGCCGGTTCGGCGTCGAGATCCGAGGTTGTTGCCACGACCGACTGCGTCGTTCGCCGCAGCGGATCCGATCCTGCGGCGGCCAGCTCGTCGAGGTTCTCCCGCAACACGGTGTCGGCGGAGGGGTCGGCCGCACCAAGGCGGGGCGCCGGGTACCAGACGTCGAGGACGGTACCGCCGGCGTCGAGCGTGGCGAGGCCCAGGCCGCTGGCCGTCCTCGGGCCGCCGGCAGGTGTGGAGGAGCGCGGTGCAATCGGGGTCATGCCCTTCAGTCTACCGAGGGATAATGTTGACCCATGACTCAGCTACGCCCTCCCGCCCTTGACCTGACCTCGGATGTGGCGCTCCTGACCGCGGCGTTGATCGACCTGGAGAGCGTCTCCGGCAACGAGCGCGCTCTCGCCGACGGAGTCGAGGCAGCACTGCGGCAGTTGCCCCTTCTCGACGTCGTGAGGGACGGTGATTCCATTCTGGCGCGCACCACCCTCGGCCGCAGCGAGCGGGTCATCCTTGCCGGGCACCTGGACACGGTTCCGCTTCCCTCGGCTCCGGGCGCGCGGGGAACGGTGCCTGCCGCCTGGGACGGCGACGTCTTGTACGGTCGGGGGGCCACCGACATGAAGGGCGGCGTCGCGGTGCAGCTCGCCCTCGCTGCGGTGCTGACCGACCCCGTCCGTGACGTGACGTTCATCTTCTACGACCATGAGGAGGTCGAGGCGTCGCTGAGTGGCCTCGGCCGGCTGGCGGCTGCCTATCCCTCCTGGCTGGAGGCGGATTTCGCCGTCCTGCTCGAACCGACCGACGGGACCGTCGAGGGCGGCTGCAACGGTACCGCCCGCTTCGACGTCACTACGGCGGGCAGGGCGGCGCACTCCGCGCGGGCGTGGATGGGGGAGAACGCCATCCACGGGGCGGCGGAGATACTCGTGCGCCTCCGGGACCACTCTCCCGCCACGGTGACGGTGGACGGACTGGAGTACCGCGAGAGCCTCAACGCGGTGAGGATCGCCGGAGGTACCGCCGGCAATGTGATTCCCGATGCCGCGGTCATCGAAGTGAACTATCGTTTTGCGCCGGACAAGACGCCGGACCAGGCGGATTTTTACGTCCGGCAGGTTCTCGAGGGGTTCGACGTCGTCCAGACGGACGTTGCAGCCGGCGCCCGTCCGGGGCTGCAGCACCCGGCGGCGGCCGCCTTCGTGGCTGCGGTGGGCGCCGAACCGAAGCCGAAGTACGGCTGGACCGACGTGGCGCGGTTCAGCGCGCTGGGCATTCCGGCGGTCAACTTCGGGCCGGGTGATGCCCTGCTGGCGCACACCGACGACGAACACGTGCACGCCGATGCGGTCCGGGAATGCCTGCGCGTCCTGCGGGCCTGGCTTGCGCCGAACCAGGGCTCCTGACCCGCGCGGGGTGCCTCAGGTACTCGCCGCGTCCATGGCGACGACGCCGTCCTGCTTGGTGGTTCCCGCCCTGCCCTTGGTGCGGAAACTCAGCAGGGTGGAAAGCCGGGCGGCGAGGGACGAGACGGCGAAGTTGATGAGAATGAAGATCACCGCGGAGATCAGCAGCGCCTGCAGCAGGTTGCCCTCACCGACACCGAGCCGCCGGGCACTCTGCAGCAGTTCCGAATAGCCGATGATGTAGCCCAACGCCGAGTCCTTCAGGATCACGACGAACTGGCTGACCAGTGCGGGAAGCATCGCGATCAGGGCCTGCGGAATCTCGATGCTCCGCAGGGACTGGACAGGCGTCATGCCGATGGCCATGCCCGCCTCGCGCTGACCCCGAGGGAGGCCCTGCACACCCGAGCGGATGAGCTCGGCGATCACCGAGCCGTTGTAGAGCGTCAATGCCACGACGACGGCGACGAACGCCGGATCGTCGACGGCGTCGATCCGGCCGAAGCCGAGCCAGAGGAAGATCATCATGAGCAGCACGGGAATCGCCCGCAGGAACTCGACGATGACGCCGGCCACTGCCCGGATCGGCAGGAAGGAGGACAACCTCCCCATGCCGAAGATCAGGCCGAAGAGGATCGAGGTGACGACCGCGATGGCCGCGGCCTTCAGCGTGTTCAGCAGCCCGGGAAGGATGAAGAACTCCCAGGTACGGCTTTCGAGGAAGGGTGCCCATTTGTCCGGGGCCAGCTGGCCTTTCCCTCCCAGCAGGAAGATGACGTAGGCGACGAGAGCCAGGATCAGGGCGACCCCGAGGATATTTCCGAGGAGGATGTTCCGCCGGGCCTTGGGTCCGGGTGCGTCGAAGAGGACCTGCTGAACGCTCATCGAGCCACCGCCAATTTCCTGGATGCCCAGGTGGTAAGAAGCCCTACGGGGATCACGATGATCACGAAACCGAGGGCGAAGGTCAGGAAGATCGGGATGACGAGGTCCCCGCGGAATTCGATCATCGTCTTCATCAGGCTCGACGCCTCGATGGCGACCGATCCGGCCGCGGCGACCGTCGAGTTCTTGATGAGGGCGATGAGGACATTACCCAGCGGGGCGACGGCCCCGCGGAACGCCTGGGGGAGGATGACGAGCCGGGCGGCCGGCAGGAAACTCAGGCCGATGGCGCGCGCGGCTTCGGCCTGGCCGAGCGGAACAGTGTTCACGCCGCTCCGGATCGCCTCGCAGACGAACGCAGCATGGTAGAGGGACAGGCCGAGAATCGCGAGCCGGAAGAAGTTGAGGTTGAAGTCCTCGGTGAGGGAGACCTGGAGCTGGCCGAACAGGCCGAGAACCCCGAAGGCGATGATGATGGTGAGCGGTGTATTGCGGAAGATGTTCACGTATGCTGCGCCGACGAACTGCAGGCTTGCGATGGGTGAGATCCGGAACAGGGCCAGAAGAGTGCCGAGCAGCGTCGCCCAGATGGCTGCCCAGAAGGTCAGCTGGATGTTGGCCCAGAAGGCCGCGGGCACATCATAGGTTTCGAACAGCGTGAGATAGTTCTCCACGGTCCACCTCTTCTCGAGTGTTGAACATGCATCGGTGGGGTGGCCCTGCGGGGACCACCCCACCAATAGAGGCAGGTGCTACGCGCAGGGCTCAGGCGTCGGCGGGTTCAGCTCGTCGTTGAACGTGTAGTCGGCGCCCTCGGTGTTCGCCGTGATCGCTTCCTCCCACGCGCCTTCGTCGATCATCTTGGTGATGGCTTCGTTGATGGCCTCGCAGGTGGTGTTGTCCTGGGGGAGGCCTACACCGTAGTTCTCCTCCGAGAACGGTGCGCCGACCACCTTGAACTGTCCGGCGTTGGCTTCCTGCGCGGCGAGCCCGGCGAGGATGATGTCATCGGTGGTGGCCGCATCGATGCCGCCGCCGGCCATCAGGCTCACGCACTCGGCATAGCCTGGCTGCTCCACGAGGTTGACGCCGGGGTAGGTGTCCTTGATCTTCTGCGCCGAGGTGGAACCGGTGACGGAGCAGAGGTTCTTGCCCTCGAGGTCCTCCGGGCCGCTGATCGAATCGTCATCGGCGCGGACCAGGAGGTCCTGGCCGGCGACGAAGTAGGGTCCCGCGAACGCGACGGTCTCCTTGCGGGTGTCGGTGATGGAGTAGGTCGCGAAGATCATGTCCACCTGGCCATTGCTCAGCAGGTTCTCGCGGTTGGCCGAGGGAGCCTCGCTGAACTCGATCTGGTCCTCCGAGTAGCCCAGTTCGTTGGCGACGTACTTGGCGACGTCGACGTCGAAGCCCGAGTACGAGCCGCCCTCGTCGAAGCCGAGACCCGGCTGGTCGAACTTGATGCCGATGCGGATGGTCTCTCCTGAGCCTTCGGCTTCGCCGGTGGCCTCAGCGCCACCGCTGTCGCCTCCGCCACAGGCCGACAGGGTGAGTGCTGCCGCAGCAGCGATGGCTGCTGCAGCGTAACGGGTCTTGCGCATTGATTTCTCCTTGCGTTGTGGCCCTCGATAGGCCTGGACGTGGTGATGAAAATCTTGGGTGCTGCGGATCAGTGGGCGAGGATCTTCCCCAGGAAATCCTTCGCCCGATCGCTCTTGGGGTGGGTGAAGAACTCCTCCGGGGTGGCCTGCTCGACAATCTGGCCGTCCGCCATGAAGATCACGCGGTCGGCCGCTTTCCGGGCGAATCCCATTTCGTGGGTGACCACGATCATCGTCATCCCTTCCTTGGCGAGCGCCACCATCGCGTCGAGGACCTCGTTGATCATCTCAGGGTCGAGCGCCGAGGTCGGTTCGTCGAACAGCATGACCTTCGGCCGCATGGCGAGCGCCCGGGCGATCGCCACGCGCTGCTGCTGGCCGCCGGACAGCTGGGCAGGAAGCTTCTGCGCCTGGTTGTCGACTCCCACGCGCTTCAGGAGGGACATCGCGAGGTCCTTGGCTTCACCGCTTTTCATCCCCTTGACCTTCACCGGTCCGAGGGTCACATTCTCGAGAATCGACTTGTGGGCGAAAAGATTGAAGGACTGGAACACCATGCCGACGTCGGCCCGCAGTTTCGCCAGTGCTTTTCCCTCGGCGGGCAGCGCCTTGCCGTCCACCCGGATCTCGCCGTCGTCGATGGTTTCGAGCCGGTTGATGGCGCGGCACAGCGTTGATTTTCCTGAACCGGAAGGCCCGATGACGACAACCACTTCTCCGCGGGCCACCTCGAGGTTGATGTCCTTCAACACGTGAAGGTCGCCGAAGTGTTTGTTCACGTGCTTCAGCGAGACCAACGGTTCCCCGGAGGACGCGGATGTAGACGGTTGCGGTTCACTTGTCATGGATAGAATCTAGCGAACAATCGCCCTTTGGCAATCCACCCGGGCCCGAAGCAGGTAATCGTGATTCAAGAGCAATCAAAGCCGGGCAGCTGACGGTGATCGCATAGCCTTGGGGAATGCCTCACATCCACAGCGTTGACGACAACGAGAATGCCGGCCGGACCAAGGGTGCGACGGAGCCCCGGCGGCGCGGTCAGGTCGAGTTGCGGCGGAGCCAGGCCGCAGTGCCGCAGTCGGACAGTTTCCTGCTCGACGCCGACGATTCTGCCCCTTTCACCAAGACGGATCCCTGGCGCGTGTTGCGCATCCAGAGCGAATTCGTGGAGGGGTTCGGAACACTCTCCGAGCTCGGCCCCGCGATCAGCGTGTTCGGCTCGGCCCGCACCTCGCGGGACTCGCCGTTCTACGCCATCGGGGAGGAAGTGGGCCGGCGCCTCGTCGGGGCCGGCTACGCCGTCATCACCGGGGGAGGCCCGGGCGCCATGGAGGCGGCCAACAAGGGAGCGTGCCAGGCCGGTGGGATGTCGGTGGGCCTCGGGATCGAACTGCCCTTCGAGCAGGGGATGAACGAGTGGGTCGATCTCGGCATCAATTTCCGGTACTTCTTCGCGAGGAAGACCATGTTCGTGAAGTACGCGCGGGGGTTCGTCGTACTGCCCGGCGGATTCGGGACGCTCGATGAACTCTTCGAGGCCATGACCCTGGTGCAGACCAAGAAGGTCACCTCGTTTCCGATCGTCCTGGTCGGGGTGGCCTACTGGACGCCCCTGCTGGACTGGGTCCGCGACACGCTGCTGGTGGAAGGTACGGTGTCCCAGGCGGACATCGACCTCATCCACCTCGTCGACAGCGCCGAAGAGGCTGTGCGTTTCGTGGTGGCGGACACCGGAGGTTCGGCGGCGAGGTGAGCCGGAACTCTGGCACGATTGCCGTGTGACCTTCTTCCTTGCCTTCCTTGCCGTGGCACTGCTGGGGCTGACCGCAGTACTGGCCTCCGGTGTCCAGCCGTTCTCCCGACGGGCGGGCACGAACCAGAGCCGCGGAGGGGACTCGCGGCTGTACCTCCCCGCGACGGGCCTGGTGGAACCGGTGGCGTCCCTGCCTCCCGTCCTCCTGCCGGACCGGCCGACGGCCTCGGACGTGGACCGCGTGGTGTTCAGCCTGGGACTGCGCGGCTACCGGATGGACCAGGTGGATCAGGTCCTTGACCGGCTTGCTGCCGCGCTCGGGGAGCGCGACGCCGTCATCGAGCACCTGACATCGGGGTTGGGCGAGCCGGAGAATTCCCGGCCATGAGCGGAGCAGTGCCGGGATCGGACGGACGGCGAAAGTGCGCCTGGGCCGTATCGACCGCCGATTATGAGCTCTACCACGACCTCGAGTGGGGCAGGCCGGTGGCGGGGGAGTCCGCCCTGTTCGAACGGCTCAGCCTCGAGGCGTTCCAGTCCGGGCTGAGCTGGATCACGATCCTGCGCAAGAGGGAATCCTTCCGCGCGGCGTTTGCCGGGTTCGATCCTGGCACGGTGGCGCAGTTCGACGACGACGACGTCGCCAGGCTCATGTCCGACGCGGGGATTGTGCGGAACCGCGCGAAGATCGTCGCCACGATCGCGAACGCGCGGGCGTTGCTGGCACTTCCCGACGGCGTCACCCTCGCCGGCATCCTCACCGCACATCGCAGTGAGGACTGTTCCGCGCCGGAAACGATGGAGGCAGTGCCGGCGGTCACACCCGAGAGCACCGCCCTGGCCAGGGACCTGCGCGCCAGGGGTTTCCGGTTCGTCGGGCCCACCACGGCCTACGCCATGCTGCAGGCCACCGGGTTCGTCAATGATCACGTGGCCGACTGCTGGGTGCGAACGGATGCACGGGCGGGTCCGGACCAGTGCCTGCAGTAAGCGCGAGCCGTCCAGTACACCGGCGGAGTCCGGCTGGGTGGCACTGGGCCCTTCAGGTACTCGCCGTCTTCGCCCTGGGCCGCGGGGTGTCGTCCGCAGTCCTCGTGTGGGCGGCAGGACAGCAGGGGCCGAGCCCCTGGGGAGGGGCAGACCCCGGATACGGGGCGTTCGTCAACTACTGGGACAGCGGGTGGTACCAGCAGGTCTTCGACAAGGGCTATCCGGACGTACTTCCCCGCAACGCGGACGGGATGGTGGTGCCGAACCAGTGGGCCTTCTACCCGCTCTTCCCCGGCCTCGTGAAGCTGATCGATCTGATCACCGGAATCGGTTGGGGAGCGGCCGCGCCGATCGTCGCCGTCGTCGCGGGGTTCGCAGCCTCCCTTGTGATCTACCGGCTCTTCCGGCTTCGCGTGAATCATCCGGACGCACTCTGGGGCGTGGGGCTGATTGCGGTGTCGCCGGTGTCGCCGATCCTCCAGATTCCCTATGCGGAGTCCCTCCATCTCCTCCTGCTCGCTTCGTCGCTCTATCTGGTGGCGAGACGACGGTACCTCACCGCGCTACCTGTGGTGCTGGCCATGTGTTTCACCCGCCCGGCGGGAGTTCCCTTCGCAGTGCTGCTCGCCGGACTGCTGCTGTCCGAGCTCTGGCTGGAGAGCAGGAGGGGAACGGGATGGCTGCGGCGCGCCGCCAGCGACCCGGCCACCATCCGGCTGGCGGGCCTGACCGCGGGCACCGGGATCGGCGCGCTCGCCTGGCCGGTCGCCGCATGGGCGTCCACCGGTGATTTCTCCGCCTATGTCGACACCGAGACGGCGTGGCGTGAGGAGGAGCTCTCACCGTTCACGCCCTGGCTGGCGGTGGCGTCGTCGTACTTCGGGCCGGTCCTCGGCGCCGGTGCGGTGGCAGTGCTGGCAGTCGGCTGTGTGCTCCTGCTGCGGTCCGGCCCCGTGCGGCGGCTGGGAACGGCCATGTGGTGCTGGTGTGCGGCCTACCTGCTGTATCTTGCTGCCTTCTGGAATCCGCAGACCAGCACCTTCCGCATTCTGCTCCCGCTCTTCCCTCTGGCGCTTTCTGCAGTCCTTCTGTCGCGCGCCCGGCGATACCGCTGGGCGCTGGTGATGCTGTCAGTGCTCCTGCAGGTGGTGTGGGTCGCATGGCTGTGGACCTGGTCACCCAGTACCCCCGAAGGAGATTACCCGCCCTAGGATGTGACCCACGCCGCTCGGTGATTAGCCCGGCGGCGCATTGTGCTGAATAATGTTGGTGATGACGCGCACTGCGGGAGTGGTTTATTTCCTTTCCGTATCAGGTGCACCGCTTACTGTCGCGTGGCCGGATACCGGTTCCGCATTGTTGAAAGGGACACTCCTTATGGCTGCCATGAAACCGCGAACCGGCGATGGGCCGATGGAAGTCACCAAAGAGGGCCGCAGTCTGATCATGCGGGTGCCCATCGACGGCGGAGGCCGGCTTGTCGTGGAACTGAACGCCGAGGAGGCAGGAAAACTGAAGGACTGCCTGCTGACCGTGACGGGCTGACCGGGTACGGAGCCGGCCCGGTCACCGCGCCGGCTCCGCTGGTGACCGCCTCGGACATCGCCGGTTCCACCCGGTTACCGGCACCATTCAGCGGAACGGTCGCTCTTGACCAGCGCGGAGGGCATGGCCTGTCGGCGGCCGTCAGGACCGCCGCTTGAC
>NZ_KI914885.1:0-15163 GCF_000520555.1 Arthrobacter sp. Br18 | reverse complement strand
ACGTTGTCGGCGGCCGTCAGGACCGCCGCTTGACTGCAGGGCATTGCCTGTCGGCCGCCGTCAGGACCGCCGCTTGACCGCAGAGCGTTGTCGGCGGCCGTCAGGACCGCCGCTTGACCGCAAGAAGCAGACCCGTTCCGGTCGGCAGCACGGTGGAGAACAACTGATCGTTGTCCCGGACCGTTCGGCCCACCTGGCGGAGGATGTTGGTCGAGGACTCCCGGATTGCAGGATCGGACACGCGGTCCGCGTCCAGTGCATCGTTGACGATCAGCATTCCACCCGGCTTGAGCAGGCGGACAGCCTGGTCCACGTACAGGGGCAATCCAGGGCTGTCGGCGTCGATGAAGACAAGGTCGTAGGCTGCGTCGGTCAGCCGTGGGAGGACGTCCGCAGCACGGCCGGAGATGGTGCGGGTGCGGTTGCCTGGCACACCCGCTTCGGAATAGGCCTCACGCGCGGTCCGAAGATGGTCGACATCGGAATCGATGGTGGTAAGCACTGACTGCGGTCCGAGACCTCGCAGGAGGCACACCCCGGAGACTCCCGCCCCTGCACCGACCTCGACGGCCGTCTGTGCCTTCGACCCCGCGGCGAGGACGGTCAGGGCGGCCCCGACCCCCTGCGTCACAGGAGTGACCCCCAGCTCGTGGGATCTGTCCCTCGCCCGAAGGAGTACTTCGTCCTCGGCCGGCAGGTTCTCGGTGTAGGACCAGCTGCTTAGTTTGTCGGCGGCCATGGCGTCCATTCTGTCGATGTCCAGGTGAATTGCGGGATCCCGGGCCCAGGCCCGGGAACAAGACTACTGGTTGGGTGGGCGCCCGATAGCTTTACAGCTACCTCACAGCTTCCTGCGAAAGAATTTCATCCGGGACATCCGTGTCGGTGGCAGCCACGAATCCTTGATTAGGCACACAGGTTGTTTCCGGCGGGCGCCATGTCGTCGGAGGCATCTCAGGAGTTCCCGGCGAAGGAGAAGATGATGTCTACTGTGGAAACGGCAGCAGAGACGACGGTTGAGGCACCGGATGCAGGGCTGCCCGGCAGCGGCGAGGAAACCCCGTGGGTGGCTCCCTCGTGGGAAGAAGTAGTAGTCGACTACTCGCCCAAGGTATACCGGCTCGCCTATCGCCTCACCGGCAACAAATATGATGCCGAGGATCTCACGCAGGAGGTCTTCGTCCGCGTCTTCCGGTCGCTCGCCAATTTTCGGCCGGGCACGCTCGACGGCTGGCTGCACCGCATCACCACGAACCTTTTCCTGGATCAGGCGCGCCGGAAGACGCGCATCCGCTTCGACGGACTGACCGACGAAGCAGAAAGCCGCCTTCCCAGCAGGCACCCCGGCCCCGAGCGCAGTTTCGAGTTCAACAATCTGGACATCGATGTCCAGTCGGCCCTCGAGGAGCTTCCCCCGGATTTTCGGGCTGCTGTCGTCCTGTGCGACCTTGAGGGCCTCGCCTATGACGAGGTGGCGCGGGTGCTGGACGTCAAGCTCGGGACTGTCCGATCGCGCATCCACCGCGGCCGGACGATGCTGCGGGAAAAGCTCGCACACCGGGATCCGAGGAAGCCCAGCAGTAGTGCACCGGCCCTTTCGATGCCACGAGTGGCAGGTGTGGGCTAGGCCGCGATGCGTCACCCCAGACGATATCTGCAGGACTTTGTCGACGAGGAGCTCGAGCCGCGGAAGAGGGCCGCTGTCGCGGAGCACGTCTCCCGGTGCGCCCACTGTGCCGGGCTCGTCGAAGGCCACCGGAGCCTGCGGTTCGCGCTCGCCGGCGCCGGCGCACCGGAGCTTCCAGGCGACCTCTCCCATCGTATCCTCGGCAGGATGGGTACCCCTCCCAGCCTGCCCACTCCTTACAGCCTGCCGGCAGGCGCAAGTGCGTCCGGCGTGCGCAGGCGCCGTCTCCGGAAGGCGGTGCCCGCGAGCAGGTGGGCCTCGCTTGCCGCGGCCGGCGGAACCGTGGTGGTTGCCGGAGCCGTTCTCACGGGCGCCTATATCGTGGGGGCCGAGAACGGATCCACGCCGGTGGCAGGTGCCGGTGCGACGAGCGCTCTTCGGACCGGATGGGAGTCAGTGGCACCGGAAACTCCCGCTGTCCTCGACGCGGCGCAGCTGGATCGGCTGAGGGAGGGCGGCTGGTACTGCCCGGTGCTCGAAGCGATGGGGTTCGAGCTTCGAAGCGCCGAGGGAATCACGGTGAGCGGACGTCCCACGCTGGAGCTGGTACTTGGCAACGGCACCGACACGATCACCGTTTATGAACAGCGCAGGGTCGACCCGGTGCAGGAGGCCGCTGCTCCGCCCGTCAACGCGCTGACGGGAAATCCGGTGACAGTGGACGGCTTCGAGCATATCGGTGGAACGGAACGTGATATGTGGGTGCAGCCGGGAGAGCCCTGGCAGGTGGTGCTCGATTCGTCATCAGTGACCTACACAGTGGTATCGAGCATGGCGGCGGCGGCGATGCCGCAGACAGTGAACCAGCTCGTTGCCACCGAGCATTCCCAATTGGTGCCTTCGGCCCCCGCTCCTGACAACTCGACCATGACTCGGATCCTTCGTGGCCTCGGCCTTCTGGCCGACCCTGATCGAATGCAGTAGGAACACATGGACCAGGATCCGCACGGCGGCCGCTTCGGGATCCTGCGGCGAATCGCCGGTGTCATGGGCGGGAAGGTAGGCTTTCCCCGTGGTGGGAATCAACGGTCTTGAGTTCGTGGTGCTGGCGATCCTGGCCGTTTTTATCCTGGGACCCGAGCGGCTGCCGGAGTACGCGTCCCAACTTGCGCGGCTCGTCAAGGGACTCCGCCGCATGGCCTCCGGCGCCCGGGAGCAGCTCCGTGAGGAGGTGGGCCCGGAGCTCGACGAGGTGGACTGGCGAAAGCTGGATCCGCGCCAGTACGACCCCCGGCGCATCATCAAGGAAGCTCTTCTCGACGACATCGAGGATGCTGTGAAACCGCTCAGTGGTGGAGCGCCGGCAGCGGTGCCGCCTGTACGCCGCTCCGGCGTTGCGAAGGCCCTCGAGGTGGCTCCGGTAGCGGCCGCGTCTGCGCGGCTTTCCGATGGACAACCGGCACCCTACGACGTCGAGGCGACCTAGCCGAGCATCCAGCAACGAGGGGTTCTCAGGACGCGGTCGCCGTCTCGTTGAGTTCATCGAGCAGGAAACGTGCCATGCCGGCTCGCGCGGCCACCAGGGTGCGTAGGTCGTCGGTGAGGGGTCCCCGCAATTCCTCCGGACACAGCGCGGACAGGCCGCTGATGATCGCGGTCGAAACGGCGAAGCCGCGCCGGACGACGCCGCGGGGGAACACCGTGCCCCCATCCTCCAATCCGTCGAGATAGGCCGTCAGGCACAGGGGAGCGAGCCGGTACAGTTCCGACCCCTGCATCACGCCCTGGTTGACGCGACCGGAAAGCAGCTGACCCAGGTCGAATCCGACGACGTACCTCCCGAAGCTGCCCCAGTCGATCGCCACGGTCCCTCCGCTTGTCTGCAGGAGGTTCTGCGGGCAGGCGTCCCCATGGGCGCGCCGGGTGGGAATACCGGCTGACTCCTGGACCAGGGCGGGAATCTGCCGGGTGAAGGCAATCATGTCCTGCTCGAGCCCGGCGTCGACAGCTCCCTCGAAAGCGGGGTGGGTGTGAAGTACACCGGAGCGCAGCAGAGGAATGAAGACGTGGTGTCCGGGGCCGTCGGCGTAGGCGCCGACATCCCGCACGGCGCCCGTAGGCGCTCCGGAAACCCCCGCAAGCCGACCGAGGAAATACGCCATCCTCGCGAAGAGCCCGTCATCCCAGGTGATCCTTGAGTCTTCGGCGACGTCTTCCATCCACAGCGCGATGCTTTCGGAGTCGAGCACCTCGGTGCCGTAGCTGACCGGCATCCTGAACCCTCCTGGGAGAAAGCGGCCGAGGTCGCTCCCGTACACCTCGGCCTCGGTCCGCCACGGGTAGTGCTGAACCAGGGAGTCCCGCGCTTCCGGGGGCACCGCGCCGATCCCCGGCCAGCGCAGCGGCGTCTGAATGATCTTGAGCACAGCGGACATGGTCTGCGGGCCGCTCCTGCCCGTCACGGAGACCTTCAGGCGCCACAGTCCACTGGTGGTCATGTTGAAAACCGGACCCCCGATCGGTACCAGTCCGGACGCGAGGACCGTCGTGGCGTTGTCCGGTCCGAGGGCCGCGCCGGCCAAGCGGGCGATGGTCCCCGCGTCCGGGAAGCTGCCGTCCACACTGGTGCTTCGGAGGGGCTGTGGCTCCGAACCCATCGCTGACGTCCTCCCGCCGAGCCGCTCTGCTGACCTCAATGCATCCCTCCGCGGCCGTCAGGCGGCGTCTGCCCGGACGGCCGGGATGCAGAACTGAAAAATTCCACTGCGTGTGTCACCACGATATCCGGCCGGTCGTCGGCGAGGAAGTGCGAGGCACCGTCCACGAGGACCATCCCGACGTCGTCGACGAAGTGCTCGTAGCCGTGGAGGTAGTCGCGGCGCATCGCGGGATCGTCAACGCCGAGGAGCACCCGGGTCGCCGTGGTCAGCCGCCTGCCCCGATAGGAGCCGCTCATGATCCGCACGGCCTCGGGCTGGATGAAGTTGCGGTACAGCGCGGAGCCGGCCCGCGCCCGTTCCGGCTCGCGGAACCGCGCGAGGAAGAGCTCGACGTCGTCCTCCCCAAACGCTCCTGCCGTTGCGTGATCGGCGAACATGCTCCGCAGCAGGCGTTGCGAGCCGCGCCGCAGGAGCAGAGGTGCCAGAAAAGGAATCGGCATCAGGAGCTCGAACGGAGCTGCCCGCAGGATTCCGGCCACCAGGCGGGCATCGAACTCGAAGTACGGCGGAGGAATGCCGAGGGAGAGGTAGCTTCGGATCTGTACGGGACAGCGCAGGCACAGGTGATAGCCGAGTAGGGCTCCCCAATCGTGGGCGAGCAGGTGAATGGGGCCCGGCTGGAGGTCGTCCAGCAGGGCGACGAGGTCGCTCAGCAACTAATCCCTGGTATAGCCTCCGCGCGGCGCCTCGGTCCAGCCGAATCCGCGGAGATCCGGACAGATGAGCCGATACTGCGTGGAAAGGGTGGGGATGACCTTGCGCCATTCCCACCAGTGCTGGGGAAATCCATGAAGGAGGAGGACAGGTTCTCCCTGTCCGATTTCTGCCACATGCATGCGCAGTCCTGGAAGGTTAATGAAGCGGTGCTCAACGCCGTCGAGCTGGGGGAGCGCGAGGAGAGTCTGTTCCATGAACAAATTTTACTACGTCCATAGTGCCGTGTCACTATGCCTATAGTGGTTCGATGGGAACCAGAACGCGGGCGCTCGATGCCGCAATCGACCTCGTCGGCGATCAGGGCCTGAGGGCGCTCACCCACGTGAGGGTGGATGAGCGGGCAGGCCTCCCCAGAGGCTCGACCTCCAATTATTTCCGCACGCGGGCTGCGCTCCTGGTCGGCGTCGTCGACCGCATCGTGGAGCGCGAGATGAGCGAGGTGGATGGAGTGGCCGCGCTCGGTTCCGTCGGCGGGCTTCTCGATGCGCTGTGCGGTCTGGTCGACTACACCACCGGGCCGAACCGCAGCGTGACCGCGGCGCGCCTTGCGCTCTTCCTCGAGGCAAGTCATGACGCGACCCTTCGTGAGGCGGTCTCCCGCGGGCGCACCGCGATGGAGTCCGCGATGCTGCGCGTGCTCTCCCGCCTTGGCGCTCCGGATCCGCAGGCAGCCGCCGACGCCGTCATGGCCTGCGCGGAGGGACTGATCCTGCACCGGATCGTCCGCCACGTCGAGGCGGATCCGCGCCCCGTGTTCTCCCTCCTGCTGCGGTCGGTCCTCGACCAGGACCGTTGACGGGAACCGCGATCAGGACTCTGCAGCGGGAAACCTCGGGCCGGAGGGCTACCGCAGCGAAACGGGCAGCTTCTTCCCGTCAAGGCCCCGCGGCCGGCGGGCAAGCCCGCGTGCGATGGACCGCAGTTCCTCCGCAGCAGGGGAGCGGGATTCGCTGAGGACCAGGGGAGTCCCGGCGTCGCCGCCCCGACGCAGCGCGATGTCCACCGGGATGCTTCCCAACAGCGGTATCGACGTGCCGAGGGTCTGCGTCAGGCGTTCGGCGAGGACTCGCCCGCCGCCGGCGCCGAACAGTTCGAGGCGTTCACCGTCGGGGAGCTCCAGCCAGGACATGTTCTCGACTACGCCTGCTACCCGCTGGCCGGTCTGCACAGCCATCGCACCGGCCCGTTCGGCGACGTCGGCGGCGGCGCTCTGCGGGGTGGTCACCACCAGCAGTTCGGAGTGCGGGAGCAGCTGGGCGACGGAGATCGCTATGTCCCCGGTGCCGGGCGGGAGATCGAGGAACAGCGCGTCGAGGTCGCCGAAGTATACGTCCGTCAGAAACTGTTCAAGGGCGCGGTGAAGCATGGGACCCCGCCACGCGACGGGCTGGTTCGTTCTGACAAACATGCCGATCGAGATGACCTTCACGCCATAGGCAACGGGAGGGAGGATCATTTCGTCAACGCGTGTGGGGCTCTGGGTGATGCCCATGAGGGCCGGAACTGAGAAGCCGTGCACATCGGCGTCGACAATCCCTACGCGCAGGCCCTCAGACGCCATCGCGGTCGCGAGGTTCACCGTGACACTCGACTTGCCGACGCCGCCCTTGCCGCTGGCGACCGCGTACACGCGCGTGAGCGACCCTTCCTCGTTGAACGGGATTCCACGCTGTCCGCCGGCCCCGCGCAGCATCTCCTTCAATGCGTTCCGCTGCTGCTGGTCCATGACGCCGAGCTCGACGTCCACGGCGGTGGCGCCGTCGAGCCCTCCCACGGTCCGCTCGACGTCGGCGGTGATGGTTTCCTTCAGGGGACACCCCTGGATGGTGAGAAGGACGCGGACGTGAACTCCGCCGTCCAGTGCAACAGTGATGGAGTCCACCATCCCCAGCTCGGTGATCGGCCTCCGAAGCTCGGGGTCGATCACTGCGGCCAGTGCTGTCCGGACGGTTTCCTCGGCGATCACGGAGCGGAGTTCCTCCCGCCCTGCTGGGTGCGGGACGGGACAGCAGGATTGTCCGTTGCCTTCTTCCGTGCCTTTTTCTGCAGGGTCGGCTCCTGGCCTTCCGAACCCTCGAGGAGTTCCTCGAGGAGCGAACGAAGTTCGGACCGCACGTAGTCGCGCGTGGCTACCTCGCGGAGGGCAATGCGAAGGTCGGCGATCTCACGGGTCAGGTACTCGGTGTCGGAGAGGTTCCGCTCGGCCCGTTGGCGATCCTCCCGCGTGGAGACGCGGTCGCGGTCGTCCTGCCGGTTCTGCGCGAGCAGCAACAGGGGAGCAGCATAGGAGGCCTGCAGGGACAGCATGAGGGTCAGCGCGGTGAATCCGAGCGCCGCGCTATCGAACCGCAGGTTGTCCGGAGCGATGGTGTTCCAGGTCAGCCAGACCACGACGAAGACCGTCATGTAGAAGAGGAACTGCGGGGTACCCATGAAACGGGCGATGTTCTCCGTGCCGCTGCCGAAGCGGTCCGGGTTCGGTCGCAGGCGCGGGAGGATGCGGTTGCGCGCCTCACGCGGCGTATCGAGTCCACTTGAATTCGACCTGATCTTCTCAACCACGGCGGTCACCTCGCTTCAGTCCCCGTGTGTCGTCCTGTGCCCGCCAGTCGTCCGGGAGCAGGTGGTCAAGGACGTCGTCGACCGTGACCGCCCCCACCAGGCGGCCCTCGGTATTCACGACCGGCAGCGAGTTCAGGTTGTAGGTGGCAAGGATCCGGGACACCTCGCTCACGTTGGCCTGGTCGCCCACTGCCTCGAGATCCGTATCGATGATATTTCCCAGGGGCTCGGGAGGAGGATATCTGAGCAGCTGCTGGATGTGGACTACGCCCAGGTACTTCCCCGTGGGGGTCTCAAGTGGTGGGCGGCAGACAAAGATCGACGAGGCTAGGGCTGGTGTCAGCTCCTCCCGCCGGACATGCGCCAACGCTTCGGCAACGGTCGCCTCGGGGGGAAGGATGACGGGAACCGTCGTCATCAGTGAGCCGGCGGTATCCTCCTCATACTCGAGCAGGCGGCGGACGTCCTCGGCGTCGTCGGGCTCCATCAGCTGCAGGAGCTCCTCCTTCTGATCCTCGGGCAGTTCATTGAGGAGGTCTGCGGCGTCATCCGGGTCCATTTCCTCAAGGACATCAGCCGCACGCTCCCGCGAGAGGGAGGAGAGGATCTGGACCTGGTCGTCATCGGGCAGTTCCTGCAGCACGTCAGCCAGGCGGTCATCCTGCAGTTCGCCGGCCACCTCGATGCGGCGCTTGTCATTCATCTCGTGGAGGGCTTCGGCGAAATCGGCTGCTTTGAGGTCCTCATGCTGCGCCACGAACTGGCTGGCGCCCTGCGGCTCATCCATCTCACCGTGGAGGGCGTCCAGCCAGTCGATGATGAGGCGCTCGCCCCCGCGCCGCAGCCCGCGCAGCGGGGAATTCTGTGCTCCGCGTCGAATGAACAGCTGCGAGACATGCCAGTCTCCCGGCCGGTTCTTCTCCATCGCCACATCTTCGATGGTGGCGCTGCCGCTGCCGTCGCGGAGGGTCACGCGCCGGTCGAACAGTTCAGCGACAATGAGCATCTCCGCACCGCGCTGATCGAACCGGCGGAGGTTCACGAGGCCCGTGCAGATGATCTGGGAAGGATCCATCGAGGTGACCCGGGTCATGGGAACGAAGATCCGCTTCTTGCCGGGCACCTCCACCACCAGGCCCACCACCTGGGGGACACGGGCGGATCCGCGGTCAAGCACGACGGCGTCGCGCAGGCGGCCGAGGCGGTCGCCCAGGGGGTCGAACACGTCAAGGCCCAGAAGGCGCGCCACGAAGACGCGCGTAGGATTCGTACTCACCTGTCTAGGCTACTTCGGCAGGTGGGCTATCGGCGCATTCCAGGCCTGCCCGACAGCCGGATTCCACGCGGCATCGTTTCACTGCGAGCGATACTCCGCCCCACCCTTGCTGATCTGGGGAAGAATGGCATCATGTCCACACAATTAGGCCGCACTCCCTCCCGCGATGAGAGCCGCACCCTCCCCAAGGGTGAGACGGTGGGGCGGTACACCGCCTACCTCGAGGCGCAGAAGGCGGTCGACTACCTGGCCGACAACAAGTTTCCCGTCGAGAAGGTATCGATCCTCGGCAATGATCTGAAGACGGTGGAGCGTGTCACCGGCAGGCTCAGCTATCCGAGGGTTGCCATGGCCAGTGCGGCCACCGGTGCCTGGTTCGGCTTTTTCGTCGGACTCATCCTGACCCTCTTCGGCGGAAGCGAGGCAGTCAGCACCGTGGTGTCGTCGATGGCACTCGGGGCAGTGTTCTGGCTTCTTTTCGGCGTCATCACCTATGCCTTCCAGCGGGGCAAGCGGGACTTCACCTCCACGAGCCAGGTGATCGCGACCAGCTATGACGTCATCGTTGACCCCGAGGTGTCCTCCGACGCCCGGCGCCAGCTTCAGCAGCTGCCCATGAACGGCCAGCCCCAGCACGCGGGCGCGCCGTCGACGGGGTGGGGGCAGCCGAATAGCGGGTCCACCGGCGGGCCGCAGTCGCAGCAGCCGCCGGCCCGGCCGCAGTCCTGGAACGATCCCTATGTCGGCCAGGGAGATCAGGGAAGCATGGGAGGCCAGGGCGACAGCCCGACCGGCGGGCAGGACTCCCCGACGGGCACTCCCGCGCAGGTCTCTTCTGCGGGCGACGGCGTCACGAGCGGCGTCCCGCAGCCTGCCGCGTACGACGGGCCGCGGCGCGGCCAATTTCCCGATCTTCCGGACGGACGTCCCCAGTACGGCGAACGGCTCGACATCGCTCCGGACGAGGCTGCGGAACCGGGCGAGGAAGGCACCGGGCACGGCTCAACACAGGTGGCCGATCCCGGGACGTCGTCGTCGCCGAGGTAGCAGCTTCCCCGGGTAGCAGCTTCTACATAGCAGCCTTCAGGTGGCAGCTTCCACATGACGCGGCGCACCCGGCTTCGAAGAAGGCCCGGACCCCTTACGGGTCCGGGCCTTCTGGTTTGCGGAAGCCTAGTGTCCGGTACTGCTGTAGATCCCCGCCATCCAGGCTTCGACGTCGTCCGCGGTGCGCGGCAGAGCGGCACTGAGGTTGACCGGGCCATTTGCGGTCATGAGGATGTCGTCCTCGATCCGCACCCCGATGCCGCGGTACTCCTCGGGAACGGCCAGGTCCTCCCTCTTGAAGTAGAGCCCCGGCTCGATGGTGAAGACCATACCCTCCGTCAGGATGCCGTCGAGGTACAGCTCGCGGCGTGCCTGCGCGCAGTCGTGGACGTCCATTCCGAGGTGGTGGCTCGTGCCGTGCGGCATCCAGCGACGGTGGTGCTGGCCCTCGGGGGAGAGCACTTCGTCGAGCGGCGCGGGGAGCAGCCCCCAGTCGTCGAGGCGCTCGGCAAGTACGGTGACGGCTGCAAGGTGCACGTCCCGGAACTTCCGGCCCGGCTGGGCTGCGGCGAACCCCGCATCGGCGGCGTCGAGGACGGCCTCGTAGATGCGCCTCTGGATCGCGGTGTATTCCCCGTTCACCGGAAGCGTCCGCGTGATGTCCGCGGTGTACAGGCTGTCGGTTTCAACACCGGCGTCGAGGAGCAGAAGGTCTCCTGCGGAGACCGTGCCGTTGTTCCGAATCCAGTGAAGCACCGTCGCATTGTTGCCGGACGCGGCAATCGTGTCATAGCCCAGATCGTTCCCCTCCTCACGTGCGCGCGTGAAGAATGCCCCCTCTACCACCCGCTCGCCGCGGGGATGCGATATTGCACGGGGGAGCTGGAGAACCACCTCGTGGAACCCCTTGACGGTGGCCGCCACGGCCGCCTCGAGCTGCCTGATCTCCCAGGGATCCTTGAGGAGCCGGAGTTCGGAGAGGACCTCCGCAAGGATGGCGTCGAGGGCATCGGCCTTTTCCAGGTCGACGCCGGTGTTCATCCGGGAGGTATCGACGAGGGCATCGGCGTTCAGATCGACGTCACGCGATAGCCGGATGCCCATGCCGCCGATCTCCCGGACTCCGGCATCCTTCGTGATTGCTACTTCAAGTTCGCCGAGGTCCGCGGTCGAAAGGTCCAGCAGGGCCTTCAGCTGCGCCATCGAGGGGCGGGGGCCGATCCAGAATTCGCCGTAGCGCGCATTCGCGTAGAACTCGGCGCTGTCCCGGCCGGCGAGTTCGCGGAAGTACAGCGTGGCGGTGTGGTGCCCGCCGTCGTCACCCGTTCCCTCCTCCACCGGCTCCATGACCAGGACGGCGTCGGGCTCGTGGTCGAGGCCCAGGCCGGTGAGGTGCGCGAAGCCGGAGTGCGGCCGGAAACGGTAGTCGGTGTCGTTGGAGCGGACCTTGAACGGTCCGGCCGGAATGACCAGGCGCTCGCCGGGAAACCGTTCCGAGACGGCCTTCCTTCGCTGCGCAGCGAAGGAAGCAACTTCAGCCCTGGCTGGCAGCCCTACCAGGTCAGGAGCCCAGTTGCTGGCCATGAACGCCTTGAAGGCATCGGAGTCCGGGCGCTGGGACCGGTTCTCATTGCGGTCGGACAGGGGCTGGTTGCCGTCTGCGCCAGGTGAAGGATTGGATTCAGGGAGGGACGCGGAGGTCATGTCTGCTGTACTCACCGTTTTATCGTCTCACCGGCCTTCCCGACGGCCAAACATCAGCTCCCGGGGTAAATCCCGCTGGACGGCGCGGGGCGTAGATTGGGTGGAGTGAAAATTGACCTGCACACGCACTCGAACGTATCCGACGGCACCGAAACCCCGGAGGTGCTTGTGGAGTCGGCGGCGGCGGCGGGGCTCGACGCCGTCGCCCTGACGGACCACGATTCGACGGCGGGGTGGGCCCGGGCCGGGCAGGCCGCGGCGCGGCTCTCCGTGGTGTTCGTTCCGGGTATGGAGGTTTCGTGCCGCACTGATAGCGGGATCAGTGTGCATGTACTGTCCTACCTCCACGACCCAACCCATCCAGGGCTCCTCGAAGAGATCGAAAAGTCCCGCACCGCGAGGTTTACGCGTGCGCAGCGCATGGTGGAGCTGATGTCGGATGATTTTCCCATCTCCTGGTCCCTGGTGCAGCAGTTCGTCACCGAGGGCGCTACCGTCGGACGCCCGCACATAGCTGATGCGCTGATTGCGTTGGGAATCGTGGAGACCCGCAGTGAGGCGTTCGAACGGATCCTCACGGCCCGGTCCCCTTACTGGGTGAGCCATTACGCGCCGCATCCGGCTACCGCCGTCGAGCTGATCCGCCAGGCCGGCGGTGTACCGGTGTTCGCCCACCCCTCGGCGTTCAACCGCGGACGGGTGGTAGGGGGTGCCGCCATCAACGAGATGATCGACGCCGGTCTCCTGGGGCTCGAGATCGACCACCGCGATAATCCCGAGCCGGCGCGGACGGACCTCCGCCGGATTGCCCGCGAACACGACCTCCTCGTCACGGGATCCAGCGATTATCACGGAACCGGAAAGCCGAATCTTCTCGGGGAGAACGTAACATCGCAGGAAACCTTCGAGCGCATTCTGCTTGCGGCTACGGGAACCCCGGTCGGAGGCGCCCTGTCCTGATCTGGAGGTGGCTGCCGCGGGCAGACTCCTTCCCGACTTCGACGCAGTCGCGTTCGAGAGCGGTCCAGGGATGTGCGTTGATATCGGAACCTCAGAGCCGGCAGGCGGCCCGCGCAAGAGGCGCCAGGCCGGAGAAGGCGCCGGTGGGTTCCTGCATGTCGACCACAGCCATTGCCGCCCCGGGCATTCCCAGCGACGCCATGTTGGTCCAGGCGGTTTCCCAGTCGGGCATCAGTGAGAGCGCGTAGGTGGCCAGTGCCGCATCGGAGTGCCTCCTTCCCCCCTGGGCGGCGATCCGGTCACCGATCACGGCCGGGAACAGTGTGGTTGCGTCGGCCTCCAGCAGGATGACGTTGGTCCAGCCGTTCCGCGTGGCGCGGCGGCGGGCCTGTGCCAGCATCCCGGGGCTGCTGTCGATGCCGACGATCATTCCCTCTGGTCGGATCCTGTCCCGGAGGAGGAGAAGTTGAGCCCGGTGCCGCAGCCCAGATCGAGGACCTGCGCGCCGGGTTTCAGCCCGAGCAGCCCGATCGCTTTCTTCCTGCCCGCCCGGTACACGGGGTATTCGGCCGAGAGGACGTCGTAGAAGGGTGCAAAGGTACTGTATCTTTCGGCGATCGGGAACGCTCCGTTTCGGTTGTGGCGCTGCCGGTGGATTCCAGATACAGCCTAGGCTGGACGGGAACCTGGCCCCAATGATGGAGGATTTCCGTGGAACGTGTCGAGGGAGTTGTTGACCTGCTGGTGATAGGTGGAGGTACCGCCGGCATCGTGGGGGCGAGAACGGCTGCCCGACTGGGCGCCCGCACGGTTCTGGTGGAACGTGCCCGGACCGGTGGGGACTGCCTGTGGACCGGATGCATTCCCTCCAAGACCCTCATTTCTGCTGCACGTCGATCAGCTACCCGGCAGGCACTGACCGGTAATGGAACCAATTTCGTGGACGTGCGGCAGCGCATTTCGGAAGCCATCTCCACGATCGAACCGGATGATTCACCGGCGACTTTGGAGTCGTACGGTGTCTCAGTGCTGTTCGGTACCGCCCGGTTCACCGGCCCCGGCGAAGCAGAGGTTGACGGCAGGACGATCCGCTTCCGCCAGGCGCTCATCGCCACCGGCAGCGCGCCGCTGATGCCGCCTCTTCCCGGATTGGAGACGGCGCTGGTGGTGACGTCCGAGAGCGTCTGGGATCTGGAGACACTTCCGGGCCGGCTGGTCATCATCGGCGGCGGACCCATCGGCTGCGAGCTGGGACAGGCCTTCGCCCGTCTGGGCTCGCAGGTGGTGATCCTCTCCCGCTCGGAGATCCTGCCCAGGGAGGACCGCGAGGCAGCCGCAGTAGTCCGGAAAAGCCTCATCTCGGACGGCGTGGAGGTACTGGAGGGGACGAAGGCCGACCGGGTCACCGGCAATCGTGCCGGGGACAGTGCGGTCATCACCTCCGACGGCCGGGAAGTGCCGGCCGATGTCATCCTCGTCGCCGCGGGGCGCAAAGCGCGGACGGCGGATCTGGGGCTCGACCGTGCCGGCGTCGAGCGCGACGACGCCGGTTACGTAGTGGTCGACAGCGGGATGAGGTCCTCCAATCCTGCGATCTGGGCGGCAGGTGATGTCACCCCCTACCCCGACTACACCCACGCCGCCGGTATGTACGCGAGCACCGCGGCGTCGAACGCGGTCCTGGGACTTCGCCGGGGCGTCAGTGGCATCATTCCGCGCGTCACGTTCACCTCACCGGAGGTCGCGGCTGTCGGTGTCACGTCGTCTTCGGCTGAGGGACACAGCACTTCGACCATTCATTACGCCGACACGGACCGTGCAATCACCGAGGAACAGACCGACGGGTTCGTGAAAATTGTCGTCGGCAGGCGCGGCAGGATTCTGGGAGGGACAATTGTGGGGCCAAGGGCTGGAGAGACCCTAGGGGAGCTCGCCCTCGCCGTTCAGCAGAAACTGACCACCCGGGACCTGGCCGGCGTCATGCACGCCTACCCCACCTACAACGATGCCCTCTGGAATGCGGCGATCACCCACGCGGGATCGACGCTCGATGTGCCGCTCGTCAGGTTCGCCGTGAAGCTGCTGGCGGGCATCAACCGGTGGAGGAGTGCCCGGGCGAGCAACGGCCGCAGTACCGGGGCGAGCAATCACCGCAGTAGCCGGGCGAGCAATCACCGCAGTACCCGGGCGAGCAATGGCCGCAGTGGCCGGTAGTTCGACGCGCGGCGCTCCGGTGTGGGGAAGGAGGGTCTCACCAGCGTCGGTGGTGTGTCGGTTTCACCCCTGGTGGCTCAGTCTGGAGCCCGACCCGTTGTGGGTCCTGACCGCCCAGCCCTGACCGCTCAGCCCTGACCGCTCAGCCCTGACCGCCCAGCCCTGACGGGTCCGGGGGGAGGTCGGGGTGGTGTGTTTAGGTGGGGGTGGTGTGGGGGTGGGTGGTGTAGGTGCGGCCGGCGGGTGAGGTGGTGGTGATGGTGCCGGGGGTGGGTTGGGTGTAGGTCCAGTGGCCGTGGGTTTTGAGGTGGTGGTGGTAGCGGCAGAGGTGGGCGA
>NZ_KI914884.1:1188-17915 GCF_000520555.1 Arthrobacter sp. Br18 | reverse complement strand
AGTGTCGTTGCCAGGAGTGGCGTTACCGGCGTTACCAACTACGTTGTCGAGGATCCTGTCCGGAAAACCAGGCTCCGCTGACGCAGGGCCCGCAACGAAAAAGAGGCCGCCAGAGGCAATAGCCACCGTAGAACCTGCAGCGAGTAAACGGTTACGAGTAATCATCAATATCTCCCAGCACGATATGAAAGTCCCTCTGGAAAGCCCAGGAGAACCGGAGCAATCGAAACCACAACTTGCTCCTTCGTCTCATCTGACACTCGCATTTCCGGAAAGTTAACCCCTAAATCTGAAGACAGGTGATAAACCTCGAGGGTCAGGTAACTACTGGGTAGAAAGGAGTAGTGCTTGGCACCCCAACCGGTAAAAGGTACTCATACCGCATTAGCAACCTGAGGTTATGGGGGGATTTGAGGTGAGGGCACCATGGAGCCACCGGCACTACGCCTTCTTGGAACTGTTGCGATTCCCCCCGCCGCCACCAGCCCCTTCAAATTTCATCTAGTCGCAGATACACCGCGACAAGAATGAGCCGGGATTACCCTGTTATCAGCTCCGTCATTCCGTACTTGACGAGGGGAATACCGAGACTGTCGTGAATGCCGGAGGTAGCGTTGCCGCAACTGTTTGAATTAACTATTGGCTTACGGGCGCTTACGAATAGTCATTCTTTGCCTCGGGCACTAGCCCCGATTTTTCATGGGCCTGGTTTCCTGGTGGTCGGGGCTTACTGGCTGCCTGACAGTTCTGATTCTGCCAAGGAGTGCAGGGGCAGGTACTCGAACCCGGTGTACTCGGCGCCCCGGATCCCGTCCTCGGATCTGGCTCGTAGCCGGTGGGTGACTTCCAGGTCCACAAGTCGCCCGTGCTCCTCACACCATGCACTCACCGGCGGAATCAGCACGCGCTGACGGATAAACCCGGCGAAGTCGATCACCTGGAAGGCGCTCCCACTAAGCCTTTCTCGTCAACGCCTGCCACAGGAACTCGTAGGTCATGGCGTGCATCCGCGCTGCCTGGCGGTTGTCGGAGGCTCCGGCATGACCGCCCTCCAGCGCTTCGTGGAACCACACGTTCCCCACCCCCATGTCCTTCATCCGCGCGGCCAGCTTGCGGGCCTGGACCGGGCCCACCCGGTCATCGCTCGTCGCCGTCCAGATGAGCGTCTCGGGGTAGGCGGTGCCGGGACGCACCAGGTGGTAGGGCGAGAACGTCCTCACGTACTCCCACTCCTCGGGCTTGTCCGGGTCGCCATATTCGGCGATCCACGAAAAACCGGCCGACAGTTTGGTGTACCGGCGCATGTCGAGCAGTGGGACGCCGCAGGAGATCGCTCCGAAGAGTTCCGGATAACTGGTGAGCATATTGCCCACCAGCAGGCCGCCGTTACTCCGCCCGGTGCAGCCCAGCAGCTCCGGTGCGCAGACCCCACGCCGCACCAGGTCCCTGGCGATCGCCGCGAAGTCCTCATACGCCCGGTGCCGATTCGAGTGCAATGCTGCCTGGTGCCACTGCGGCCCGTATTCGCCGCCGCCGCGGATGTTTGCAAGCACGTAGACTCCCCGCCGATCGGTATCGGTGTGCCGCTCCAGCCAGCCCCGTCCCACCACGCCGCTGTAGGCAGGGGTCATCGAGTGTTCGAAGCCGCCGTACCCGGACAGCAGGGTGGGGTTGCCGCCGTCGAGCACGAGGTTCTTCGCTGCCACCTGGAAGTAGGGCACCCGCGTGCCGTCCTCGGACATCGCGAAATGCTGTTCCACCCGAAAGGAGTCCTCGGCGAAGAACGACGGTGCTACCTTCACCTGCCGGTGCGTAGCGCCGATTTCCCCCCGGGACAGCGTGGAGGGCGTAAGAAACCCGGTGGCGACGAGCCAGTAGTCGTTGCCCGTCTCCTCATCCTCGTCGTCCACGGCGAACGCGTCCACGGCGGAAAGGGGAGGACACGCGTCAAGGAGGTCGGCCCTCCAGCCCTTCGCCGGGTCGAGGATGCGGATTTCGGAGGACACGTCGCGCAGGAGGTTGAGGAGGAGGTAGTCCCGGGTCCAGCTCCACGACTGCAGTGAGGTGGCAGCGTCCGGCGTGAAGACACAGGTGAAGGAGCGGCTCCCGGCGAGGAAATCGTCGAGCGCGATGACCAGCAGCGAACCGGCAGCGTGGTCCTGTCCATCGCAGGACCAGTCGGTTCGGGGTCGGCAGATGAGCCAGGAACGGTGCAGCGAGACGTTGACGTCCTCCGGGACGTCGAGGCGTACCCACTCGCCGTCGAGCCTCAGGTGGGTGCGGCTCGAGTAGAAGTCGATGGTGTCCACAGCGAGGTCGCGCTCGAATCCCGGGGTCTGGTCGTGGATCACCAGCGCCATCATGTGGTGTTCCGGTATCTCGAAGTACAGTTCGGCGTCCTGCAGTGCCTGGCCGCGCTGGAGCCTGCGCACAGTGCGGGGGTAGGAGCTCGAGGTCAGAGTGCCCGGGCCGACGTCGGTTGCCACATTCAGGGTGTCCGCTCCCGCCCAGCTGATCCGGCTCTTGGCGGTCGGGATGTCGAAGCCGCCGTCCACGAAGGAGCGCCTCCCCATGTCGTATTCGCGGTAGCGGGTGGCGTCACCGCCGTCGGGGGACAGGGCCACGAGGACGCGCCGGTAGTCCTCGCCCGGCGTCGGACGGAGGAACAGTGCGCCCCCCCAGACCCATTCCTCGCCCTCGTCGGCGCTGAGCGCATCGACGTCGATCAGGACCTCCCACTCGGGATTGGCGGTGGTGTAGCTGTCCCAGTTGGTGCGGCGCCACAGCCCCTTCGGATGCCCGGCGTCCCGCCAGAAGTTGTAGTAGTGCGGTCCGCGCTTGGCGGCAAGAGGGATCCGGTCGGTGGAATCGAGCACCTCGAGGATCTTCGCTTCCATGTCCAGGAACCCTGGAGTGATGAGCTTCTCCTCGGTCAGCGCATTCTCCGCCCGGACCCAGTCGAGCGGCTTGTCGCCGTGGATGTCCTCGAGCCAGAGGAACTCATCTTCGGAGGCGGTCGGGCGCTGTTCTGTGGAATGCGTCATGCAGTCATCCTAGACACGATCGGCCGCCGCCCCGGGCAGGGCGGACAGACCCCGCGGCCCGCCGGGGGAAT
The DNA here is from genome assembly GCF_000520555.1 of Arthrobacter sp. Br18. Taxonomy (GTDB): domain Bacteria; phylum Actinomycetota; class Actinomycetes; order Actinomycetales; family Micrococcaceae; genus Arthrobacter_D. The sequence goes on along the minus strand of NZ_KI914884.1, from coordinate 14,800 downwards.
ACGGATTGGATAGGGTGGAGCCATGATGAACCGGGGGAAGATCGAGGTGGCCGTGATTGGCGGCGGCCCCCGCGGAACCTCGGTGGTCGAGCGCCTGATCGCTCGCCAGAGCGCGGACGGCGAGGCCGGCGTGCAGTTGGTCATCCACGTTCTTGACCGCTTCGAGCCCGGTCCCGGGCATGTCTGGCGTACCGATCAGTCGCGGCTGTTCCTCATGAACACGCCAGCCCTGTTTCCCACCGTCGTTCCCGTCGGCGCCGCCGGGCAGGCACTGCCGGCTTCGCCGGTCAGCTTCAGTTTCGACCAATGGCGTGCGCTGGCGGCGCGCGGCGGTGTCGCAGAACTTCCTGCCGACGATATCGCGGAGGCGGCGAGCGTTGGCGCAACCGGCTTCCCGAGCCGGAAGCTGTACGGCCGGTATCTGGCCTGGGTGTTCCTGCAGCTCGTCGAGCGCGCAGGCGATGCCGTCGTCGTCGTCCACCATCCGGTCGAGGTGCTGGCCGTGCGCAGGCAGGGGGCGGGCTGGGCCCTCCAGCTCGACGATGGAGGCGGCCTCGAGGTCGACACCGTGGTCCTCGCAGCAGGGCACCTCCCTGCGAAGCTGACGCCCGAGCAGGAGAAGCTGCAGGACGGTGCTGCGCGGTACGGTTTGCAGTACTGGCCACCGGCGGTGCCTGCTGACGTCGACTGGAAACGCCTGCCCGCCGGCAAGCCCGTTCTGGTTCGGGGGTTGGGGTTGAACTTCTTCGACGCCATGATCCAGTTGACGGAGGGCCGCGGGGGGCGGTTCACTGCGGACAGCGACGGCAGGCTGGCCTATTCGGCGTCGGGCAGGGAACCCCGGATCATTGCCGCTTCACGCCGCGGGGTGCCCTACCGTGCGAGGGCAGCCACGGGACCCGACCTTCACGACGCGCGGGAGACGCCCTCATCGCCGATGCCCGCCTACTGCACCCCGGAAACGCTGGCGGTGTTCGCGCGGTCAGGCATCCAGCCCGGCTTCGACCACGATTTCTGGCCGCTGCTGCACCGGGACGTCCTCTGGGCCTACTACGGTTCGCTGGCGCGGGTGGATCCGCGGGCCCTGCTGAAGCCGCCGGCCGAGGTCCTTGCCGCGGTCCGCGGGGCGCTCGACCGTCCGGGACCGGAGTGGCAGCATGCACTCGGCAGGGTGCTGGAACGATCGGTGCCCGCCGCGCTCCGGCTCGACGTCGAAGCGCTGGGCCACCCTTTCGCCGGCAGCCACTTCGAGGGCGGGGCGTACGACGACGCAGTCCTTCGCTACCTGGATGCCGACGCCGCGGGCTCTGCTCCCGGTGTCGATGATCCGTTGAAGATGGCCATCCGGGCACTGAACGCCGGACGGTCGATGATCAAGGAGGCCGCGGCCGACGGTGGGCTGACCGACGCCGCGTGGACCGCAGAGCTGCGCGGCTGGTTCGAACCGCTGGTCGAGGGACTCGCCGGCGGGCCCCCGCAGCTGCGGATCCTCCAGCTGGCAGCGCTGGTGCGGGCCGGCCTCGTGCATTTTGTCGGACCGGATCCGAAGTTCGGCCTGGACACGGAGCAGGGATTGTTCCGCGCGGTGTCGCCGTGGGTGGGCACGGAGTTCACGGCTCGCTACCTCGTGGAAGCGATGATGCCGGCCAACCGGGCGTCCACGAGCTCCTCGGTGCTGATGCGACAACTGCTTGCCGAGAACGTCGTCCGGCCTCACCTTTTCCTGGCGGAGAACCGCGTGCCGGTGGCGTCCGGCGGCCTCGATGTGACCGCGCCTCCGTATCGGGTACTCAACGGCGCGGGTGCGGTCCAGGAAAACTTCTTCGTGATCGGGCTGCAGCTCGCCTCGGTTCAGTGGGGCACCGCCATTGCGGCGGAGGCCGGTGCCTCCCTCGAGGCCGGCGGCCGTACCCTCCGCGACGCCGACGACATCGCCAGGGCGATCGTCGTGAGTTGCGCCGCCTCCGCGGCGCGTGAAATGCCCCAGTACCAGCGCTGAGCGGGCTTAGCCACCGGTCCGGAGGAGGAGGAGGCTCCCCTCGGAACGCACTGGTCAAAAGCAGGACCCCCGCGGTAAACCGCGGGGGTCCTGCCTATTTCCGGCCGGGCGCCGTTCAGCCCCTGCCCTTGCCGGGAGGGGTGCACTTCTTGCCTGGCTTCTCGCCCTTGTCCTGCTTGTCCTGCTTGGACTTCTCCGACGCGTCCGATGCGTTGCCCGGCTTGTCCTTTCCGCAGACCGGAAGGGCCGGTTCCGCCGGCACTTCCGGGACCACCGCTTCAGCCGTCACCGGCAGGGTGACGGTGGTTCCCGATTCGCCGGCAACGAGGACGATGCTGCCCGCGCCGCCGGCATTCTCAGGAACCGTGACGGTGACCGCTGCCGCTCCCGCGCTGACTGGAAACGACCCCAGATCGGTCGAGGCACCGGCAGCAACGTACTGCGCCGTGAGCGTGGAGTTGGCAGGACTTCCCAGCGAGGTGAGGTCGAGCTTCGACACGTTGAAGGACACCGATTCACCGGCCCGGACTGCCGACGGGGCGTCCTGCACGATGACCCCGCGCCGGTCGAACGACGGCGCGAGGGGACTGCTGGCCTCGATGTAGTCGATCCAGGCATCACGATCCACGAGGCCGGATTCCCGGGTATCGGTCCCGTTCCGGAAAACCGTGAAGTTGTCGCCGCCCTGCGCCAGGAAACTGAAGGTACCCACACGGTAGGCGCGAGCCGGGTCGAGTGGCGCACCATCGACGGTCACCGACGTGATCCGGGACCCGCGCTCACGTGCGGGGTCGTAGGTGTAGCTGACGTTGTCCGACAGCCCGAGCGCCAGGAAGGTGCGCGAGTTGCCGTCCGGCTGCCACTGCTGCTCGAGGACTTCCTTGAACTGCGCACCGGTCAGGGTGGTGGTCCAGAGGTCGTTCACGAAGGGCAGGACGGCGTTGGCTTCGGCGAAGGTCACGACGCCGTCCGGCGAGTAGTAGAGCTCGTTACGGAGACCGCCCGGGTTGACGACCCCGATCTCGGCTCCTCCGCGTTCCGCCGAGCCGAGACTCGAGCGGAGGGAATCGGCCACGAGGTTACCGAGGGTCGATTCCGATGATCGGTCATCGCGGGCGGTGCCGTTGAACGCCGTCGTGATGTCAGCGGTGACCGAGCCGACGGGCTGGTTGCCGATGACGGCCGCTTCGGCGAGCGCACTGTCCACGATGCGCTTGACCTCGGCGACGCGGGGGAAAGCGGAGACCAGCGACTCATCGGAATCCGTCGTCCGTGCAATGTTCTGCGCGGTGTAGGCCTGGACGTCTCCGGTGGCATCGTCGACGGTCAGGGTGATCTGACCGAGAAACTCACCGTAGGAGCCGGTCTGCAGGATGGGGCGGGTTTTCCCCTCGACACCCGGAACCGGGCCGTCCCAGGCGTACTGCTTGTGGGTGTGGCCGGTGAAGATGGCATCCACCAGGGGTGAGGTCTCCGTCGCAATTTCGGCGAATGTTCCGCCTGCCGCGATTTCCTGCTCGATGGTCGACCCCTCGACCGCACCGTCTCCGGCGCCGTCGTGGTACTCGGCAACGATGACGTCGGCGAGGTCCTGCGCCTCGATCTCCTCGGCAACGCGGTTGACGGCCTCCACAGGATCCCCGAAGTCGACACCGGCGATACCGTCAGGGCTCACGAGTTCGGCGGTGGCCTCGGTCACGACGCCGATCACTGCGACGTCGATACCCCCGACATCGAGAATCGAGTATTCCTCGAACGCCGGGTCGGTCGTTCCCTTGGCATAGACGTTGGCGCCGAGGTACGGGAAGTCCGCAAGGTCGGCCACGCGGCCCGAGAGGTCATCCGTGCCCGCATCGAACTCGTGGTTTCCCACGGCCGACGCGCGCAACTCGAGCGCGTTGAGCACGTCGATGGTCGGCTTGTCCTGCTGCAGCGAGGAAGGGAAGAGTGAGGCGCCGATGTTGTCGCCCGCTGACAGGAAGGCTGAGTCGCCCTCAGGATAAGCCGCCTTCAGCTTCTCCACGGTCCCGGCGAACCGCACGGTGTTGGTGTCGATGCGGCCGTGGAAGTCGTTGATGTTGAGGAGGTTCAGTTCGCTGGTGGTCTCCGCCGGGGCTGAGTTCAGCCCCACGATCACCGGGTCGTGGTCGCTTGCGCGGTACGGGTCTGCGGCGTGGTAGTCGGTGATGTTCGTGTTGTACCGGCTGTATTCGAGGGCCACCGACTCTGCCGAGTTGATGTTCCAGGTGTCCACGCCCGCAACCGTCGTGTCGGCCGCGGGGGACGCCAGCACGTGGTCGAGTGAACCGCTCAGGCCGGAGAACACGTAGGAGTGCTTGTCGGTCTTGGTGCCCTGGTTGAGGTAGCCGGCCTCGTAGAGCACCTGCATCGGGTCCTCGGCCGAGTAGGAGTTGAAGTCGCCGGTGAGGAACACCCTGTCGGTTTTCGCCTCGGCCTTCATCCGGTCGGCGAAGGCGACGAGCGCCGTCGACTGCTGAACGCGTGCCGCGTTCCAGCCGCCCTGGCCGTCGCCGCTGTCGGCGTTGGGCCCTGAGCTGGCAGGGGAGCCCTTCGATTTGAAATGGTTCACGATTGTGAGGAACGTCGTGTCCGCGGCCCCACCGACTGGCTTGAACGCTTGAGCGAGGGGCTTGCGGGCGTTCGAGAATGCCACGTCGTCGTCGAGGATCACTGAATCGCCGACCGGCTCCGCGACGGCCTTCTTGTAGATGAGGGCGGTGCGGATCACGTCCTCGTTCTCCAGGGCGGGAACCGCCTCGGGTGAACGCACGTAGTCCCAGACTCCGGGCGAGCGCTCGTTCAGGGCCGCTGTGAGGGTGGCCAGGGCGCTGTCGCGCTCCTTGCCGAACTTGGCCGAGTTCTCGATCTCCATCAGGGTGACGACGTCGGCGTCCAGGTCGGTGATCGCCGCGACGATCTTTGCTTCCTGGCGCTCGAAGCTTGCCGCCGTGGCCGCACCCCGGGCATCGCATCCGCCGCGGACGGTCAGGGGGTTGCCCTGGCGGTCGTCGAAGTAGGAGCATCCCGCCAGCTGGTCGCCCGTCGTCGAGAAGTAGTTGAGCACGTTGAAGGAGGCGAGCTTGAGGTCCCCGCCGACCTCCTCCGGAGCAACCGGCCTGCTGCCGGAGAAGGTGACGGGCTGGACGGTCCCCGCATTGGCGGCAGTCAGTTCGGTGACCGGCTGGAATTTCCAGGCGCTGAACCGGTAGTCAAGAACCACCGGCGCCGTGAAACCTGCGATATACCCGTTGCGGACGGGCTGGTCCCGGGTGAGATACGGGAGCGCCGTTCCCTGATTGGCGGCCGCCAGGAAGTTCGTGGAGGCGCCGTCGTCGAGCTTGATGCCGCGGGCAGCGTTGTCGGCTGCGACCGCGGCGTTCTCTGCGGTCCCGGGAGGCGCAACCTCGGTGGGCTGCAGCAACGGCGCGGTACCGGAGGCAAGTCCGATCTCGCCGTACTGGTTGAGGCTGTAGTTGTCGGCAACGGTAAAGGTGCCGGTGGGCTGCAGGAGCATTCCCTCGACGGCTTCGCGTGCCGCCTCACTTGTCGGGACGGGGATTTCCGCGACCTTGACCTCCTCGGCCGCTTCGGCAACCTGCGTGGCGCCGCCCGCAGCAACGGTGAGCTGGGTCATTCCGAAGCTCTCACCGACAGTGCCGGTGACCTCGACATGGTCGCCGATGGCGACGGTGCCGACCGTGCTCGGTGAGTAGATGAACAGGGCGTCGGAAGCGCTCTGGCCCTCGATTGCGCCGGTTCCGGCGGTCTGGAGGAAATATCCGTCGAATCCCCCGGTGGCATAGGCCGCGGTGACCTTGCCGCGCGTCGTGACTGTCTTACCTGCCAGCGGGGAGGCGGCCCCTTCGCCCTGGATCTCACGGATCGGGATCACTGCCCCCGGGACGGGCGGCTCTTCGGGTTCGGGTGGAGGAGGCGGTTCGCCTGCGGTGCCCGAGGCATTAATCGGTGTCACGGCCGCGGAGAGCGAGAAGTCGCTTGCGTTGTTGTCGGTGTCGGCGAAACCCGTACGGTTCAGGGATTTCTGGTTGGACGTACCGCCCGGCCCCGTGGCAGGTGCGGTTTCGAAGCTCGTGGAGTCATAACCGAGGAGGTCGACGACTCCGGGGTGGCCCACGGTTGACCCCACGGGGAGGGGAGCGACACTCGTGCTCTGGTCCGCGAGGACCAGTACTCCGCCGCCGGCGGCCCAGGACGCACCCATGGTCGCGTCGGGTGTCGGCAGGGACTCAGCCGTGGAGGTGGAAACGTTCGAGCTTCCCTGGATCAGGTAATACCCCTCGGCAGCGATGGTGCCGGTGAGCTTGGCCGCGCCGGGTGCGGCCGTCCCGCCTGCGGACCGGTACTGCAGGGACCAGCCCTCCAGGCTCACTGCGGAATCCGTCGGGTTGTACAGTTCCACGAACTTGTTCCGGAAGGGCGCGCCGGCGCTCCCTCCGTTGACGTAGGCCTCGTTGATGATGACGCCGGAGCCGGCGGCGGCCGGCGTCCCGGAAATCTCCCCTGCAACCGCCGGGAGTGCTGTTGTCGGTGCGGCCAGGAGGCCCACCGACAGCGCCGCACAAAGCGCGCCCTTCATTGACGAATTGATCATTCGCTGTATTTCTCCTTGGACCTGACTCATTCCAGCCGCGAGTGGTACCTGCACCGTATGTGACGCATGTGACATTTTCCCCCCCCGGCAGAAGCAAACCAGAGGATCATGAACAGCGGGTAACCGACACGGTGGGGAAAGCAAAATCCAGGTGGATGGAGTTCAGCGGCTCCTGCGGACCTCAGGCGGGCGTGGGCAGGATGTTGTGGTTCAGGCGGAACAGGTTCTGCGGGTCGTAGCGGTCCTTCAGCGCCGCCAGGCGCGCGAGGGCACCGGGCCCGTAGGCCTGGCGTGCGGCCTCGGCCACGTCGTGTCCGGTCTCAGCGCCGAGGAAATTGACATACTGGCCGTGCTCGGCGAAGGGCTGCATCTGCGCGTAGGCTTTCCGGGCGAAACCGCTGAGCCGCTCGTCCTCGGCCGGGTCCTGCCAGAAGCCGTAGATGTTCAGCCAGTACTTCGCCGAGCGGTTCGGGAACGCTGTGGCCTCCTCCGGCACCCGGCCGAAGGCTCCTCCCATATGGTGGATGTCGATGCCGGTGCCGGACCACGTCACTTCGGAGGCGAAATCCACCAGGACCTCGACCAGCTCCTCATCCAGCCGGGAGAACGACACGTTCTTCCAGTAGCCGCGTGAACCCTTGGGAAAGAGGCTGTCCATAGCGGATTGCCACTCCACCCACACGGTGGGCCCGACCTCCTCCTCGTCCGGAGGAGCGGCGGTCCGCAGGCGCCCGGCGACCTCGAGCCCGGCCTGGTGGTCCTCGGAGGCCCAGGCGAAGCCGATGACCAGCCACGGTTCTGTTCCCATTCCGGCATCGGGAGGAAGGACCAGCATGGAGACGATCGGGTTCATCTCCTCGGGTAGATCCTGCGTCCAGAAGCCGAAAGCACGCAGCGCCTCCTTCCAGCGCTCCGGGCGGTAGAAGAAGTTGCCGCCCAGCACCGCGTCCGGAAGTCGGCGGGCCCGGAAGGTGAAGGATGACACCACGCCGAAGTTCCCACCCCCGCCGCGCAGTCCCCAGAACAACTCCTGGTTCTCCTTTTCACTGGCGTGGATGTGCTCCCCGGTGGCGGTGACGACCTCAGCGGAATGCAGGTTGTCGAGGCTCAGCCCGTTGGAGCGGTCAGCCAGCCCACGCCTCCGCCCAGGGTCAGCCCGGCCACGCCGGTCTGGATGATGACCCCCAGCGGAACGGCCAACCCGTGCCCGGCCGTGGCCCGGTCCACATCCGCCAGGGTGGCCCCCGGGCCGACGGTCACCAGCTGGTTTGCCGCATCGACGTCCACCCCGTTGAGCGGGCCCAGATCCAGTACCAATCCGTCCGCGGCCGTACCGTGCCCGGCGATGCTGTGTCCGCCTCCGCGCACGGCCAGGGGCATGCCGGTGTGCCGGGCCGCCTCCAGGACAGGATCGATGTCGGTCACGGCTCCAGCCCGGACGACGGCGCGGGGACGCAGATCGATCATGCCGTTCCACACGGCCCTCGCCTCGTCGTACAGCGGGTCCTGCGGTTCGATCAACTCCCCCACCAGGCGGGTCCGCAACTCCTGCAGGGCACTGGCCATTTCCTGGTCGATCTGCTGATCTGGGCCTCTGTGATCCGCTGTACTCATCAGTCTGCCGCTTCCGCGCTGCGGGGTAGCCACCCCGAATCCAACAGGAGATTGACCTCGCCGAAATCGGCGCTGCCGGGCAGAACCCCGGGACGTGCTGGTTCCTTGGATGTTCCGGCCCGGGGATACGGTCCAGCTCACACTGCACTGGAACGACATCGCACTGGAACGAGTCGCGGTGGTGAACATTATTCTAGGTTCACCCGGCTCCTCGGACAATGGGCGGAGGGCGGCCGTCCGACGGGACGGGTAAGGCCGGTCGGAGCAACCTCTCGATTGCCTCAACCGGCCTCGTAAACTGCGCACTTCCTGTGCTTCCGCGGAAGGTAAGAGATTCGAACTCTTGGTACGGGGTTACCGCACACTGGTTTTCAAGACCAGCTCCATCGGCCGCTCGGACAACCTTCCCGGAAGTAGTGTTTCATGGTGAACCTGTTGGGCCAAAATCTATCAGCGAGAAGGAATTGCCCATGTTGGCGGTTGTTATCAGCAAATCCGGTGGTCCGGAAGTCCTCCTGCCCACCGAGGTGCCGGCACCTGTTCCGCGTGAGGGGGAGGTGCTGATCGACGTCGTCGCGGCCGGGTTGAACCGGGCGGATGTGCAGCAGCGGCGCGGCGCCTACCCGCCTCCGCCCGGGGCTTCCCGATTCCCGGGGCTCGAGGTTTCCGGCCGCATCGCGGATCCGAACGGCTCCCGTTTCGCGCCCGGGGCTGCCGTGGTGGCGCTGCTGGCCGGGGGAGGCTACGCGGAGCAGGTGGCCGTGCCCGCGGTTCAGGTTCTCGAGGCCCCGGCTGGAGTGGGGCTCGTGGAGGCTGCGTCGCTGCCAGAGACCGCGGCGACCGTGTACTCCAACCTTTTCCTGACCGCCGGCCTCAAGAACGGTGAAACGGTCCTGATCCACGGTGCGTCCGGAGGGATCGGGACGATGGCGATCCAGCTCGCCCTCGCCTTCGGTGCCGTCCCGCTTGTCACTGCGGGCGCACCGGAGAAACTGCGGTTCGCCGAAACCCTCGGTGCGCACACCCTCATCAACTACCGGGAGCAGGATTTCGTGGAGGAAGTGCGGCGGGCCACCGACGGCGCAGGGGCAGACGTGATCCTCGACGTCGTCGGCGCCAGATACCTGGCACGGAACGTCGACGCCCTCGCCGTTCGCGGGCGCCTGGTGGTCATCGGGCTGCAGGGCGGGGCGAACGCCGAACTGAACCTGGCTGCCCTGATGGCAAAGCGCGCAAGCATCACCGGAACCACGCTGCGCTCGCGGCCGTCCGGCGAGAAGGGCACCATTCTGGCGGCAGTGCGCCGCGAGGTGTGGCCGCTGGTCGCCGACGGACGCGTCCGCACGGCGGTCGACCGGACCTTCCCGCTCCGCGAGGCAGCCGCAGCACACGCCTATTTCGATTCGGGTGAGCATACGGGCAAGATCCTCCTCACAATGGAGCGCCCCTGACATCGCAGCAGTCTTCCGGTCGTCGTCCTGCTGTGGAAAAGTTGAAGGGTCAGCGCAGCGCCAACCCAGGAGGCACATCATGACCGGCAACCACGACGGTGAGAAGGACACGGGCCTGGCCCGGGCCGCGGACAGCTTCACCGACAATCTCGCCGACCAGATTCCCGACGGCGTCGACAACGGCCCGCAGGACACCGCAAACGAAGGTGAGGACCCACGCACCTCCACGCATGCCAGCCTGAGTGAAGGATCCAACGCGAACGACGACGGCGCGCGCGACCGCTAAGCCCGGATCTCCCCGAGCCCGCCGTCCGGCGCATCGTTCCTACCGCTTGGCGATCCCGCAGCGGGTGGGCGACTACCGTGTGATGCAGGCCTCACCAGGTTGGTATTTTCGTGTAGTTAACCCACTCGTTTCCGAGGAGCATCATGAGTCATTCCAACGGGTCCCACCAGCACGAGGGCGTGCTGGTCTCCGACCCGGATCTGCCGCCCACCGCCGTCGATCCGCAGGTGGCCGAGGAGGAAGAGCGCCGCTGGACGCCGACGAAGATCGCCATCTGGGCAGGAATCGCAATGCTTGGCGGTTTTTCCTGGACCATGCTGGCACTGGTGCGGGGCGAAACCGTCAACGCCATCTGGTTCGTCTTCGCAGCAGTCTGCACCTACCTCATCGCCTACCGCTTCTACTCGAAGCTGATCGAGCGCAAGCTCCTGAAGCCCGACGACCGACGGGCCACCCCGGCCGAGTACAAGGCCGACGGCAAGGACTACGCAGCGACTGACCGCCGTGTCCTGTACGGACACCACTTCGCAGCCATCGCCGGCGCAGGCCCCCTCGTCGGACCCGTGCTGGCCGCCCAGATGGGGTACCTTCCCGGCACCCTCTGGATCATCATCGGCGTGGTCCTCGCCGGCGCCGTGCAGGACTACCTGGTGATGTTCTTCTCGATGCGGCGTGGCGGCCGCTCCCTGGGGCAGATGGCCCGGGAAGAACTGGGCGTCGTCGGCGGCACCGCAGCGCTGATCGCCACCCTCGCCATCATGATCATCATTGTCGCGATCCTCGCACTCGTGGTCGTCAACGCGCTGGGCGAGAGCCCCTGGGGCGTCTTCTCCGTCTCCATGACCATTCCGATCGCCCTCTTCATGGGCGTCTACCTGCGCTACCTGCGCCCGGGCAAGGTCACCGAGGTCTCCGTGATCGGCTTCGCCCTGCTGCTGCTCGCGATCGTCGGCGGCGGCTGGATCTCCGAAACGGCCTGGGGCGTCGAACTCTTCACGCTCGACCGCATCACCATCGCCTGGGGCATCATCATCTACGGCTTCATCGCCGCAGTGCTCCCTGTCTGGCTGCTCCTCGCACCGCGTGACTACCTCTCGACCTTCATGAAAATCGGCACCATCGTCATGCTGGCCGTCGCCATCGTGATCACCCGGCCGGAAATCTCAACGCCGGCCGTCACCGAGTACGCGAGCACCGGGGCAGGTCCCGTGGTCCCGGGATCACTCTTCCCCTTCCTCTTCGTCACCATTGCCTGCGGTGCGCTTTCGGGCTTCCACGCCCTGATCGCATCCGGGACGACACCGAAGATGATCGAGAAGGAACGCCAGACCCGGTTCATCGGCTACGGCGGCATGCTCATGGAGTCCTTCGTGGCGATAATGGCCCTTGTGGCGGCACTCTCGATCGACCGCGGCATCTACTTCGCGATGAACTCCTCGGCTGCGGCCACCGGCGGAACCGTCGAAGGCGCAGTGGCCTTCGTCAACGGCCTCGGCCTTGCCGGCGTGAACCTCACCGCCGAGACGCTGAACCAGCTCGCCACCAACGTGGGTGAGGAGTCGGTGGTGTCACGCACCGGCGGTGCTCCCACCCTCGCCGTGGGCATCGCCCAGATCATGCAGTCACTGGTCGGCGGGCCGGGAATGATGGCCTTCTGGTACCACTTCGCCATCATGTTCGAAGCGCTGTTCATCCTCACCGCGGTCGACGCCGGAACCCGTGTTGCGCGGTTCATGCTGCAGGACAGCATCGGCAACTTCGTTCCGCGTTTCCGCGACACCTCGTGGCGGACCGGAGCATGGATCTGCACGGCCGTCATGGTGGCCGGCTGGGGCGCCATCCTGATCATGGGCGTCACCGATCCGCTCGGCGGGATCAACACCCTGTTCCCGCTGTTCGGCATCGCCAACCAGCTGCTCGCGGCCATAGCGCTCGCGGTCTGCATGGCCATCTGCGCCAAGAAGGGCGTGGTCAAGTACCTGTGGATCCCCGCGCTGCCCCTGGCGTTCGCTTCCGTGGTGACTATTTCGGCGTCGTTCCTGAAGATCTTCTCGCCCGTTCCGAACATCGGCTACTGGGCGCAGCACAACGCCTTCAAGGGTGCGCTGGCTGCCGGTGAGGAAAGCTTCGGCACGGCGCGGACCGTCGCGGCGATGGAGGCCGTGGTCCGCAATACGTTCATCCAGGGCACGCTGTCGATCATCTTCGTGGTGCTGTCCATCATTGTGATCACCACGGCCATCATTGCCACCATCAAGGCGGTGCGGCAGGATGGAGGAACCAACACCGAGGAGACGCCGGTCGCTGCGCGGTTGTACGCGCCCGCCGGGTTCTTCGCCACACCGGCTGAAAAGGAGCTCGAAGCGCAGTGGGCGGCGCTGGAGCCCGACAAGCGGCCGGTTCGGACCGGTCACTGATGAGCATCAACCTCGCCCTCGGCAAGGCACGCGAGGCCGCCCGCGGCGCCGCCTGGCTGTTCAAGGGGGTGATGGGAGAGAACGCCTACCAGGCGTACCTCGACCACCAGACTCGAACCCATGTGGCGGAAGCACCCATGACCGAGCGGGAGTTCTGGCGGGACAAGACGGACCGCCAGGATGCGAATCCCGAAGGGCGCTGCTGCTAGCGGCGATCCGACTTGACGAGCCCGGCTGGGCTGCCTCTTCACGGGGCAGCGCGGCCGGGCTTCGTCGTCACCCTGCAGCCTGCTCGCCCCGGTCGTCGGGCACCCGAACCGTGAGAATATAGGGCCATGACTGAACAGCAGCCCAATGACGGCGGCAAGGCCGCGCCCCTCGCCGACCTCGTCGACAAGCCTGCCAAGGTCATGCGCATCGGCGCGATGCTGAAGCAGCTGCTCGAGGAGGTCCGTGCGTCACCGCTGGACGAGGCCGGGCGCACGCGCCTCGCCTCCATCCATGAACGCTCGGTGAAGGAGCTTGAGGACGGCCTCGCTCCGGAACTCGTCGAGGAACTGCACCGGATCCATCTGCCCTTCCGGGATGATGCAGCTCCCACCGACGCCGAGCTGAGGGTGGCGCAGGCGCAGCTGGTCGGGTGGCTCGAAGGGCTTTTCCACGGCATCCAGACCGCCCTGGCCGCACAGCACATGGCGAACCAGCAGCTCGCGGCGCGGTTGCAGCTGCGGGAGCTCCCTCCGGGTACGCAGATCGCACCCGGTGTGGTGATCGGGGAGGACGGCGAGCCCAAGCGGGTCCAGGGTGTACCGAAGGTCCTGCTCACCCCTGAGGATCCGCACGGTCCCGGCCAGTACCTGTAGGACCGGTGGCCTTCTTCGCTGCGGCCCGGCAGGGACGCAAGGATGACATCGAGTTGGGCAGCGGCGTCTGGCGGCGCGCGCACGACCGTTTCCGCCGCGGACTGGACCGCTACCACCAGATCCTTGAGGGCACGGAGGACGACGCCGTCTACAGCGAGCTGGTCGAGATCGCGAACCAGCTGGGGGAGATGCTGCCGCGGGTCCGGACGGTGTGCGTGGAGGCGCAGCGGCGCTCGCCGAGCAGCGGGCTCGACATCCCCGGGGCTATGGTCCAGGTGCACCGGGCATTGTCCAGGGCCGGCAATGCGCTGGCGACGACGGCGGAAGCCGCCGCAATGACACGGCTCGA
>NZ_KI914884.1:0-1088 GCF_000520555.1 Arthrobacter sp. Br18 | reverse complement strand
AAGCCGCCGCAATGACACGGCTCGACGGCGAACGCTGGGGGGTCGCTTCCTCCGGGCTGAGCAACGTCCGCCGGAGGGCCGAGCTCGTGGCGGAGGACGTCGCGGAAGCGGAGCGCCAGCTTCATGCCTGAGGTTCCCTGCCGGATCCCGAAATAATTCCGGCATCGGACCGGTTGCCGCCTATATGACTACATCATCCAATGTTCTGACCGTATCCCCGGACCTCACGTTCAACGACGGCCACACCATCCCCCAGTTGGGGTACGGCGTGTGGCAGGTCGAGGATAAAGTCGCCGAGGACGTCGTCGGCACGGCATTCACCGTGGGCTACCGCCACATCGACACCGCGAAGATCTACGGCAACGAGGCTGGGGTGGGGCGCGCGATCGCGGCGTCGGGACTTGACCGCGATCAAATGTTCATCACCACCAAGCTGTGGAACGCCGATCAGGGGTACGACAGCACCCTGAAGGCCTTTGACGAGTCCATGGAGCGTCTCGGCCTCGAAACCCTCGACCTGTACCTGATCCACTGGCTGCAGCCGAAGCAGGGCAAGTACGTGGACACCTGGAAGGCTCTGGTCGAGCTTCAGAAGCAGGGCCGCGTCAGGAGCATCGGCGTGTCCAACTTCACCGTCGAGGCACTGCAGGAAATCATCGACGCCACGGGCGTCGTGCCGGTCATCAACCAGGTGGAAACGCACCCCTACCTCAATCAGGCCGAACTCCGGGCGTTCGAGGAAAGCAAGGGCATCCTTCACCAGTCATGGTCGCCGCTCGGCTCCGGCAAGGGACTGCTCGAGGATCCGGCGCTGCAGGAGATTGCTGCCAAGCGCAACGCCACCCCTGCCCAGGTGGTTCTCGCCTGGCACCTCGCACTCGGCAGTGTGGTCATCCCCAAGTCCGTCACCGAGTCCCGCATCAGCGAGAACTTCGAGGCGCTGAAGGTCACTCTCGAGGACAGCGACATCGAAACGATCAACGCTCTGGATAAGGGTGCCGAAGGCCGCATCGGCGCCGACCCTGCGACGGCGGACTTCGCCTAGGCCGCTTCTACCGCGGTCCGCGGAGGCACACCCCCCCCCCCCC
>NZ_AZSA01000229.1 GCF_000520555.1 Arthrobacter sp. Br18 | reverse complement strand
GCAGCAAAACGTTGTCTTCCAGGGATTCACCGGATCAGGGAAGTCCTATCTGGGCTGCGCGATCGCCAAGCGCGCCTGCGAGAACAGGATCCGCGCCCACTACGTACGGATGCCGGACCTCGAGGACGCATGGGTAGCCGCGCAAGACACCCCCGGCGGGTCCGGGAAGTTCCTGCGAAAGTATGCGGCCTTCACCCTGTTAGTGATCGACGAATGGTTGCTGGACAAGCCGACGGAATCGATGAGGGGCATGTTGCTGGAGCTGATGGAACGCCGTTACGGCGAGACCTCGACGGTGTTCTGCACCCAGTATCAACAAAAGGACTGGCACCAACGCCTCGGCTCCGGCGTCCACGCCGACGCGATCATGGACCGGATCATCCATAACACCGTCTGGGTTGAGACGGGCAACTACAACATGCGCGAGCACACGGCCCTGGCCACCAGCTGACCCAAGCGCCAGAGCGCCAGCGGTGGTGCTCAACCACACCACCGCTGGCGCTCTCCCGAACGAATAGCGGGGCTCAACCGCACGACCAGGTGGTGCTCAAAGCATCAAATACTCAGTGGTTGGCTGGGCGTCTCGATAGTGGGATGGCAGGACCATCTGGAAAGGTTGCCAATCGATGAGGTCTCAATCATGCATGCTGCTGGATTGTGTGGCTTCACTTTTCGAGGAGCAAAAGTCGTTGTGGACACCCGGCTACGAATGGGTCGGCGGGCAGGTCTTGGCCGACGAATCCGTCGTGATCCTCTACCGAGAATGGGCACCAGGACCCATCCTCGGACGGCGATACGTGCTCCCCGAATTCAAAGCGATGTTTGAAGACCACCTGTCGATCAAGGACCTTGCTCAAATCATCGCGACGTACGAGATCAGTGACCCCACCGGCCGGGGAGAAATTTTCCCAGTGAATTGGGCAGCCGGCCTCGTGCCCCCTGGCCAGCGTGTTGAATGGACCGGAATCTACCCACGCCAGCTACCAGCACCTTGAGTCGAACAAGCGCCCCTTCTTGAAATGCCAATAACACCCTGCTCTGTCAACCACGAAACGCGGAGTTTGCCGACCTGGTTCAGAGGAACGTCGATGGCGGCGGGCTTTTCTTCATGGTGTGTTTGTCGAAGCTGGACTTCTGCCAAGGCCATTGCCCTGTGATCTCTAGTTCTAGTGAGAAGCTGAGGAAAGTTCGGATCAGGATGATTATTGCGAGGACACCTACGGAGTAAAAGGTTGGGGTGACTGCGACCGTGCGAATGATGTCTCCAGCGACAAGGAACTCAAGACCGAGCAAGATTGACCGTCCCAGACGTCGTCGGTAGGTGTCATAGATTTCGCGCTCTTTTCGTTTCATTAACGCCGCTGCAGCGAGCAATGTGGCCACGAGCATCCCGGCGACAATAACAAACACTCCTGCAATCTCGATGCCGGTACCGATGACTTCTACTACGTTCCCTAAATCCACCTGTTCCATCCATCTCTAACGCTCAAAGGTGCAGAGCGGTCAACGACTTGCTTCGAACCTTTATCCATCACGGGGACGTTGAGCATGCGGCTTCAGCGTGCGGCGAGCTTGTCTGCGAGAGCTGAAAGGTCTCCGGCTTCGATGTCCGGTGGGGTGAAGTAGGTGGGGTAGGAAGCGCCCGTACGGTTGATCCATGCGGTTTGCATTCCGGCGGCGTTCGCGCCGTGAATGTCCCATGGGTGCACGGCAACGAGTAATAGTTGGTTCACTGATTGGTTGAGCTCATCGGCAGCATAGTCGTATGCCTCGCGGGCTGGCTTCCAGCGGGGTGCGTTCTGGACGCTGAGTAATTGTGCGAATTTTTCGCGGACGTTGCCGCGGTTCAGTAGTTGTTCTGCCACTGACGTGGCACCGTTGCTGAGGGTCGCGAGTTCGGTGATTTGGCTGAGCGCGCTGAGCCCGGGCGCGGTGTCTGGGTGTAGCGGAAGGTTTTTGAATTGTCCCATGATGTGGTTGACCTGATCCGTGTGGTCGCCCGGTCCTGATGTTTGGCGTAGGAGGCGGTGGAGACTGTCGGTGGCGATGTCAGCGAAGGTAGGGTTGTCGCCTGTCGTTGTGAGTGCGAACCCGTCGCGGAGTAGTTCCGCGAACCATGGTCTGACAAGGGAGGCGCTCATCCCGGCATCGATGAACGCGTCTCCAAGCGGTGTCATGTCTGAAAGGGTTTCGTTGACGTCGAAAATGATAGCGGCTGGCCTTGATGTCATGTGATTAAGTCTTCCTGGCTTCGACGAGGTGCGGGTTGGTGGCTTATTCGAGATCCTGCGGATGATCTTTGAGCATCACACCCTTCTTCCCAACACCACCGAGTGTGGCACCCCGTGCATCATGTTCCGCAGTAAGCCTTCAGGAGCCTGTGGTCGGGAATGGGGCATGATTAGTGGGCTTCAGAACGGCCGCGGAAGTAGGTCCTGGCAGGCTTGCTCGCAGCGGCGGCATTCCTCGGCAGCAATCCGGCAGGATGGGTAGGTCGCGGCGTGTTTTTCATTTTCCATAGCACTTGTGGTGCAGAAGTCTCTACATGCCATCAGGATTGTCTTCAGCAGGTTGCCGTCGACGTCGGTCAGCCGAGACAGGAACCGGCCGGTGGTGACGCAAAGTTCAGCGCAGTCCAAATTTAGACGAATACACTTCCGCAATTCAGTTACTGTCTCTTCTGCCATGCAGGCGTCCGCGCAGGCGTCGCTTGCCTGTGCGCAGGAGAAGGCAGCTTCAATGCATGCGCCCAGCGCTTCGGCCAACAATGGCTCACCGTCAGGGTGTGCGGCCATCATGGATCTAGCTGTACTCATAGTTTCTCCCTCAGAAGTGCCGTCATATTCAGACTTTTCAATATTGCGACTGTTCATTTCAGCACCTTCGTCGCCGAATGGTCCCGGATGCTGGTCAGCCCGGGGTCTGTGTCGGAGATTACCGTTCCGATGAGGATTTCCGAGCGTAGGGTGCGGTGGACTGGGCACTTATCGGCGATTTCGCGCAATTTTTGACGCTGATCCTCGTTGAGGTCGCCGTCGAAGCGGATGACCCGTTCGATTCGGTCCAACATGCCGGTTTCGGTTTCGCAGTCGGCGCAGTCCTGTGCGTGGATTCGGCTGTGTCGCAGCGAAACCGTCACCTTTCCTAGCGGCCATTTCTTGCGGTCAGCGTACATTCTGATAGTCATCGATGTGCAAGCGCCTAGGCCTGCGAGCAGGAAATCATAGGGCGACGGGCCGGTATCGGTACCGATCGGGGCGGGTTCGTCCGCGTTCAACCGGTGCTCGCCGACCATCACCTGCTGGGCGAATGTTCCCGCTCCGGTCTCAGCCACGACGACGAGGCCTTCAGCCGGGCCGTCAGCTGCGGAAGGAAGATCCGGCTCCGGGGGCGCGGCGAAGGCGAATCGGCGGGCCCACGTCGCGAGCATTGAAGCAGCGAACACAGCATCGGCAGGGTTGGTGAGTAGATGGTCGGCCCCATCGAGGGCAACGAACGACTTCGGGTGACGAGCAGTCTCGTAGATGCGTCGTGCGTTATCCGCGTCCACGGTCGTATCACTGGGCGAATGCATGACCAGCAGCGCCGAGCCTAGATGACGGATGCGGTCGGCTTGCGGCTGCGCGGCAATATCGTCGAGGAATTGCCGGCGGATGCGGAACGTTCTGTCGCCGAGGATAACGTCTGCCTCCCCTGAGGTTTCAATCTCTGCCCGGCTCTCCCCCAACAGATGCACAAGGTGGTCGGGGTCAGCTGGGGCGCCGATGGTGACTACCGCCCGCACCTCAGGTATTTGAGCGGTAACGGCGAGCACCGCGGCCCCACCGAGCGAGTGCCCAATCAGAATCGACGGGGCCGCGAAACCCTTGCGAAGATAGTCTGCAGCGTGAATTAGGTCTTCAATGTTCGAGCTGAAGTTCGTATTGGCGAAGTCGCCACCGGATTGACCGAGCCCAGTGAAGTCGAATCGTAGAACGGCGATATCGTAGTCAGTGAGCGCCCGGGAAATCCTGGAAGCTGCGAGCACATCCTTGCTGCAGGTGAAGCAATGCGCGAATAAGGCGTAGGCCACGGGCCTCGACTCCGGCAGATCAAGCCGCGCCGCAAGCAACGCCCCCTGGGAGCCGAGGAATTCGACTTTCTCGCTATGCCTGGCCATTGCTGCTCATTTCTGTTGTCTTTCGTGCCGATCACACCGACGCGATCGTTCCCGTGGAGGATTTTCGAGTCCATCGGGGGTTCGTCGAGGCTTCAGCGAACAATATGTGTCACCTGCCCAAAGTTCTGTGTTCTCGAATACAGTTCTTCCGCGGCAGGTCTCAGTGTTCTGGAACCGTCACGTCAGCTACTCGACGAGGATCCGGACAATAGCACATCTGGTTCCTCTTGCGGCTCGGTCTGGGAACGGTGTCCTGGCTTACAGAACAATGTGCTGTGGACGTTTAGCGTTTGGAGGGAATTCCGTTGGGGATTCACCGCCCATCTGAGGAGAGCCATGCAATTTGACCCGTCCACGACAGCACTCGTACTGACCGACCCACAAAACGATTTCCTCAGCCCCGACGGTGTCACCTGGGAGTTGGTCGGCAACAGTGTCCAGGAGAACAACACTGTCCAGCACATCGATCAGCTGCTCGCCGCGTCGAAAACCGCCGGCTACGAGGTGTTCATTTCACCGCACTACTACTTCCCGCATGACCACCTCTGGGAGTTCGGCGGAACCCTGGAAACGAAGATGCACGAGATCGGAATGTTCAACCGTCCCGGTCCGCTGAACTTGGATGGTTTCGAAGGTTCCGGCGCTGATTGGCTGGAACAGTACAAGCCATACATTCAGGATGGAAAGACCGTCGTGTGCAGTCCTCATAAGGTGTACGGACCCGAACAAAACGACCTGGTACTGCAATTACGTAAGCGTGGGATCAGCAAAGTGATCCTCGCGGGAATGTCGGCCAACCTCTGCATCGAAAGCCACCTACGGGAACTGTTGGAGCAGGGGTTCGACGTGGCAGTGGTCTCTGACGCCACGGCGGCCGCGCAACACCCCGAGCTGGGAGACGGGTATGCCGCCGCGATGACTAATTTCAATTACATCGCGGGAGCCGTGATGACCACCCACGAGGCCCTCACTGCTATCTCCGCCTGAACTCGGCGACGCCCGGGCAGCATTTTTCTTCCAGACCCCGTCCACTCTAAGGAGTAATCCGATGGCAACCATTGACATCACCAGCAAGACCTTCGAATCAGTCCTCGACACGAATGAGATCGTTCTGATCGACTTCTGGGCCGGCTGGTGTGCACCCTGCCGCATGTTCGCCCCCACCTACAGTGCAGCATCCGACAACCACCCGGATGTTGCATTCGCGAAAGTCGACACGGAAGCCGAACAAACACTCGCCGCGCAGGCTGGCATCAGCTCCATACCCACCTTGATGGCTTTCCGTGACAAGGTGCTGGTCTTCTCACAGCCAGGAGCGATCGACGCGGCCGCCCTTGAACAAGTCATCGCCGATGTCAGAGCTCTCGACATCCAAGCCATCCGTCAGGGTCTCGTGGAGGGCGAATCCCGAGTTGGCAGCTAGCTGGTAAGACATACCAATCACACGACAGGCAGGACCAGTACATGATTTATGAACATGCTCAACTCACTATCCGTCCCGACGGGCATGAAGAATTCCGTGCCACCTATCCCGCTATCCGGGAGAACCTCCTCGGGGTTCAAGGATGCCGCTCGGTAGACCTTCATCCCAGCGTCGACCAGCCCGACGTGTATCTGCTTCGTGTCGGATGGGACTCGCTGAGCGACCACACCGAAGTTTTTCCGGAGACCGAGGAGGGCCGCACCGTATTGGCCTTACTCAAAGCTCATGTCACCTCCGTGGAAATGATTCATTTTGACGGGGACACGGTCGATCCTCACTAGATGTCGGCAGCGGGTGGTCAATCCACGCCGGATTGCGTGGATTGACCACCCGTTTTTGCCCCTCGGTTTTGTGCCCCTTAGTTTTTTACTCGTAAGGGAAGCAGGATGCGTAGTTCCCTGTTTTCGGCGGGGTCCAGGACGGAGTGTTGGGTGCAGGCTGGCACGAGTTGGCCGGTCTGCGGGTGGGCCATGGTGTACATGCAGGCTCCGAGCCGTTCCTGGGCTTCGCGGACAGCGGGGTCATCGCTGACCTTGCCTTGTTCCATGAGCGCCCACGCGGGCGCAACGACTTCGGCGTCAATGAAGTTATGCACAACGAAGGTTTTGATGCCGAGACGCTTGCTCCGCCATGCACGCCAGATTGTCCGGATTCCTCCGGCCCGTCTGATGATGCGCCGGGCGAGCCCGGCGAGAACCGCCACGTCGCCAGGGTGTCGCAAAGCTGCACGCAGGACACGCGCTGCAAGGACCAACCTCGGTTGGCCTCCGAAAAACATGCCGCCGTGGTGGTCGAGCAGTCGGTCGCGGGCGGCAATATCTTCCGGGTCGGCCGGGTCGATCGCGACCGCAAAAGTGCCTCCCGCTGATACTCCTGTCGTATAGCGATTGCATCGCGGGTCACCGAACTGGGTGCCCTGCCAGGGGAGCTTCTGGCCAGCACCGTGTTCAATTTGCTCCCACACTTTGTCGATGCTGACCTCGCCGAAATCCTCTTTCCAGCGGCGGTCATCCCCCATGAAAGCAGCAGGCTGGAAAGAGAGCATGTTGTAGGGCATCGGCAGCACCGATGCGGTCACCCCAGCGACTTCGTCAAGGTTCGACGGGGTCACGGTCATGTTGTGGGCGAGATAGGAATCCACCCCGTAGTCGCGTCGGAGATCCGCGAACATTTCCGTGAACTTCAGTCGGAAGGGTTCCAGTTCGTCTTCGCTACGCGGCCGGACGGCGCCTCGCCGTCCCCTCATCAAAGAATCAAAATGGGCGGCGAAGGACACCCGGTCGAACCGCGGTTTCCCATCCGGGCCGAAGACCACCGCCAAAAGGTAGGCGTAATCAAAGTCGCCGTGGGTCATGGACATGGGTTCGCGACCGTTGGCGCTCATCAGGTGCAGCGCCGCGGCATGGTCGTCCGCCTCTAACAGGCTCACCTCGCCACCGATGAGCTGTGCGTGGGCGCGGGGACCGCGAACACTGCGAAGATACTCCATCTGCCTGGCCACCTCGCTGAGGGTGTGAGGACCATCCACACGAACCTGGTTAGCCTCCGCCGAGTGATAACAGGGTGAACAGGTCAGATTACATTTGGGGAAAACCCCGTGAGTCCCTTCGCACCCGACGGCCCCCCGGCCCAGCAACTGGTTCGGGGTCTTAACATGATCAGGAAGAGCATCCCAGCGAGCCTGCATCGCGGCCCGGGACTCCGGATGCACGGGTCGGGTGCGTAATTCCAGTTCCGCCAGGAAATCCAGGATCATGAGCTACTTCCTTCACCTAATCAACCACTTCGCTGTGCTGAGTGTGTGTCCTGCCTACCCCTGCTCCGGCACTTGAGTGCAGTCCCGGTGTCGCCTCCTCAGTGCGACAACCATACGCTCCGACGGTCTGCGGTTAGGTGCCTGCCCTGCGCGTTCCGGCACGGATTTGCAGGTGTCCGCCACGGGCGGAGGCCGCCAAGACGTCAGCGCAGTCCCGCTCCGCTGCAGTCCAGGGGTGTGCGTCAATGTCGGATCCGCCGAGCCAGCATGCCGTTTTGGCCAAAGGCGTCAGGACAGTGGCCAGGCCGACAGGTTTTTGCATGTCCACCACGCAGAGGGACGCCCCGGGTGCGGCGAGTGAGACCATGGTGGTCCACGCGGCTTCCCAGTCCTTCATCAGGGACAGTGCGTAGGTGGCCAGGACGGCGTCGGATTGTGCCCGGCCTCCCTCGGCTGCGATCCGGGATCCTATGTCGGTGGGTGACACAGCGGTTGCGTCGGCCTGGATGAGGATGATGTTGGTCCAGCCGTTGCGCTCTGCTCGTCGGCGGGCCTGGACCAGCATTTCTGGGCTGCGGTCGATTCCGATAATGGTGCCACCCGGGGTGACCTGGCCCTGGAGGAGACTGAAGTTCAGCCCGGTACCGCAGCCGACGTCGAGCACCTGGGCCCCGGGCCGTTGGCGGAGCATGTTGATGCCGATTTTGCGGCCGGCCCGGTAGACCGGGTATTCGCCGGACATCGCGTCGTAGAACCGTGCGAAGGTGCTGTATTTATCGGCGATCGGGATCACTCCGTGGCAAGTCGTGGTTCCGCGCGCCGGCGGAGTTGGTGGTGATCTCAGCCTAGGCTAAGAGGGTATCGGACCGGCAAAGTGAAAAGGGTATCCTGGTGGAAGACAGCACCGAAGTAGTTGATCTGTTGGTCATCGGCGGCGGGACCGCGGGCATCGTGGGTGCGAAAACCGCTGCCCGTCTGGGTGCCCGCACAGTGTTGGTGGAATATGCCCGCACCGGTGGGGACTGCCTCTGGACGGGCTGCGTACCCTCCAAAACGCTCCTATCCGCCGGACACTCAGCCACTGAGCGGACCCATTCCGGTGCCAGTACCGATTTCGCGGCTGTCCGCCAACGTATCTCGAGCGCCATCGCTGCGATCGAACCGGAGGATTCCCCGGCCGCCCTTGAATCGGCGGGAGTCACTGTTATCTCCGGAAAGGCGCGCTTCACCGGTCCGGGTGAAGCCAATGTTGACGGCATGACTATACGTTTTCGGCAGGCTCTCATCGCGACCGGCAGCGCGCCAACACTTCCCTCTATTCCTGGACTGGGCGACGCACCTGTGGTCGTCACCTCAGAGACCATCTGGGACCTGGAAACCCTTCCGGAGCGACTGGCCGTGATCGGAGGTGGCCCGATTGCGTGTGAGCTGGGGCAGGCGTTCGCCCGGCTCGGCTCACAGGTGGTGATCCTTGCACGCTCGGAGATCCTGCCCAAGGAAGACCGGGACGCAGCGGCCCTGGTCCGCGAGAGTCTGCGATCCGACGGGGTGCAGGTCATCGAGCACGCCGCCGTGGACCGGCTCAGCAACGACGGCACCGGCGCCGCAACCGTGGTCCATGCCGGCGACGGCCAAAAGTTCCCTGCGGACGTCATCCTCGCCGCGACAGGTAGGAAGGCCAGGACGCAGGGTCTGGGCCTTGACCTGGTCGGCGTGACCTGCGATGAATCCGGCCAGGTGGTGGTCGACACGTCAATGCGCACATCCAACCGAACCATCTGGGCAGCAGGCGACGTCACCACTTACCCTGAGTTCACCCATCTCGCTGGGGTGCACGCCAGCACCGCCGCTTCCAACGCGGTCCTCGGTCTTGGCAGGAAGGTCAGTGGGGTCATGCCGCGGGTCACCTTCACCTCCCCTGAAGTCGCCGCCGTCGGCGTCACCGAGGCCAGCACCAAGACTCAGACAACATCGACCATTCAGCACGCTCACACCGATCGTGCCATCACCGAGGAGCAAACTACCGGGTTCACGCGGATCATCATCGGCAAGGGCGGTCGCATCCTGGGTGGGACGATTGTCGGCCCGAGGGCCGGAGAATCCCTGGCCGAGCTCACTCTTGCTGTGAAGCAGGGGCTCAGTACCCGCGCCCTGGCCGGTGTCACACACCCCTATCCGACGTACAACGATGCGTTGTGGAATGCGGCGATAGCTCATGCCCGGTCAGGTCTGGAATCGCCGGCGGCGAAGATTGCGGTCAAAGCCCTTGCTGGTTTCAACCGATGGCGAACCGACCGGTTAGAACCTCACAGAAACGCGCAGTAGCAGCGGTACTTATCGGGTCGCTTCAGGCCAGGGTTCGGTAGCCGGCGACAATTCGTTGTGCTGCGCTGATCAGGACCAGGCCTGCCCACACCGAGGCTATCTGCCAGGCCGCGACGGGGAAGAGTAGCCATAAGCTGTGGACCAGGACGGTCTCCGCTCCTTCTGCGAGTCCGTCGAGGAAGGATAACGACCGGCCATCGTCGATCTGGCGGCCATTCTTTTCCGCGATAGACGAGAACGCCAGAAACACGCTGCCGTTGATGTAATAGGCGAAGAGCACCAGCAGGAACGGCAGCCAAGGGGCTCCGAACTGTGCCGTTGCGCCGACTGCCACTCCGATGACTGTAGCGCCGTACACGACGAAATCCGCGGAAATGTCCCAGAACCCGCCCTGACCGGCGTCGTGGTTCGATCCTGGTTGTGTGGCGCGTCGCCGGGCCAGCGGACCATCCAGGCCGTCCGCGACCCGGCACAGCACCCAGGCGATGAGGGCTGGGAACCACCATTGGGCTGCCGCAAAACCTGCGGAGGCTAATCCCAGCGCAAGGTTCAGACCGGTCAACCGGTTCGGACTCAGCCAGGGCACATCCAGGGCTGCCGCCGCACGGTCCAGCATGGGCGCCAGCAGCAGCCGTAACCGGGTATCAAACATCAGCGTTCCTTATTTTCCGCCGGGCCCGGAGGGCGAGAATGACTCCGGTGAGAGTCAGCCCTCCCAGGACGACCAGTGCTAGTTGGGCCGGCCAGCCCAGTTCGAGACCATATGCGCCCAGAGCCAGGAAGCTCACCGTCCCGGGAAGGATGCCGATCATCGTTCCAAGGAAATAGGGCCACCATCCGAGCGCTGTCAGTCCGGCAGAGTAATTGATCGCGGTGAAGGGCAGCACCGGGATCAGCCGGACCCCGATGACGGCCACGAAGCCGCGTTTGGCCAGGAGCGCATCAACCTTGGCAACACGGGTGCCGGTGAATTTTTCGACCGCGTCCCTGCCCAGCGCGCGTCCCAACCAGAACGCGGCGGACGCTCCGATCATCGCGGCACAGTAGACGATCACCAGCCCTGGCCCGAACCCGAACAATATGCCGGCCGCGATGGAGAGGATGTTTTTGGGAAGAGGTGCGAGGGTCAGGGCTGCGTACCCGGCCATGAATCCCACCGGCCCCCACCAACCAGCCCGGTCCACCAGGTCGCGCATCTCGTTCACGTGCGGGATAGGCACGAAGAGCACAACGATGGTTGCCCCGATAATGACGGTAAACAAAATTGCGAGTCTGCGGATCGGCGTTACAGGCCGGGGGCGGGCGCGCATAGGTTCTCTCGCATAGTCTTTCTGCAATCCACTGGTCAGGTGCCGGTTCGGGTGTCGGCCCGCTATCGAGGATACTTGAAGCTGCAAACCCGACTTTCCGAAGGATCCCCTGTGTCCCCCTCCCCTACCCCCCACGCGCGCTGGCGTTCTCGTCTGTCTGTGGCCGCAATCCTCGCACTAGGGCTGACCGCCTGCTCTGGTGCCAGCGTTGAGCCCGCCGAGAATTTTGGTACCTTCGACGAGGTTCTCGCAGCAGCACAGGGGCAGACAGTGGATCTGTGGATGTTCGGCGGAGACGCGAAAGGCAACGCCTATGTCGATGACATACTTGCACCCGCGGCACAGGACCAGGGCGTCACGCTGCGCCGCGTCCCCATCGCTGACACCCCTGACGCGCTGAACCGGGTTCTGAGCGAACTCCAGGCTGGCCGCGGTGACGGGTCGGTGGACCTGATCTGGGCTAACGGCTCCACCTTCAGCACCGGCAAACAGGCGGAAGCCTGGCAGTGTGGCTGGACCGATCTGCTCCCGAACATGCAGTACACCGACCCCGACGATCCCTTGCTGTTAAATGACTTTGGCACCCCGGTGGACGGCTGCGAAGCTCCCTGGCATAAAGCGCAGTTCACGTTCTTCTACAACTCGGACGCCATCACCGACCCGCCCACCTCGCTTCAAGGCATCCTCGACTGGGCGCAAGCCAATCCGGGCAGGTTCACCTACCCGGGGCCACCGGACTTCACCGGCAGCGTCTTTTTGCGAGAGGTCATGCTCAGCACCGCTGGCGGCGCCGATCAGGTGCCGCTGCCCTATTCTCAGGCGGCGTTTGACCAGTACGCGCCCGCAGCACTCCGAGCGCTCACGGAGCTTGAACCGTCGCTTTGGAGGGAAGGCGCCACCTACCCGCGGGACGAACAGGCGCTGAACACCCTCTTCGCCGACGGCGAAGTGGACGTCGCCATGACCTACGGCCCCGCCACCCTGACCGATCTGGTCGCATCAGGTGCACTACCGCCGTCAACCAAGGTCTTGACCTTGGAGGAGGGCACGGTAGGCAATGCAAGCTTCCTCGCTCTGCCGGTAAACGCCGCAGATGCCGCAGGGGCCATGGTGGTCGCCAACATTGCCCTATCGCCGGAACAGCAGGCCGCGAAGGCAGATCCCGGAACGTGGGGACAGTTCACCGCGCTCGACACGGATCTCCTCACCCCAACCCAACAAAACCTCTTCGAACAGCTGCCGGAATCGCCGATCGTCCCGGACTATGAGGAACTCTCACGCAATGCCCACGGTGAGCTGGCTTCAGAATGGGTGCCAGCTCTGAATGAGGCGTGGCGGCAAGACATCGCCACAGCCCCATGACCAGAAGGCGGGCCCCGACCACCCGACGCGCGGCGCTTCTCGCTTTGCCTGCAGTAGTCCCTATCGTCCTCGTCGTTGGGGTCTCGCTGACCGCCGCAGCATTGCAAAGCTTCGGACTGATGCCCTTTATCGGTCCTCCGCAATTCAGCGCGGACGCCTGGACCAGGGATGCTGATGAACTGGTCCGGTCAACCCTCACCTCTACCTACGTCGCTATGGTTTCCACACTGCTCTCCCTGGTGGTCGGGTTTGTGCTTGCCACCTATGTGCTCGCCATACCCAGGATGGGCCGAATAGTTGAGGCTTTGAGTGCCGCAACGATCCCTATTCCCCATGTGATCGGGGCAGGGGCTATCGGACTGCTGCTCTCCGACAGCGGATTCCTTGAACGACTGCTCGGGATGCCCGAGGCATTCCCCGCACTGGTCTCCGGACCCTGGTTCGTGGCCGTCATCGCCGAGTACGCCTGGAAAGAGTCCGCCTTCGTAGCCCTGGTCGTTCTCGGAAGTATCTCGCGCTCGGTCGGCGACCTCTGCGACGCCGCTGCCACTCTCGGCGCGTCTGCGGGCCAGCGTATCGTCCGGGTGGTCCTGCCGCTCTCGGCGCCCTCGCTGGCCGTCTCCGCGGCAATCGTATTTGTGTACACCCTCGGGTCCTACGAAGCCGCGTGGCTGCTCGGACCGACCTCTCCCGAACCGCTTCCGGTTCGAGCCGTGAGGCTGTTTACCTCCGTCGATCTCGCTGCGCGTCAGCAAGCAATGGCGACCGCCCTGGTATCCGTGGCCGTGAGCGCAGCAGTGATCATCATAGCGATCCTGGTGCTTCGTCGTCATCGGAGCCTGAGTTGATACCCGTCTTGCAGCCGGCGTCAACGTCGATGCGCCGGACCCTCCCCGGAGGGTTCCCCATGCGGGTCATCCTGGGTTGTTTGCTTGTGGTGTGGATCGTGGCGCCGATGGTGCCGGTACTCCTGTGGTCGGTCGCCGGTCAATGGCGCGCCCCGGCCGTCCTGCCGTCGTCGTACTCACTGCAAGGCTTCACAGCCCTCGCCACCCCAGACACCGCACGGGCTGCCGCATCTTCGCTTTCCCTGGGTTTGGGAGTAGCCGTGATCGCGACACCGCTGGGCTACCTGGGAGCCCTCGCCGTCCGCGCGCTGCCTCCCATGCCCAGCCGGTTCGTCGAGTTTGTCCTGCTGGCCCCGTTAGCCATCCCACCGTTCGCTTTGGTGATGGGCATCAACGTTGCCCTCCTGCGTCTCTACGTTTCACCACCATTAGGGGTGACCCTGGTCCTGGTGGTGACAGCGCTGCCCTACACGGCGTTCATGTTCCGCAGCGCCCTGGCAGGCTACGACCACCGGTTCGAGGAGGTCGCACGTTCACTGGGCGCTTCCCCGGGCCAGGCGGCCCGCCATGTCCGCTACCACCTGCTTGCCGGCGCAGCCGCCCGGGCTTTTTTCCTGGCATTCCTTGTCGGCTGGGGCGACTACATCACCACCTTGCTCATCGGTGGAGGACAACTGCGCACCCTGCCCCTCCTGCTCGGATCCGCTGCCTCGGCGACTGGAAACGAACAACTCACCGCAGCGCTGTCGGTGGCCATCATCTTGCCTCCACTAATCCTGCTCGCAGGACTCACCCTGCCCGCCGCAAGGAGAAAGCGACAATGAGCTCCCACCTCGAATTCCAGAGCATCTCCCGCTCCTACGGCGACGCTGAGGTACTTCACCAGATTTCGCTGACCGTTCAGCCGTCAGGCTGTGTTGCACTGCTGGGAGCCTCCGGCTGCGGAAAAACCACCCTCCTGAGGATCGCCGCAGGACTGGATGAACCATCATCGGGTGAGGTGCTCGTTGATGGGGAAAACCTCACCGGTGTCCCATCGGAGGAGCGTGGCGTTGCCCTGGTGTTCCAGAAACCGCTGCTGTTTCCGCACCTGAGTGTGGTGGACAACGTGGCGTTCTCCGCCAAAATGGCAGGACAGTCCCGCAAAGCATCCCGTGAGCATGCCATGACGTACCTGAAACTGGTGAAGCTGGCAGACCTTGCGCACCGATCCCCTGGGAAACTCTCCGGCGGGCAGGAGCAGCGCGTCGCACTGGCCCGCGCATTAGCGAGGACCCCCCGCATCCTTTTGCTCGATGAACCGTTCAGTTCCCTCGATTCCAGGCTGCGAGACGATATGTACTCGCTGATGGATGATATCCGCGCCGAGCTCGCTCCGACGATTATTCTGGTGACCCACGACCGTCGGGAGGCGTCGATCCTCGCCGATTCGATCGCGGTCCTGGATAGCGGGTGGATCCTGCAGCATGGTCCCGTCTCCCAATTGCACTATCAACCGGCGACGTTGGCGGTCAATAGGATTCTGGGAGGCCTCAATGCCGTACCGGGGAGGCTGGTTGAAGGCGTCCATCACTCGGCGCTGGGCCGGTTCCCCGTGCAGCCAGGACTCAGGGACGGTCCCGCGTTCCTGACCGTCCGACAGGAAGCCATCCGCATCGTCGCACCAGCCGACGGGTCAGCAATGGGATCCGTGACTGGGTTGAAATCGTTAGGCGCCCACACGTTAGTCCACGTCACCGGCCACGGACCGAACCAACCCAACAGGCCCACGGCTGTGCTCACCATCGAGGTCCCGGGCGACCCCGGCATACGGATCGGTCAGGATGTCGGATTACAACTCGTCAACGCCACCGGGTGGGCAGTCACCCGGTAGCAGTTGGGCACAGAATTCCGTTGCCAGGGCTAACTGTGTCCTAGATTGCAGAACTGTCCGTGCCGTCCTGTCTATCGTCGGTAGTTACCAAAGATAGGAAGGCAAGGACATGAGTTCAGCACATAGCGGGACGCGGGGGAAAAGATCCGCGACTGACCCCGGCACGTCCATGGGAACGCGTCTCATGGCCGGGGTCGTAGGCGGTCTTGCCGGCGGGGTCGTTTTCGGGGTCCTGATGGCCATGATGGGTATGCTAGGCATGATTGCCTCACTGGTTGGCTCAAGTTCGGCAATCGTCGGCTTCCTGGTACACCTGGTGATTTCGGTTCTGATCGGCCTAGCGCTGACGATACCCGGTGCTGGAGTGCTGACAAAGGGCCTGATCATCAGCGCCGTCGTGGGCCTTGTCTATGGCATGCTGTGGTGGGTTCTTGGTCCGCTGCTGATCATGCCCACCATGATGGGCATGCCACTCTTCACCCTCGACGCAGGATCCGGGGCCTCACTGATGGGGCACGCGGTGTATGGCCTTATTCTGGGACTAGTGGCAACCCTCATGATCCGACGTGGCCGGTGACCACGCCGGGTCTGAACGCCGCCTGCTCCACCACCATCGTGTCCGCGGCTAGCAAAACTACGACGCTTTGGGCACCACACGAACGGGAGGAAGAACCTTTGGCCGAAACCGGGGAACCCTTCAGCTGCCTCAACGCCGTGGAGCTCTTCGCTGACCTCACGGCCGAGGAAATGGATACCCTCGACAGGATGGCCCCGCCCCGGCTCTTTCACAGTGGTGAACTCGTCTTCAGCCAGAGTCAGCCCACTAAGGCCCTATTCATCCTCAAAGCCGGGCGGATCCGGATTTTCCGGGTTGCCGAGGACGGGAAAACCCTCACCATCGCAATCCTTGAACCCGGCGCGGTATTCGGTGAGATGCTGCTCGTCGGCATGCAAATGTACGACAACTATGCCGAAGCGCTCGAAGAATCAACCGTGTGCCAGCTCAGCGCAGCAGAAGTCGAAAACCACTTCCTCTCAAACCCGAAACTTGCGGTAAGAATCTCCCGCCTACTCGGCGAACAAGTCGCCAGGTTGGAAGAACGTCTCACCGACATGGCCCTGAGACCCCTCTCAGCCCGCACCGCCGCGACCTTACTCACACTCGCCGACGCCGCCCCCCGCAACAGATTCACGCACTCCGTCGCCGTGAAACTCACCCATGAACAGCTCGCCGGGCTGCTCGGAGCAACACGCGAAGCCACCAGCAAAACCATGTCTGACTTCGCCGCCACAAAACTGATCAGGCAAGGACGAGGCCGGATCATCATCGAAGACGCCGAAGGACTGCGCCGGACCTCCCGCACCACCTTCTAACCCCTCGGGCACCGCAACGTCAGCCCCAACGCCAAACTTTCTGTCGTGCCCGCGAAAGCCCGCCACCCCAATATCTTTCTGTAGTCACACCAAAAGAAGGAATACCCATGACCCGTATTACCGTCCACACCCCTGAAACCGCCCCCGAAGAAAGCCGCAACGAACTCGCTGCCCTCGGTAAACAGTTCGGGAAAGTCCTCAATATCCACGGCGCCATGGCCCACTCCCCCGTTGTCCTGCAGTCCTACGTCGCCCTTCAGCAGGTCATCGGCGACTACGGCACCTTCGACGCACGCACCCGGGAAGCCATTGCCCTGGTCGTCGGCAACGTCGACGAATGCACCTACTGCCAGTCCGCACACACCATGGGCGCCAAAGCCGCCGGACTCACCGAGGATCAGACCATCGCGATCCGCAAGGGCGAAATCGACTTCGACAACAAACTCTCAACGCTGCTGGAACTGGCCCGCCAGGCCACCGCAAACAAGGGAGCCGTCAAAGACGCAGACTGGCAAACCGCCCTAGACGCCGGATGGTCCGACACCGAACTCACGGAACTCTCCACCCACGTGGCCCTGAACCTATTCACCAACTACTTCAACCACCTCGTCGAAACCGACCTCGACATCCCAGCCGCACCAAGCCTCTAACTCCCCCACAAACCCATGTAGGCCCTGCCGTCCGTTCACGGCAGGGTCTACATGTCTTCCAACGGTGTAATGATGTGGCAGACATCCGCGTCGAAACAATCAGCGGGGTCAAGGCCCCGACTCGTCTCGATCAGCTCGCTGATCTCCGCGGACAAGGCAGCAAGTTCGCGTTGACGGACCTGAACATCGACAAGTTTCTGTTCGAGGAGAGCCGAAACGTGGGTGAGGTGTACTACTGATGTGAGACAGTTTTTGAAAGGATTGTGCTCATGTCTGCTCGACCAAGCTATACCGACGAGTTCAAGGCTGATGCCGTGGCCTTGGCGGATTCCTCGGAACGTTCGTTGCCCTCTGTCGCCTCTGAACTGGGCGTCTCGCTGACCGCGTTGAAACGGTGGGTCCAGCTGACCCGTGAGGCTGAGGATGGGGGTGGCGGTAAGCCCGATGACCCTGTTGATCCGGTCAAATACAAGGCTTTGGAAGCCCGGCTTCGCGAAGTCGAGAGGGAGAATGACTTCCTAAAAAAAGCAGCCGCGTTCTTCGCCAGAGAACAACGGTAGAGGACCTCTACCGCCTTGTTCAGGAGAAGAACGCGCAATTCCCGGTGGCGTGGATGTGCCGGCAACTGGACGTCCCGCGGGCCTCGTATTACCGGTGGCTGGAGTCAAAGGAAACCCCGACGGCTAACCGGCACCGGGAACTGACAGAACACGTCAGGACCGTGTTCGATTCCTCCGACGGCATCTTCGGCCACCGCATGGTCCATGCGAAACTTGCCGTGGCCGGCACCGAGGTATCCGTCGGGACGGTGGCCTCGATCATGGCAGAGAACGGCTGGGTAGCCATGCGGATGCGGGCCTTCAAACGGACCACGATCCCCTCGGATCCGGACAAGGTTTTCGCTGACCTGATCGGACGGGACTTCACCTCCGATACTCCTGGCACGCGTCTGGTCGGGGACATCACCTATCTGCGTACCGATCAGGGGTGGCTGTACCTGGCCACCGTCATCGACCTGTGCACCCGCATGGTCATCGGCTGGGCCATGGCCGATCACATGCGCGCATCCCTGGTGACCGGTGCACTGAAAATGGCCCGGGACCGCGGCCACCTGCAGCCAGACGCGATTTTCCACAGCGATCGGGGCACCCAGTACACATCCCGGGAAATGGGTGCCTGGTGCACCGGGAACGACCTGCGTCAGTCTATGGGAGCTCCCGGCGTGTGCTGGGACAACGCAGTGGCCGAATCGCTGTTCTCCTCGCTGAAGAACGAGTTCTACCACCATCACCGCTTCACCACCCGACAGGACGCCAGGCGGGCCACCATGCACTACATCGAGGTGTTCAACAACCGGTGGCGGCCCCACAGCAACAACAATGGCCTGCCACCAGCGACCGCGATGGCTAACCTCACAACAGCCAATCAGCCGCTACCCGCGGCTGCCTAACC
>NZ_KI914883.1:8048-20322 GCF_000520555.1 Arthrobacter sp. Br18 | reverse complement strand
GACTGTTCCAATCGGAGGAACCATGCTCAACCGCCTTGCAACCGAATTTGCCGCTGAAATCGCCAACCACGACTGGTCAGACGCGCCATACCGCCTTGACCGAGCCGGACACCACCGCGACCAAGACTCAAACCGCGGTAAAGAGGTCCTTACCGACGTCGAGGCAGACTGCATCCGCACGAATGTCATGTGGGTTACAGCTCAGGTGCTCAAGCACGCCGATCCAAATTTCGACCTACACGAGTTCGCGGTCGCCTGCGGGGTTCCGCGGAGGTACACCCACACGAAGAGCGGTGGCCGAAACGGCACGATCGAGGCCGGTATACGGATGGTCGGGGATTATGTGTACCCACCAGGTGGAGCAATGGACGAGTAGCTCCCTAGGGGAAGGCCTGGCGACAGATGTCGCCAGGCCTTCTCGCTGTCGTTCGCCTTCCGCAACGGCTACTAGTCAGCTACACCGGACGCGTACTAGGGAAACGCCCGGCGATTCTGTTACGCCGCCGTGAGCGTGGCGACGGCGAAGGATGCCGGCCGTGCGATGACGGGGACGAAGCGGCCCTCGACGCGCAGGACGGTCTGGTTCAGGTGGTCCAGCTTGAAGGGGTTCCACTGGAGCTTGATGCCGCCCCGGTTCGCGAGCCCGATGGTGCTGGCGTCGAACGCGCCGATGACTGCCTTACCTGCCCCGACGGAGGGTGCCAGTTGCACGGGGACGCCCCACAGCGACGGCTTGCCCGCGTTGGTGGGAGTGCCGTCCAGCAGGTAGTCGCCGTCCGCGAGTTTCGTGGTCTCGATCTCTTCCCAGTCGTCCGGGTGAAGCACGATAGCGGTCGGCTGCGTGCCCTCGCTCTGGATGCGCCCGACAGCGCGGCGCAGGGTCAGGAGCTTGTCCGTGGTGAACGCCTGCACCTTCACGCCCGTGAGTCCCAGTAGCCCGGTGACGGCTTCTCCGTTTTCGTCGGTGCCTCCGTTGAGGATCAGGTCATCGAGGCCCAGAGCCATGCCGTAGAGCATCTCGAACTCGATGATCTGGGAGAACTTCCCGAACGACTCGAGGTACTGGTTGGGTACTTCGGCCAGGTGTGCGACGGTAGCGAACGCGTCCGTGACGCTCTCGAAGGAGAGCGACGAGTTCGGCTTCTCCGCACCGCGCGCGACGGTGGCGGCGGCGAGAGTCCGGCCGGTCTGACGCAGGTACGACACCCCGTCTCCGTCCTCACCATTGACGGGGAAGATGGTCACGAGGTTGCTGAGGAGGTAGTTCGACTGCGACATGGCCGCGACGCCCTGGTTTACGGGGACCGTGACGCTCCCGCCTGTGGCCGTGACAGCCTTGAGCGAGCCGGTGCCGACCTTTTCTTGGACTCCGGCCATGATCGACTTCGCGGAGATACTGGAGGCGCCTCCATCGACCGTGATGGCCTTGGAGCCCGGTTCGGTGTGGTCCCCGCCGAGTTCCGCCGCGACCATCGACTTCAGCGCCACGCGCGTAGCGTCTTCGGCTTCGATGGCTTTGGTCAGTTCCTCGACGTCGGTTTGGATGGCCTTGGCGCGGGTGACGTCTTCGGCGGTCAGTCCGTTAGGACCGGCGGCCTTCTCGCTGAGGGTCCGTGCTTCGGCTAGCAGTGCTGTACGACGATCTTTCCTGTTCATGACGAGTCCTGTTCTGGCGACGCCGAATGGAGGCGTGCAGGTAAGTGAAAAATGCGTTGATGAGTAGCCGCGGAGTCAGTGGGCACCAATGCGGGTAGGTGCACGCTCTACGCGGTGCGATTCGGTTGATCAGCGGATCGGTTCGGCTGGCTCAGGCGGACTCCAGAGGCGGCGGGCCTCGGATGGAGTTAGAGCGCCGGGTTAATCGGCTACCCCCAGATTAACACCCTGCGGCGTCATTCTCGGCAGCATCGAGCATCCTGATTACTCCGTCGAAAAACAGGGCCGGATCGGCATCCTGTGGGAGTGCGTGAGCGATCATCCCGGAGAGCCCGTAGAGCACGCCAGGGATAGATGCAGGATCGTGCAGCAGGGACTGGATCATGTCGTGCGTTCCCGCTTCGTCTCCTGCTAGTACGAGCCGGGCAAGGGTCACCGCGTCCCGCGCGGTGCTGAACTGGGTTGTCGTGTGAGTGGGTTCGGTGCTCATGGTTCGTCCTCTTTCGTGGTGGTGTGGATGGTGCAGAAGTTGGTCCCGGCAGGTGCCTCGAAGAGCGCCCCGCAGACGTCGCAGAGGCAGGTCCAGTTCCGCGCAGGAGGGACCGGTCGCCTCGCCGTCTGACAAGCCCGGCAGAACGGGGATGCAGCGTGATGGCGCAGGGTCTTCCTGCAGCCCGCGCACGGCTGCTTCGGATGGTGCTTGGCGCAGTACTTCGGCAGAGCACCGTGCCGGGCTGTCACGGCCACGACATCGCCGCACACGGAGCAGGTAGCGGTCCGTCCCGCAGCCGCTCTCGTCTGTCGTCGTCGGTGCCGCTTCGCCGCCTGCTTATGGTCCCGGCCGCAGTAATCAGCCGTAGGCTTCATCCCGTCCAGGCGATTGCCGCAGAGGTGGT
Organism: Arthrobacter sp. Br18; assembly: GCF_000520555.1. Classification (GTDB taxonomy): domain Bacteria; phylum Actinomycetota; class Actinomycetes; order Actinomycetales; family Micrococcaceae; genus Arthrobacter_D. The sequence goes on along the minus strand of NZ_KI914883.1, from coordinate 17,770 downwards.
ACGCGCAGACCCGGCCAGCCTTCGGGGGGCGGGGTTTCTGTTCGATTCCGAGGCGGGGTCCCCAAACTGTGCGGCTCGCCGCCTTGGGACCGTCGCGACTCGGGAGGGATCGAGCGGTGATGATTCTGACTCCCCTTACCCCTTGGGTCTGATGGTGTGGCTGTCGTGGATTCTCCCGCGGGCGTTTGTCGTCCTTGGGTGATCGACCGGCCGGCCCCGTTCCGTCCCGCTGGCGGGGCTTCTGTGGCTTCCATGGGGTTCGTGCTGGTTCGGTGTCCTTTCCCTGGTTCGGCTGGTGGCCCTGATGGCGCGGCTCGCACGGTTCAGCTCGGATCGGTTGCGGAGTCGGTGCGGTCGATGGCTGCTGCTCGTTGCCCGTGTTTTGGTCAGGTGTCTGGTTCACGACGCAACCGCCTTCGGTTTGCGGCGACGCTGGTTGGGTGTCTTGCCGCCCCAAACGCCGGAAGCCTCAGTGTGCGTGGTCGCGTAGAGGTTGCACTGTTCGAGGACAGGGCACGCTCGGCACTTGGCCGCTGCTGCTATCGCCTCTGCTCGGTCCTCGGAGATCCACTGGTCCCCGTTGTCCGGAGACTGGCAAGGCACGGTGCCTGCGGTGCGCGTGATAGCAGTGAGGAGCTTCCCGTAGTCGAGCGCCTGTAGTTTGGTCAGCCTTGGCAGCGGAGTCAGTCTGCCCATCCTGGGGGTGCGCTTTCCCTTGGTGGGGGTGGTCCTTGTGGCGGGGGTGGTGGTCATCGGTGCTCCTCCCTGGGAGTGGTGCGGGTGACGGTCCACCCGGCGTCTGTTTTCCGTAGGTGGGGGCGGCACCTCAAGCAGGGGATGAGATCCCCGGCCTCGTCCTCGCCCAACCACCCGCCCGTGCAGCGGTGTGGTGGTGGGTCCGGTTGCCGTACGGAGAGCCCAAGATCCGTAAGGTCGCGGTCCGGTAGCCGGAACAGCTGCGGCTCGCTCATGCGGCTCTACCCTTCATTTCCTGGTAGATCTCGGCGGCGCGCTTCGCGAGTTCCCGCGCCGATAGGCCTGGGTTCTCGAGGCGAAAGTCCTCGACCGCCTGTTGCACGAGATCGTCCAGGGGCAGGGTGTCGGGTGCCTCGCTTATCTCGTCCGCCGCGCAGGGGCCGCAGTTCGTTGCGACCGCCCACGGATGGTTCTCGCACTTCGGCCCGGCTTCAAATGCGTTCCGGTGCTGGGTTTTGACGGCCTCCCGGCATGCCCTCAGATAGGCGGACTGCTGGAGTCGTTTCCGGGGAGAGATCGTGGCTGGATCGTTCTTGGTGTACTCCAGCACCGCCCGCGCTTCACTGGAGTCGAGGCCCTGCCCGGCGAGTTTCTGGAGGATCAAATCTTCCTCCCCTCCCCGTTGCTTACCCGTCGAGCGGCTGGCCTTGCGATCCGGACGATTGGTGGAGGTTGATTGGTGTAACTGATTGATGGGGTGCAGCCCATTGCGACTGATCGAGTCCGAAACTGCGCCTGATGGGGTCAAAGGCTGCAACTGGTCAGTATCATCACTCGCAGTGGGCTGCGACTGATCGAAACCTGCCACGCTCTCATCACTCGCAGTGGGTTGCGAGTGATCGTTCAAGGGGAGGTCGTCCCGGTCCAGATTGAGGAGTGTCATGCGCTGAGTTAGGTCACTCGGGAGCGTGAGTCGGTACTCCGTCGCGAAGCCTCGGCCTCCCGCACCGCGGCCGCCCTTCTTCACCAGTTCGAGAAAACCGACGTCACAGAGCTCATCGAGCGCGCCGTCAATCGTTCGCACGCTCTTCCCGATCACAGCCGCGAGCCGTTCACGTCCTGGGTAGATCCGCCTGCCGGTGTCTGCTGTCGCATACCGCGCGAGCACAAATCCTACGTACTTCGTTGTCGGCTTGATGCCGCCTGATCCGGTGGGTACACGCTCGAAGGTTCGTTCCCACTCGAAGCGACCAATGCCCACTAGGTGCCTAGTGTTGCTCTGGTTAGTCACTGTCCCCGCCGCCGTCGTCTATGGGAGCCTGGGCGGCGGCTTCGTTGTCGTGGGTGTAGGGGTTGCGCGCGTTGATCGCGGCATCGTTCACCGGTCCGGTGTGGTCGAGCCCATGCCAGTAGCCAGAGTTCCATGCGGCGGCAAGATCGGCAGCGGTATAGGTGCTCATGCTGATGCCTGTTCGCCGGTCCGCTGGCGAGTTTGCGCTTCCAACCAAGAAGTGACGTCCGCATCCCGGTATCGAACCGCGCGTCCGATCTTCACGAATCGTGGGCCGATTCCCAGATAGCGCCACTGCGCGAGCGAACGTTCCGGTTTGCCAAGCATCTCGGATAGTTGAGCGGGGGTAAGGAGCTCGGTAGACATGGCATCTGCGCTTTCTGACGGTGAAGCATCATTTTTCGATCCTGTTACATCTTTTATACATTCTCGATCCCTTTGCGTCAATAATGATTCCATTGGGATCATTTTTGGATGTAGGCTCGGGACATGGAATCGAGTGATCCCGTCTCAGAAGCGGCTGAGGCCACAAGTCGAATAGTTGCCTTCAATGTCAGGCGCTACCGGAAGAAAACAGGGCGAACGCTCTTGGATTTAGAGACAGAGCTGAGGCGGATCAACCACCCGCTGCCCAAACTGGCGCTTGGCCGGATCGAGAACGGTAAGCGCCGCGTCGATGTGGACGATCTGACAGCGCTGTCCGTGGCTCTCGGGGTGAGTCCCAACGCGCTGTTGCTCCCTCCCGTCGAGTCCGCCGTGTGGGTGGCCGAGCTTGCGGGGGTGCACCTCCAATCGACGGCTGACCTGTGGGCGTGGGCACGGGGCGAGCGCGCGCTCTGGCCGCTCGATGTCGAGGCCGACAGCCTTGAGGAATACAAGGAGCTGCGCACACACAGAGATGGTGAGTTCAGGACGGCGATAGCACCAATGCCTCGTCCGGACGATGACCTGCGAGCTACCGGCTTAGTGAAGCATCCTCGGGACCTGCGAGGCGCGGCTGATGGCGACGATTGAGCCCTACGACACGGCGGCCGGTCGGCGCTACCGGGTTATCTACAGGACGCCCGAACGGAAGCAAACCAGCAAGCGGGGTTTCCGCACGAAACGCGACGCCGAGCTGTTCCTAGCTTCGGTCGAGGTGTCAAAAGCGCGCGGGGAGTTCATTGATCCCGGCGCGGCACGCGCGACCATCGGCCAGCTCGGTCCGGAGTGGCTGGCGCGGCAGTCTCACCTGAAGCCGTCTGCGCTGCGGCCCGTCGAGTCAGCGTGGCGGGTCCACGTTCTACCGAAGTGGGGCTATGTCGCCGTCAGCGAGATCCGGCAGACGGCGGTGCAGTCCTGGTTGAGCGAGCTCGGCGCGGACCGAGGGGCGACGACCGTCATCCGTGTCTATGGCGTGCTCGCCGGCATCCTCGATGAGGCAGTGACAGACCGGCGGATACTCACCAACCCCGCGCGGGGCGTGAACCTGCCGCGCAAAACGCGGAAGCCGCACGTCTACCTGTCGCACGAGCAAGTGCACGAGCTGGCCGCGGCCTCGAAATATCCGGCCCTGGTCCTCACGCTGGCCTACTGCGGGCTGCGGTGGGGTGAAGCCACGGGATTACGAGTGCGCCACCTGGACATGCTGAAACGACGAATCTTGGTCGAGGAGAACGCCGTGCAGGTCGGCTCTCGAATCGAGGTCGGCACACCGAAGAACCACAAGCGCCGGGCAGTGCCGTTCCCTCGGTTCCTCGTGGAGCTCTTGGCCCGTGAGTGCCAGGGGAAGGGGAGGGAGGATCTAGTCTTCCCCGCCCCGGACGGCGGCTACCTGCGGTCCGCGCGCGTCCACGAGGACAACATGAGCTGGTTTGCTGGCGCAGTGAAGCGCGCGGGGATACCGCGCATCACGCCGCACGACCTACGGCACACGGCGGCGAGCTTCGCAGTGTCGTCCGGAGCGAACGTGAAAGCCGTGCAGCGGATGCTCGGGCACAGCTCGGCTGCCATGACCCTGGACGTCTACGCGGAGCTCTTCGACGAAGACCTAAACGCCGTCGCAGACGCTCTAGATCACGCTGTCTCTTCTGCGGGTGTTGCCAGAATGTTGCCACGCGCCTAATCGAGGGCAAGGAGAAGGCCCCTACTTCCCTGCAATAGCGGGGGAGTAGGGGCCTTCTCTTTGGCGGTGACGGTGGGATTTGAACCCACGTTGGCTTTCACCAAACAACATTTCGAGTGTTGCACCTTCGGCCGCTCGGACACGTCACCAACTCCGCTACTTTACCGGATCCGGCGCGCCAGCCCCAAAACGGCGGCAGCTGCTCCCGGAATCAGAACTCGACGACGTCGTTCTTGCCGGTGTCGGGCTTCGACCCGGTGACGAGACCCTTCACCATCTTCACGGCCGAGACGACGCGGGGCGCATCCATCGACCAGTATTCGGCAGTGTCGGCGTCCACCCGGATCAGTGCGACGGTGGGATCCTCGCGGCCGTTCTCGAACCAGGCGGAGACCGTCGGACCCCACAGCTCGTCGATCTTGGCCTGGTCCTTCGTCAGGGTCGCCGTTCCGGCTATGGAAAGGTAGCCCTTCCCCGAGCTCACCGAGACGTTGACCTGCGGGTTCGCCCGGATCTCATCGGCCTTGGGGGAGGGATCCTCGGTGAAGAACCAGAGGTCGCCGTCGAAGTCCTTGCCATGCAGCGCGAGTGGGCGGCTGACCAGCCGGCCCTCCCGGTTCACCGTCGTGAGTATCGCGATGTCCGCTGTGTCAAGGATCTTGTGTACTTCCTTCATGCCGTCCTGCTGGGTATCCACTCTGTACTCCTTGGAAGTGCGGTTGATCCGGAAATAGTAAGCCTACGCACTATTGTCCGGCGCCGGAACCTGAGCGGTGGCCGGCGAAGAAATCCGTCAGCAGTGCCGCGCATTCAGCTCCACGGACGCCGGGGAACACCTCGGTCCAGTGGTTGAGCCGCTTCTCGCGCAGGACGTCGAAGACCGAGCCCGACGCCCCTGCCTTCGCATCCCAGGCGCCGAACACGACGCGCGGAATCCTCGCGAGCACCGACGCACCCGCACACATGGCGCAGGGCTCGAGCGTGACCACCAGCGTGCATTCCTCGAGCCGCCAGCTTCCCAGTGCCGCCGCTGCGGCGCGGATGGCGACCACCTCCGCGTGCGCCGTCGGATCACCCAGGTCCTCGCGCCGGTTCCAGCCGGTGCCCACCACCGCGCCGGTCGGGCCCATCACGACGGCGCCGACGGGGACGTCCGCGCTGGCAGCAGCGTTCCGGGCCGCCGTGAGGGCGTAGCCCATCCACTGCTCGTGGGACGCGCTATCAGCGGCGGGATTCGGTCGGGTCGGGGGCATGTGCTCAATGGTACTTTTGAGCTATGCGTGTACTGGTAGTCGACCACCCCTTGGTAGCCCACAAACTCACGGTCCTCCGGGACAAGGACACGTCGTCGCCGGTGTTCCGCCTCCTCACCGAAGAGCTCGTCACCCTGCTGGCCTACGAGGCGACGCGCGACGTCCGGGTGGAGCCGGTGCGGATCGAAACTCCCGTCACCTCGACCGAAGGAATCGGGCTGGTCAAGCCGACGCCGCTCGTGGTGCCCATCCTCCGTGCGGGTCTCGGCATGCTCGAGGGGATGACCCGCCTTGTTCCCACGGCTGAGGTCGGGTTCCTCGGGATGGCACGCAATGAGGAGACGTTCGAGGCCATCACCTATGCCGAGCGCCTTCCGGATGACCTCACCGGACGCCAGGTGTTCGTCCTCGACCCGATGCTCGCCACGGGAGGAACCCTCCGTGAGGCGATCAAGTTCCTCTTCGCACGCGGAGCGGCTGACATCACCTGCATCTGCCTCCTGGCGGCACCCGAGGGCCTTGCTGCACTTCGGGAGGAGCTCGAGGGCAGGAACGTCACCATCGTCCTCGCCTCGATCGACGAGAAGCTGGACGAGAAGTCCTACATCGTCCCCGGTCTCGGCGATGCCGGGGACCGGCTGTACGGCGTGGTGGGCTGACAGCGGTTGCCGTCTCCAGCCGGTCGCTGAATCTCTGCGATTGGGGTATGTAGCCGTTTCTGCCAAGACATTCTGCAACCTCCGCAATGATTTTAGAGAAAAAACGACGCCCCTGCGGTTCCGATGCGATGCCCGCTGCGCGTTTGTCCAATGAGCGGGGCAGCTTCGGAACGGGTGCGGGGAGGATGTGCGGACCTTTGTTACTTGCGGGTACTGGAATGTTACGTGCAATAATCGTGAGGGTGAACACCACACCGACAGCACCTGCAGCCGCAGTACCTTCCGTGGGCTCCCTGCCCGTCGCGGGAACCCGCTGTTTTCGAATGCGCGCGTAACGGCTTCATCCCAGCCCTGTTCCGCACCCCCAAGCCCAACGGCGGGCTCCACTGAAGCATCATCCCGACCGGGCACACCCCAGCATTCGCGCCGGAATGACGGCAAACACTTTGAGGTTGTTTTCATGACAGTTTCTTCGGGCTACGTCCACATCTCCCTCCGCACTCCACAGAACCGGGCCGGCACCCGGCAGCAGGGCTACACCGGCTATGGCCAGGCTGCCCCTCCCGTCTACCCTGCGCCGTCGTCGCGTCCGCCGCTGACCCCGGTGGCTGGTCCATCCCCGACCGCCGATACGGCGCCGATTCCCGTCGTCACGCCGAACGGCGTGCCGGGGCCGCAGGCCGTCTCAGCAGACACCACCGCACGTGGCTTCGTCCTGTACGTGGCCATCGATGAGGGCACGGCGGCCGACCATGGCACCACCCTTTCCAGGCTGGCAGCGGACGCGCGCGCCTATGTCCGTTCGATCATCTCCACTGCCGGGACCCACGCCGCAGTGGCGCTCGCCCCGGCCGACGCCGCGGGCAGCGACATCGACGTGGTTCGGGCCGCCCTCGGCGATCCGACAGTTGAGCGCCGTCCGCGCGAGCCGCAGCACGGCGCCCCCGCCGCAGCCCCCACCCCCCGTCCTACCGGCGTCCTGATTGATCTTGCCCGGCGGGAAGTTCACCTCGACGGGGAGACGCTCAACCTCACGTTTAAGGAGTTCGAGCTCCTGAACTACCTGGTGGAAAATGCCGCTCGGACTGTGGGCCGCGAGGAGCTGTTGAGCGGGCTGTGGCGTAACGCCGATGAGGTGCCGAATGAACGGACCATCGACGTCCACATCCGGCGTCTCCGGTCCAAGCTGGGACGCCTGGCGAATACCGTCCGCACCGTCCGGGGGCAGGGGTACCGCTTCTACGACCACCCGGAAGTCGTGGTGTGGGCGGCGCCGGAGTACTCGATCTAGCGGTGCGCCGGCCGGCCCCGCGCCCGGGCCGATAGACTTTCGCCCATGTCTTCCCACCGAAAACGCCTGATGCTGCTGCGACACGCCAAGGCTGAGTGGAGCGAGGGTGTGCCCGATCACGAGCGTCCGCTGAGCTCGCGCGGCCATGCCGACGCACCGCTGATCGGCCGGTGGATGGTCGACAACGACGCCGTCCCCGACCTGATCCTGTGCTCGTCGGCGCTGCGTGCACGCCAGACGTGCACCTGGGTCTGCAAGGAGCTCGGTGACAAGGCTCCGACGCCCAGGCTGGAGGACGGGCTGTATGCGGCGCGTCCGGCGGAGATCCTCGCGCTGATCAACAGGGTGCCGTCCACCGTCACGAGTCTCCTGGTGATCGCGCACCTGCCGGGCGTACAGGATCTCGCCATGCGCCTTGCCTCTGTCGAATCGGATGAGGACGCCGTGATGGACCTTGCGACCGACTATCCGACGGCGGGCCTCACCGTCCTGCAGCATCCGCACGAGTGGGCCGATCTCGACGCGCGTGACACCGATGTCACCGACTTCGTCGTCCGACGTGCGACCGCCTCCCGTCGGGGTTAGCTAGAGCCCGTACTTCTCCAGCAGCCGAAGCCAGACCTCGCTGATGGTCGGGTAGGACGGGACAGCATGCCAGAGGCGGTCCAGCGGTACCTCTCCCACGATGGCGATGGTCGCACCATGCAGCAGTTCCGCGACGTCCGGTCCGGCGAATGTCATCCCCACCAGTACCTTGCGCTCTTCGTCGACCACCATCTGGGCCCAGCCCTCGTAGCCGTCGGAGTGAAGGGCCGACCCACCGACGGCGATGGCGAGGGAGGTCTCCGAGGCACGGATGCCCGCCTTGCTCGCCTGCTCCAGGGTTCGGCCGACCATGGCGATCTCGGGATCGGTGAAGACCACCTGGGGAACGGCGTAGCGATTGGCCGTGGAGGCGAATTTGCTCCAGTCCCCGGCGGCATCGCCCAGCGTCCCGGCGGCGCGCGCAACTATTGCATCTGCGGCGACCCGTGCCTCGTACTTGCCCTGATGCGTCAGGAGGACCTTGCCCGCCACGTCGCCCACGGCATACAGCCAGCCGCCCGCGTCCCTCACCCGTCCGGTGTCGTCCGCCTCGAGGGCTTTGGGGTCGAGCCTCAGGTCCTCGAGGCCGAGGCCTGAGGTATTGGGGTGCCGGCCGGTGGAAACGAGGAGCTTCTCGGACGTGATCTTCCGGCCGGTGCCCAGGGTCACGGTGAAGAGCCCGGCCTGGTCCTGTGAAACGGCGGTGGTTTCGATGGAGGTGAGCAGCGTGATGCCCTCCTTCTCGAGGCCCCTGCGAACCAGCCGGGAAGCTTCCGCCGGGTAACTCCCCAGGATTTCGCTGCGGGCCACGATGGTGACCTCGGACCCGAGCCGTGAGAAGGCCTGCGCCAGTTCCACCCCGGAAACACCGCCGCCCAGCACCGTGAGGCTCGCCGGCACCGCTTTTGTCGACGTCGCCTCGCGAGTGCCCCAGTAGGGCAGGCCCTTCAGGCCGTCGATGCCCGGTTCGATCGGTGTCGAACCGGTCGCGAGCACGACGGCGTGGCGTGCGCGCACGGTGGTGACGCCGTCGTCGTGGGTGATCTCCACCTCACGCTCGCCGCTGATCCTCGCCCGGCCGCGCAGGAGGGTGACGCCGGCGTCCGCCGCCCAGTCGACCTGGGAGGAATCATCCCAGTCGGAGGTGAATTCGGTGCGGCGGTCCAGGACCTGCTGCGCGTCCAACGTGCCCGTCACGGCCTCCCGTGCGCCGGGAAGCGAGCGTGCCGCGGCGAGCGCGGCGGGCGGCCGAAGGAGCGCCTTGGACGGCATGCAGGCCCAGTAGGAACACTCGCCCCCCACGAGGTCGGCCTCGACCAGCACGGCGGAAAGCCCCGCCTCCACCACCCGGCCCGCTGCATTCTCGCCGACGGCGCCCGCGCCGATCACAATGACGTCGATACTCTGGGATTCGCTCATAGGCCGAGCTTTCCACCCGGACACGGGAGAGGCAACCCGCCGCAGCCTTGGCTGGCCGCCGAGTTCCGCTGCCGGGTGGCAGTAACGGGAAGAAGGAGGAGGAGTGCACCTGCGGAAAACTGAGTCCGAGGATGCCGCCAGGGAACCGGCGCGCATCAACGGCTACCGGAGCGTGGGTTACTTTCCCAGTGGGGCGTGTAGGGACGCCGGTTCACGATGAGGGCCCTCCAGGATTCCGGCGCTGCAGGAAACCTCAGTCATTTGAACTACGCCTTCGGCAACGTCCCTTCCGGGACACTGACCCGCCTCGAGCCGAACACGGCCCAGGAAGCCGTAACCAACGGGTCCGACGATGCGTCGGATGCGTGGGCCGACTACTGCCGACCCTACGACGCCGCCGAGTCCGTCTCGGGTGCTGCCGACA
>NZ_KI914883.1:0-7948 GCF_000520555.1 Arthrobacter sp. Br18 | reverse complement strand
GAGCAGCCGCTGGCCGGCTCGTTCAACCAGCTCCGGCAGCTGAAGGCGGCGAATCCCGGTTGTGAGCGGTGATCTCCCTCGGGGGCTGGACCGGGTCGAAGAACTTCTCGCGTGCCGCGGCGACCGATGGGAAGCGCAGGGCCTTCGTCGCATCGTGCTGTATCTCAGGGGAAGCCTGCCGCTGATCGAGGGCAGGGGAGGAGACGGGCCGGCGGCCGGCATCTTCGACGGAATCGACATCGACTGGGAGTGGCCGGCCACCGACAGCGGCCTGGAGGGAAACTCTGTGGAGCGCGACAACGACGCCGGGAACCTCCGGCTGCTGCTGCAGGAGTTCCGCACACAGCTGGACGCCTGGGGAGGCCGAACGGGACACTCCTATTCGCTGAGTGCCTTCCTCCCGGCGAATCCGAAGGACATCGAGGCAGGCGGCTGGAACGATCCCCGGTTGTTCGACTACCTCGACGCCGGGATCAGCCCGGCCCAGCTCGGTCTCGGCCTCGCGGCATTCGGCAGGGGATGGGCCGGTGCGGCCACGCACAAGCTCTGGGGAGCCGCCACCGGACCGGCTCCGTCACGCGCAGAACCAGGGCTGGAGGACTACGACTGGCTGCGCGGTGTCGGCAGGGAATTCACGGATGAAAAGCTCGGGGCGGCGTGGAGGTTCGACGGTGACTCGTGATGGAGTTATGACAACCCGGGGAGCCTGCGCGCCAAAAGTGACTACATTCAGCACAGGGGGCTCGGTGGCGCCATGTGGTGGGGCCTTGCGGGTAACCGCGACGGGTCCCTGGTCGCCGTGCTGTCCGACCGACTGCGTGCAGCACCCCGCGGATCCGCCCTCGACGGAGTGCTGCCGGCCACCTGACACACGAAAGGCCCCGGTCAGATGACCGGAGCCTTTCGTGGGTATTTCTTTTCGAACACAGTGCGCGCGAAGGGATTCGAACCCCCAACCTTCTGATCCGTAGTCAGATGCTCTATCCGTTGAGCTACGCACGCCAGCAGTGGGTTATCAACCGTTCCACCAGCCAGCCGTTTGGCCGTAGACAACTTTACAGGCAAAGGGCATCGGCGCCTAATCAACTGAACATCAATCAAACCGCTGTGGATTGGCTAGACCGGTCTACGTGACCTTTGTCACACCCGAGCCGCTATTTGTCCGGGTAGATCCTGACGCACCGCGGCAGGCCGCTTTATCAGGCGAATTCCACCGCACCGGAACGCCGGCGCGGAAATACCGCGCGCTTAGCATCAATACACACCAGCCACCCAATGAAGGGAAGACTAATGGGCCATCCCGTGCGCCAGCAGGTTGAAGAAAGTGCCGACACCAGCAAGGGAGGTGCGCCCGTGTCCGCTGCCGGAAACGATTCAGCGCCGACCACCCACGCCAGGTTGCTTGCCTGGGTGCGCGAGGTCGCCGAGCTGACACAACCCGCGAGAGTGTACTGGGTGGACGGTTCCGCGGGCGAGAACACCCGGTTGACGGATGAGCTGGTGGACGGAGGCACCCTCGTCCGGCTGAAGCCCGAGACCTTCCCGCACTCCTTCGCCGCTTTCTCCGATCCTGCTGACGTGGCGCGGGTCGAAGAGCAGACCTTCATCTGCTCGAAGGATAAGCGGGAGGCGGGATTCACGAATAACTGGATGGAACCGGCGCAGATGAAGGAAAAGCTGCGCGGCCTCTTCTCGGGCTGCATGCGCGGCCGCACCATGTACGTCATCCCGTTCGTGATGGGACACCTCGACGCCGAGGACCCGAAGTTCGGCGTCGAAATCACCGACAGCGCCTATGTCGTGACCTCCATGCGCATTATGGCCACCATCGGTACCGAAGTCCTCGACAGGATCACGGAGCTCGACGCCGAGTTCGTTCCGGCCCTGCACTCGCTCGGTGCGCCCCTGGCGGACGGTGACACCGACGTCCCCTGGCCCTGCAACACGGAGAAGTGGATTGTCCACTTCCCGGAGGAGCGCTCCATCTGGTCCTTCGGATCCGGGTACGGCGGCAACGCCCTGCTCGGCAAGAAGTGCTACGCGCTGCGCATCGCCTCGGTGATGGCCCGCGATGAGGGCTGGCTCGCGGAGCACATGCTGATCCTGAAGCTCACCTCGCCGCAGGACAGGACCTACTACCTCTCGGCCGCCTTCCCGTCGGCCTGCGGCAAGACGAACCTCGCCCTGCTCGATCCCACCATCGACGGGTGGAAGGTCGAGACACTCGGTGACGACATCACCTGGATGCGCTTCGGGAAGGAGGGCGAGCTGCGCGCAGTGAACCCGGAAGCGGGGCTGTTCGGCGTCGCTCCCGGCACCGGCTGGCACACGAACCCGAACGCGATGCGTGCCATCGCCAAGGGCAACTCCATCTTCACCAACGTGGCACTGACCGACGACGGCGGCGTGTGGTGGGAGGGCATGACTAAGGAAGTGCCGGAGCACCTGACCGACTGGCAGGGCAACGACTGGACGCCTGCCTCCGGGCGGACGGCGGCGCACCCGAACGCCCGCTTCTGCACGCCGATCGACCAGATCGACATGCTGGCGGAGGAATTCAACCGGCCCGAGGGTGTCGAGCTCTCGGCCATCCTGTTCGGCGGACGGCGGAAGACCACCGTCCCGCTGGTCACGCAGTCGCGGAGCTGGGCCAACGGAATCTTCATGGGCTCCACCCTGTCCTCCGAGACCACCGCTGCAGCCGCGGGTGAAGTGGGCCGGGTCCGCCGGGATCCGATGGCGATGCTGCCCTTCATCGGATACGACGCCGGCGACTACCTGCGGCACTGGATCGACCTGAGCGCGAAGGCCGACCAGGAGCGGCTGCCCAAGATCTTCCTGGTCAACTGGTTCCGGCGCACGGCGGACGGCGGATTTGCATGGCCGGGCTTCGGCGACAACTCGCGGGTCCTCAAGTGGGTCATCGAGCGCCTGGAAGGAACCGCCGATGCCGTCGAGACCCCCATCGGGTATGTCCCCACGGGCGACGCGCTCGACCTCACAGGGCTCGACATGACACCGGCCGAGGTCGAAGCGGCCGTGCACGTGGACTCCGCGGAGTGGGCAGCCGAGCTGGAGGGCATCGAGGAATGGTACAGCCGGTTCGGCGATTCGCTGCCGGACGAACTGACGGGCCAGCTCAACGAGTTGAAGGACCGGTTCAGCGCGGTCTGAGCTTCTGTTGAGACACCGACTGCCCCGCTGCTTCCTCATTCGGAAGCGGCGGGGCAGTCCTGTTTCCGTAGGCCAGGGTTACTGCCGCACCAAGGCGAGGACCCTGTCCACAACCTGCTGGAGCGTTGCGGGGTCCACCGCCTCTGCGTTGAGGCGAAGGAAGGGCTCGGTGTTGGAGGCACGCAGGTTGAACCACCAGTTGCCGTGCTCCGGGGTGAACGTAACGCCGTCGAGCTCGTCCACCACCACGCCTTCGGTTTCGAATTCCGTCCGCGCGCGCCGGATGGCCGCAGGCAGGTCCTCGACCCTCGAGTTGACCTCGCCCGAGGAGAAGTAGGGCTCGTATTCACGGCCGAGGTCGGACAGCGGGCCCTCCTGTTCACCGAGCGCGGCCAGGACGTGCATGGCGGCGAGCATTCCGGTGTCCGCGTTCCAGAAATCCCGGAAGTAGTAGTGGGCCGAGTGCTCGCCGCCGAAGACCGCGCCCTCCTCCGCCATCACTGCCTTGATGAAGGAGTGGCCCACGCGCGTGCGCACGGGGCGTCCGCCCTCACGCCTGATGAGCTCGGGCACGGCCCGGGACGTGATGAGGTTATGGATGATCACTGGAGTGTCCTCGCCGGCCGCCCGGGCGCGGGCGATCTCGCGGCGGGCGATCATGGCGGTGACCGCACTGGGGGAGACCGGTGCGCCCTGCTCGTCGATGATGAAGCAGCGGTCGGCGTCGCCGTCGAACGCGATGCCGAGGTCTGCCCCATGCCGGACGACGGCGGCCTGCAGGTCGAGGAGGTTCGCCGGCTCGAGGGGGTTGGCCGGGTGGTTGGGGAACGAGCCGTCCAGCTCGAAGTACAGCGGAATGATGTCCAGCGGCAGCGCGGGCAGCAGGCGGTCGCCCAGCACTGCGGGGGTGGTGAGACCCGCCATGCCGTTGCCGGCGTCGACCACCACCTTGAGGTGCCGAAGCGCTGAAAGGTCCACCTGCGAGCGCAGGAAGCGGGAGTAGTCAGGCAGGACGTCGCGCACGCTGATCGAACCGGGGCTGTCGGCCGCGGGAATGGAGCCCTCGTCGAGGTAGCGCTCGGCGAGGTGCTGAATTTCGCGCAGTCCGGTTTCCGAGGACAGCGGCACAGCGCCTGGCCGCGTCATCTTCATGCCGTTGTACTGGGCCGGATTGTGGCTTGCCGTGAAGGTGACGGCCGCGGCGTTCAGCGTACCGCTGGCGTAGTAGAGCTCGTCGGTCGAAATGAGGTCGAGCAGCACCACGTCCGCTCCGCGGCGGGTAGCCCCTTTCGCGAAGGCGCTGGAGAATTCCGGGGACGACGGACGCATGTCCCCGCCCACGAGGATGCTCATCCCTGCCAGTCCGAGGGAGTCGACGAAGGCCGCACCCACCGCCGTGACGGTCTCCACCGTGATGGTCTCCCCGACAATGCCGCGCACGTCATAGGCCTTGAATGAAGCAGAAAGGTCGAAGGTTTTGTTCACGGTTCGAAGTCTAACGGTTGCAGGGATGCTCCCCTGAGTTGTCGCCCGGCTGGCGCCCACGTGCACACCTACCGGTGCCCTGCCGCCAGGAAAGGCAGGGGCGGCTGGAATACTTGACGGCATGCCACAGACAGCAGTTCTCCGGGATCAGGCCACCAGCATGCTGCAATCGCTGGTCGGCACCGCGGATGCAGATTTCCACGACGGCCAGTTCGAAGCGATCGAAGCGCTCGTCGAGGGAGGCCGGCGAGCACTGGTCGTCCAGCGCACGGGGTGGGGCAAGTCAGCCGTCTACTTCGTGGCAAGCCTGCTGCTGAGGAACCGCGGCGCGGGCCCCACCCTCATCGTGTCGCCCCTGCTGGCGCTCATGCGCGACCAGGTGGCGGCCGCCGCCCGAGCCGGGGTACGCGCTGAGGCCATCAACTCGGCCAACCAGACAGACTGGGACGACATCACCGCCAAGCTGGATGCCAACCAGGTGGACGTCCTCCTGGTGTCGCCCGAGCGCCTCAACAATCCGGCGTTCCGGGAACGCCACCTGCCCGAGCTGATGCGCCGCACAGGCCTGCTCGTCATCGATGAGGCGCACTGCATCTCCGATTGGGGCCACGACTTCCGCCCTGACTACCGCAGGCTGCGCGAGCTCGTTGCGGCACTCCCGCAGGGCGTGCCGGTGCTGGCCACCACAGCCACCGCCAACTCACGGGTGGTGAAGGACGTCGAGGAGCAGCTGGGAACGGGCGGCACCGACGTCTTCACGCTACGGGGAAAACTCGCACGGGAATCGCTGCGGCTGGGGGTGCTGCGGCTGCCGAGCCCGCGGGCGCGGCTCGCCTGGCTCCTGACGCACCTCGAATCCCTGCCGGGGAGCGGAATCATCTACGCACTTACAGTGTCGGCGGCGGAAGACACGGCGCGGCTCCTCCGCGAGAACGGCCACGCGGTGCAGGCTTATACAGGACGGACGGACCCTGCCGACCGCGAGGCGGCCGAAACCGCCCTGAAGCGGAACGAGGTCAAGGCGCTGATTGCCACCAGCGCACTCGGTATGGGCTTCGACAAGCCAGACCTCGGTTTCGTGGTGCACCTCGGTGCGCCCTCCTCGCCCGTGGCGTACTACCAGCAGGTGGGCCGTGCCGGCCGCGGCACTCCCAATGCCGATGTCCTGCTGCTGCCCGGTGCCGAGGACCGCGACATCTGGGAGTACTTCGCCACCTCCTCCATGCCGTCCGAGGAGGCGGCCCACCAGGTTCTGGAGGCACTGGAGCCGGGGGCCGTCCTCTCGACACCTGCCCTGGAAGCGCGCGTCAATCTCAAGAGATCGCCCCTTGAGCTGCTGCTCAAGGTGCTCGACGTCGACGGCGCCGTCCGCAAGGTGTCAGGAGGCTGGGAGGCCACCGGGCACCCATGGTCCTACGACGCCGAACGGTACCGGCGCATCAGTGAGGCGCGGGTCGCCGAGCAGCGCGCCATGCTCGACTACGAGAGTTCCTCAGCGTGCCGGATGGAATTTCTTGCGTCCTCCCTCGACGACCCGGCCGCGTCCCCCTGCGGCCGCTGCGACAACTGCGCCGGGCCGTGGTACTCCGGCGATATCGGCTCCGACGCGGCCGACAACGCCGGGCAGGCGCTGAGCCGGGTGGGGGTCGAACTCGAACCGCGCGGGCAGTGGCCCAGCGGCATGGACAAGCTGGGAGTGCAGGTCAAGGGAAAGCTCAAGCCGGGAGAGCTGGTGGGGAACGGACGGGCACTGGCCCGCATGACCGACCTCGGGTGGGGAAACCGGCTGCGGGAACTCCTGGCCGACTCGACACCGGATGCACCACTGGATGCGGCAGTCATCGACGCTTGCGTTCGGGTCCTGGCCCAGTGGACCTGGGATTCCCGTCCTGTAGCGGTGGTCGCCATGCCGTCCCGGCGCCATCCACAACTCATCGGCTCCCTCGCGCAGGCGCTCGCCGACGTCGGGCGTATCCCCTTCCTGGGGGTGCTCGAAATTCCCCAGGGGTGGCCTCCGGGACATCCGGGCGGCAACAGCGCCTTCCGGCTCGCCTCGGTCTGGGACCGCTTTTCCGTCCCGCCCGAGGGGCAGGCCTGGTTCGCAGCCAATCCCGGACCGGTGCTGCTGGTCGACGATCTCGCGGACAGCCGATGGACTCTGACCGTGGCTGGGCGGGCGCTGAGGACGGCGGGGGCAGGATCGGTGCTGCCGTTCGCCCTTGCGCTGCGGGCATAGCGGGCGCCATCGGCCAACTGGATGGACCACCCATGCAGAAGGGCCCCCTCTTTCGAGGGGGCCCTGGCGCGGAGACGGGGAGATTTGAACTCCCGGTGGACTTTTGGCCCACACTTCATTAGCAGTGAAGCCCATTCGGCCGCTCTGGCACGTCTCCAGTCGCTATTGCTAGCTTCCCAAGGTTACCCAGAAGGGGCATCCAGAGCAAAACCGCGGGTTCCGAAAGTGCAAGCACTCGCCTCGACCTTTCATGAGGAGTGTTTCCTGGTGGTCGGGGCCTACTGGCCGCCCAACGGTTCGGATTTGTTAACCTACAGGTGAGGCAGTGGCGATAACGTTCTTCCCCCAAGGGTCTTCGGTATAGCAGCTGATGATGACCACCCTGTTCGGAACGACGTCCCAGATTGCGCTGGTTTTCAAGGAGTCCTTGTCGTGAGTGGTCACGGCGTCGATGACGTAGTTCATCGTTCCAGCGGTGGTGGTGAGGGTCAGGACATCTCCCACGGAGGCATGGGTGCTGAACCGGTCAAAAGGCGCTTCCCTGCCCTCCCAGCTATGGCCGGTGATGTAAGTGGTGTCGGTGGAGCCTACTCCTGGAGCGCCGTAGGAGCTTATCCAGTAACCATCGTCTGTGAAAGGTGGAACGATTGACTGGCTGGCAAGATCCTCAGTTGTAAGACTCAGCGGCAGCACACGAACGTCGATGCCAGCAGCAGCGACAGTGATCCTGGTCGGGGTCGCGACGACTGGCCTCGAGACCGCTGCGCCATTCGATCCAGCCGATATCGGAACAGGTGCCGACTCATTTTGCGGCACTGCTGGAGTTTCGGGAGGAGCCGCGAGAATCTGTTCTTGATCACTTCCGGATATCTTGGTAGCGGATGAAGTTTCGGGCGACGCTTCGTTATCTAGTCCAGAATTCTGTGAAGTGTCGGTTCCTTCTGTCGATGTCGGGGCGGTCATCACAGGCGCCTGAACCTCCGGTGATGTGAAGTTCGCAGTGTTTTGCGGCACGAAGAAAAACAGCTGTTGAAACAGAATCAGACACAGCAG
>NZ_AZSA01000226.1 GCF_000520555.1 Arthrobacter sp. Br18 | reverse complement strand
TGCCAACCAGCAGGCGGCGCACCTCCTCCTCGATATCGAGACGCTCGTCGCCGAACTGAATGACAGGTTCCTGCTCCTGACCACCGCCTGCTCGGACAGCAACGGGAGCGGCAACGCAGCCGACCCGACCGAGGAGGCGGATCGGTCTGCAATGACCTGGGTACGGCGAACCCTCGAGGATGTTGTCGCCACCTCCACCGGGCTCGCACTCAGGCCTGACGAACGGCCCGACGGTGCCCGGGGAACATCCGCCGACTAGTTCCTCCTAGTGGTTTGCTGCGAGGAGTGACTCCTCGAGGGCAACCCAGGCAAGCATGGCGCACTTGACGCGTGCCGGGTACCGGGAAACCCCCGAAAAAGCGGCAGCGTCGCCCAGCACTTCCTCGTCCGCCTCGAGCTTTCCACGGGAGCGCATCACCTCCCGGAAGGTGTCCACGAGCGCAATGACCTCGTCCCGCCGCAGTCCCACCATGAGGTCTGTCAGCACCGATGCCGAGGCCATGGATATCGCACAGCCCGCGCCGTCCCAGCTCACGGAGCGCAGACCGCCGTCCTTCACTACCGCGCGCAGGGTTATCTCATCGCCGCACACCGGATTCAGCTGGTGCGATTCGCCGACAATTCCCTCGCCGTCGTGCTCCAGCAGCCCTGCTCCGTGACGTTCCTTCGCGTGATCGAGGATGATCTGCTGGTAGAGCTGTTCGAGGTTGCTGCTCATCAGCGCACTCCGAAGAAGCTGCGGACCCCGGACACGGCCTCGAGGAAGTAGTCCACTTCGTCGGTGGTGTTGTAAAGGTAGGCGCTGGCCCGGGTGGTCGCCGCCAGGCCGAGCCGGCGGTGCAGCGGCTGCGCGCAGTGATGCCCCACCCGCACCGCGATCCCGCGGTCATCCAGGAACTGTCCCACGTCGTGGGCGTGGACGCCGTCGACGTCGAACGAGGCCAGGCCGATGCGCCCGGTTCCGGCGGCGGGCCCGAGGACGCGGATGCCCTCGATGCCGGAGAGGCCTTGGACCAGCCGCTCACCGAGCGCCGCTTCCCATGCTTCGATCCGGTGCATCCCGGTTTCCGCGAGGTAGTTCGCCGCGGCTCCCAGCGCGATGGCCTGGGAGATGCGTTGGGTGCCCGCTTCGAAGCGGTTCGGCGAGGGCAGGTACTCCGCCCGTTCCATGGACACCGTGGTGATCATGGAACCGCCGGTCAGGAAGGGAGGCATGGCATTGAGCAGTTCGGCGCGTCCATACAGTGCCCCGATCCCTGTGGGACCGAGCATCTTATGCCCGGAGAACGCAAGGAAGTCGACGTCGAGCGCCTTGACGTCGATCGGAAGGTGCGGCACCGACTGGCACGCATCGAGCACCGTAAGGGCACCGACGTTCCGTGCGAGCCGCACGAGTTCGTGCACAGGGTTGATGGTTCCGAGAACGTTCGAGGCATGCGTAAAGGCCAGCACCCTGGTGGCCGGCGTCAGCAGTGCTGCGGCTTCCTCGAGCCGCAGGGCGCCGTCGTCTCCTACCGGGATGAACCTCAGCTCGGCTCCCGTGCGGGAGGCCAGCTCCTGCCAGGGAATCAGGTTGGCATGGTGCTCCATCTCGGTCACCACGATGCGGTCCCCGGGAGCCAGGGCGAAACGCCGCGCGGCTTCACCCCCGCGCCCTGCCGACGCATTGGACATCGAGTAGGCCAGGAGGTTGATGGCCTCGGTGGCGTTGGAGGTCCACACCAGCTCACCGGCGCGGGCGCCGATGAATCCGGCGACCGCGGTGCGGGCATCCTCGTACGCATCCGTCGCTTCGACGGCGAGGTGGTGTGCTCCACGATGAACCGCCGCATTGCGCTGTTCGTAGAACTCCTGCTCGGCTTCCAGGACGCTCGAGGGGTTCTGGGAGGTGGCTCCCGAATCGAGGTAGACCAGCGGTTTTCCGTTGACCACGGTTCCCAGGATGGGGAAGTCGTTGCGGATGCGCAATACTTCGGCGTTGGTGAGAGGTCCCTCCGTGCCCGGCAGGGAAGGGAGGGTGGAAGCAAGTGTCACTGCAAAATTCCTTGGTCGGCTCGTGGGAACGGATTCTCGGCGTGGGTTATTCAATACCCTTCGACCGATCGGCATTACGGCACACCGTAGTAATCTAATTGTCTCATGCGGGCCTTCGGATGACCCCCTGCCTCGTGAGCGATCCAGCTCGAGCGGTGCTCCCTTGGAACCCGCAGCAAGGATTGATCACACGACCTGTTGTGCTCGGCGAAGAAAGGATCCCAAAAACTTCTCGGCTCCTTCGACGTTCCGATTTTCGGATTCAGAGTC
Organism: Arthrobacter sp. Br18; assembly: GCF_000520555.1. Lineage (GTDB taxonomy): Bacteria > Actinomycetota > Actinomycetes > Actinomycetales > Micrococcaceae > Arthrobacter_D. The sequence goes on along the minus strand of NZ_AZSA01000226.1, from coordinate 19,210 downwards.
GCAACCCGCGTCGTGGCGTTGTACGCCACTGCACGGGCACCGCCGCACCAGCTCCGGGCTCGTAGGGTCGCCGGAGGCCGAGCAATGTTGCCCCTGGTCCCTGATGTCCTGCCACGTGGCCGGTCCGCCCGGCGCACTCCGACGAGGTCACCAGCATATGAAGTTCGTGCGCCCACCGGGACGTAGAGCAAATCGTCCTCCGAGAGCGGACCGTTACCAACCCTCGTGGACTTCTGGGTGAAGTCGACCCTTGATGGAAGAACTGCCGAACAGGGCGAACCTGGCGTCACAACGCGGGGGCAGGCCGAAATCGGCGACTTCCAGGACTGACCATTGGGAGCAGCACGCCACTGGGGGCTGCCCGCCCGGGACAGAGAAAGCTGACGAGCCGACGGCTCCTGCTGTCACTCCGCTCGAAAGGGACTCGGGAGAACGCCGCTCGGAGCAGTGGCTGTTTCTCGAGGAAATTCATCGACGCATACCCTCTGCCATCGAGGAATAATCCCGCGAATTCGGGTATATGCTTCGGTTTATGACGCTAATACGGGTTCGGGACGCCGCGAGGTATCTCAGCGTGAGTGACGACACCGTCCGGCGCTGGATCGACAACGGTGTACTCACCAGTGAAAAGGACCCCTCAGGGCGCACCGTGGTCGACGGACTCAGCCTGGCCCACCTGGCACGCAGGAATGCCGTCCTGCCGGACGACCCGTCAGGAATTGGACGGTCCGCCCGTAATCGGTTCGTGGGCCTTGTCACCGAGATCATCCTGGACAAGGTCATGGCACAGGTGGAAATCCAGTGCGGGCCGTACCGCGTGGTGTCATTGATGAGCAGCGAGGCAGTACGGGACCTGGGTCTCGAACCCGGCTCGGTAGCCGTGGCGGTCGTCAAAGCCACAACAGTTCTGGTGGAAACACCATCAACGGCCCCACCGGTCACGAGGACGAACACGTGAGCCGACAAAGGTTGTTCGTCATTGTGGCGCTGCCGCTTATTCTGCCGCTATCGCTGTCGGCGTGTGCTGGCCCGCCCGGTGACGATTCCTCCATCACCGTCTTTGCCGCGGCGTCGCTCCGGGCACCGTTCACCGAAGTGGCCGAAGGATACGAGGCCCAGAACCCCGGCACCACGGTGGTGTTCAGCTTTGCCGGCTCATCGGATCTCGCAACCCAGCTTCTGGAAGGTGCCCCCGCCGACGTCTTTGCATCGGCTGACACCAGGAGCATGGCGGCACTCACGGAAGCTTTCCCGTTCAGAGGTGAGCCGGTGGTCTTCGCAACCAATTCCCTAGAAATCGCCGTGCCCCCAGGGAACCCGACAGCCATCACCTCGTTCGCCGACCTGGCAGATGACGGCGTGAGAAGTGTCGTGTGCGCCGAGCGGGTTCCTTGCGGAACGGCGACCGCAGCCCTTGAGGAGGTGGTCGGAGTCACACTTTCCCCAGTCAGCGAGGAGTCCTCGGTGACTGACGTACTGGGCAAGGTCTCCTCGGGTGAGGCGGATGCCGGAGTGGTCTATGCCACAGACGTCCAAGCCGCCGCAGGTGCTGTCGAGGGAATTATCGTGCCGGAAGCCGGCGAGGTCATCAATGCCTATCCGATCGCCGTTCTGGCAGACAGTGCAAACGAAGACGCCGCCAGCAAGTTTGCCGCATACGTCCTGAGCACCGCGGGGCAGGCGGTCCTTGAGGCCGCCGGCTTCGGCGCGCCCTGACCCGGTACCGTCATGGCTACTCCTTCTCTCGCCGGCCTTCCGCGCTGGGTCCTGGTCGTGGCTCTTCTCGGGGCGCTACTCGTCGTGCTGCCGCTGGCCGCCATGGTTTCCCGCGTGGACTGGGCGAACTTCTTCTCGCTGGTCTCCTCCGAGTCCTCAGTTGCCGCGCTGTTGCTGAGCCTTCGAACCTCCGCCGTAGCCACCGTGCTCTGCGTCCTCTTCGGCGTTCCAATGGCCCTGACGCTGGCCCGCGCCGCATTCCGGGGACAGAAGCTACTTCGCTCGCTGGTGTTGCTGCCGTTGGTCCTGCCCCCGGTGGTCGGGGGACTTGCACTGCTCTACACCTTCGGCAGGCGCGGCCTTCTCGGCGGAACTCTCGATCTCCTCGGTATCGAAATCGCCTTCTCGACCACCGCGGTGGTCCTCGCCCAGACCTTCGTGGCAGTCCCCTTTCTGGTGCTCAGCCTCGAGGGCGCGCTGCGGACCGTGGGCACGCGTTACGAGGCCGTCGCCGCCACCCTCGGAGCACGGCCCACTACAGTTCTGCGCCGGGTGACACTTCCCCTTGTGCTTCCCTCCCTTGTCTCGGGCTCAATCCTCTCGTTCGCCCGGGCCCTCGGCGAGTTCGGGGCTACCCTGACTTTCGCCGGAAGCCTCCAGGGTTCCACCCGCACGCTCCCGCTCGAGATCTACCTGCAGCGCGAAACGGATCCGGACGCGGCCGTCGCCCTATCCCTCGTGCTGGTCATCGTGGCGGTCATTGTGGTCGGCCTCGCCCACCGCTCCGGCACCGCCGGTGAGCGCCGGAGCGCCGAGCTGTGACTCTTCAACTCGATGCCACCGTCCCTGCCCGCGGCTTCGGGATGTCACTGACTGTCGAAACCGGCGAGACCCTGGCCGTCCTCGGCCCGAATGGCGCAGGAAAATCGACCTTGCTTGCAGTGATTGCCGGCCTGTTACGGCCCGACTCCGGGAAATCCACCCTCGATGGTGAGGTGCTCTTCGAGGTGGCCCCGAGGACGCGTTCCACCTTCATCCAGCCGGCCGCCCGCGGCGTTTCGCTGCTTGCCCAGGACCCCCTGCTGTTCCCGCACCTGAGTGTCCTTGAGAATGTCGCGTTCGGGCCACGCAGTGCAGGAGTCCGCAGGGCGCAGGCACGGGCTCACGCACGGAGGTGGTTGGAGGAGGTCGAGGCACCGGAACTGGCGCATCGGATGCCTACGGAACTTTCCGGCGGGCAAGCGCAGCGTGTTGCAGTCGCACGCGCGCTGGCCTCGAATCCCTCGCTCCTGCTGCTTGATGAACCGATGGCAGCGCTCGATGTCTCGGTCGCTCCGGCGCTGCGCCGTATGCTGAGGCGGGTCCTACGGGATCAGACGGTGATTATCGTGACACACGATATTCTGGACGCCTTTACGCTTGCAGACCGGGTGGTGGTGCTCGATGCCGGGAGCATCGTTGAGCAGGGGCCTACGCATGAGGTGCTGGAGAGACCGCGAAGCCGGTTCACCGCCGACCTTGCGGGACTCAACATCCTTTCCGGCGTGCGGACCGCCAACGGTATCCGCACCTTTGCCGGGAATGAAATCACCCGCGCTGCGCCTGGAATAGCGCTGCACACTTCGATTGTCGCGGCGGTTCGTCCGTCAGCAGTCCGGGTGTCACTTGCCCAGCCCGCCAACTTCCACGTCGCAGCCCTGCCCGGGATCATTCTCGATGTCGAGCCGCACGGGGGCCTCGTTCGAGTCCGTGCCGAGGAATTCGCTGCAGACATCACACCTGCCCTTGCGGCCGAGCTGGACCTCGCTCCGGGCAACTGCGTGTGGTTCGCCTTCGACGCCACGGACGTAACGGTGTATCCCTACCAGCCCAGCACGATCATCGAACGTGGTCGATCGGCACAGGCGAAGCGAATCCCCTGACGATGGCGGCGACATCCTGTTGGTAGAGCAGTGGATTGTGTTTGCGATGGGCGGTGCGCCGATCATCGATGGCCCGCTTCCTCCAGTGCGGCCATGCCTGAATGAGGTGTTCCACAGCCACCCGGACCTCTGCGGGACTCCCTGGCCGCACGAATTGAACGCTTGTGTACCCGCCCGCTGCCTCACGTAGCCCGGAATTATCCGACACTATGATGGGCCTCGCGGCGAGCAGTGCCTCGACTGCGGTGTTGCCGAACGACTCCTCCAGCCGGGAAGGAATGACGGCAGCGTCTGCACCTTCGAGGTAGGGCCACACATTTCCCTGGAATCCATGAAAGCGGATTTCACCTTCGAGGCCGTAATCGCTGACCAGGGTCCGAAGGTCACTTTCGTATGTTTCGTTACCCGGATACACCGCACCCACGATGTCCAGGGTTGCCTTGATTCCCCGACGACTCAACTCCGCAAGCGCGTCCACTGCAACGTCGACCCCCTTCCGGTGGGAAAGCCGCCCGAAATAGAGCAATCGAAAGGTGCCATCGAGATGCTCCCGAGGTTCGCTCCAGTTCGTTGGCCCCGGCACTCCGTTGTAGACGACGCGGGTTCGAGCAACAACGGCTTTCAACGATCGACGCAGTACCTCCGTGGTGTACTCGCTGTTAGCCACAACCAGGGAGGCAAAGAGCAACGGCAACGTCATGGCGAACCGAATTGCGCGGGAATTCGCCCCGTCAGCCTCGTGAACATGTACGACCACTTTGCAACCGGCTAGCCGTGCCACGATCGGCCACAACGGTATTGTCACCGTGTTCACATAGACCACAGAGGGCCGATACTCGCGGAGCTGTTCAAGGGTACTCCTGAAGGAAGCCACGCCGTCCCAGAGAAGTCGAGCCATTCCATGCGGGGTGAGCATCTTTTTCTGCAGGACGGTTGACGGCCTAATGGTGACCTCCGCGCGACGCGCGAGGATCTCAAAGACAAGGGGTCCGTGCGACGGAACTGTCACAACAATCCTCGCACCGGTCGAGACAAGGCCTTCAACGGTTTCGAGCAGTACCCTGTCAGATCCGTAAAGCTCTGCTGACGGGTGGGCCACCAGATAGGTTTCCCTGTAAGGCTTCATCAGGAGCCTCCGATCGTCGCGCTCGCGGCGATCCCGGAATCGGAAGGCGATCGGGACGATAGCGCGGACAGGGCCCGGCGCAGGCCTGTACTTGAGGTATGGATGGTGTAGGGAAAATACACTACTTCAACACCAACCGCAGCGAATCTGCGCTCAAGCAGGCGGCCTTTCGAAGTTCCACGCCAGTCGTCCCCCTTGAAGAACACATTGAAGCCGAGCTGCTCCCAGGTCTGGAGCTTGTCGGGGACGACTTCCGCAACCGCCCTGTCGACACAATTGATGCTCCCCACGATCTCCAAGCGCTCCGCCAGGGGAATCATCGGAGTCGACCCCTTCGTCAACTGGCATAGTTCATCCGATACCACTCCAGCAATGAGGTAGTCACAGTGGCTTCTGGCATGGCGCAGGAGGTTGAGGTGCCCGATGTGGAACAAGTCAAATGCCCCTGCCGCATAGCCTATGTTTTTGGCCTTCATTGGGATTCCTTCACTGAGGTTGAGGACAGAGGGTGTGTGTGATTCACTTATGCGGTTCGGGGACCTGATACATTCACTGGTCATTGCTTAAGGCGGCTCAACGCTTACGAGAGTTCTCGATGGCGACATCACGCGTGCGACATGACCGACCTCTTTTCCGGCGCGCCGGCCCGCTCCTGGTAATCGCGGTGAGTGTCGCGTCCTTGACCACAGCCTCCGCGCCGGTGCACATTTTGCCCCCGGTACCTGCCACACACAGTGCCGGACCGGATGTCCTGAAGCACAACACCTCGCGGAGTGAGGGAACTGCGGGATCCCGGCCGGTGGGAAGCTCCGAATACGCCGTGCCGGGGGATGCCCTCTTCGTGGAGGCGAGCGGAAAAGCTGAGGGGCCCGGGACCTTTGCGAGCCCATTCAATAGCATTTCGGGCGCAATAGCCGCCGCGCACTCCGGTCAAACCATCGTCGTTCGCGGTGGAACCTACCATGAAGAGGTCAAGGTTCCCGCCGACAAGCAGCTGACGCTTCAGCCCTATCCAGGCGAGGCGGTATGGCTCGACGGAAGCAGTGTGGTGTCCGGTTTCAGGCCCGCCGGTGGAGCCTATGCAGCTGACGGATGGACACCCGAGTTCGACGCTAGTCCCACCTATTCTTGGGGTGCGCCTGACGGCAAAGAAGATGGCTGGGCCTTTGTCAGTCGCGAATATCCCATGGCAGCGCACCCAGACCAGGTGTGGATAAATGACATAGCCCAGCGTCAGGTCGGATCCACGGCGCAACTCACGCCAGGCGCATTCTTCGTCGACTACCAAACAGATCGTCTCTACCTCGGGACGAATCCTGCGGGGAAAACCGTTCGTGCGAGCGCCATCGCGAAAGCACTGTCGATCCAGTCGGAGTACTCCGTTGTCCGCGGTATCGGGGTCCGGCGTTTCGCTCCGTCGGTGCCGCACATCGGTGCGGTTACAGCCGAGGGCAAGGGCATCACCCTCGCACATCTGGTGATCACGGACAATGCAACGACCGGTCTCGCTATCGCAGCAACGGATGTCACAATGCAGAACATCACGGTCGAGCGTAATGGCATGCTCGGCGCAGCAGCGTCCTATGCGGACCGGCTGAATGTCTCCGGTCTCGATGCTTCCGGAAACAACACTGAACAGTTCAACAGCGCTCCAGTGGCAGGCGGTTTCAAGATTGGCAGGACACGAGCCGTCTCCATCAGCGACAGCACTTTCCGGAACAACCTCGGGACCGGCCTCTGGTTCGACGAGTCCGTATTTGACCTGGCGGTCATAAGTAATGACATTATAGGTAACCGCATGCACGGAGTCACGGTCGAACTCTCCGCTAAAGCCGTCCTGGTGGACAATTTCATCGCCGACAGCGGTGGTCATGGGGTGAAGATCAATAACACCAGCGGCGTTGATATCTGGAACAACACCCTGAGTGGAAACGGCCGTCCACTGAACATAGTCCAGGATGATCGACGCGCTGCTGACCGAAGTGTTCCGGGCCACGACCCGCGACAGGTCTTCCCGGACCCGACCATGACGTGGATCAACGGTCCGGTTCGCATCCGCAACAACATCGTCTCCGGGACGGCGGCACGAGGCAACTGTCTCCTGTGTGTGGAAGATTACTCCCATCAGTTTTCCGCGGAAACGATGCAGGTGTCCGCACTCGGCAATGTCTACCACCGGCCGCAAGCGGATAGTCCCTCCTGGTTGGCCGTCTGGTCGAACGGCCCGGGGGATCCAGCGGTATTCAAGTCGCTCGAGGAATTCACTACAGCCACCGGAGAAGATGCGAGGGGCATCGACCTTGTAGGAGAAAATGTCTTCAAGCCCGGCACGTTCGATGTCGCTGACAGCGTAGGAGCCCGGGCGACGATCGTTGCCGAGCCCCTGCCATTCCGAATCGCCGCTCTCGCAGGCGAAGATGCTGACGTTCGTCATATCGGGGCTTTCAGTCACTGACCAGAAGCCCGTTGGTATTGCGGCGGTAGTTGCTTGCGCTGGCAAGATGGTCGACGCTGACTCGCGGCACAACCCTGCTCGGTGGTTCAGCAACAGCGCCTTTCCCCTGCACCAGCAGTGCAACGGTCATAAAGACGAGGAAGGTGGTGCTCGCTTCGATGAGACCGTTCTCGAGGAAGCTCCTCAGGAGAATAAACACCAATATGGCAGTGCTGAAGGATCTCAATTCATGGTCCTTCATGCTGCGCCACAGGACGGTCAGGACCCAGGCTGCGATCACGACGGTACCCAGCACCCCGGTCTGGGCAAGTGCCGACACCCAGCTCGAGTCCAGGACCTGCTCCTGCCAATACTGGCCCTTCACGGCGATCGTCTTCACAGAAAGGCCGGCCCCGAGCCAGCGCTCCCAGGACAGGCTCGGCGTATCGAGCACCGCTTCCCATGCTATTGTCCGTGAATTCAGCGTGAGGATCGATGCCGCGTCCCCCCGGGCAACCACAGTCCGCAGTATCGGCGTGTACATCAGGAGGACCGCGGAAAGGGGAATCGCCGCCAGGAGGCCCATCGCAACCTTCGGTTCCATTCTGCGGACGTGCAGCATCAGGACGACTGCTGCTGCTGCGAGGGCGAAGAGCGCCGTCCGCGACTGGGTTGCGATGCACGCTCCCAGGAAAAGCACACCCAGGAGGGCCGCTCCCCCGCGCCCCCGGCCGTTCAGGCCCGCGTGCAGAAGTGCCAGCGCAGGGAATCCGCACAAAAGTGCGAGCGCATTGGGGCTCAGGGGGAGAACTGTTCCTTCCAGCCGTTCGCCGGCAGCCAACCCGCCCAGACCGGTGAGGGCGACGAAAGCGCCGAGGATTCCCAGCGCCACCGCAAGATGCTTGAGCACCACGGTGCGGGGAAACGAAGAGACCAGAACACTCACGGTGGAGGCCACGAGCATGATCCGGACCGCGAGCACGGCAGACGCGACCACATTTCCTGCCGCGTAGGCGCCGATCACCGAAATTGAGACGACAAGACCGAGAATCAGGAGGGGTGCACCGGCAACAGGGAACCGGGAGGGCGAGTGCGCCCTGATCAGCAACGCCCCACCCAGGGCACTTCCTTGCAGTAACGCTTTTGCCACCACCACAGGGTCGATCCCACCGTCGAAGAAGACCCCTTTCCGCCAGGCGACGACGCTGAGGATTGAGAGGAGCCAGACGAGGCAGGCCGCGCGTTCCCGGGCAGCAGCGGACATCATGACAAAATCTGCCTGTGCACGCCCGACGCTTTCCCATTGTGCGCAGGCCCGAACGGACGGGAGCGGGCGCCGGTCAACACAACACCCAGCGGTTTCACGCCCAGGGCCGTTAGCTCGCGCACCACTGTGTGCAGGGCCGCAGCACGCTCCCCTGGCCGCACCAGAACAAGCACTCCGTCGGCGATCGGAGTCATGACCGCCGTGCTGAGGGGATGCGAGTCGTACGAGGCCTGCGTTATGAGGACGTCGAAGTTCTCTGCGAGCTCCTTTACGATCGTGGCGCCCTTCCTTGCAGCGTCCGAGCGAGTGATGGACCTGCTGGCCGTCCCTTCCTGCACCAGATGCACGGGCTCATGTTCGATGACACGGAGAGCGTCAGCAACGGTTACACTGCCGGTGAGGATGTCGGAGAAGCCCGGTGTCCTTGCTTCCTGATCAGCAGGCAGAGGGTAACTCTGCGTCGCTTCGAGCACGCACGTGCGCGATCCCGAATAACCGAGGAACGCGGCGAACCCCCGGCGGAAGACACCGCGATCAAAGTCCGCGTCGTCACCGGCGGAAGCAAGAAGCAGCAGGCGGGGTATTTGCCCGCCCGCACTGACCAGGAGATTGGTATTCACCTCCCGGTAGGGAAGCATGGCACTCGGAGCAGGCCAGCGCGAACTCTGATTCCGTATCGGCGGAATCCTGCCGATCAGCTCAAGCCCCGTTGTCTGGCGGATATCCGCTGCGGTGTAGATCCTGATATTCGAGCGGCCGAAGGCGAGCGCTGCCATCAGGCCCACAGTCAACCCGAGGAGAGCACCTACCGCCACATTGAGGAGTGGGTCAGGTGTGGACGGAGAGGTCGGTGGGACAGCGGGCACGGTGATTGAGGGTTGCACCGCTGCCGACTGGGCGGCAACGCCTGATTCGAGAGCACTGATTTCATCCCGAAGGCTCTCCGCCACCAGGTTTGCGAGAACAGCCGCCTGGTCAGCGGTCCCAGCAGTGGCCAGGACATTGACGTAAACGGTGTCCTCGGGGTTGCTCGCGCTGACCCTATTGCTCAGGCTGGCGAGACTGGCTGAGGATCCCAGCCTCTCAAGGACAGGATTCAGGACCTGGGGGCTGTACACGAGGTCCGGGTAGGACCGCACCCGCTGCAGGCTGAACTGGGAATTCTCATAGGAGGAACTGGTGGGCGAGAACGCCTTGATGAAAAGCACCGCGCGCGCCTCATAGGAGGCGGGCGTCAGGCCAGTGACGGTGAGGGCGGCGGCGATCGCCAGAAGGGTGACGGAGGCTATGAGCAACCATCGCCGACGGAAGATTCGCAGGTATTCGCTCAGCTCCATGATGAGACCTCCCTGTACCACTTGCGCAGCGCGAGGACGATGAATCCAGCGTTGGCGAGCATGAGCAGCGTATACATCGGCACGAAGACCGCCGGAACCGACAGCAGCGCGAAAATCAGGCAGAGCAACCCGAAGTCGGTGGGTACCACCGCAAGGGAATACAGGGGAGACGAAGTGCCTTCTCCGGCAATGAATCCTCGATGGTCCTGCCGTTGTCCGCGTCGCAGGTGATCCATCAGAAGCATCGAGGAGAAATGGACAGTCTCGACGACCTGGTAGATGAGGGGTACCAGGAGCCAACGGACATCCAGGTCGTAGAAACGCCACCAGCAAACAAGCACTGCAAGGTGGATCGACGCCTCTTTCACAGCATCGACCGTGTGGTCGAGCCACTCCCCCGCCGGCGATCCGGTCCCACCCAGCCGGGCGACCTGCCCGTCTGCGGAGTCGAGGGCATACCCCACCATGAGCAGGAGGGCAACGGATAGCGATGACAGCGGCGTGGGGTTCACGGCCGCGAGGACACCGATGCCGGTGAACGTGAAGCACGCACTGATTCCCGTGATCTGGTTCGGAGCCAGACCACGGGAGTATGCTGCCGCCGCCAGAAACCGGCCAAGAGGCCTGTTCACATACCGGGAATATGCGGGCGCACCTTTCGATGTTTTCTGTGCGCGGGAAAGTTGCCGCAGGGCCTGACTGAATAACGGTTGCGACCCAGTTCGCATGACCATATCTATGCCTTACTTTTTCGTGAGATGAATGGACTTTTGAGGACATGCACCGACGGTCGTCCCGTCGGCACCTGCCCGGCGACCCGAACCGGGGAAGTAGAGCCTTCCTCGGTCCAGGCCGAGCGCGGATTGCGTGACGCGTTCCTGTTCCGGGTGGTGGACCCCGTCGAGAGTTCCTCGGCGAGGAGTCTGTAGCCCTCGGCTACGTCGTCCCACCGGTACCGTTCGCCTGCTTCCCGCTTCAGTTTCGCGCCGAGTGTTGCTGCGGTCGCGGGCATCGACTCGAGTTCGAGCAAGGGCTGGACGAGGGAGGACGACGATGTGAAGAACCGTCCGCCACTCCCGAGCACTTCCCGGTTGAAGACGACGTCGTAGGCGATGGTCGCCGTGCCCGCGCCCATGGCGCGGAGCAGAGAAGGATTTGTTCCCCCGACTGAATGGCCGTGGAGATATGTGCGTGCGTTCACGTAGAGCTCATTGAGGACGTCCTGATCCCAGACGGCACCTATGAGGTGTATCCTCGGATCCACTTTTGCCGCTGCTGCTATGCGGTTGCTGTAGTTTTCGGCGTACGGAGCCGAACCGACGACCACCAGCGGAAGGGATGCGGTGCTCTTGGAATAGCCCTCAACGATTCTGTCCACATGATTCTCAGGTTCGAACCGTGCCACCACCAGGTGATATCCGTTGGCCGTAAAGCCGAGTTCCCGAACTCTGGCGCTTCCCGTATCTGCAAGAAGCGGAGCACCGTAGGTCAACAGGGAGGTATCGGCACCGAACTCTTCCCTGTAGTAGTCGGAAATTCCTTGTGCGTCTGCGATCAATGCGTCCGCCCAACGGACGGCCAGCTTCTCGACCCAGCGGTAGTAGGCCCTCCCCCTTCCTCCCCACTTACTGCGCTTCCACTCGAGGCCGTCGACATGCACCGCGACCGGCGCTCCCCGAAATCGAAGAAGTGGGATGAACGGTGCGTTGGCCGCGTTGAATACGAAAACGGCGTCGTACTTCCTGGAAAAGAGCAGGTGACACGCGGACAACGCCGTGTGGGATAGCGTTTCCGCGCATTTCAGCCGCAATGCCGGCAGATGGACCAGCCGCATCCCCAGAAAGCTGCGGGGTCGTTCAGCGTCGGTGTTGCGGCAGTACACCGTCACCTCCATTCCCGCTGACACGAGACGTTGCCCTATCTCTTCGATTGCTGTTTCGAATCCCCCGTACCTCGCCGGAACCCCCCGCGTGCCGACCATCGCAATCCGTAGCTTGCGCGGCCGGCTTCTCTTGCTGCTCCGCATGTTGTGCCTCTCTGAAGGAATCGACCGGATCCTGTCCGCTCCCCGCTCTGCACGAATCTTCATCCTCATGGCCTGGGCTCCCCTTTCCACAGGTTGCCGAACTGGGCGAACAGTGGAGCGCTTGTCGCGGATCCCGCGAGGTAAGGCTCGAAGTCAATCCGACCCGCGGCTTGGAACGCCGGGGTTGAATCAGTCGTAGAGCGTTGCCAGGACGCCGGTTCTGGCGTCCCTGCCTTCCACACCTTCATGGAGATGGTCGTGGGTGACGTTTCAACTGCCCGGACACGGACCGTGAGCGGTGCATCGGGCCTGTCGTTGAGCGTGAAGCTTTCTGCGGCGTAGGCGACGCTTCCGTTCACCGCCGTGGAGAACACGACGCCGGTGAACGGGGGAGTACGCAAGGGATCCGCGCTGATAGTGGCTAATTGCGCCGGAGTTTGCGCCTCGTGCCCATCTGCCTGGGCGGGCAGTGCCGTGAGTGTTCCCAGGAGAACTCCTGTCGTATCAACCGCAGTGAATCGCAGGAATTTGCGGAAGTACCTCGGTGTGACTGGGGCTGACGACGATGCGCTGATTTCAGACATGATCACCAGAGAGCCTTTTCTGCGCCGCGCGGGTGGACGGGGTTCGTTCTTCACTGCGGACAAGGGGAACAAGGAGGACTTTTCGAATGGCTATTCCGCCGAGAAGTGAACCCACGGAAGCAGCAAGTGGTGAGTAGAGGTAGTCGCCGGTAACAGCAAGGATGAGTAGAACCGCGGCAAGTGAAACGAGCGAATCGATGAGCCGGATGACAAATACCTTGTGCGGGAGACCCCTGACGGCAGCGAGGGTGCCATACGGGCCGGCGGCAGCAACAGACACGGCGTAGGCAAGCCAGCCGACGACAGCCAACATCTCCGGCATCTGTCCCACCAGGGCAGGCCCTGCAACAGGCAGCAGGAGAATGGTGAGAAAGGACCCGAGGACGGTGACGGCGACGAGGAGAACTACCGACCTGTCCGCTCGGCGCACGAGTACCGACAGCAGTGACGACTTGTCTTTGGCATAGGTTGCAAAAAGGAAGGATGAGAATCCGCCGACCAGGAGGAGGGCTGGAGCGGCGTAGATCCGCGCAATTTCAAGCTGCCCTGCGGCTGCGAACCCAACGACAACGACGACGAGTACCCGCACACCGGACAGCAACGCCGGTCTGAGCGCCTGTTGTGCTGCCCTCCAGGCACCGAATCTCGCCACTGATCGGATGTCCGCTTGTCCAAGTGGCGCCAGATAGCGGTCGGACGCCGGCAGGATCAGGACGCCTACGATGAATGCCGCACCCTGGCTCAGCGCGATTGCCGCGATGAAGGAGCCAAGTCCAAGAGTGCCGAGGAAAGCCAGTGCTGCAAGAGTGGCGAGGGACAGGACAAGTACCGTTGCGTCGACCAGTGCTACGCGGGCAAACTCCAGATGGGCCATGAGTGCCCTGCGCAGGACATCCTCGGAGAGGAAGGTGATGACCGCCGCGGAAAGCACGAACGCCTCGACCGGCCCGACAATGCCGGTGATGAACACCGCAGGACCGATGATGAGAGCACAGGTGACGGCGGTAAGGACGAGCCAGACCTGCAGGCCTGCCCGGATCCGGGGGTTGTGGCGATCAAGGACGGTGAAGCTATCACCCACCAGTCCGCTGGCGACTCCTGCACCAAGCACGAGGATGCCGTACACGAGACCCAGCCTCCCGACATCATCGAGATCGAGTACCCGCGTGGCAACCGCCAGCAGAATCAAGCTTCCGAGCGCCCGCGTGAATTGGGATCCGACCGACCACAGGGCCGAGCGGCCCTGCCTGTCCAGCAACCTCACTGGAGTGGACCGGTGAGTCGTGCCACGGCGTGGATGGCATCCACCTCGACAACCACGAAGGACGAAGCGGCGACTAGCCTGGACCCCTTCCCTGTGACCGGGCTGCAGGCGGTAAGCACCATCGGTGCGAGGGCGATTGGGTAAGGAATGCGAACCCGCTCCATCAGTAAGCCCCCACCGGTTTGAGCATCACCTTGAAGGTGCGCCACATGATCATCAAATCGCCGGTCACCGACCAATTCTCGACGTAGTACAAGTCCAGCCGGACACTTTCCTCCCAGTCGAGGTTCGACCTCCCGCTCACTTGCCACAGCCCGGTCAAACCGGGCTTGATGAGCAACCGCCGGTGCGTATGGTGTTCATAGTCGGATACTTCGCTGAGTAGCGGCGGCCGGGGCCCCACGAGGGACATGTCCCCCCGCAGGACGTTGTAAAGCTGGGGAAGCTCATCGAGCGAATACTTACGGATGAACCGGCCGACAGAGGTAACCCGCGGGTCATGGCGCATCTTGAAAAGCGGACCGCTTCCCTGGTTCTGTTGCTTGAGGAGGTTCAACTCTTTCTCTGCATCAAGGACCATCGAACGGAACTTGAACATCCTGAAAAGGGTCGACTGCCGTCCAGCACGTTCCTGCACGAAGATCGCGCCGCCTGGCGAGTCCAATCGGATGATGATGGCCAGGACGACGCACAACGGAGCCAGAGCGATGATCGCTGTCAGGGAGACCGCGATATCGAGTGCCCGCTTGACGACGTGCCGCCCGCCGGCGAACTGGGGCAACTCCACATGCATCAGAGGCAAGCCCTCAACAGGACGCATAGTAATTCGCGGTCCCGCAACATTCGTCAGGGCTGAAGCCAGTACAAGCTCCGTAGATGTTTTTTCCAACCGCCAACCGAGCTCGCGGATGTACGCCCTCCCTTCGCGTAGGTGCCCGGCAACGATCACCGCGTCAGCGCCGGTGAGTTGCACGAAATCCTCGACTTTGTGCAGCCCACTCACGGCCGGTACCAGGCGGCCGGCCACCTGGACCGCGGCAGAGCTCACCCTGCCTTCGTAGACTGCACCCACCACGTCGAAGGCCGCCCCCGACTTGAGCGCCAACTGGCCTGTGACATACTGAACGTCGCCAGGCCGGCCGACCACCACCACCTTCGACAGGAAGTGCCCGAATCGGCTTTGCCTGATCAACCACTGACGCCAGAGCCAGCGGCTGCCCAAGAGGACGAACAGCCCGACCGGAAGTGCCACGAATAGAATTCCCCGCAGGTCATGGAGATTGAGTATGACCACGACGACGGCGAATATCGCGAAGGTCGCGGCACTGGCCCGAATGACCCGCATGTACTCGCCTGACCCCGTACCGACTACCCGAGAATCCCGTGTCCGGAGGAGATTCATCATGAGGAGCCAAACCGCCGTAGCCGCGATTCCGACCCCAAGCAATTCCCGATTCTGTAGGATCACGTCCGGCCGGCCCTGCGCGAGGACCGTCACCGAGACCAGCATTGCGGACAGGATGATCGCCGTGTCCGTGAATCGAAGCGCTCGCTGGTATCTTTTCCGCCAGGCAACGCCGGAAAGCACGGGGACTGCTGCGACGGAGGTGGGAAGCAGCTGCGCCTGGAGGGCTGAGAGTGAACTATAGATTTGCGTCATTGTAGGCCCGGTTGGTGTAGCGGAAGCGTAAAACGCCAAATCGTAAAGGGCGAGGGCAATCGAAAACAAAGCGACTCATGATTGAGACCCGATTCTAGAATTCTTCCCAGATTCCTTGCTTTTGGTATTGCGAAAAGCATATGGAGTAGTTTTTGCTCGTACACGAGTATGGGTTACGTGTATTTGCTCGTCGCATTCGGTCGAGCTACTCGGACATAGCGCATCGATACCTGCAAGCGCGTTTGTGGTTCGGGTGATCCACTGGAGCTACGGGGACTTGCTACCCGACACGTCAGATAAGGTCTTTCAATGATTTGGGCGCGCCCAAAATCCCCCGGACAGGAGTAATACCGGACCCATGATCGGCCCTTCGCCATCGAGCGTGGTCAGGCCAGCGTGGAATGCGCGCCGTGTGGTCAGCGATGCAGCGCGTCGTTGGAGCAAGAGGGGGCAGGACCTGCGTCTGATCTGGGCCGAGCAGACCCACTCGAAAGGACCCTGACACCGCCCTTTTGCACTTCCCGTTCCGGTGGCCGGTGATGCACACTGCCGCCGGAAGCCTCACTGGCCTGAACGTCTGCGGGATGCAGGAGAGTGACTGGTCTTTTCTCGGCCCGCCGGGATCGAGAACGCACCCCCAAATCCGTTGGGTGATTGCGCCCACGCCCTCGTTGAGCATCCCGTGGCCTCATTTCCCCTTCGACACCCATTGAATCGGGGCGCTCGGAGTGGATGTGCAAGTTTTACGTCACCGAATCGAAGGCCGAAACTCAGCGTAGCCGCAGGCGAAGGGAGTGCCGGATCATTCGCGCTATGATGTGCGCCGCTGTGTCCCCTGGACTGATATAGCAGCGTGGCACAGTGAACCGGTCGCCGGGGTCGTAGTCCCCGATGACGCAACCGTTGTCGTACCCGGCCGTCCGGACGGCATCAGCCGCGGTACCGTCGTATTCACCGTAGGGATAGCAGAAACTGGCTACCCCTACTTGCAGGACGTTCTGCAGGATCTCGCGGCTGCCACCGATCTCTGCGGCCAACGTGCTCGCAGCAGCACCAGCCAGGTGAGGGTGGGTCATAGTGTGGCTGCCCACCTCATGCCCCGCAGCGCTGACCTCGCGCACCTGGCCGACGTCCATCAGGCCGAGACGGGGTCCGTCATCCCACTGGTTGCTGCCGCCAAGATGACCGGCTACCACATATAGCGTGCTGGTCATCCCGTACCGCCTCAGCACCGGGAGCGCATACTCCAAATAGTCTGTGTAGCCGTCGTCGAAGGTAAGCCCGACGAGCCCATCGGCTTCCCCCTGATCATTGGCACGCAGGAGCTCCGACAGGGACACCCCGCGCAAGCCCAGCCGGCGCAGCAACCGCAGGTGACGCCCCAGTCGTTCGGGGTGCACCCGGAGCCGGTGCGGGTCGGGTTGGGTCGACGGGCTGATCGAGTGGTACATGAACACCGGAGGAGCAGTCACCCGCACTGGCCCGGTCTGGATGGCTGAGTTGTGGAACACAGTACTTCCCCTGGTAGAAGCGAGGTCCGCGCCGTGAGTTCACCAGAGGATGAATCACCCGTCGCCCCCAAGGACATATGGCTCGCCTCAGCGGCGCCAGGCTGATCAGGCGAGCGTATCAGCTATGAACTATGATCCCCGGACGCTGCGAAGAAGATGAGCGACACCGCCTGCATGCTGAGCGCCATTGCCCAGCGGACAGGTCCTACACAACCTACATCCGAGAAACTCGCTTCGCTCGCCTCACATCGCCGAATGGAATTTCTGCTGCGCGGAGGCGAGCCCTTCGAGGATCAGCGCCTCCACGGCGTCGGCGGCGTCCTCAAGGAGGAAGGCAAGGTCCTTCATCTCCGCCGTACCAAAATTCTTGAGGACATGATCGGCCGCGTCCTGGCGGCCTGGCGGCCGGCCGACACCTACTCGCACACGGTAATAGTCCTTGGTGCCGAGCGCCCTGCTGATGTCGCGCAGGCCGTTGTGCCCGCCCTCACCGCCGCCGAACTTGAGCCTGACCGTGTTGAAAGGGACGTCGATCTCATCATGCACCGCGATAACATGATCGGGCGCGACGTCGTGGAACCTCGCCAGCGCTGCTACGGGCCCGCCGGTGAGGTTCATGTAGGTCAGGGGCTTAGCGAGCACCAGCCGCGGGCCGCCGGGACCCATTCGTCCCTCGGACGCGACGGCCTGGGCCTTCGAGGACCGAAACCGGCCGTCCAGACGCGCGGCGAGGAGGTCGAGCACCATCTGACCCACATTGTGGCGGTTGTTCGCGTAGCCGGGCCCTGGATTTCCGAGCCCGGCTACGAGCCATGCATCACTGGACATAAAAGCTGACCGGGTCAGCTCTCGTCTGCGTCCGAGATCGCCTTGTCGGAAGCATCAGCAGCAGTGGCACCTTCTGAGACAGCTTCGGTGTCCACCTCGGTGTCATCGGCCTCGCCAAGATCCTGGACGGTCGGTGCTGCCAGGTTGACGATCAATGTCTCGGGATCGGTGAGCAGGGTGGTGCCCGCAGGCAGGACGATGTCGGATGCGTGGATATGCTCCCCCACGCCACGGCCCTCGATGTTGACGGTGAGGGTCTCGGGCAGGTGCGTGGCCTCCGCTTCCACCAGCACGGTGTTGTGCTCGAGGTTGGCGGCAACCTCGGGAGCGGGCTCTCCTTCGACATGGATGGCGACGTCCACCTCCACCTTTTCGCCCCTGCGTACAGTGAGGAGGTCGATGTGCTCCACGATGCGCTTGAGCGTGTTCCGCTGGACGTCCTTTGCGAGGGCCAGGTGCTCCTCGCCGTTCACGTCGATGGTCAGCAGGGCGTTGGGTGTGCGGACTGCAAGAGTTGTCGCCTTGCCGGGCAGCAGGATATGGAGGGCTTCCTCGCCGTGACCGTAGATCACGGCGGGGATCATGTTGGCGCGACGCGCCTGCCGGGCCGCCCCTTTGCCGAACTCGGTGCGGACTGATGCTGCGAGCTTCTGCTCTGTCATGGGTTTCTCCTTCAACGCTGGCGGGGTCCGCGAAAAACACGGACTTCGTGTGGACGTTGCCGGGCGGGGAACACGCGCGTGGAGAAGTTGTCTAGAAACGTAGCGTCGCTAGCCACCGTCGATCACGGAGTTCACCCGGAGGACCTGCACTCCGAGCCGCTCCCTCGCCTGGGCATCGATTTCAATCGTACAGGACAATTCCGGCCAGGGTTCCGGACGCGATCCGGCTGACTTCCGCAGAGTGGGAGCAAGAAGCGGCCGGTGGTGCGCCGGGGGTCCTGAGGAGCTCCCGCCACTTAGCAGGAGTGGCGGTTCATTGAAGGGCCGGCAGAGCGACCGACACAGTCAACCGTTCGAAGGCGGATCTGGGGGTGTGCGCGGCCCGATGTCCGGGATGCGGTTCGTGGGGTGCCGGCCGACCCGGACCATCGGACAGCAGGACTGCCGGCACGCCGCCCCACTTCTGCCCTGCGGGGACATCTTCCAGGACCGCAGCGCCCATCCCCACGCTTGACCGGGCGCCGACCGCAACTCCCCGACGAATGCTCGAGTTCATTCCCAAGTACGCCCCGACGCCGATCTTCACCTGACCACCCAGGGCTGCGCCGGCGGCCAGTACCGCAAAATCACCGATGACGTTGTCGTAGGCCAACGTCACGCGCGGCATCACCACGACGTGATCACCCACGGTGACTGCCGTCGTCATCACCACATTGGCCAGAACGATGCTCCCGTGGCCGATGCGGGAGTGGGCAGGAACCTTGACGCTCGGATCGACGAAGCGGGCGTACCTGTCCTTGGACACACCCGCCCGGCCAAGGCGCCGCACCGCGTTCTCGCGGCCCGCACCTGCTCCTGCACACACAAGGAATT
>NZ_KI914882.1:18641-23071 GCF_000520555.1 Arthrobacter sp. Br18 | reverse complement strand
GTGAGCGCGACGACCTGATCGAGTCGAAGGGGCAGGACGCATGGCTTCGGCAGATCGGCCGCACGGCGGCGGTCCTCAAAGGCCGCCTGAACCGTGCTCCGGGGGAGCGGTTCCGGCGTCCCGCACACGGGAAAGCGGCAAGCTACAACGTGGAAGACGTCGACTCCCTCTGTGAGGAGCTCCGCGGCTACTTCGAGAACACCCGGCCGCTGAGTGTCGATGCGGTGCGCCGGGCAGTTTTCCGGGAGACGGCCGGCGCGTCAGGGTACGAGGAAGCGCAGGTTGATGCCTTCCTCGACCGGGTGGTCGAACTGATGGCGGCAATCGACTAGCGGCACTCGCCGCCGGCCTTGCTGCGGGCTTGTTGCCCTGAACCAAGAGGTTCCGGGTTACAGGGTTTCCGGATTACAGGGTTTGCGGACTACAGGGTTTCCGGACTGTGGAGCCGCGCAAGGACCCGGGCCGTATTTCGTGGCCTGCGGTGGCCCGTCGCCCTCGACACGAGAATGGTCACCAGGAATGCGGCAGGAACCGTCCACAGCGCCGGTTGCTGGAGCCAGGGGAAATCAGCTGCTTCACCGCCGAGCAGGGCCGCGGCGAGGATGGACCCCCCGCACAGTGCCGCTCCGGTCAGCATTCCTGCAACTGCGCCGATGTCAGTGAGCCCGGTCCACCAAATGGCGAGGAGCAGCAGCGGACAGATCGTCGAGGCAGTGAACGCGAACACGGAGCCGACACTCCCGGCGAGGGCCTGGGTGTCGGTCAACAGCGCGAACACCAGGGGAATCAGCGCGGAGAGCACCGCGGCCCGCCGGAATCCCTGCACGCTGCCGGAGAAGAACTCCTGACTCACGACGCCGGCGAGTGAGACGACCAGTCCGCTGGTTGTGGACAGGAAGGCCGCGAAGGCGCCCGCTGTCACGAGGGCGGACAGCAGATCCCCGGGGACGCCGTCGAAGATCCGGCCCGGCAACAGGAGCACCGTGGAATCCGCCGTGCCGGCCGCGGCCAGTTCGGGGGTATAGATCCGCCCCAGGATGCCGTACGCCACGGGAAAGAGGTAGAACACCGACAGCAGCCCCAGCACGATCAGGGTGGTCTGCCGGGCGGAGGCGCCGTCCGGATTCGTATAGAACCTCACGAGCACATGGGGGAGGCCCAGCGTTCCGAACAGCAGTGCGATCACCAGTGAGATGGTGCTGTAGAGGGATGCCTGGCCGGTGATGTCCAGGTCGGTGGTGAACGCGGCGCCCCGCGCCGTCACAGCCATACCCTCCGATCCGAGACGCAGGAGGATGAAGACCAGCGGCACCGCGAGCGCCGTGAGCTTGAGCCAGTACTGGAACGCCTGGACGAAGGTGATGGACCGCATGCCCCCCGTCATGACGCTGAGGGCCACCACGACGACGACGGCGACGGGGCCCACCCAGGAGGGAAGGCCCGTGGTGATCCGGACGGTGAGAGCCGCGCCGTGCAGTTGCGGGACGATGTACAGCCAGCCCACCACGATCACCAGCATGCTGGTGACGCGGCGCACCAGCAGTGAATCGAGTCGCGCCTGGGCGAAGTCGGGGATGGTGTACGCCCCGGAGCGCCGTAGGGGAGCGGCGACGAACAGGAGCAGCATCAGGTAGCCGGCCGTGTACCCGATGGGGAACCACAGTGCGTCCACTCCCGAGATGAGGATCAGCCCGGCAACTCCGAGGAAGCTCGCCGCCGAAAGATATTCACCGCCGATGGCGGAAGCATTCCACCAGGGCCGGACCGTGCGTGAGGCAACATAGAAGTCCCCGGTGGTGCGTGAAATCCGCAGGCCGTAGATGCCGATCAGGACCGTGCTGAGCGCCACCAGGATCAGGGCCGCATATCCCACTACCGGGTTCATCCCGATTGCGGCGGACGGGATGAGCTCAGAATTCATCGATCAGGTCCTGGAAGCGCTTCTCATTGCGCGAGGCACTGCGGACGTAGAGCGCGGCGCAGCCGATGACGAGTGGGTAGATGGCAAAGCCCAGCAGGAGCCACGGGACGGGGACGGTGAACACCGTCACCTCGCTGATCGAGGGGAAAACAGTCAGCAGCACCGGGATGCCGATAAGGATGATGAGGAACCCGCCGGCGACCACGAGGGCGAGGCGCAGCTGGGACCGGATCAGGGACGTGACGAAGAGCTGGCCCACCTCCGACTCCTCCGCCAGCTCCCGCAGGACGGGGTAGGAGCTGCTGCTGGACCGCGCGCTGGTGCGAGGGGCGGTGACACGCACACGCTGCGGCGGGAGGTCGGTTGGTACATCCCGCGGGGTGGCTGGTGGTGTGTTCAGTGGGGGACTCGGCGACACGTCGCCGGGGGATTCGGGCAGGGGCGTCGGGGCCGGCGATTCCTCGGAAGGGCACATCCGCGTTCTACTGGCCGGGCCGGAGGCGGGTGGCTTCGAGCTTTTCCCGGACGTCGGGAAGGTGCCGGCGGCTCACCGGCAGTTCGGCATCGCCCACCAGCAGGCTTGCCCGGCCGGCACTGATCCGCACCTGCCGCACCTGGTCCATGGCGACGAGGTAGGAGCGGTGGGTGCGGAGGAATCCGGCGTCCGCCCATTGGCGTTCGAGGTCGTTGAGCGGAATACGGATGAGGTAGCTCGCCTCCGCGGTATGCAGCCGTGCGTAGTCACCCTGCGCCTGGACGTAGCGGATCTCGTCGCGGCGGATCATCCGGCTAGTGCCTCCCTGGTCGACGGTGATGACCTCCGGCGCGGCGGTGGCACCCTCCATCAGCTCGCAGATGCGCCGCACCGATTCGGCGAGCCGCTCCACCCGCACCGGTTTGAGGAGGTAGTCCACCGCCCGGAGCTCGAACGCTTCCAGGGCGCGGTCCTCGTCGGCGGTGACGAAGACGACGGCGGGCGGCCGGCTGAAGCGCGAGATCACCCGGGCGATGTCGAGACCGGAAAGCGAGGGCATGTGGATGTCCAGGAAGAGGGCGTCGACGTCGTGTGTCTCCAGGGCGCGCAGTGCCTCGGCTCCGCTCGAGGCGCGGTGGATCGTTCCGATCCGGGCGTCGCGGGACAGCAGGAAGGCCAGTTCCTCCACTGCGGGTAGCTCATCATCGGCGATGACAACATTGACCATGACTACTAGTTTACGTCCCTCAGGCCTGGTGATCCGGCTGCGACTTGGGCACCCGCATGGTGATCAGCGTTCCGGCTCCGGGCGCCGTGTCGATGATCAGGCCGTGGTCGTCGCCGTAAACCTGGCGCAGGCGTGAATCGACGTTCCGCAGTCCTACATGCACCCCCTCGGTGTGGCCGGCGAGTACCAGGCGGAGATGGTCGGGATCGATTCCCACGCCGTCGTCCTCGATGGTCACCTCGGCGAAGGCGCCGGAATCGTGCGCGGTGATGGTGATGTGGCCGGTGCCGTCCTTCGAGTCGAGGCCGTGGCGCACCGCGTTCTCGACGAGGGGCTGAAGGCTCAGGAACGGAATGACGGTGCTCAGCACCTCCGGACCGATCTCGAGTTTGACCTTGAGCCGCTCACCAAAGCGGGCACGCTCCAGCAGCAGGTAGCGGTCGATGCTCCTGAGCTCCTCGGCAACGGTGGTGAAGTCGCCGTGCCTCCGGAACGAGTAGCGCGTGAAGTCGGCGAATTCGACGACGAGTTCACGTGCGCGTGCGGGGTCGGTGTTGATGAACGAGGCGATGGCGTTCAGCGAATTGTAGATGAAGTGCGGGCTGATCTGCGCGCGCAGCGCACGGACCTCGGCCTCAACGAGCAGGCGCCGGGACGAGTCGAGCTCTGCCAGTTCAACCTGGGTGGACACCCAGCCTGCCAGTTCGTTGGTGGCCCGGACCAGGCCCGCATTGACGTCCGGTGCGAAGGCCCCGACCGTCCCGACAATCCGCTGGTCCACCCGTACCGGAGCGACCACCAACTCCCCGCCGCCGGGCACATCCGCCTCCTCAAGCTGCGCACCGCGGAAGATCTGGGTGCGCCCGCTGTCCAGCACCCGCTGGAACAGCTGCATTGCGGCGGGTGGCAGCGCACGGCCGCCATCAGAGGCGAGGACGGCGGCGTCGTCGGTCATGACCAGCGTGTCGCACCGCAGCAGGCTCCGCAGATGGCGGCTGGCCTTCGACGCCCCCGACGCCGTCAGGCCCTCCCGCAGATGCTCGGAAGCGAGCGCAGCGGTGTGGAGGGTGGCATAGGTGGCGCGGTCGGCGTCGGACCCGAGGTCGCGCGAGGAACGCGACAGACGGAAACCGAGGGCGGCAACGACGGCGACGGTGATGACGATGACGGCGCAGACCAGGGCGGTGTCGACGGCGGCGCTGAACATGCCCCAAGACTAGCCGTGCACCGCTGTGGCGGACGCAGCCGTCGTGCAGGACGCATGCCGTCACCGACACTAGCCATGCGCCGCTGTGGCGGACGCCGCC
>NZ_KI914882.1:8023-18541 GCF_000520555.1 Arthrobacter sp. Br18 | reverse complement strand
GACGCCGCCGTCGTGCACGACGCACGCCGTCACCGACCTCGCCGGCCACGTCCGCCTGTGGCCACGACTACCGCCGCTGTTCGCCGCCCGCGTCCGTTCACCGCATGCTGCTACCGTTCACCGCACTTCGAGCCGCATTCGGCGATCCACCCTGTGGCGGGACTGGAAATCCTGCGCGCCGGACCGCACAGTGATGGGAGTCACACCGATGTGCCGAACTCTGCCTGGCGACGAAAGCCGGCTGCGGTGAGGGGAATCGCCTAATTGGAGGAGGAACAATGGGTTCGCACCCAGTTGAACCGGACGCTGGATCACCAGCTGCCGTGGACTTCACGGAAGTCCAGCAAAGTGAGCAGTTCAAGGAACTGCGCAAGCGCCATCGCAGCTTCGTCTTTCCCATGGCAGTGGTCTTCCTGCTCTGGTACTTCGCCTACGTGCTCCTGGCCGACTACGCCCACGAGTTCATGGCCACCCCGGTATGGGGCAACATCAATATCGGGATCATCCTGGGTCTGCTGCAGTTCGTCAGCACGTTCGGCATCACCATGTGGTACGTCAGCTACGCCAACAAGCGGCTCGACCCGATCGCGGCGAACCTACGGCATGAACTCGAAGAAGCAGCCCCCGAAGCATTCAGTGACACAACAGGCGGAAAGAAATGACCAACACCCTGAGCGCGGGCCTTTCCCTGCCGATGCAGACCGCCGAATCCACCCAGGTGGGGGAGCCATGGCTGAATATCCTCATCTTCGGCCTGTTCGTCGCGATCACGCTGGTGATCGTGCTCCGCGCGAGCCGCAACAACAAGACCGCGGCCGACTACTATGCCGCGGGGCGATCCTTCACCGGCCCGCAGAACGGCACGGCGATCGCCGGTGACTACCTGTCGGCGGCTTCCTTCCTCGGCATTGTCGGCGCGATCGCCATCAACGGCTACGACGGCTTCCTCTACTCAATCGGCTTCCTCGTGGCGTGGCTGGTGGCACTCCTGCTGGTCGCCGAGCTCCTGAGGAACACCGGGAAGTTCACGATGGCGGACGTCCTGTCCTTCCGCCTCAAACAGCGTCCGGTGCGAATCGCGGCAGCCATCACCACGCTTGCCGTCTGCTTCTTCTACCTCCTCGCACAGATGGCCGGTGCGGGCGGACTAGTGTCGCTCCTGCTCGGCATCAACGATCGCGTGGGCCAGTCCGTCGTCATCACGGTGGTGGGCGTCCTGATGATCATGTACGTACTCATCGGCGGAATGAAGGGCACCACCTGGGTGCAGATCATCAAGGCCTGCCTACTCATCGCCGGTGCGTTCATCATGACCGTCTGGGTGCTGGCCATCCACGGCTTCAACCTCTCCACCCTGCTGGGTGCCGCGATCGAAACCTCCGGCAACGCGGCAATCACCAGCCCGGGCCTGCAGTACGGACTCAACGCGATCACGAGGCTCGACTTCCTGTCCCTCGCCCTCGCACTGGTCCTCGGTACCGCTGCCCTGCCACACGTGCTCATGCGCTTCTACACGGTCCCCACCGCGAAGGAAGCACGGCGTTCAGTAGTGTGGGCCATCTGGCTCATCGGCGCTTTCTACCTGTTCACCCTTGTCCTCGGCTACGGCGCCAGCGCACTGATCGGCGCAGACCGCATTGCCGCGGCACCGGGCGGCGTCAACTCCGCGGCACCACTTCTCGCCTTCGAGCTGGGAGGCTCGCTGCTGCTGGGACTGATCTCGGCTGTCGCCTTCGCAACGATTCTCGCAGTAGTGGCAGGCCTGACCATCACGGCTGCCGCATCCTTCGCCCACGACATCTACGCCAATGTGATCCGCCGCGGCAAGGTGGACCCTGACGGCGAGGTCAAGGTCGCACGGCGCACCGTCGTCGTGATCGGCCTGCTGTCGATCGTCGGGGGTATCGGCGCGCAGGGACAGAACGTGGCCTTCCTGGTCGCGCTCGCCTTCGCCGTCGCGGCGAGTGCGAACCTGCCCACCATCCTCTACTCGCTGTTCTGGAAGAAGTTCAACACCCAGGGTGCTGTGTGGAGCATGTACGGCGGCCTCGGGTCCGCGATCCTGCTGATCGCCCTTTCACCGGTGGTATCCGGCGGAGAGAAGTCGATGATCCAGAACGCCGACTTCTCGATCTTCCCGCTCAGCAACCCGGGCATCGTCTCGATCCCGCTGGCATTCTTCCTCGGCTGGCTCGGCACCACACTGTCGAAGACCACCGAGGATCCGATGAAGCAGGCGGAGATGGAAGTACGGTCGCTGACCGGCGTCGGAGCCGAGAAGGCCACCGACCACTAGAACGGAAAGTACACCGCAGCACGAAAGGCCCGGCCCCTGCTCTCGGGGGCCGGGCCTTTCTGTCGTGCTTCGGCTACCCGAAGACGGCCGGGGCGCGCGTGCTTATGGTGCGGGTCCCTGACAGCTTGCGCGTCCTTCACGACGCCGGCCGGGGCCCCCGTGCCAGCAGCGGCTCCACGCGGAACGGGACAAGTTCGCCCATCGCGAGGGAGGTGTCACACCGTTCCACCCCCTCGCAGGCAAGAATTTTCCCATTGATCCGGAAGAGGTCCTCGGCGTCGGCGGATACCACCCGGACCAGGATGTCGGCCTGTCCGGTGATTCCGAAGGCCTCGATGACTTCGGGGATCTCGCTGATGCTCTGCGTGATACTGACGAGTTTCTGCTGCTGGACGTGGACGTGGATGAAGGCCGTCAGGGGATAGCCGAGCGACGCCGGATTGATCCGCCGCTCGAAAGACAGGAACACCGACTTCTTCTCGAGCTGGGCCATGCGTGCCTGCACCGTGTTGCGGGAAAGTCCCAGTTTCTCGGCAAGAGCCACCACGGTGCGCCGTGGGTCCTTGGCCAGGGCCAGCAGCAGTCGCGTGTCAGTACCGTCCAGGGGTTGCATAGTGCCCAACGCTAGCATGGCGCCGCACCCTTAAACAGAGCACATTGCTCACTGAAAGTAGGATCGGTTGTGCTGCCTGTGTCCTGTGAGTAGTGTCACACGTAGTTCAGGTAAAGGTGCCTGGAGCCCTGACCAGCCCGCTGAGGCGGCCGGAAAGGGAAACTGCCGTGAGAGGTGCGTGCGATTGTGGCCCTGAGTGAAACCGGCGATGTGAGTGTCCAGGACGGTGTCGGAGAAGGCGCCGCCGGCTCGAACCTGATCCAACTGGTCGACGCCCTCGGCGTCCGGCACCCGAACCCCCATTACGACCCCCTCGTAGCCGACGTCGACGGGGCTGCCCTGCGATCCCTGTACGAGGACATGGTGGTGGTGCGGCGCATCGATTCCGAAGCCACCGCGCTGCAGCGCCAGGGCGAGCTTGCGCTGTGGCCCCCGCTCCTGGGGCAGGAAGCCGCGCAGATCGGCTCGGGCAGGGCGCTGCGGCAGGACGACTTCGTGTTTTCGAGCTACCGCGAAAATGCGGTGGCCTACTGCAGGGGAGTGGACCTCACGGACCTGCTTCGGGTCTGGCGCGGCAACGCGTCGTCGGGCTGGGATCCCTACACCATCAACATGGCGACCCCCCAGGTCATCATCGGAGCCCAGACCCTGCATGCCACCGGCTATGCGATGGGCATCCTGAACGACGGCGCGGATTCAGTGGCGGTCACCTACTTCGGCGACGGCGCTACCAGCCAGGGCGACGTGAACGAAGCGATGGTTTTCGCCGCCAGTTACCAGGCTCCCGTGGTGTTCTTCTGCCAGAACAACCACTGGGCCATCTCCGAGCCCGTGGGTCTCCAGGCCCACGTGCCGATCGCCGATCGGGCCCCGGGTTTCGGCATCCCCTCGGTCCGGGTGGACGGCAACGACGTCCTGGCATGCCTCGCCGTCACGCGCGAAGCACTCGACCGGGCACGGTCGGGCGGCGGCCCCACCTTCATCGAGGCTGTCACCTACCGGATGGGCCCGCACACAACGGCCGACGACCCGTCCCGGTACCGGGATGCCAACGAACTCGAGGACTGGGCTGCGAAGGACCCGCTGGCGCGAATCGCAGCACTCCTGGACTCCATGGACCTCCTCGACGCCGACTACGCCGACTCGGTGAAGGCAAAAGCCGACGGCGTCGCCGCAGAGCTGCGCGCGGGGTGCCTCGGCATGGCGGAACCCGCACCGGGTGATGTCTTCAAGCACGTCTACAGCGCACCGAACTCCTGGCTCGACCGGCAGCAGGACCACTATGAGCGGTATCTGCTCTCATTCGGCAACGGAACCACGGAAGGGGACTGAAGATGTCCACCATGACATTCGGCCGCGCAATCAACGCAGGACTGCGCCGCGCTATGGACAACGATCCCAAGGTCATCCTGATGGGCGAGGACATCGGAAAGCTGGGGGGAGTCTTCCGGATCACCGACGGACTTCAGAAGGACTTCGGCCCGCACCGCGTACTTGACAGCCCCCTCGCCGAGGCCGGGATCATGGGCACCGCGGTGGGCATGGCGTACCGGGGATACCGCCCGGTGGTCGAGATCCAGTTCGACGGTTTCATCTACCCGGCGTTCGACCAGATCGTCTGCCAGGTCGCGAAGATCCACTACCGCACGCAGGGCGCCGTCAAGATGCCCATCACCATCCGGGTGCCTTTCGGGGGCGGCATCGGATCACCCGAGCATCACTCGGAATCACCGGAAGCCTACTTCACCCACACGTCGGGGCTCCGCGTGATCAGCGTCTCCAATCCCCAGGACGCGTACACCATGATCCAGCAGGCCATCACGAGCGATGACCCCGTGCTGTATTTCGAGCCGAAGCGCCGCTACCACACCAAGGGCGAGGTGGACGAGGGAGTGGACCCGTCGGCGTCGGACATGGGTGCCGCCCACGTGGTCACCGAGGGACACGACGTCACCCTGGTCACGTACGGCCCGCTGGTTCCGACGGCGCGGGACGCAGCGATCGCAGCGTCCGACGACGGCGTATCTGTGGAAGTCATCGACCTGCGCTCACTCGCGCCGATCGACTACGCCACCGTGGAGGCCTCCGTGCGGAAGACCGGGCGCCTGGTGATCACTCACGAGGCTGCGCAGTCCGGAGGGCTGGGC
Source organism: Arthrobacter sp. Br18 (assembly GCF_000520555.1). Classification (GTDB taxonomy): domain Bacteria; phylum Actinomycetota; class Actinomycetes; order Actinomycetales; family Micrococcaceae; genus Arthrobacter_D. Next base: position 13,485 of record NZ_KI914882.1, on the reverse strand, counting down.
GCCGAGATCGCAGCGAGCATCACCGAGCGCTGCTTCGACCACCTGGAGCATGCGCCGGTACGCGTCACGGGATTCGACATCCCCTACCCGTACTCGAAGCTCGAGTTCCACCACCTGCCCGACCTCGATCGGATCCTCGACGGTGTGGACCGCGTTCTGGGCCGGCGCAACTCACTGAGCGGACTTGAAAGGTAGTGCCAGGCATGATCAAGGAGTTCAGGCTTCCCGACCTCGGCGAGGGCCTCACCGAGTCGGAAATCGTCAGTTGGCATGTTGCAGTCGGCGACACGGTCGAGCTCAACCAGGTGATTGCCGACGTCGAAACCGCGAAGGCGGTCGTGGAGCTGCCCTCACCCTACGCGGGCGTCATCGCCCGGCTGCATGAGCAGCCCGGCACCGTGGTGGAGGTGGGAGCGACGATCGTGTCGTTCGACATCCCGGTCATCGGGAACGAAGCCGATCCTCCTGCACGGCGTGAGCCGAACCTCGTGGGTTACGGTGCCGCCGTTGAGAAAGGCGGCAGGCCGCAGCGCAGGGTGCGGGACTTCGCGGAAGACAGCGGCAGCGCAGCGGCGGTACAGCCGATGCCGGATCGTCCCGCGGCCGCAAGGTCTGTCCCAGCAGTACCTGCAGTGCCAGCTCACCCGGCGGCCGTGCCGGTTGCGCCGACGCACGCCGCGCCTGCGGCTGCAGCACCAGCCCGCCAGGGACCCGCGCCCGATTCACCGGTGCCTGCGGTGCGCCCGGCGCACGCCGCGCCGCTGGTGTCGGCAACGGGGGAGCGTCCGCGCTCCACGCCGCCTGTACGGAAGCTGGCTCGCGACCTCGGCTTAGTGCTCGATTCGGTGCACGGCTCGGGCCCTGGGCAACTGATCACCCGTGAGGATGTCCTGAACGCTCTAGCGGAACAGGGAGGGTCCGCAGCGGGCACCGTCGGGTATGGGCCGGGTGTGTCGGAGGGTGCCGCCGGCACCGGGGACGCGGTGTCGGATGGAAGGGGCCTGCCGCCTGCGTCCGGAGAAACGCGAATCCCGATCAAGGGCGTCCGCAAGCACACGGCTGCGGCAATGGTGGCGAGTGCCTTCACGGCCCCCCATGTGACGGAGTTCCTGACGATCGACGTCACACCGACCATGGAGCTCATCAGCAAGCTGAAAGCCTCGCGTGCATTCGCCGACGCGCGCATTACTCCCCTGACGATCGTCGCAAAGGCTGTGTGTATCGCCGTTCGCCGTCAGCCGTCGCTCAATTCGTCCTGGGATGCTGCCGCCAACGAGATCGTGCAGTACTCCGCGGTGAACCTCGGCATCGCGGCTGCCACACCGCGCGGGCTTCTGGTTCCCAACATCAAGGACGCCGGAGCGCTCAATCTCCTTGAGTTGTCCGCTGCGCTCAAGACACTGACGGATACCGCCCGTTCAGGGAAGACGAGCCAGGCCGACCTCTCCGGCGGGACGCTGTCCATCACGAACATCGGCGTGTTCGGCATCGATGCCGGAACACCGATCCTCAATCCCGGCGAAGCAGCCATCCTCGCTGTGGGTGCGGTGCGTCGTGCGCCCTGGGAGTACGAGGGGGAGGTTGCACTGAGATCGGTGATGCCGTTGAGCCTGTCATTCGACCACCGTCTGGTCGACGGCGAACAGGGGTCGCGCTTCCTTGCGGACATCGGCGCCATCCTGTCCGACCCGGGAATGGTCCTGACAATGGTCTGATACCTTGCGTCCGTGTCGGGCGCTGTTGGGGCTGCCGGCCGTGACCACGTCCCCTGGTGCCCTATCGTCCAGAACCCTTGGACGACCCTCGACGGTTCTGCAGCCTCCGATCACGTAGCGATCCACTCTGCCGGGATGGTTCACGCCTCGACGGAATTGCCGGCAGCCGACGGATCCACCGGGCCTGCCTGAATGCTGCGGTGAAGTCCGCGCTGGAGTGATCAGTAACCGCGGAAAATGTGGCTCTGTCGGAGCATTCGTGCTCTGATTGTTTTACCAGTTGCCGTTTGGAGATCTCCGTGCATGCAGGAGCTGTCATGACCGATACAGGTGACCTCACGATCGCCCTTCCGGATCGCATGCACTTCGCTGCGCAGCTGGTCGTTCTCACGAGGTTCGTGGCGGCGGTGTGTTGGTTCGGCGTCCTCGTCATGCTCGGTGTCATGTCGAACGGCGTCGTCCTGGTGCTGCTGGGCATACCCACGGTCGTTACCTTCACGGCGATCTGGGCTGCACGTGGTTACACAAGGCATGCCTTCGGCGTGCCGCCCGTCTTCGGTACGGAGGTCAAGGTGCCTGTCTTCTATGCGGCGGTTCTTACCTGGTTCGGTGCAGCTTTCCTCCTGTTCAGCGAGGTGAGCGCAATAGTGCTCATCGCATTGCCGCTCTTTGCTACCTTCGGAGCCTATGCGGCGAGCAAGCGCCTGAAGAGACTCGTCGCGGAAGCGGGTTGACCGAACAACTCGATCCCGCACATCCTCGGTGCAGCTTTCCTGAGCTGCAAGGCCTACTGCAGTTCGAGGATCAGCTCCCGAACCACGGCGCCGCGGGCACTGGCGAAGCCCTGTGTCTCACCGACGTGCTTGAAGCCCCACCTCTCGAGGATGCGGATCGAATTCACGTTGTCCACCACCGCGCGTGCACGCAGGGGCCGGTCGGTGACCTCGTCCAGGAACTGTCCCACTGCCGCCGTCGTAATGCCCTGTCCCCAGCTGGCCTTGTCGATCCAGTAGCTGATTTCCGGGATGTCGCCGTCGTGGTAGGCAAGGATGCTGCCGACAACGCGGCCATCGGACAGGATGGTACGGACCGTGATTTTCGGATCGTTCAGGATGTCCTGCCAGTGGTGATCGAAGACACCGCGGTCCGAGGGATTCTTTGCTGCGAAAGCGGCCATATGGTTGGCACTAGGATCCAGCTGATGCGAGAAGAAGTCGTCAAGGTCGGCAGATTCGACGGGGCGAAGCTCAATCACAGCGGAACTCGATTCATTAAGGATCACGGTCTAGGAAAACAGCGTACTAGGTCGGTACGACGGGACAGGAGCCGGGCTTCAGGGGATCCTCACCGCGGCCCAGGCCATGTCCTCCAGCAACCCGCGCAGGCCCGAGAGGTCCAGGCCTGTCCTGCCGCCGTGGGTGGTGTGGGGGGTGGAGTTGATGAGGCCGAACACGGCGTGTGCCTTTCGCCGCAGCCGAATGCGGTCCGCGTCCGGCGACAGCTCCGCGAGGACGTCCACCCAGACCTCGAGATAGCGGCGCTGAAGGGACCGCACCAACTGCTCGGCCTCGCGGGGAAGGCTGCTGAGATCACGGTCCTGTACCCGGATGACAGTGGCCTTCCGCAGGGCGAAGTCCACCTGGAAGCCGATCAGGCTTCTCAACGCTGATTCGGGATCCGTCGATGTCGCCACCACTGCCCGGCTGCCCTCCAGGAGATCCTCGCTGACGCCGGTGAGGAGTGCTGACAACACTGCGGGCTTGCCGCTGAAGTGGCGGTAGACTGCCGGACCGCTGACCCCGGCCGCGGAGCCGAGGTCCTCGATCGATACGCCGTTGTAGCCTCGCTCGGCGAAAAGCTGCGCCGCGGCGTCGAGCAGGGCCGCCCGCCGGGAGGCTTTGGCGATGCTGCGGCCGGTCAGGCGGTCCTCAACGGGTAGAACTTCCATGGGGATCCTTCGCTTCTCGCACTTGGATGCTTTTATTGTGGTGGACACCACGGTTAATAGCCACTAACCTAAATCCGGTTAGTGTCTGCTAACTGAAGCTACCGCAAGGATACTGATCGATGGAGACACTGGCGTCGAAGGTTGATACGACCTCCCCGGAATTCCTTGAAAACGATCGGGCCCAGCAGCAGCTCGTCGGAATACTGCGTGCCCGGCTTGCCGAAGCCGCACTCGGGGGCCCCGAAAGCTCGCGGGAACGCCACCTCGCCCGCGGCAAGCTGCTCCCGCGCGAGAGGATCGACCAACTGCTCGACGACGGCAGCCCTTTCCTCGAAATAGCACCGCTGGCCGCCCACGAGCTGTACGACGGCGAGTGTCCCGGTGCCGGCGTCATCGCGGGGATAGGGCTGGTCCACAGCCGGCACGTCCTCGTGATCTCCAACGACGCCACGGTGAAGGGCGGTACCTACTACCCCCTGACGGTGAAGAAGCACCTCCGCGCGCAGGAGATCGCCCTTGAGAACAACCTGCCGTGCATCTACCTGGTGGACTCGGGTGGCGCCTACCTGCCCAAGCAGGACGAGGTGTTCCCGGACCGGGACCACTTCGGCCGCATCTTCTTCAACCAGGCGCAGCTCTCCGCCAGGAAGATACCGCAGCTGGCCGCTGTGCTGGGGTCCTGCACCGCGGGTGGCGCGTATGTACCCGCCATGAGCGACGAGACAGTGATCGTCCGGAACCAGGGCACCATCTTCCTGGGAGGCCCGCCGCTGGTGAAGGCGGCCATCGGCGAGATCGTCACCGCCGAGGAGCTGGGCGGAGGGGACGTTCATTCCCGGATCTCGGGCGTGACCGACCACCTGGCGGAGAACGACCAGCATGCGCTGGAGATCATCCGCGATATCGTTTCCACGCTGCCCGAGCCGCATCCCGCCTGGCAGCCCGCGGCGTCTGTGGTGCCCGTGCAGGATCCCGCTGAGCTCTACGGGGCTGTTCCCATCGACGTCAACGCCTCCTATGACGTCCGCGAGATCATCGGCAGGCTGGTGGACGGCAGTGAATTCCATGAGTTCAAGCGGGAGTACGGCACCACCCTGGTCACGGGTTTCGCGAAGCTGCACGGCCATCGCGTGGGCATCGTCGCCAACAACGGAGTCCTGTTCAGCGAATCAGCCCTCAAGGGCGCCCACTTCGTCGAACTGTGCGACCAGCGCGGCACCCCGCTGATCTTCCTCCAGAACCTGTCCGGTTTCATGGTGGGCAAGGACTACGAGGCGGGGGGTATCGCCAAGAACGGCGCCAAGATGGTCACTGCCGTGGCAACATGCCGGGTGCCCAAGCTGACTGTGATCATCGGTGGTTCGTTCGGTGCAGGCAACTACTCGATGTGCGGACGCGCGTATTCGCCGCGGTTCCTCTGGATGTGGCCGGCCAGCAGAATCTCGGTGATGGGTGGGAACCAGGCGTCGGCGGTACTCGGAACGGTCAAACGGGACCAGCTCGAAGCCCGGGGTGAGGACTGGAGCGCGGAAGGTGAGGAAGCGTTCCGGGCCCCCATCCGCGACCAGTACGAAGCTCAGGGAAGTCCCTACTACTCGACGGCCCGCCTCTGGGACGACGGCATCATCGATCCGGCGGACACCCGCACGGTGCTCGGGCTGGCGCTCGATGTCTGCGCCAACGCACCCCTGCCCGACACCTCCTTCGGCCTCTTTCGGATGTGACAGCCATGCACCCTTATTCCACCAGCAACCTCCCTTCCAGCACGACGGCGGCGGGCGCGCCAGCCGCGCGGACGG
>NZ_KI914882.1:0-7923 GCF_000520555.1 Arthrobacter sp. Br18 | reverse complement strand
CCAGCCGCGCGGACGGCGTCGTCCCCCCTCTTCGACACCGTCCTCGTGGCCAACCGTGGCGAGATCGCCTGCAGGATCATCCGGACGCTGCGGAGCCTCGGCATCCGCGCAGTCGCCGTCTACAGCGACGCCGACGCCGGTGCCCGCCACGTCGCCGAGGCGGACGTCGCCGTCCGCATCGGCCCTGCGGCGCCCTCGGAAAGCTATCTTGACGGTGCAGCCATCATCCGGGCCTGCAGGATGACCGGTGCAACGGCGGTGCACCCCGGCTACGGCTTCCTCAGTGAGAACGCGGTCTTCGCGGAGAGCCTCGCCGCCGAAGGCCTGGTCTTCATCGGTCCACCGGTGCATGCCCTGAACGTCATGGGCGACAAGATCCGGTCGAAGAACCACGTGGCAGGCCACGGCGTTCCTGTGGTGCCGGGTATCGCCGAGCCCGGGCAGAGCGACGGACAGCTCATCCGCCAGGCCGCAGAGGTCGGCTTCCCGCTGCTGATCAAACCCTCGGCCGGGGGCGGCGGCAAGGGCATGCATGCAGTCCACGGTCCGGAGGAGCTGCCGGGCAGCCTTGCCACTGCGCGGCGTGTTGCGGCATCAGCATTCGGGGACGACACACTGTTCCTCGTTGCGGCATCAGCATTCGGGGACGACACACTGTTCCTCGAACGGCTGATCCTCACGCCACGCCATATCGAGGTCCAGGTCCTCGCGGACACCTCCGGCAACGTCATCCACCTCGGCGAACGTGAGTGCTCACTCCAGCGGCGCCACCAGAAGGTCATCGAGGAGGCGCCCTCCGTCCTGCTCGATGACACCACCCGGCGCCGCATCGGCGAGGCCGCCTGCAACGCTGCGCGCAGCGTGGACTACGTGGGTGCGGGAACCGTCGAGTTCCTGGTCTCGGACACGGCTCCCGACGAGTTCTTCTTCATGGAGATGAACACGCGGCTGCAGGTGGAGCACCCGGTCACCGAGATGGTGACGGGGGTGGACCTCGTGGAATGGCAGATCCGGATTGCGGCAGGCGAGGAGCTGATCCTCCGGCAGGAGGATGTCGTGCTATCCGGCCATGCGGTCGAGGCACGGGTCTATGCAGAGAATCCGGAGGCAGGGTTCCTGCCGTCCACGGGAACCGTGCACCGCCTGGTAGAGCCGCGAGGGGACGGCATTCGGGTGGACAGTGCGCTGGTTGAGGGATTCGTGGTCCCCGCAGCCTATGACCCCATGGTGGCAAAGGTCATTGCCTGGGGACAGGACCGCACGGAGGCGCTCGACCGCCTTGACGCGGCGCTCGCCGGTTCGGTGGTGCTGGGGGTCAACACCAACATCGAATACCTCCGCCTGCTCATCAATGATCCGGACGTGCGAGCGGGGCGCCTCGACACCACGATGATCGAACGCAAAATGCCGGGCCTGCCGTTTCGCGCAATCACCGACGCGGAACTGGCCGTCGTGGCTGTTGTCCTCGCGGATGACGACGCCGCTGGTGGAGCCACCTTCGATGGCGGCACCTCCGATGGTGGTGCCGCTGAAGCCGGCACCCCTGATCGGGGCACCGCGAAGGCGGGAGCCGCCCAGGGGAACAGCTCGCAGGGACTAGCTACCCGAGCTTCCGGCAGCGGCAGTGGGCCCTTCGGCTCCCCCGAGGCCTCCCCCTGGCAGCGCCGCGACGGATTCCGTGGGGGAGTGCACCGCCCGCGGACGCTGAGCCTCGAGGTGTCTGCCGGTGATGTGCGGGAGGCTGCCCTCCGAGCGGTCGACCCCCGCACGATGAGTTCCCAGGCGATCAGTTCCGCGAACGCCGGACCAGCAGGCCGGGGGCTTCCCGGCAGCTCCTCGAACCGGCTTCCCGCCTACGGCGTGACACTGGATGGGCTTCCCGCCTACGGCGTGACACTGGACGGCGGACTGGAACAGCTCGTGAGCCTCGACGGACGGGGTGGCGCCGTCGTCGACGGAGTGCGTACCCCGATCACCCTGGTCCGGCGCGGCGACGCGGTGTGGCTCGGCGCCGAGGGGTGGTCGGTGTCGGTGAGGAAGCGGAGCCGCCGGGAACGGCTCGACGCGCAGCTCGCCCTGATCGCGCGGGCCGACGGCGTGGTGGACCCGCAGGTCCGTAGCCCGATGCCCGGCACGGTGGTGTCGGTGTCGGTGCAGGACGGCGAGATGGTTGAGGCGGGCACGGTGCTGCTCGCCGTCGAGGCCATGAAGATGGAGCACCAGCTTGCTGCTGCCGTCGCCGGCGTCGTGCATATTAATCTCAAACCCGGCGACCTCGTCAAGGCCGACCAGGTTCTCGCCACCATCCACGTTTCCAGTTCTACGCCGGTCGATGGACCGGCGACGCCAACATCAACAGTTAAGGAAGTGCCTGCGCCATGAATTTCGAACTCAGCGAGGAATACCAGGACCTGGTGGAGACTGTCCGCGAGTTCGCGGACGAAGTGGTGGCACCAGTGTCAGCGCGCCACGACGAGGAACACAGCTTTCCCTACGGCGTCGTGAAGCAAATGGCCTCCATGGGGTTGTTCGGTCTGCCCTTCCCCGAGGAATACGGCGGAATGGGCGGGGACTACTTCGCCCTGTGCCTTGCGCTTGAACAGCTTGCCCGCGTGGACCAGTCCGTCGCCATCACACTGGAGGCGGGAGTCTCCCTCGGGGCGATGCCCGTGTACCGCTTCGGAACCGAGGCGCAGAAGCGTGAATGGCTGCCGTCTCTGGCCGCAGGAACCGCACTGGGCGCTTTCGGGCTCACGGAGTCCGAAGCGGGATCAGACGCCTCCGGCACCAGGACCACCGCGGTGCTGCAGGACGGCGCAAACGGCAGCGAGTGGGTTCTCAACGGAACCAAGGAGTTCATCACCAACTCCGGCACCGACATCACCACCCTGGTCACGGTCACGGCGGTGACCGGCACCTCCGAGCGCCCCGACGGCAGCGTGAAGAAGGAGATCTCGACCATCCTCGTGCCCTCGGACACGCCCGGGTTCACGGCGGAGAAGGCGTACAACAAGGTGGGCTGGAACGCGTCCGACACCCACCCCCTCACCCTCAAGGATGTCCGGGTTCCCGAGGCCAACCTGCTGGGAACGCGCGGCCGCGGCTACGCCAATTTCCTCCAGATCCTCGACGAGGGCCGCATCGCGATCGCGGCGCTCGCCACCGGGGCTGCCCAGGGCTGCGTCGAACAGTCGCTCCAGTATGCCAAGGAACGCCAGGCGTTCGGCAGCAACATCGGAAGCTACCAGTCGATCCAGTTCAAGATCGCCCGGATGCAGGCCCGTGCCCACACGGCGCGGCTTGCCTACTACGACGCCGCTTCCCGCATGCTCGCGGGCAAGCCGTTCAAGACACAGGCCTCCATCGCTAAGCTGGTCGCGGGCGAAGCCGCCATGGACAATGCGCGTGATGCGACGCAGATTTTCGGCGGGTACGGCTTCATCAACGAATTCGCCGTGGCACGGCACTACCGTGATTCCAAGATCCTGGAGGTCGGCGAGGGCACCACCGAGGTGCAACTTATGCTGATTGCGCGCGAACTGGGATTGTAGGACTGGTCCTGCAGGCGCAGGACGATTCACCCGAGCTTAAGGAGAAGCAGTGATCAACAAGGTGGTTGACAGCGCGGCCGAGGCTGTCGCGGATATTCCGGATGGGGCGTCCCTCGCCGTCGGAGGCTTCGGGTTGTGCGGCGTTCCCGCCGCGCTGATCGAGGCCCTCCACGAGCAGGGCACGGCGGGGCTGGAAACGATCAGCAACAACTGCGGGGTGGACGGTTGGGGCCTGGGCGTGCTGCTCGCTGATCACCGCATCCGCCGGACCATCAGTTCCTATGTCGGCGAGAACAAGGAGTTCGCGCGGCAGTACCTGTCGGGTGAGCTCGAAGTGGAACTGACGCCGCAGGGCACGCTCGCCGAGAAACTCCGGGCGGGCGGCGCCGGCATTCCGGCGTTCTATACGACGGCGGGTGTCGGCACGCAGGTAAGCGAGGGCGGGCTGCCCCAGAAGTACGACGCCGACGGCACCGTGGTGCTCGCCTCCCGGCCGAAGGAGGTCCGCAGCTTCGACGGCGTCGACTATGTCCTCGAGGAGTCGGTGACGCCGGATTTCGCCCTGGTGCACGCGTGGAAGGGTGACCGGCACGGAAACCTCGTGTTCCATGCGACCGCCATGAACTTCAACCCTCTGTGTGCGCAGGCGGGCAGGGTGACGATTGCGGAGGTGGAGGAACTCGTCGAACCGGGGGAGCTCGACCCCGAGCACGTCCACATCCCGGGGATCTTCGTGCAGCGGGTGGTGCTGGCCGCGTCGGTCGAGAAACGGATCGAAAAGCGTACGGTGTCGCTCTCCGCTGTCGATGATGAGTTCACTCCGGACGACGCCACCGCTGAGGGGCGTGCCCAAATATCACCTGCTGCATCAACTTTCGCTGCGAAGGCGGTCTAGATCATGGCACTTACCCGCAATGAACTGGCGGCACGCGTCGCACGTGAGCTCGAGAACGGCCAGTACGTCAATCTCGGGATCGGTATGCCGACCCTGATTCCCAACTACATCGCGGAGTCCGTGGAAGTGGTTCTCCACTCCGAGAACGGGATCCTCGGAGTGGGGCCCTACCCCACAGAGGACCAGCTCGACCCCGACCTGATCAATGCGGGCAAGGAGACCGTCACCGCCAACAAGGGTGCCTCCTTCTTCGACTCGGCAGCCTCGTTCGGCATGATCCGCGGCGGGCATGTCGACGTCGCAGTCCTCGGTGCCATGGAGGTCGCGGCGAACGGCGACCTCGCGAACTGGATGATCCCGGGGAAAATGGTGAAGGGCATGGGCGGCGCTATGGACCTCGTGTTCGGCGCAAAGCGCGTGATCGTCATGATGGAGCACGTGGACAGGTCTGGAAAGCCGAAGATCGTGGAGCGGTGTTCACTTCCGCTGACGGGGAAGGGGTGCGTGAACAGGATTGTCACCGACCTTGCGGTCATCGACGTCGACTCCGCCCGGGATGGCGGCGTGCTGATTCTTCGGGAGACGGCTCCGGGGGTGAGTGTCGAGGAGGTTGTCGCAGCGACGGGGGCCCGACTCGAGGTACAACTCGACGCACCCTCCGAGCCGCAACGCGAGGTGCAGTTTGAATCCTGAGCAGGCGGACGATGCTTCCCGGCGTGCCTTTGGAACCGCACAGCCGGGCGGGCCCGCACGTCAGGTCATCGAACAGCGCGGCCTGTACTACGACGAGCTCGACGTCGGAACGGTGTACGCGCACCGGCCGGGGAGAACACTGACCGAAGCGGACAATGTCCTGTTCACGACGCTGACCATGAACACCCAGGCCCTCCACCTTGACGCTGCGTGGGCGTCCCGTCAGCCCTTCGGGCAGCGGTTGATGAATTCGATGATGACGCTTTCGGTCCTCGTGGGCCAGTCCGTATCGCAGCTGACGCAGGGCACGATCGTGGCGCAGCTCGGCCTGACCGATGTCGCCTTCCCGCACCCGCTCTTCCAGGGCGACACCCTGTACACCGAAACCGAGATCCTCGAGGTGCGTGAGTCGGCGTCGAGGCCGGGGCAGGGCATAGTGAAGATGATGCATACCGGACGGAACCAGCACGGCGAGGTGGTGGCCCGTGCCAGCCGCTCGGTTCTCATGTGGTCGGCAGAGGGCCACAGGGCCCAGGCTGGAGGAGCATCAGATGAGTGATTTCGCGTGGGGGCCGTCGCTGCTGTTCTGCCCCGGTGATCGGCCGGAGCGCTACAGCAAGGCCGAGCAGCGGGCCGACACCGTCATCATCGATCTCGAGGACGCCGTCGCGCCCGCGCAGAAAGCTGCGGCGCGCGCCGCGCTCGAGGGCAGCTCCCTGGATCCCGCCAGCACTGTGGTGCGGATCAATCCCGCGGGCAGCTCCGATTTCGCCGCTGACTGCGATGCCGTGAACCGCACGCGCTATCGCACAGTGATGCTGGCCAAGGCTGAGTCTGCGGCCGACGTACAGCGGGTGACGTCCCGGATTGAAGGGTGTTCGGTGATCGCGCTCTGTGAAACGGCGGCCGGCGTTGTGAACGCTGCGGAAATTGCACAGGAGCGCAGCGTTGTTGCGCTCATGTGGGGCGCTGAAGATCTGGTTGCTTCCCTTGGCGGTACCTCAAGTCGGGACGAGGCCGGCCGGTACCGGGCAGTTGCTGTCCAGGCGAGATCGCAGGTGCTCCTCGCCGCGGGTGCCGCCGGTATCGGGTCGATCGACGCCGTCTATGTTGCCATCAGCGATCTTGCCGGCCTTGCCGTCGAGGCCGAGGACGCAGCGGCGTCAGGCTTCAGCGCGAAGGCGTGCATTCACCCGAGCCAGGCCGATGTGGTCAGGAATGCTTACGCCCCGAGCGACATTGACGCCGAGTACGCCCGTGATCTCCTGCGGGAAGCCGAGAATCACGGCGGTGTTTTCCAGTTTCGGGGCCGAATGGTCGACGAGCCAATTCTGCGCCACGCGCGGCGGACGGTGGAGCGGACCGAGCGATAGCGCTGATCTGACCATCGGTCTAGAACGGTGCCGGGTCAGCAGTTGGCGCTTTCGTCGGGTCTTGGACCGGATCCTGTGTCGGACCCTGTGCCGGGTCCTGTGTCGGTTCCTGCGCCCGACCTTGTGCCGCGTTCTCTACCGACGCTGCCATCGGATGTCGTAGTGAATTTCCTGGCGAAGGTGTAGTCGGGCGGCGTGTGAGTGGGTTGGCGGGCGTGGTGGTGTAGGCGCGATGGGTCGGTGAGGTCCAGGAGAGGACGCCTGCGGTGTTGTCGGTGAGGTTCCATGAGGTGATGGATTTGAACCGGTGATGTTTGGCGCAGAGATGGGCGAGGTTGTCGTGGTCGGTGGTGCCGCCATGGGACCAGGGAACACTGTGGTCCACCTCGCAGTGCGCCGCGCCCCGGCTGCACCCGGGGAACCGGCAGGTTTCGTCCTGGAATCGAAGCCAGCGTCTGAGTAGCTTCGAGGGCAGCCGTGCGGTGCGTCCCATGGCCAGCGCGTTAGAGTCGCCGCCGACCAGCAGGGGCGTGAAGTGTTTGCTGATCGCGGCCAGTTCCCGTGCCGAGGCCGGGCTCAGCGGCCCGTAACCCTCCAACTGCGCAGGGCGTTCCGCGAGCCCCAACAAGGTTGGCACATCCATCGTGAGAAGCACCTCCGCACCGATCCTGCCCCGACCGGCATGCCACCGATCACCCGTCCCGCCGCTTCCGCCGCTTCCGCCATACATTCCGCCGCTTCCGCCGCTTCCGCCGCTTCCGCCATACATTCCGCCGCTCCCGCCGCCCGTCCGGCCGCCCATTACGGCGCCGGTCGTGCCGGCATGTGAGCCGGTGTCCGGGTCGGTGTTGGGCTCGGTCCTGGGGTCGGGGTTGGTGTTGGTGTTGAGGTCAGGGCTGGTGAGTAGGTCGACCAGGACGTCGGCTCGTAACTGGGTCAGGGTGCGGGCCTCGTCCGAGCCCTGCACGGACCGCGCCAAATCCGTCACCATCGCGAATACCCCGGACGCCGTCTCAGCGCGCAGGTAGGCCGAGAGCCAGCACATGCCATCCCTGTCGGGGATCAGTTCCAGGCGCCGGTCCGCGGCGGCCTTGGCCTGGCGCACCGGAATCGCCTCGGGATGGTGACGCTCCCGCTCACGCCGTCCCAGTCGGGCCAGCTGGGCACGGGTCCGCCCGGGAGCCGCCGCCAGCAGGCACCGCTCGTAGCCCGCCCGGCCCGAGACCGGCACCCCCTCGGATTGCTCGATGATCTCCGTGGCATGGTGATAGAAAATCCTCCCGCGGCGCAGGGCCACCAGGGTATCGGGGAAATCCCTGCACAACGCGTGGCTTCTCCGCAGCAGGGCCCCCGCGGTGCGCTCCGACAGCGACAGGGTACAGGCGATCTCCGTCACCGTCAGGCTCGTAGC
>NZ_KI914881.1:7407-23784 GCF_000520555.1 Arthrobacter sp. Br18 | reverse complement strand
TCTGCATAGGGAACGCGGACCAGTTCGGCCTGCGTCCCGTCGATGAGGTGCCCGAGGATCCAGCCGATTCCGGAGGTGCCCTCCTCGCCCAGGCAGTGGGAGAACACTCCCTGCTTGCAGTAGTCGCAGTGCCCGCACGCGGAGATGCACGAGATGATCACCCGGTCGCCGATCATCAGGCTCGTGACCGCGGATCCGATCTCGGTGATCGTTCCCACGCCCTCATGTCCCAGGATGCGCCCGTGGTCCACCGTGGGAACGTCACCCTTGAGGATGTGCAGGTCCGTGCCGCAGATCGTCGTGGTGTCATGGTGCTAGTCGTCCAAGGGTGCTATTCGTCGTGAGCCGACGTCGCTGCGGGGGTTTGGGACGAGGGTTCAATGTCGAACGATCGTCCCGTGATGCTGGTCGGGACAATCCGCACGAAGCGGTCCTTCCGTCCCGGCTGCCACGCATTGAGGGGAAGCTGGATGGTGGACAGAAGTTCGGTGGTGCGTTGAATCGTTGCGGCTTCGCCTTTGATGACCACACTCCACGCACGGATGCCGTCGCCGTCGACTCCATCGGCTTCAAAAGCCACCGACGCGTTTTCGGCGTTCCTCTGTTTGGACCCTTCTGCGGTGCGGAACACGATCGTGCCATGATCGATCGCGAAGTTGATGGGGAAGATGTCGGGAGTGCCGTCATCGCACAGCGCCAACCTCCCGTACGGCGCATGCCGCAGGAGCTCCCAGCACGTGTGGGGCTGCAGGACGGATGGGGGTGTAGTCTCGGCTTCCATGAGGTGACGCTACGACCTGGGGAAGAGCCAGGATAGTGCCATGCGGCCCTAGTGGGACCGGATCCCTCACAGCGGCCGGCGGGGCAGACCTGGTTCGGTTCGTATCGCCTGCCTCATGATCAGTGTGACCCTGCACGTTTCATCGTTGGAGTGGCGAGTGAGTGCACATCCCGAGCAACAACCGCCTCAGGCGTCGGCCCAGCCGCTGAGCTCCTTCGTCCATTCCGGTATTGACGATCTTCTGTCGGGATTCGCTGCGATCGCAGAGAACCGCGGACTGGAGAAGGTCCTTGAACGGGTGGTGTCGGCTGCGTGCCAACTGCTGGGCGCGAATTTCGCGGCGCTGGGAGTCATCGGACCGGACAAGCACCTCAATCACTTCATCACCGTCGGGTTGCAGGATGATGAGATCCGCAGGATCGGCACCCTCCCCGTGGGCCACGGTGTGCTGGGCCTGCTGATCAGCGAACCAGTCCCGCTCCGGCTGGCTGATCTCAGCAAACATCCCTCGGCATCGGGCTTTCCTGCCCACCACCCTCCCATGACGTCGTTTCTCGGTGTGCCGATTCGGGTGCGCGACACCATCTTCGGCAACCTGTACCTGACCGAAAAGAGCGACGGTACCGATTTTTCCGAGGCGGACGAGGAGCTGGCCGTGGCGCTTGCTGCCGCTGCCGGCGTCGCCATCGAGAACATGAGGCTTTTCGAGGACGAATCCCGCCGCTCCAGATGGCTTGAAAGCGGCCAGGGGGCCGTCCGTGCCCTTCTGGATGATTCGCAAGGGAGCCTGAGCGATGTGGAACTCGTCGCAGCGCACGCTCGATCGGCATCCCGCGCCGCACTGGTCCTGATCCTTACCCGGCTCACCTCCGATGAGCCGCTGTACTGCGAGGTTGCACTCGGTCTGCACGGGAACGAGCTTCAGGGCCGGCAATCCGGCAGCGGCCCCGCCCTGCAGGATCTGACATCCAGGTCCAGGGGCACCACGGTCCTGCGCGGAGAGCAGTTGCTGCACGCGGTGCCGCTTCCCGAGGCCGATGCTTTCGACGCGGCGCTCTGCACCAGACTCGCCAGCAGAGGCAGCCAGGCCCGGTTCCTCGTGGTGGCCCGCACTCCGGACGGGCCGCCCTTCTCAAGGGTCGATGAAGACATGGCGACGGCCTTTGCCTCCCACGTGTCGCTGGCGTTGGAGCTGATCCAGATCCAGCTGCAGCGTGAACAGGATGCCGTTTTCGGCGACCGGGACCGCATAGCACGGGACCTGCATGACCTGGTGATCCAGCGCCTGTTCGCTGCCGGACTGAGTATCCAAAGCCTGCGGAGGTATCTGAGCGACGACGAGCCGCTGGCTCGCATCACGGCGGTGACGACCGAGCTCGACGCGACGATCCGGGAACTGCGGGACACGATCTATTCGCTGCAGTCCGTGGCCCACAGCAGGCCCAGTGTCAGCTCCCGCATCCTCGGTGTGGTCCAACAGGCATTCGAAGGCTGCGACATGGAGCCCGTCATCCAGTTCTCGGGGCCCGTCGATACAGCCATCGGCGATCTGACGGCCGATCATGTGCGGGCCATCGTCCACGAAGGACTTTCCAATGCGATTCGGCACTCCCGGGCGCGCACCGTCACGATATCCCTCCGTGTTGCGGGCAACGAGGTCGAGCTACGGATCAAGGACGATGGCCGTGGCTTCCAGGAGACAGGACGGCGGAGCGGGCTGAGGAACATGCAGCACCGGGCGGAGCTGTGCGGGGGGCACTTCCACCTCGACACGGTCATTGGTCGTGGAACCGGGATCGTCGTGACGCTGCCGCTGGTTTCCTAACCGGCGGGTGCCTCGAACGGCCTGGCGATGTAGACGGCTGCCTGGGTTCGCCGCTGGAAACCCAGTTTGGTCAGCAGGGACGACACATAGTTCTTGATCGTCTTCTCGGCCAGGAACAGCTCCCCCCCGATTTCCCGGTTCGTCAGTCCTGCTCCGATGAGGCGTAGGACCTTCTTCTCCTGGCTGGTGAGACCTGCCAGGCGGGGATCCTCCAACGGAGCCTCAGCCATGCCGGCGATGATCTCCGACCTCACCCGCTCATCGAAGAGCGACTCCCCGCGAGCGGCCCGGCGCACCCTGTCGACGAGGTCCGACCCGAGGATCTCCTTGAGGATGTAACCGGAGGCCCCGGCAAGCACGGCTCCACGCACGGCCTGCTCGTCGTCGTAGCTGGTCAGGATGACGCACTGCAGTGACGCATCGATCGACCGGACATCACGACACACCTCGATACCCGTCCCGTCAGGGAGGCGGGCGTCGAGGATCGACACATCGGGCGCCAGGGCGGGGATGCGGCGTGCGGCTTCCTCGGCAGACCCGGACTCCCCGATGACGCAGAATCCCTCGCCTTCGAGCAATTCCCGCAGGCCTCGCCTCACCAGCTCGTGGTCGTCCAATAGGTACACGGACAGGATCGCCTCCGCTCCGTCCGGGGAGTCCTGCGCGGGACTCATCGAAAATTCCCGTGATTCCGCGCGCCGACGTTGCCGGCGCGGACCTGTCCGTCGGGACGGAGGCGTTGCATTCTCGTGATTCGTCGTGACGTCATCTTCCGCTTCCACTGTCGCTTCCACTGGTGCTGGTACCCCAATCATGACTGGCGAGCGGCGACATGGGCAGGGACTAAAGACCGGAGTCGCACCATCGGTCCCCTTCCGGCGCCGCCGCGGATACCCGATCCGCGGACTGACAGGAGTCGAGGTTCCGCGTCCGGAGGACGGAGAAGTGACTTAAGGCCCTGTCGGTACGGGTTCCGTGGAGGGACGGTGGAGTAGCCAGCACTTCCACCGTCCGGCCATCGAGAGGCACGTCATGGAACAGAAGCAGCTACCCCGAATTGTCGTGGGGGTGGACGGCTCCGCCCAATCGGTCGAGGCGCTGCGCTATGCCCAGCGCATTGCTCCCCTTTTCGATGCCACTATTCACGCTGTCAGCGCCTGGGAGTATCCGGCCGAATATGCAGGGTATGTGCCGCTGGGCAGTGACAATTTTTCGCACACCACCAGGGACCGGCTCGACACGACGCTTGCGGCTGCTTTCGGTGATCACCTCCCGGAGGGACTGGAAAGTTCGGTCGAGTTCGCCCACCCGGCGAAAGCCCTCGCGAAGGCCTCGGAAGGGGCAGCGATGCTGATCGTCGGACGACGGGGCCACGGGACGTTCCACGGACTCCTCCTTGGCTCCGTCAGCGCAGCCTGTGTTTCCCACGCACGGTGCCCCGTTCTGGTTGTCCACCCGAGCGAAGAGCCGGCAGAAGAGCTCCGGGAAGAGCAGCGGTAGCGCAGCCTACCGGGGTCCCCCTGAGAGAATCGCGGTAGGTCACCCGGCACAGCGCCCAGGGAAGCCCGGAAAGAGACCCTAGTAGAGTCGGATGCGGCGTCATTACTTTCCGCCCCAAACCGAACGAGGAGAATCCATGAGCGTTGAACGCACACTCGTCCTGATCAAGCCCGACGGCGTTTCCCGGAACCTCACCGGGGCAATCCTGAGCCGCATCGAGGCCAAGGGCTACACCGTGGCGGACCTCAAGCTGGTCACTGCCACCAGAAGCCTGCTCGAGGAGCATTACGCCGAGCACGTCGGGAAGCCGTTCTACGAACCGCTGGTCGAGTTCATGGTGAGCGGCCCAGTGGTCGCGGCGGTCTTCGAAGGCCACCGCGTCATCGAGGGCTTCCGTTCGCTTGCCGGGACAACCGACCCGACACTGGCAGTGCCCGGGACGATCCGCGGAGATTTCGGCCGCGACTGGGGGCAGAAGGTCCAGCAGAACCTCGTTCACGGCTCTGATTCGGTCGAATCAGCACAGCGCGAAATCGGCATCTGGTTCTCCTGACCCGCGCCGGCAGGTGCCCGGGGCGCCGTCCGGTACCCCGGGCAACCTTCTTGGTAGCGTGGGGGCATGACCGACTATCGAAGATTAGGCACGTCCGGGCTCAGCGTCTCCACAGTGGGGCTCGGGTGTAACAACCTGGGCCGTCCTGGAACTCCCACGGAGACGCAGGACGGCACCAACGCCGTCATCAGCGCAGCAATCGACGCGGGAGTCAACTTCTTCGACGTCGCAGACATCTACGGCAGGGCTCCCGGAACCAGCGAGGAGATGCTGGGCACGGCGTTGAAGGGCCGGCGCGACGACGTCGTCGTGGCCACGAAGTTCGGCGCCGCCATGGGCGGGGTCAACGGTCCCGACTGGGGAGCCCGCGGCTCCCGCCGGTACATCATCCGCGCCGTCGAATCCTCCCTCCGCCGGCTCGGCACCGACTGGATCGACCTGTACCAGCTCCACGTTCCTGACCCGCTCACGCCCATCGAGGAAACCCTGTCCGCACTGGACGATCTGGTGCGCGACGGCAAGGTCCGCTACCTCGGACACTCCAATTTCGCGGGGTGGCAGCTCGCCGAGGCTGAATTCACCGCCGGCGACGGTGGCTACACTGCCTTCATCTCGGCGCAGAACCACTACAATCTGCTCGACCGCCGCGCGGAGAACGAGGTGATTCCAGCTGCCGAAGCCTACGGACTCGGTGTGCTGCCATACTTCCCCCTGGCCAATGGGCTGCTGACCGGTAAGTACCGGCAGGGCGCAGTGCCGGAGGGAAGCAGGCTGACCCACTCCCGGACGAGCATCCTGGACAGGGCGGACTGGGACCAGCTGTCCGAGTTCCGGGCCTTCGCCGACTCCCGGAGCCTCACCGAGGTCCAGGTCGCGTTCTCGTGGCTGGCCAGCCAACGGTCAGTGGCAAGCGTGATCGCTGGCGCCACCACCCCGCAACAGGTGGCGCAGAATGCAGCAGCCGTGTCCTGGACTCCGACGCCTACGGACCTCGAGGAACTGGACGGCATCTTTCCGCGCCAGCCCCGGACCCTCCTGGTTTAGCGGCGTCGCCTGTTCGGGCGCCCATCGGGGCCTCAGCGCTCCTGCAGCATCGAGAGGACGTTGCCGGAGGGGTCCCTGAACCAGACAATGTATGGACCTTCGTCACGAAACACGCCCGACTCGTCCTGGTTCAGGCCCGCATACACCTCGGGCGTCACATTCCGGGACCGAAGAAAGGCCACGGCTTCGTCGATGTCCTGAACCTCGAAGTTGAGGACGGTGTAGCTTGCGGCAGTGGCCTCCGGCTGTTCGTAGATCAGGGTATCCCGCCCGCCGGGATGGTGCAGCCACATCAGGCCGTACTCCTCCGAGGTCCGCAGCCCCAGGGTGTCGGAGTAGAACTGCCGCGCCTGTGTCATGTCGATGACGGCAATACCGCTGTATGCCGTGGCGTCGCGAAGCATCCTGTTGTCCTTGCCGTCGATGGGTCAGAAGGGCGTGTCGATCCGTTGTGTCAGGAAATGCGACCATCTACGTCAAGAATGAACGCACCGTCCCCCGCGAGTCCAGTACCAGATGTTCGCCCGGAGCGATTCGTCGGCGCGTGGTGTTTCCTTCCCGGAAACGCACCCAAAGAAGGGGATAGCAAGTAGACTTACCATCCTGCAGGCACGCCGATTGGTCCCGCGAAGGCGCGGTACAGGTCGGCTGGAGACAAGCCAGGGAGCGAACATGAGATTCAAGTACCGTCCTATCACCCTCGTCCTCGGATCGGCGGCCGCCGTCGCCCTGTTGACGGGATGCACAGAGGCGGATACGCCGCCCGGGTCCACCGTGACCGTCGAGAGCGAGTCCGCGACGACTGCGCCCACCGCCGGTGGATCTTCCGAAACAGCCGCCGGCGCCTCGCCGTCAGGAACCGGCGATACGTCCGCCAGCGCCTCGGCGTCGGGAACCGGCGATACGTCCGCCAGCGCCTCGGCGTCGGGAACCGGTAGCACGTCCGCCAGCGCTTCGGCGTCGGGAACCGCGGGCGCCACCACGGCCATCGCCCTCACCGGAGGCGGCGAATACAAGATCACGAGCCCGGACTCGGCTGTGACCGTCGAATGCAGCGGTGGCGGGGACATCGACGTCGAGGCAGACAACGCCGAACTCGAATTCACCGGCGACTGCGAGGACATCGAGGTGGACGGCGACAACACCACGATCACCGGAGACAACGCGGAAACGGTCGATATCGAAGGAAACAACAATGCCGTCACCGCCGATACGGTCGGCCAGATCGATGTGGACGGGGACAACAACACCCTCGAGGTCGAGGACACCCGGGACATCGACGTCGAGGGGGACAACAACACTGTCACCTACGCCTCGGGTGAGCCCGTCATCGAAACCGAGGGCAACAACTCGGTGTCCTCCCGCTGACCCGCGGCAATTCCGGGGTGCGGGTGCCACCGGCTGCCGCGGCGCCGCGTGGAATCATCGAGTACGCAGGGGGCGGCGGCCAGGAAACATGACCGCGGCCAGCGTCAGGACCGCTGCACCCGCCGTTCCCACAAGGGCCAGCGGGTAGCCGATCGAGGGAGCCGCAAGGGCAAGGAGATACGGAATGGCCAGACCGGCGTAGGCAAGGCTGTAGTAGAGCGCCACCACGGCGCCGAGTTCGTCAGCCGAGGCGAGCTCCTCGACCTCAGCAAGTCCGACAATCAGGCACAACCCGTAGCCGGCACCCAGCAGCAGCGCCGCGCCGGCAGCACCCACCAGGGACGGCCGTGCGGTGGCGGCGGCGGCAGCGAGGCACCCCGCGGCGACAACGGCCAGGCCGACTGCCGCTGCACTGCCGGGCCTGGTCAGCAGGGCGGACATCCGGCGGCCTGCCGGTTGGACTGCCGCGCCTGCGGCGAGCGCCACGGCCGCCAGTAATCCGGAGAAGACCACGACCTGGGGGTTGTCCTTCGGGACGGCATGTTCCGCCAGCGTGGTGAACACGAGCGTGACGCTGCCGAAGACCCAGGGTGCCATCGGTACGATGATCCTGCGGAAGGGGGGTGCGGCTGATGCTGTCGGGAGGAGGCGAGGCCGGCCCACCGGCACGGAGTCGCGGAACCGGGTCTCGGGCGCGCGGAAGAGCAGCGCGAAAGCCGCCCCGGCGATTCCCAGATGCAGGAGGTACGGGAGTATCTGGGGAGCGGGCGCCCACTGGGCGAGGATCCCGGCGATCAGCGGGCCGATCCCGAGCCCGGCCGTCAGCGCCAACGCCGCGCGGCGCGCTCCGGTTCCCGGGGCCGAGCCGACCGAGAGTTCCTTGATCCAGGCCGTGCCGATGCTGAAGACGGCTCCGGACACGATGCCGGTCAGGAAACGGCCCGCATACAGCCCGGCAACTCCCCACTGGCCGCTGATCAGGACGACGGTCGCGGCCAGCGACAGGGCAGCGAAGACGAGCAGCAGACGGCGGCGGCCCTGCCGGTCGCTCAGCCTGCCGCCCACGAGCAGCCCCGGGATCAGGCCGGCGGCGTAGACGATGAACACCGCGATCGCCTCGGCATCGGAGAGACCCAGCGCGCGGCGGTAGACCGCCAGGAGCGGAACGAACTGGTTTGCACCGTAGCCGACGGTGAACATGGCCAGCGCAGGCCATCTCCAGGCGGTCGGTCCGATTCCGCCGGCCGGCCCCGTGCCCGTCACCGGCAGGGCCGCACTCTGTCCGCCATGGGGGCCTCCTAGTGGAAGTTCTTTCCGTTGACCCGCTCCGACGCGCCCGTGCGGTCCAGGTACGGGGTGATGCCGCCGAGGTGCATCGGCCAGCCGCCCCCCAGAATCATGCACAGGTCGATATCCTCGGGGGCTGCGACAACCCCCTCGTCGAGCATGCGCCCGATCTCGTCGGCCAGAGCGTCCTGCGTCCGTCGCAGCACCTCGGCGCCCGACGACGGCGAACCGCCGCGCTCGAGAAGCGCCAGTGTCGATGCGGGAACGACGTCGGTGCCGTCGTCCTGCTTCTCCCACAGGCCCTTGATGCCCGCGTCGATCAGCTTCTGCTGGTTCGACGACACGTGGAAGCGGTCCCCGAACGCCGCGCGCAGTGACTCCTGGACATGCTGCCCGACGGGAAGGCCCACGAGTGCGAGGAGCCGGAAGGGAGTCATGGGAAGTCCCATGGGGCGCAGTGCGCTGTCGGCGGTCCTGGCGTCGGTGCCCTCGTTGAAGACCCTGGTGATTTCTCCGAACATGCGGCCGAGGATCCGGTTCACCACGAACGCCGGCGCGTCCTGGACCAGGACCGCGTTCTTCCTGAGCTCCTTCGCGAGGGCGAAGGCCGTCGCGAGGACGGCGTCGTCGGTCCTGGGCGCACGGACCACCTCGAGCAGCGGCATCGCGGCCACCGGGTTGAAGAAGTGGAAGCCCACCACCCGCTCGGGGTGCTGCAGGTCCGCGGCCATCTCGGCCACCGACAGCGACGACGTGTTGGTGGCCAGGATGCACTCCGGTGTCACCACCGCCTCGACTTCGGCGAAGACCTGCTTCTTGACCGACATCTCCTCGAAGACGGCCTCGATCACGAAGTCGGCATCAGCGAAGACGTCTTTCGACACGGACCCGGTGACCAGCGCCCTGGTGCGGTTGGCGGCGTCCTGTGAGAGGCGCTTCCTGCCCATCAGCTTGTCGACCTCCGCATGGACGAACGCCACGCCCTTGTCCACGCGTTCCTGGTCGATATCGGTCAGGACGACGGGGACCTTGAGGTTGCGCGCAAAGAGCAGCGCGAGCTGGCTCGCCATCAGACCTGCGCCCACAATGCCGACCTTCGTCACGGGGCGGGCAAGTTTCCGGTCCGGCGCACCTGCCGGGCGCTTGGCACGCTTCTGCACGAGGTCGAGGAAGGCGTAGACCGTCGAGTGGAACTCCGGCGTCTGCATCAGTTCACTGAGCGCTGCACATTCTGCGCGGGCCGACTCCTGCTGCGTGTAGTCCTTTCCCGCCTCGAGGAGGTCGAGGACCCTGGCCGGCGCCGGAGCCGCGTTGCCGGTCTTCGCTTCAACGAAAGCCCGGCCGGCGGCGACTGCGGAGTCCCAGGCGTCGTCGTCGTAGGAGCCCAGCCGGCGGCGGCGCTCTTCCTGCGTCCGCAGCGCATCGGCATCCCCGGACACGATCCGCGCGGCCCACAGCAGTGACTGCTCGAGGAAGTCGGCCGGCTCGAAGAGGACGTCGGCGATACCCAACTCGAAGGCCGCAGTGCCGTTCAGCATCCGGTTGTTGCTCAGCGGATTCTCGATCATGACCTTCAGCGCGGACGCCGGTCCGATCAGGCGGGGCAGTTTATAGACGCCGCCCCAGCCGGGCACCAGTCCGATGAAGGCTTCCGGCAGGCCGATGCTGCCCGCTCCCGCGGACACCGTGCGGTAGTCGGCGGCGAGGGCGATCTCCAGGCCGCCGCCGAGCGCGACACCGTTGATGAAAGCGAAGCCCGGCACACCGAGGCTTCCGAAAAGGTCGTAGGCCTCATGGCCGAGCTCCGCCATGAGCAGCCCGTACTGTTCCGACCGGAGCGACTTCACGGTCGAGAGGTCGGCCCCGGCCACCAGGAAGTAGGGTTTGCCGGTTACCGCGACGGCCTGGATTTCTCCCCGACCTGCGCGCTCCTTGAGGCCCTCGAGGGTGCGGCCGTACTCGATCAGCGTTTTCGGGCCCAGAGTGGTGGGCTTCGAGTGATCGAGGCCGTTGTCGAGGGTGATCAGCGCCAGGACGCCTGCCCCGAAGGGGAGGTCGATGTCCTGGACGTAGGAGTGGGTGATGATTTCGGTGGGAACCAGTGCTGCGAGTTCCTCATAGCGGTCGAAGCTCATGCGGCATCCTGTCCGTAGTCGGCGTGGTGGGGGTTTTCCCAGATGACGGTTGCGCCCATTCCGAGGCCGATGCACATGGTGGTCATGCCGTAGCGCACGCCGGCATCCTTCTCGAACTGGCGTGCCAGCTGGTTCATGAGGCGGACGCCGGAGGAGGCGAGGGGATGCCCGACGGCGATCGCGCCGCCGTACTGATTGACCCGGGGGTCCTCGTCGTCGATCCCGAAATGGTCGAGGAAGGTGAGGACCTGGACGGCGAAGGCCTCATTGATCTCGAACAGCCCGATGTCGCGGATGTCGAGCCCGGCCTGGCGCAGTGCCTTTTCGGTGGCCGGAACCGGACCGATTCCCATGACTTCCGGTTCGACACCGGCGAAGGCGTACGCGACGAGGCGCATCCGGACGGGAAGCCCGAGCTCGAGGGCGGCGTCGGCCGAGGCGAGCAGCGCCGCCGTCGCTCCGTCGTTCAGTCCTGCGGCGTTGCCGGCGGTCACCCTGCCGTGCGGGCGGAACGGCGTGCGGAGCTGCGCGAGGTCCTCGACGGTGGTGCCGGGGCGGGGCGGCTCGTCAGTGGTGTTCAGGGTCCAGCCGGCACCGGCCTTCCTGCCCGCGACGGGCACGAGGTCGGGCTGGATGTGCCCGGCCTCGAGCGCGGCCGCGAACTTCGCCTGGCTGTTCGCCGCATAGGCGTCGGTGCGGTCCTTGGTGACCGCCGGGAAGCGGTCGTGGAGGTTCTCCGCCGTGTTCCCCATGTTCAGGGCCGCCGGGTCCACCAGGCGCTCCGACATGAACCGGGGGTTCGGATCGGTTCCTGTCCCCATGGGGTGGTTGCCCATATGTTCGACGCCGCCGGCAATGACGACGTCGTACGCACCGAAGGCGATCCCGGAGGCCGTGGTGGTCACGGCCGTCAGTGCCCCGGCGCACATCCGGTCGATCGCGAACCCGGGCACGCTCCGTGGCAGGCCCGCGAGCAGGGCGGCGGTCCGACCGATCGTGAGGCCCTGGTCGCCGGTCTGGGTGGTGGCGGCGATGGCGACGTCGTCGATGCGCTCGGGCGGGAGCGAGGGGTTGCGGCGCATCAGGTCGCGGATGCACTTGACCACGAGGTCATCGGCTCGCATCCCTGCGTAGATCCCCTTGTCGCCCGCCTTGCCGAAGGGAGTGCGTACCCCGTCGACGAAAACGACGTCCCGGAGGCGGCGCGATGCTCCGCGGGCAGGGGTGGTTGCGATGGATTGGCTCACCGGTTGCTCCTCTTTGAGATGTTGATCCGGGTCTATGTTACTGACGAGTAACTTAGCGTGGCAAGTCAGCCTGCAGAGGCGTCGAGCCGGGCCGTGTCCTCCCTGCCGGATCCCGCGCCGGCGCTCCTGGAGGGCAGGGGGTCCGGATCGAGGAAAGCCACCGTGATGACCGCGGCCACCTGATCGATCTGCCACTGGCGCGCTCCCAGCGCTGCGAGCGCAGCGCTGACAGTGTCGAGGGTGAGGTCGGCGGGCGGGCGCCAGGCGATCCGGCGGAGGAAGTCGGGAGTCAGCAGGTTCTCCAGCGGCAGATTGAGTTTTTCAGCCTGCGCGGCGATCCGTGGCCGTGCCGTTCCGAGCCGTGCAGCGGCCTCCGGGTCCTTTTCCGCCCAGATGCGCGGTGGTGGCGGCGCGTTGCTCGGAACATGAAGGGGCGGCAGGTCGGTGGCCTTCAGGGCATCATTGATGCTTCGAATCCACCGCGGCGCCTCCTTCTGGGCGGCGCGGCCGTTGAAACCCTTGGTGGAGAGCAGCTGGGGGACGGTCGACGGCATGGCCTTCGCGGCCGCGATGATGGCGGAGTCCGGGATCAGGCGCCCGGGCGCCACGTCGCGGCGCTGGGCGAGGTCCTCGCGCTCGAGCCACAGCTGGCGCACCGCCTCGAGAGAACGGCGGTCGCGCAGCTGGTGGAGCCCGGAGGTGCGGCGCCACGGATCGGTCTTCGGTTCCGCGAGCGGGGACGAACGGATGTGTTCGAACTCCGCTTCGGCGAAGGCGAGCTTCCCGCTGTCGGCCAGAAGCCGCACGAGCTTGTCCCGCAGCTCGGTCAGGACCTCCACATCGAGCGCCGCGTAACGCAGCCACGGCTCCGGCAGCGGGCGTTTCGACCAGTCGGCTGCTGAGTGTTCCTTCGCCAGGGAGAAGCCGAGCTGGGATTCGATCACGGCGGCCAGCCCCACACGCGGCAGGCCGGCGAGCCGTGCAGCGAGTTCGGTGTCGAACAGCCGATCGGGCCACATACCCAGTTCGGAGAGGCACGGCAGGTCCTGGCTGGCAGCGTGCAGGATCCATTCGACCCCCTCGAGGGCGTCATCGATGATGCGCAGGTCGCTGAAAGGCTCGGGGTCGATGAGCCAGGTGCCTGCGCCTTCCCGGCGGATCTGCACGAGGAAAGCCCGCTGCCCATAGCGGAATCCCGACGCCCGTTCGGCGTCCACTCCCGCCGGGCCGGTCCCGGCTGCGATGGCAGCTGCCGCACGCTCGAGCCCCGGAAGCGTATCGATCACGAGGGGAACGCCGTCGCGCGGGTCGGTCAGCACCGACAGCGGCGGAGCAGTCTCTGCCGGGGACTCAACGGATGGAGGGGTTTCTGGGGCGGGGATGTTGCCCGATTGCTCGGAAGTCTGGGAACTCATGGTGATTTCAGTCTATCCCCGCCCGAATTGCTGCCCGTGCCGCACGGCACCGGGGTCCGGGCGGTACAGGACGGTGCGGGTGCGGGGATGAGCGGCACTAGCTTCGCCGGCACTAGCTTCTGCGGTGGGGGAGCGTGGTAACGCCCTCGGGCAGCGGAGGGATGCCGGCGAAGGCGCACACCATGTCGGACCAGGCCTCCAGGTGACTCCTGACGTCCTCCGTGGCGGGAGTCCAGGAGGCGCGGAGCTCGATGTCGATGGTGTCGGCGCGCTCCTCGAGGGTGCCGTAGCTCTCCGACAGGATCCGTGTTGCTGTGCCTCCCGCGCTGTGATGGGGGGCGCCGTGATTCTCGAGGGCCTCCACGAGCCACGTCCAGGCGACGGAACCGAGCAGGGCGTCATTGCCCATGTCCGCCTCGAGCTGCGCACGGATATACGTCACTACCCGGAATGTCCCGTTCCACACGTCAGGGCCCTGCGGATCGTGAAGGAGGATGAACCGCCCGGTGGCGAGCTCCTCGGGTTCGCGGGAGGAAGGACCAAGCCGGGCGGGACCGTGGCGGTACGGGGCGGGCGGCGGCACCAGATGCAGGGGGGAAAAGACCTCGGCGCCGAGGGCGACGGCGAAGGGGGCCAGGCGTGACGGCACGGGCAGCTCCTCAAGGCGCAGCTCGTTGCGACACTCAGCCCCGCGGAGTCCGGACAGGGCACTCAGGAATTCCTGGGGGACCTCTCGAAGGCCGCCGATTGCGCTCACTACCGCAGGTTATGCCCTGCCGGGCATGGAACCCGCCAGCGACGCGCCGGTAATCCCGTGCCGCGGCGGCGACGGGTGCTGCTACCTCCCCAGTTCGCGCCGTATGGCGGCGGCGAACGCGTCGACGTCGTCCTCCGTGGTGTCGAAGGAGCACATCCAGCGCACCTCGCGCGTCTGCTGGTCCCAGTCATAGAACCGGAAGTGCTTCCGGATACGGTCCGCAGCGCCGGGCGGCAGGATGGCGAAGACCGCATTGGCCCGGGTCTCCTGGGTCAGCTGGACGCCCTCGATGTTCCGCACCGCCTCGGTGAGCCGCGCGGCCATGGCATTGGCATGGGCCGCCGAGCGAAGCCACAGGTCACCTTCGAGCAGCGCGATGAGCTGCGCCGAGACGAACCGCATCTTCGAGGCGAGCTGCATGTTCATCTTCCGCAGGTAGTCGAGCCCTGTCGACGCCTGCTCGTTGAGCACCACCACGCACTCGCCGAAGATGAGCCCGTTTTTGGTGCCGCCGAAGGACAGGATATCGACGCCGGCATCGCGTGTGAAGGCCCGGAGCGGGACGCCGAGCGCGGCTGCGGCGTTCGCCAGGCGTGCGCCGTCCATGTGCAGGTGCATGCCCCGGGCGTGGCAGTGGTCGGCGATGGCCCGGATCTCCTCGACCGAGTACAGCGTGCCGAGTTCCGTGGTCTGCGTGATGGACACCGCAAGCGGCTGTGCGCGGTGCGGATCGCCCCAGCCCCAGGCCTCGAGGTCGATGAGTTCGGGAGTGAGCTTGCCGTCCGGGGTGGGGACGGGCAGCAGCTTGATGCCCCCTACCCGCTCGGGGGCGGCGTTCTCGTCGACGTTGATGTGGGCGGTCTGCGGGCAGACGACGGCGCCCCAGCGGGGCAGGATCGATTGCAGCGACAGGACATTCGCGCCGGTGCCGTTGAAGACGGGAAAGACGGAGATGCCCTCGCCGAAATGGCCCTCCATGACCTGCTGGAGGTGCAGGGTGTAGACGTCGTCGCCGTAGGCCCCCTGGTGTCCGCCGTTGGCCGCAGCGAGGGCGGCGAGGACTTCCGGGTGGACGCCCGAGTAGTTGTCGGATGCGAATCCGCGCACGTTGGCGTCGTGCAGCGGCGGGAGGGTCGAAAGAGTTTCAGTCACCGTCCCATTATCCCCCAGCCGGCCCGGTGTCCCGGCCCGCCAGTGCCAGGAGCTCCGCGGGGGTGAAGCGTCTGCCGTTCACCGATGCCGCCGGTTGCGCCACCAGGGCGGCGATGGCGTCGGCCAGTTGCTCCACCGGGGTGAATCCCGGGAACTTCCTCTCCGGCTGGGCTCGGCGCATGTCCTCGTCCACGAGTGCCTTGACCACCAGCACAGTCGACGCGGCAGACGTTCCGTCCTTCCCGAAACCGTCCGCCACGGCCCGCAGCCAGGCCTCGACCCCTGCCTTGACCGCTGCATAGGACGCACCGGACGCAGTGGGATGCTCGACGGCGGCGGCGGATACCGCAGTCAGCCGCCCGTCATTTGCGGCCAGCTGATCATAGAAAGCCCGGCTGGTGTTGAACAGAGTGGCGAAGACGGAGGAGTGCAGGAAGGCATAGTCCTCGTCCGACTGCGTGGGAATCCCCTGTCCGCCGCGCCACCCGCCCACCAGATGCACCAGAACCGAGACGCCGCCGTCGTAATCCCTCGCAAGCTGCGCGGCCAGGGACCGCACCGCCGCGGCGTCCGTCAGATCGCACACGCGCTGATCCACGCCGGGAATGCTGCCCAGGGCGGCCTCGAGCCGCCCCGCATCGGATCCGATGCTCACCACCCGGGCTCCACCGGCCGCCAGACGGCGGGAAACCGCGACGCCCGCCGCACTCGTGGCGCCCGCCACGACGACGGTTCTGCCGGAAAGTGCCTCGCCCGCCGTGGATGCAGAGGACCAACCGGCTCCGGTAGCGTCCGCTGCGCCTTTCCCTGGCACCTCCGCGGTGCCGGTCACCCGGCAGCTCCGGTGATCCCGGCGGTCGACTCGATGACCGGCTTCATCTTGCGCTCCAGCGCCTCGAAGAACATCGACAGGGGGAACTCGTCGTCGAGGACCGCGTCGGTCAGCCCCCGGGCCGGCCCTGTCAGTGCAAGCGCATCGGGTCCTTTCGCCCAGACCGATGCGGGATGCGGTGTGACGGTGCTCGACACCAGTTCGTAGGCGGCGAGCCAGTGCGCGATCTTGGGGCGGTCGATCGAGCGCCAGTACAGCTGTTCGATCTCCTCGCCGAGGGCCACGACGACGCCGGCGGCCTCGTCCCAGTCGATCGTCAGTGTGGTGTCGGTCCAGTGCAGGACCCGGTGCTGGTGCATCCACGCGAACAGGAGCTGCCCACCCAGGCCGTCGTAGTTGCGGACGCGGGACCCGGTGATGGAGAAGCGGAAGATGCGGTCGAAGATGACGGCGTACTGCACGAGCCGGGCGTGCCGGCGGG
>NZ_KI914881.1:0-7307 GCF_000520555.1 Arthrobacter sp. Br18 | reverse complement strand
GGACGAGGCCGCCGGCGTCGTCGTCCTGGGCGATCCTCACGGACTCGCGGAACGCCGTGAGGTCGCACCGAAGTTCTTCCAGCGAGTAGAGGAAGAAGGGCATGCGCTGCTTGATCATGAACGGGTCGAAGGGCAGGTCCCCCCGCATGTGGGTGCGGTCGTGGATGAGATCCCACATCACGAAGGTCTTCTCGGTGAGCTGTTGGTCCTCCAGCAGTTGGCGTGCCTCCTCCGGCAGTTCCAGGCGCGTGATGTCCGCCGCGGCACGCACCACCCTGCGGAAACGGGCGGCTTCGCGGTCCGCGAAGATCGCCCCCCAGGTGAACGTCGGGGTCCGTCGGACGGCCACGGTCTCGGGAAAGAGGACCGCCGAGTTCGTGTCGTACCCCGGTGTGAAGTCGATGAAGCGGATCGGGACGAAGAGTCCGTTCGAGTAGTCGCCGGCGTCGAGTTCGGCGATGAACTCCGGCCAGAGCACCTCGATCAGCACTGCCTCGATGAGGCGGCTCGAACTGCCGTTCTGTGTGTACATCGGGAACAGGACCAGGTGCTGCAGGCCGTCGACGCGGTGCTGCTGCGGCTGGAAGGCCAGCAGTGAGTCGAGGAAATCAGGAATCCCGAACCCTCCGGTTTCCCAGGCCTGCAGGTCCGCGAGGACCAGCTCGAGGTACGCCGCGTCGTGGGGAAAAAGGGGCAGCAGCTCACGCACCGCACCGGTGAGGACGTCCGTCAGTGTCGACGCACAGGCATGGTCTCCCGGTTCGGGAATGGAACCGTCCTTGACCTGGAGGCCCTGGAATTCGGTGGCGGCGGCTTTGAGGGCGAGCCAGGCGGGATGGAGGTGTGGAGCTGGTGTCGTGTGGACTGTCGGTGCCAGTGGTGTCGAGGTCATGTTCGCTGCTTTCGGTCCCGGCCCGGGATTCTTCGGGCGTTAGCGTCGTGTCCACACGAGCGTAGCAACGATAAAGCGTCCCTTACGCTAAATAGGCTCGAGCATCACAAAACCTTATTCTCGGGAGCACAGCGCACGCTGGGAGCATCAGGTGCCCTCCGGCTGCCCTGCCCGGCTCGCCGGCGAGCGGCTCGCACGCGACGGGAGAGGCGGGTGGGAGTCGGCAGGACCGGCCGTTCCGAACTATTCGGCGGCCACCGACGGCACGAGCTTCATCGAGATCGAGTTGATGCAGAAGCGCTGGTCTACCGGCGTCTGGAATCCTTCGCCCTTGAACAGATGGCCGAGATGGGAATCGCATCGGCCGCAGCGCACCTCAATGCGTTCCATGCCGAGCGAACGGTCGTGGAGGTAGCGCACCCGCTCCTCGGCCAGCGGCGCCCAGAACGACGGCCATCCGCAGTGCGAGTCGAACTTCTCGGAACTGGTGAAAAGATCCTGCCCGCAGGCGCGGCACTGATAGACCCCCTCGGTGTGGGAGTCGTGGTACTCGCCGGTGAAGGGGCGCTCGGTGCCGGCCTTCCGGAGTACCCGGAATTCCTCGGGCGTCAGTTCCTGCCGCCACTCGTCGTCGCTCTTGGAAACCTCGGGCCGGGGAACATCATTCGTTGCGGTCATATCTGGTTCAACGCCTACGAGCCGCCAATAAATCCCGAGCCGGAATAGAGGTGCAGCACCGCGATGCCGAGTTGATCCTGGGCCTGGTTGGCCCAGTCCCGGTGGAACGTGTCGGCGACGGCGTGCGGCCTGGTGATCACCACCGCCTGGGACGCATCGGTCTCCTGTGCAGCTGCCACGAGGGCCTTCACCGCGCTTCCGGCCACGATCCTTCCGGTCAGGGCGAGCCCGTGCTGCCTCGCCGTTTCGAGGGAACCTTCAAGCGCGCTCACGGGGGCGGCCCGGCCTGCTGCGGGCTGCTCCTTCGAGAGGCTGCGGAACGCCTCGGCGAGCTCCAGCAGGCTCAGGTGGTGCAGGAAATCACCCACCACCGACGTGGCGCGGTCCTCAGGGACCAGCAGCACGAACTCCGTGGCGTCCTCGCCCTGCAGTGTCTGCAGGTTCAACGCGTCGGCATCGGTGAGTGCTTCCTCGGTCAGTACCACGATTGTCTGGTTCATGCCCAAAACATTAGCCGGGTATCGTCCGTGAATCAGCCCCACCCTGGAAGTGGCCCTGCGCGCCGAATCGACGCTCCCACGTCCCGCGGGTAAGAATGTGGGTATGTCAAGAAATCAGGCAGGGCCCGTGGGAGCGGAGCCCGGCACCTCCCCGTGGATCAAGTGGACTGCGCTCGGTGTCGGGATCGGAGCAGTCCTTACGTCGTCGGCAGCAGGCGCCGCGTCCGGTCTCGCCGCGCACTTCGCCCGCCAGATCGTGATCCCGGCGCGGGACCGGGTGGAGAACCTCGACATCCTAGCCGTGGTCGCCACGGGCACCGGGCAGCAGGTGATCCTCCCGGCGAACGACGACACCACTGTCGAAGGGACCTACAGCCTCTACTTCGGGCGCGGATCGGGCCACGCGCGGATCGGTGCGATCCGCTCCTACGTTCCCCGTGAGGGCACCGTGCAGCGCGAGGTGGAGAAGGTCTACTCGGGGGACCTCGCAGCTGCGACCCGCGGCTGGTGGAGCGGCGCCGCATACTCGGTACCCTCGGACCTCGGGCTTGCGGATGAGGAGGTGAGGATCCCCGTCGACGGCGGCACGGCTCCGGCGTGGCTGGTGCGCGCGGAGTTCACCGCCGAGACCTGGGCGGTGCTGATCCACGGCAGGGGAGCCGATCGGGCGGAGGCCCTGCGGGCGCTGCACACGGCCCGGGGCCTCGGCCTGACCAGCCTCGCGATCTCCTACCGCAACGACGGCGAGGCCCCCTCGGCACCCGACGGCCGCTACGGTCTCGGCATGACCGAATGGCGCGACGTCGAGGCCGCGATCGACTACGCGGTGTCAGCCGGGGCGCGGCAGGTGGTGCTGTTCGGATGGTCGATGGGCGGTGCAATCGCCCTCCAGACAGCAGACCTCTCGCGGCACCGCAGGCGGATCAGCGCGCTGGTGCTCAACGGACCGGTCATCAACTGGATCGAGGTGCTCGCGCACCATGCCGAACTCAACAAGATTCCGGCTCCCGTGGGCAGGCTCGGCCAGTGGCTGCTGGCCAACGACGCCGCGAAGCGGATCACCGGCCTCGCGGCCCCACTCGATCTCAAGAGTATGGACTGGATTGCCCGCGCCGAGCAGTTGACCATTCCCACACTGATCCTGCACAGCGAGGACGACGAGTTCGTTCCGGTCGGTGCCTCGGCCCAGCTCGCCGAGCGGAACCCCGCCTTCGTGACCTTCGAGAGGTTCCACCGTGCCCGGCATACCAAGGAGTGGAACGTGGCTCCCGGGCGCTGGGAGGGCACGGTGACCGCCTGGCTCAATGCCCTGCTTCACGAGAAGGCGATGCCGGGAGGCCGGGTCCGGCCGACGGGATCCGCCTGAGGTTCGTGCCGCCCGTCCGGCGGGATCGTCATCGCCCGCTGTGACCGGTGCTGTCACCGCCGCCGGGCATCAGACCCCTGCTTCGCGGATCCTCCGCTTGATCTTGCCCAGCATCGCCGTCATGCCCCTCATGCGCAGGGGAGTGATAGCGCGGGTCAGGCCGAGCCGGTCGGGGACGTCGTCGGGCACGGCCAGGACCTCGGCGGCAGGAAGGCCGTCGAGCCCCTCGAGGAGGACGCCCGCGAAGCCGCGCGTCGTCGGCGCTTCCGGGGGAGCGGAGAAGAACAGATGGACCGGCCGGTCCGGCTCCTCGCCGATCTCCAGGGCCAAAAAAAGGGGAGTCTGGCACTCCACGACCTGCTCCAGGAGCTCAGGGTGCTCCGAGAAGCGCACGGGAAGGTTCGGAAGACCGCGTGAAAAATCGAGCAGCAGTTGAAGCCGGTCAGGTTCGGTGAGTTCCTGGAAATCGTCCACGATGTCGGCGAGCTGGCGGGGCAGCGTTTCGTTGCTCACGGTCTTGTCCCCGACGCCGCGTTCGCGGTGCGTGCAGGGGCGGTGCCGGGCTCGGCCCCCCTGGCGATCGGCACGCGGACGGCGTTTCCCCACTCCGTCCAGGAACCGTCGTAGTTGCGGGCCCTGTCGAAGCCCAGCAGGTGAGCCAGGACGAACCAGGTGTGGCTCGAGCGCTCGCCGATGCGGCAGTAGGCGACCACGTCGTCGCCGGTCTTCAACCCGGCCTCGTCCCGGTAGATGGCATCGAGTTCCTCGCGTGGGCGGAAGGTGCCGTCCTCGGCTGCCGCGCGCCCCCACGGAACGGACGCGGCGGTGGGAATGTGGCCGCCGCGCATGGCGCCTTCTTCCGGGTAGGCGGGCATGTGCGTGCGGACCCCGGTGTACTCGTCTGGTGAGCGGACATCGATCAGCGGGTTGCCGAAGTGGCCGAGGACATCGTTCAGGTACGCCCGCACGGGGGCGTCGTTCCGCTCGATGACGGGGTACTTCGTGGGGGAGACGACGGGACGGTCGGTGGTCAGGGCACGGCCCTCGGCAACCCATTTGTCGCGCCCGCCGTCGAGCAGCCGGACGTCCTCGTGTCCGAAGAGGGCGAACACCCAAAGGGCATATGCCGCCCACCAGTTGCTCTTGTCACCGTAGATCACCACGGTCGAGTCCCGGGAAATACCCTTGGCTGACATCAGCTCCGCGAAGCCGGCGCCGTCCACGTAGTCGCGCGCGACCTCGTCGTTGAGTTCGGTGTGCCAGTCGATTTTGACTGCTCCCGAGAGGTGCCCGGTCTCGTAGAGCAGCACGTCCT
This sequence comes from Arthrobacter sp. Br18, assembly GCF_000520555.1. Lineage (GTDB taxonomy): Bacteria > Actinomycetota > Actinomycetes > Actinomycetales > Micrococcaceae > Arthrobacter_D. The sequence goes on along the minus strand of NZ_KI914881.1, from coordinate 2,556 downwards.
CGTCGGACTCCACCACCACCAGTCCCTCGGCTCCCAAATGTTCGGCGAGCCACTGCGTCGACACCAGTCGCTCCGGATGGGCATAGGCGGCAAATTTCTCCTGGGGGTCGTTCCCGATCGTCATGGCGACCTTTCTCCTGGGGGTTGGTTTCCTCCTAGCCTAACCACGCGGGAGCCCGAATACTTCCGGGCCGCCCTCCGCGGGCTCCACGGGACGACCAGGCCGCCACCGGGCGCAAGCCCGCGCCCGGCGAGGTGGCCGCACCGCGGCAGTGCCGTATTCTGACGTAGCGAGGCAGCCCGCCGGCGCACCCACCATCCCCGGCAAAGAAAGCGGTCCTACCCTGTGGCGAACATAGAGCACCTGACGCAGCGAGTGCCGAAGGTCTCGGTCGATCAGCTTCTTGACGGTTTCTATCCGTCGCCACGGTTCGGGGAGGTGTCCTTCGACAGCTACCGCCCCGATGCGCAGCAGCCCTCCCAGTCAGCAGCAGTACGGACGCTGCGCGGCTTCGCGTCGTCCGTCAACGAACCGGAGCCCTCGGGATTCCGGAAGCTGTTCGGCGCCAGGAAGACTCCTTCCCGGGCGGGAATCTACCTCGACGGCGGTTTCGGCGTCGGCAAGACCCACCTGCTGGCTTCCCTCTGGCACGCGTCCGTCGGGCCCAAGGCGTTCGGCACGTTCGTCGAATACACCAACCTGGTGGGGGCCCTGTCCTTCCGCAAGACAGTCGACGCGCTCAGCGGCTACCGGCTCGTCTGCATCGACGAGTTCGAACTCGACGATCCGGGGGACACGGTGCTGATGTCCCGGCTGATGCGCGAACTCGCGGACGCGGGAGTGAAACTCGCCGCGACGTCGAACACCCTGCCCGGCTCACTCGGTGACGGCCGGTTCGCCGCAGTGGATTTCCAGCGCGAGATCCAGGTGCTCGCCGACCAGTTCGACGTGTCACGGATCGACGGCGACGACTATCGCCACCGGGGCCTGCCGCAGGCGCCGCAGCCCCTGACCGAGGCCGGACTGCGCGACCGCATCCGCGGCTTTTCCGGTGGCACGCTGGCGGAGGACGGCTTCACGGAACTGATCGACCACCTGGCCGGGGTGCACCCGAGCAGGTACCGGCAGCTTCTCGACGGCGTCGACGCCGTTGCCTGGCACAACGTGAGGACCATCACCGAGCAGGCGGTGGCGCTGCGCTTCGTGGTCCTCGCGGACCGGCTCTACGACCGTGACGTGCCGGTACTGGCCAGTGGGGAGACATTCGACAAGCTGTTCACCGACGAGATGATGCACGGCGGCTACCAGAAGAAGTACTACCGCGCCGTGTCCCGTCTCACAGCCCTGGCCCGCCAGGGGAGCGACGCGGGCTGAAGGCCCAGCACACACAAAAGCGCCGGCTCCGCCTCACGGCGGGACCGGCGCTTCTTTGATCGTGCTGCAGGCGTCTAGGCCGGGGTGGAAGGACCCGCGGTTCCGGTGCCTTCATCGCGGATGACAGTGCGATCGGTCCCGTTTGACTTGTGGGTCTTCTCGACATTGTCGACCAGTGTGGAGGCCTTGGCCTGAACCCCGGTGATGTGCTTGGAGTACTTGCCACCGGTGCGGCCATCGACGAAATGGCCGGCCTTTCCGATACCGTTCTTCACTTTTCCGGAATTCGAGCCAACCAGTGCGGTTGCCTTTTCCTTCAATGCACCGGCTTTGCCTTTGAGCCCGTCAAATAAAGACAACAGGCACCTCCTTTCATCCGTGGGAACGGAATCCCGTCCCCTTCGCTGTCGATCGTAGCCGACTTGCCTGATGATTTGCTGGCTGTTCGCTCCTGGGAATGTTGACGCGTATGCCGTAGCTCTCTCCCGGCCCGACGACCGGGGCCCTGTGGGAGGGTGGGACATGTGGCCGACGGTGAACACCCCACCAGACGGTGTCCCAGGGGCCACGATGGAGTGGCACCGGGGCAGCGAATCGGAGGGCGGACGAGCATGGCGTGGTTGATTCTGGTGATATCCGGGGTGCTCGAGGCGGTCTGGGCCACCGCGCTCGGCAGATCGGAGGGATTCACCAGGACGGGGCCAACCCTGGTGTTCGGCGGCGCACTCATCCTGAGCATGTCGGGCCTCGCCTGGGCCATGCGGACCCTGCCCGTGGGAACCGCCTACGCGGTGTGGGTGGGGATCGGGGCTTCACTGACCGTCGCCTACGCGATGGCATTCGGCGGGGAGCAGGCGTCGCTTCTGAAAATCGCCCTGGTACTGGGCATCGTGGGCTGTGTGATCGGGCTGAAACTGATCACGTGACGGCCACGAATGGAGCGGACGACGGGATTCGAACCCGCGACATCCACCTTGGCAAGGTGGTGCTCTAGCCAGCTGAGCTACGTCCGCAAAAAAAGCGTCCCGAAGGGACGCTTTCGTGGGCGATACTGGGATCGAACCAGTGACCTCTTCCGTGTCAGGGAAGCGCGCTACCGCTGCGCCAATCGCCCATTGTTCTGGGTGCTTTCACTGTACTGGAGGTGGGGACGGGATTCGAACCCGCGTGGACGGCTTTGC